>NZ_CP016540.2:970000-1570000 GCF_001186155.3 Planococcus versutus | reverse complement strand
TTGTTTGCAGAGATTGTGTGTTTGTTTACGGAATCATCCAGCTTGTTTGCGAATACTCAACTTTTTTTAATGTTACTACTCGATATAGAGTGAATACGATAAGAACGTGGTGTGACACCGGTTGTTTTTTTAAACGCTGCTTGAAACTGTGTTGCGCTTTTATAACCAACTTTTTTTGCAACAAGCGCAATAGAAAGCTGGGTTGTCTGCAGCAATCGTTTAGCGGTCATGATGCGACACCAGATGATGTACTGGAGCGGACTTATTCCGGTTACCTGCTTGAAAAGCCGTGCCAATTCGTATTTAGTTAGTTGAAACTGATTGGCCAACTGTTCAAGTGATAACGATTTGGAATGGTTTTCTTCTATATGATTTTTAATTTTTCCAATGAGATCTTCAAGAGAGAGCTCATTTCTTGTGTTTTGTGTAATTGTGGAGCGGTTGATGAACGTAAACAAGAGCCCGAGTAGTTGCTGTTTAATTTGATGTGAATCTGTCTGTGGCCACTCTTTCTCGTGTTGTAAGTGAACAAACAAGCTTTTAAGTCTTTTTATGTCACGAATCGGTATAACGGGTGGCCACTTTGCTATAAAAGAAGGGAGCAGGTCCGAATTCAAGCAAACAGTCAACTGGTAGCCGCATTGTTGTTGAGACGCAGCATACACTTGCTCATGCCAAGATTCGGATGGAATGACCAATACTGTAGCACTAGAGGCTGTATGCCTTTCATCGTTGATGTCGCACTGGACGGCACCTTCTAACATTAGCACCAATTCTATAGTTGCTGGGTGCTGGTGGAGCGGAGTTTGGTGTGACTCGCCGACTGGTATCAAAAACGATTCAATGCTGTGAGATAAAAACGGCGGGGAGCAAAGATCTGTGAGTATGGACAATAGAAACACTCATTTCTATTTTTCTTTAAGTTTAGCAAGAATTAATAATAAAAACTGTATTAATCCGGTAATATTTAGCCTTAAACAGAAAAGTAAACAAGAATTAATAAAAAAATTCTCAGGATTTAAAACTACTCATAATTCATTGTTTTAAAATGCATTATTCTGACAATTCGATTCAGGAAAATAACTTAGTAAATTAAAGAACCTGCAGAAAGAAAGCTAGAAATCGGAAAAGATCGATATATGTCTTATTGAAAAAAGATGAGTGGTTTCTAAAATTCACACAAGTGTTATTTTCAATTTCTATTGAGATAAGAAATAAACTTGTTGAGATGATTAGCAAAGCAAAAAGAGAACATGGAATTTTTTTAAGGAAGTATTAGTACAACATGAAGCTTACAGCGCAGGATTTATAAAATTAGATGAACATTGCTGGAATTTGCTGATGGTATAATAAATTGCGTTTGTGTAGGTAAAATTGCCAAATTTACAGTAGCGTTAATTTGAAAACTTAAATTTTGCTGAAGGATTTTGATAGAATGTAAAATTCTTTAGTAAAATAAACAACTCATGTGGAAAAATTGATTAAAAATTATCTGATAAGCACTAAGTAAAAAATCATTGTTTTCAATGTAAAAAACGTTTTATCTCACTGTCTTAAGTATACTTATTTAATGAAACATTACTTCCGATAATTTATATTATGTAAACTAAAAAGAAATTTTGATAATAACCCTTTTTTTGGGCTAACTTGCCTCTTATCTTTTACATATATACTAAGCGTGTTTTTTAAAATTTCAAATAAAGAAATTTTAGTATTATACTTGTCTAGCAGAATTACTATGCCTGTCATAAAATTCTCTTGGTAAAAAAACACACTACTTCCTTCAAATGAATGTCCAGTGTGCTGGTAGCTAAACGACTAGGGACTGAAAATTTCTTAACGATCAATTGAACAAACAGAAAAAAGACAACCAATTAGTGCTTTAATTGGTTGTCTTTTTAGCATTCTCCTCTTGTTTTATGTCGTACTGCGTTTCATATCACGTATTGCTTGAATTGATAGTCGGACAAGCAAAATAACGCATAAGAACAGTCCAGTATACGCTGCTGTGTTTAAGTAAACAGCATAAGCCGTATTGATAAACTGCGCAATGGCCAGTAGAGCGGCCGAAATAATGCCAAACGTGATTCCCGAGAACAATAACACGAACCGCGAAAATAACTGCAAGATAAAATTGGCGTTGTGTTTATCGGAAAACACGTCATGGTGCAAAATCATCTTGCCGCCTTCAATGCGTTGAATCAGTTGATCTGCACGTTTTGGCAACTTCATCAGTTCTGGAATTAGCAAAGCAAGCTCTTCTTCGATTTTTTGTTTAGTCTCACGTGGTTCTTTGAATGGTTTTTTCAAAACGGATGTTTTGTATTTTTTTGCAAAAACTTTCGCTTCTGTGAACATATCAAATTTTGAATCAATGGTATGCAATGTACTATCTAAACTAATTAATGAGCGTAGCGCCATACCCACAGAAGGATAAAACGCTAAGCCAAATTCACGAACAATATCAAACATGGCAAGAATCAGTTCTTCGGTTTGTATTTTATCTACGTACACAATCTTCAACAGCAATTGTCCCACGGCTTGTTCGAGTTTTTGGCGATCAATGTGCGTATTGTCTTCCACAAGCGAGTTAATCGCGTCACAAACGATTTCTGCATCATTTTGTTGCACACCAATGATAAACAAGTTTAAACCGTCTTGCTGGACGGCAGCGAGTCTACCAACCGCGCCAAAGTCTAAAAGAATCGGTTTGCCATCTTGTTCGTCTATAAAGATGTTACCTGGATGTGGATCGGCATGAAAAATACCTGAAAATAACATTTGTTCGAAAAAAGAGAACAAAACTGTGCGGCCAAATTCTTTTTGACTAATATTAAATTGATCAAATACTGCTTGTCCGCGCGAAATGCTTTTGCCTTTGAAAAACTGCATCACAATCAAATTATCGGTGCTGTATTCCTGGTAGATATGCGGAATTTTTACCGAATAATCGCTTTTTTTCAAGGCGTTTGCGACTTGAATGGTATTGCGCATTTCAATTTCAAAATTGATTTCTTCGCGCAATCCGTTTGCAAAACCGACAGCAAGTTCACGGAACCCAATGTTCTCTGCCCACGCAGATTTACTAGTTACCCATTCCGCAAATTCAACGAGAATATCCAAATCATTCAACATAACACCTTTAACTTCAGGGCGTAAAAGCTTTACAACCACATCTTCTTGCGTTTTTTTCAATACGGCACGGTGCACTTGGCCAATAGATCCGGCAGCAAGCGGTTCCATGGTAAATTCAGAAAAGACGTCTTCTACTCCTGCGGACAAAGATTTTTTCAAAATCATCGTCACTTGATCAGTAGTTAAGGGTTTAACGTCTTGTTGCAGAGTTTCCAGTTCTTCGATGAATACTGGTGAAAACAACTCTGTACGTGTAGATAGAACTTGACCAAACTTAATGAAAATCCCACCACTTTGTTCTAATGTGTCACGGAACGCAATGGCAAAATCTCGATTACTTTCTCTATGACGTGCATAGCGTATGGTACGTGAAAAGCCATTTCGTACAGCAATTTCTACTACTTTGCTTAATCGTTTTTGACGCATCCAGCGATGTTTCATACGTTGAACGATAAACTTTTGCCCTGTGATGCGTTCGCCTCGGTCTCCTAGTTCAATTGGATCAAATAACTCGAAAAACAAATAAAACAACATCGAAATGAGCAACATGCTGCCAATCCAAATGATGGCACTCGCATCAGCAACTGCAAAGCCCATGCCTTCGCTTAGAAAATCAGTATGGCGTAAATACGAATACCAATAAACAAAAGTGGTTAAACTAACTCCTAGCAATACGGAGAGAAGTCTCTTCGTAAAATTAACTTTTGATCCCATCAATCGACCACTTACGTAAAAAATAAATACTGCGATTAAAAGTAATTCCAAAATCATAATGAGATAGTTTGTCAAAGAAAGTCTCCTTTCGTCGCTACTTGATCAAGCGAGAAGATTGTTTTTAGTATACAACAACGTTGGATGTTCTTGTTGATTGTCTATTGTTGATTATACTTTGGATTGGATTCTATAGCTTGTCGCGAATTCAATAGTAGATCAAGTAGCCCTAATGGATAAAGAACGGTTTTTTCAAGCAGAAGCTCTTCTATAGATACCCATTTTGCTTGGGTCTTTTTCCCTTGTTCTATCACGTCGATTTTTTCTTCTGCGTACAAACCTTGGTCTCTAAAGGGCTACTTCATGAACCAGTGAAATTTCATGATAAGTTTGTTGGTTCATGGTGTAAATATTCTCTAATACGCCTTAGTAACGCGCGATATCAATATCAGCGCTACTTTCTTCTTGTAATTCTCGTTTCAAAGCATTACCAGACGTCTCTCCCAGTTCAATGCTTCCGCCAATCGGTCGGTAAAAAGGACCATTTCCTGCTGAATGTCTCACAAATTGTTGTTCTAATAAAATCAATTGATCTTTTCTCACAACTCCTAAAGTTGTAGCTCTCGGACTTAAGTGACGAATTCTTTTACTTTGCTGTCCGTTCTTTCTAGCGTTCCTTCTATACACACAATTTGTTCTTTTTTATAAACATTAATTATACCCATCCCCTTTTGCTGATTTCGAATCATTGTGGCGCCTTGTATTGTATGATACAGATGTTTATAAATAGTCGCTATACAACCTGTGTATTACGTATTTTTTTTGTTGTTAACGGTTTTTATTTATCATTAAATTTCCTTAAGTAGTTTGTTACATGTATAACCCAAAACACGATAACAGTTGGCTATTCTCTTTCAGCTGTTTACTGATTGTTCTTTTATCCGCTCTTTAGTCGGCATCGGCAAATGATAAACTCTTCGATGCGCTTTATCTAGCCACTGTGCACATAATCAGCAATCTATTCGCTCTCACTTTTCACTCACCCACAGTAAAGCCTCTGTTGCAAAATCTTATGACTCTGCAATTTTTTTCACTCGTTGCATAAATGCTAATACTTCTTGCTTGCTGCTATTTTGTGAATCCAACTTTAGCAAAGTTCGCCCGACAACATTAGCACCCCGGTTTGAACCACGATAAATGAATAGAGTTTGGTGATCATCTAGTTTTTTTAAATCAAAACTGAGTGTTATGTAAAACAGTCCAGCAGGAACAAAATACAAATCTTTCTGTTTGTGTTCAGGTAGATCGCTAAAAACAGTAAGTTCCATGATATAGCTTACTAAACGCCCTTTAATCCGATTTTGTTGTGCGTATTTTGCCCCGATTTTGTTAGGAGATCCCTCGACCAGCTCGTGCTTTTCTAATTGCGGCATAATTGTTGGTAAATGTTGGTCTGAAAACAGCACCCATACGCGATCTATCGGGGCTTTAATAACACATTGTTCATTCCACTCAATCATCGTCAGTCCTCCTGTAGTTTTAATGCTTCGTCTTTTACACGTTCCATAAATGTTATTATAGTTTGGTGACGCGTTTTTTTACTACCTGACAACAACATAGCTTTCCCCATCAGTCCTTTGCCTTTGTTTGAGCCTTCGTATATAAATTTCGTGCGATATTCTTCTTCTTTTAACAATGTAAACGAATAAAACACATCAAAACTTTGACCCATTTCAAATTGCGTTTGCTTGCGTTTTTTAGTTGGTGAATCTTCATAACCAACTGTTTCTACGATATACGTTTGCAACTGGTTTCCTTCGTGGTAGCTTTGTGCGTGTTTTGCACCAACAGAGTCATTTTTGTTTTCCAACAAAATGTGCTCTTCAATTTTCGGCATGAGTTTTTTTATTTGTTCATCTTTAAACAAACTCCAAACTTGTTCGATATTAGCTTCAATCGTCATTTCTTCTTTCCACTTGATCACAGAAAAGCCTCCTCGAAATTAGCTGTCTTCTAATTAGTATCTCATTTATTTTATGAATATTCACGTTCTATTGCTTTTTTATGCCTTGTATTAATGAATATGCCCTTTATAATAGATAAAGGAACGGAGTGATTAGAATAAAAACAGCGACAATTCTTGTGTTACTTATTGTAGCCATGCAGCTTATTACTGCCGTTAATGCATTGCTATTTGATGGCGTTCTTGGAGATCTTGTTTTTTGGTTTAATTCTGCGTTATTCATGGCCGCATTGGCTATTTACTTGTACCGTTTGGACAAAGACAAACCCGCACCGAAAGACAAATAAAAGCAACTAGACTGAACAAGTCTAGTTGCTTTTTCTATCGACAAGGAGATCCACTTATCACTTTTTCAAGATGGTTCACTTGGTTGTAATTTTGAATAACCCATTTTCCTTGATCAAACGTAAGGTGACTCATGCACGTATTCAACAGTCTTGTTTTTCCTGAACCAATCTCACCATTTGATAAAGCTCTTAATAACGCATTGATCACACCACCATGAGACACAACAAGTATGCGTTTATTCGGATAATGTCGTTGAATTGTTTCAAGTCCTTTAGCTAGACGTTTTACAAATAAAGTATCATTTTCTTGGTTTGGATAATAACGCTCAGGAAAAGTTTGCGCTCGTTCTTCGTATGTCATGCCTTCTGCATCTCCAAAATGTTTTTCTTCAAACTCGCTCATTTCAACAAGTGGTACGCGTAAAGTTTCATTGATGATATCGGCCGTTTTGCGAGCACGTTTCAAAGGACTCGTAATAATAACATCCCACTTAGCATTCGTTAAATACTGACCACAGCGCTTAGCTTGTTTGATACCTTCTGCATTTAATGGAATATCTGTTTTCCCTTGAATCTTTCCTTGTGCATTCCAATTGGTTTCTCCATGTCGGACTAGACAAATCGTGGTCATTTTTTCACCTCTTTAGTCATGCTACTGATTCGACTAGTTTAGCATAACTAAAAAATAATGCCTATTAAAAGCCCAACAAATCAATCAAATGAAAGTCATTTAACGTAATGCGATTTCCGCACCCTCTGCAAGTAAAGCTCAATTCAAAATCGATAGTTTCGGCGTATGCATTAGCCGCTAGTTCTTCTTCAAGCAATTCTTTTCTTTCGAGATCGGTAGTGACTTTTCCTAGCTTTTGTATTAAATCATCTTGTATATGTTCGATTACTTCGCTTTTCCAGCTTACACCTACTTGGAAACCGGATGAAATCGAGTGAATTCCAACTTCTCCATTTAGTCCAGAAGATCGAAATTTCCCGATAGCTTGACATTCTTCACAAATGACTTGCACTTCCATCTTCTTTCCCCCTTGCTTTAGCGATATTATTTTTTCTGAGTATAACGAATACATGTGGAGAAATTGTCGAGAAACTAAAACCTTCCTAGGTCTTTTTTAGTTTGTAAAAACTGTACGTGAATTATGAGTTGATAAACCTTATGTAGAAAGTTACATGTATTACTTAAAACCCCTTACTTTTTTTATCTACATAAAAAAACCTGCTTTCCAAAGTAATCCAGTTGTTTTGTTAGTTGGTTCTACACGGATAACGCTTATGAATTTTTAATTTTACAGTCACTTGCGTCGTTTTGGATGCTATTCACATTGAAAACATAAAAACCGCTCCAGGTATGTCCTAGAGCGGTTTTTATTAAGCAACGATTCTTTTTTTCAATGCTCCTGCTACAAACGCAGTTACAAATGCTCCTGCTAGTATAGCTAAAACGTAGAGCATAGTGCTTGTAACCCCACCATCTACAAGACCGATGACAAAGATTCCGCCGTGCGGTGCGCGCAGTCCAATGTCAAACAACATAACGAGTGCCCCCGTAACAGAGGCTCCTGCTACAGTTGCAGGAATCACACGCGCTGGGTCAGCTGCTGCAAATGGAATGACACCTTCTGTGATAAAGCAAGCGCCTAGCACATATGCAGTTTTGCCCGCTTCGCGTTCTGGCTTTGTGAATTTGTTTTTAAATAGGCTCGTCGCAATAGCAAGACCTAATGGCGGGACCATACCAGCCGCCATAACAGTTGCCATGAAATTAAAGTTTTGTGCATCTAACATGGCTATACCAAATGTATAGGCCGCTTTATTGATTGGCCCGCCCATATCAATAGCCATCATCCCACCTAGTAATAAGCCAACAAGAATTAAGTTTGTGCCACCTAAACTTTCAAGGAACGTAGAAATAGCTGTATAGACCTTCGTTAATTGCGGATTGACAAGCATCATAATAATACCGGTAATAGCAATCGCAAAAACCGGATAAAACAGCACTGGTTTCAATCCTTCTAGTGCATCAGGCAATCTAGAAAAAGCCTTCTTAACTAGTACAGTCACATAACCTGCCAAGAATCCCGCGATCAATCCGCCAAGAAACCCAGATCCACCGCTCGCTTCTTCCACACCAGTGACGGTAATCGCAATCAATCCGCCAATCATACCGGGTGCAAATCCTGGACGGTCAGCAATACTCATAGCGATAAACCCAGCCAGTACAGGAACCATTAAGAAGAAAGCTTTACCACCACCAATGGTATTTAACATCGCTGCAAATTCATTGTATTCTGGACTATCCGGGTTTCCAGCATTAATGCCCCAGAAAAAAGAAATGGCAATAAGAATACCGCCACCGACAACAAACGGCAACATATTGGATACGCCGTTCATTAAATGCTTGTAAAATCCACCTTTAGTTTCACTCGCATCCGCTTCGTCTTTAGACTGTATGTGTCTATAAGTCGGCGCGTCTTTCGTTACTGCTCGGTTTAACAAACTGTCCGTTTCATAAATCGCTTTACCAACGGCTGTTTGAATGACCGGCTTGCCGTCAAAACGACTCATTTCTACTTTTGTGTCTGCTGCGACAATGATGGCATCCGCTCCAGCAATATCTTCTGCAGTCAAGCGATTTTTCACACCACTTGAGCCATTGGTTTCTACTTTTAACGAAATGCCTAGTTCTTTAGCTCGTTCTTTTAGTTTTTCAGCCGCCATGTAAGTATGCGCAATGCCTGTTGGGCAAGCGGTTACTGCAAGAATTTTCTTTTGTGCAGTGGATGTCGGTGTGTTTTTAACCGTAGCTTCCGGTTCTTCGACAGAAGCTTCTTTGTCCGCAACAATTTGCAACACTTGCTGTTTGGAATGTGCTGCTAATATATGCGTTCGAAACTGATCATCCATTAAAAACGTCGCTAAACGTGACAAAGCTTCTAAATGATCATCATTCGCACCTTCAGTTGCTGCGATCATAAAAAACAAATTGGCTGGTTGGCCGTCAAGTGATTCGAAATCCACACCGTCGAGCGAACGACCAAACGCAATGGCAGGTAGCTTGACAGCTACAGATTTGGCATGAGGAATAGCAATGCCATCACCAATTCCTGTTGTACTTTGACTTTCGCGTTCCATGATGGCTTCTGTAAATGCGCGTTTGTCTGTTAATTTGCCTGCACGGTCCAACTGATTTGCAAGCTCTTCTAGTACTTGTAGCTTGGACGTAGCCGAAAGATTCAAGACAATGGTTGCTTCTGTTAGCAATTGCGTAATTTTCATCATGTCACTTCCTTTTCTTCGAATGGGTAAATCTCAACTTGTCCCAGCAATTTTTCTACATCTTCTACTTGGCATAAGTCTGATCGAAAAGCCGTTGCACTGCCACTTGCAACACCTGTCCGGAACGCTTGATATGAATCTTCAGTGAGTGAATAACAACCGATAAATCCAGCAACCAGTGAATCACCCGAACCCACTGTATTCACTACGGTTCCTGCCGGCGCTTTGGCGATCAACGCGAAGTCTTTTGTGACAAGTAACGCACCGTCGCCTCCCATAGATACAATCACGTTCTCTGTGCCTTCCTCTACTAAGCGACGAGCATAGTAGAAAGCATCAGATACACTAGAGATCTCCACTCCGAACAACTCACCTAATTCATATTGATTGGGTTTCACCAAAAAGACTGAAGCTTTTAATAGCTGTTTTAATGCAGGACCTGATGTATCTAATACAAATCGAACACCTTTTTTCTCACACTGAGTCGCAAGTTCTAAGAAAAATTCAAATGCAATAGATTCCGGTAAGCTACCACATAACACAAACCAGTCACCTTTTTTCATGGCTTGCACTTTATCGGTTAACGCCAAAAGTTGCGAAGTTGATAACTCAGGTCCAGGACCGTTTAACTCGGTTTCTTGTGTAGATTTAACTTTGACGTTGATGCGCGTAATGGTAGATGTTTCAATAAAGTCTGTTTTGATTTCTTCATTTTTTAAGAAGTCTTTTATATACTGTCCTGTAAAGCCTCCAGCATAACCGAGCGCTTGGCTTGTGATGCCTAAACGCTTTAAAACACGCGAAACATTAATGCCTTTCCCACCCGGATAATAATGAACTTCTTCCGATCGGTTTAGTTTCCCACTTTCAAATTCGGGTACATACACTGTGTAATCGATGGAAGGAGAAATAGTACAAGTATAAATCATGGTTTCACAACCTTTATAAGTGTCTTTTTTTCAAGTATGGCATTGGCTTCTTCTGAGATTTCATCTACAATTAAAGTGGCGCGTTCTAAATCCATTATTTTGGCAAAGCTAATTTTATTGTGTTTCGAGTGATCAGCAAGCACATAGGTTTTTCGCGCTAGTGAACTCGCCAGTTGTTTGACCGCTGCTTCTTCTGGGTCAGGTGTTGTGTAACCATAATCTGCATGAAAGCCATTAACGCCCAAAAAACAAACATCAAAGCGATAATTTTTTAAAGCTTGAATGGTTTGGGATCCCACAAAAGCGCCAGTTCGTGACTTCATTAATCCACCGATCAAGTAAGTCGTAATACCTTGCTCATTTAAAGCATCAACTAGCGTCAAGCCATTGGTAACAACGACCACTTTTTTATCTTTTAAAAAAGGAATCACTTGAAAAGTCGTGGTACCCGCATCGAGATACACACTATCGCCTTGTTGAACAAAAGAGCCAGCGAATCGAGCGATGCTTATTTTTTCTTTAAGTAACTGTGTGGATTTATCAGAAATGCTCGGTTCCAGTAAATTCTTTCCTGTTAATGTAGCACCACCGAAAACACGTGTTAATTTATCAACTTGTTCAAGGTCAGTTAAATCTCTTCGAATGGTAGATTCTGATGCGCCAGTGAATTCCACCAGTTCTTGAATTTTGACGGTTTGTTTTTCTTCAAGTAGCTGTAAAATGTATTGATGCCGTTCGTTTGTTAGCACATTTCCACCTTCCTTTCACTAAAGTCATTCGTCTGTTAAAGAGATAATACTTGAAATCGCTTCCAAAATCAATCATAATCGTTCATAAGTAATCAAAAAAAGTCATTTAAATTTATTAAACAGTCAAAATCAGTCACCATTGATTCCAACTGTAAGCAAATGACGATACCTATAAAGGAGGAAAACAATCATGATCGAAAAACAATTTACAATTACAGATGAAGCAGGTATGCACGCACGTCCCGCATCGGCATTAGTAGGAGCGGTATCGAAATTTAAATCAGAGGTCACCATCGAACACAAAGGCAAAAAAGTAAACTTAAAGTCTATTTTGGGTGTTATGTCTCTTGGTATACCAAGCGGTTCGGTTGTTACCATTGCAGCAGACGGTGAAGATGAAAACGAAGCGTTGGACCAAGCAGCAGACGTGATGAAATCACAAGGAATTTCAAACGAATGACAACAACGATGTCGGGAATAGCAGCATCAAGTGGCATTGCCATCGCGAAAGCGTTTCGTTTAGAAAATCCGGTATTGAATGTGGACAAGCGCACAATTTCGGATGTTGACGTCGAACTTTCGCGATTAACACATGCATTAACTACATCCACCGCTGATCTTAAAGCAATCCAGAAAAAAACCGCCGAACAAATTAGTGAAAAAGAAGCTGCCATTTTTGGAGCTCACCTACTCGTATTAAGTGATCCAGAACTCATAGGACCGATTACAGAAAAAATCAAAACAGAAAACGTCAATGCTGAGTTTGCGCTACAAGAAGCGACGGACATGTTTATTGCGATGTTTGAAGCAATGGACAACGACTACATGAAAGAACGTGCAGCAGACATTCGCGATGTGAGAAAACGCGTGCTAGCACACTTGTTGGGTGTTACGGTTCAAAGCCCAAGCATGATTTCTGATAAAGTGATCATCATTGCTGAAGACTTAACGCCTTCGGATACCGTTCAATTAAATGCACAGTTTGTCAAAGGCTTTATTACGGATATTGGAGGGCGCACTTCCCACTCTGCAATTTTAGCGCGTACTTTAGAAATTCCAGCTGTGGTCGGGGCTAAAACAGCGATGGACGACATTCAAAATGGCATGATGGTTATTGTTGACGGATTAGACGGTACAATTTTAGTGGATCCTGAAGAGTCTGTCATTGAACAATACAAACAAAAACAAGCAGCATGGGATCAGCAAAAAGCCGAATGGGCAGTATTAAAAAACGAAGCAACGGTTACAGCAGATGGCCAAGCAGTTGAACTAGGCGCAAATATTGGGACACCTAAAGACATTGCCGGTGTACTTGAAAATGGCGGCGAAGCGATTGGTTTGTACCGTACAGAATTTTTGTATATGGGACGCGATTCATTCCCTACAGAAGATGAACAAACAGAAGCTTATGCCGCTGTGTTAAAAGGCATGAAAGGCAAACCAACTGTAGTACGCACACTTGATATTGGTGGCGATAAAGAATTGTCTTACTTGGACTTGCCGAAAGAACTAAATCCGTTTCTCGGCTTGCGTGCAATTCGTCTTTGCTTAGAGATGCCAGATATGTTCAGAACGCAATTACGTGCCCTTCTTCGCGCAAGTGTTCACGGCAATTTGAAAATCATGTTCCCGATGATTGCAACACTCGATGAGTTCCGCGAAGCAAAAGCATTGTTACTCGAAGAAAAAGCAAAGCTTGAAAGTGAAGGCGTAGCTGTGAACGAATCGATTGAAGTCGGCATCATGGTCGAAATTCCATCAACTGCGGTCATGGCTGATACGTTCGCAAAAGAAGTTGATTTCTTCTCGATTGGCACCAATGACTTGATTCAATACACCATGGCTGCAGATCGCATGAACGAAAGTGTGTCGTATTTGTACCAACCATTCAACCCAGCGATTTTGCGTTTAGTGAAAATGGTAATCGACGCATCTCACCGCGAAGGAAAATGGACGGGCATGTGTGGCGAAATGGCAGGAGACGAAATTGCCATTCCAATTCTTCTCGGCCTTGGTTTAGATGAGTTCTCAATGAGCGCTTCATCTATTCTAAAAGCTCGTTCACAAATCAGTAAATTATCAAAAGCTGAAATGGCTGAGCATACAGACCGTATTTTAGCATTAGGTACTTCTCAACAAGTAGAAGACTATGTAAAAAAACTGTCAAATCAATAAAAAACGAGCGAGGAAATATTCCTCGCTCGTTTTTTATATTAAAATGGGTTTGTTGCCCATTGACTTGATGTCGGAATGAAAATTCGCGGATGCAGCTTTAGTTGTGACACCATGTATTCTGCTAAATCTTCTGGTTGCATGAACTTTTTTTTGTCTGCTGCAGTTTCGCCTTCTTTATAGGTTAGATCGGTTACTACACGACTTGGTGTTAAAGCAAACACTCGAATATTGTGCTTGCGCACTTCTTGAGATAGCGATTCTGTCATGCCGAGCACTCCAAATTTGGAAGCGCTGTATGCACTAGACCCTTCAGTTCCGCGCAGACCTGAACTAGATGAGATGTTGATGATGTCTCCACCTTTTTTTTCAATCATTTGTGGCAAAACCGTTCTGGTGACATAATACATCCCCATTAAATTCACGTCAATTACGCGTTTCCATTCATCTGGGTCAATTTCTAAAAATGGTCCATATGTGCCGATGCCGGCATTATTGATCAAAATGTCGGCCGTTCCTAATTCATTTGTTAATTTGGCAACAGCCGCTTCTACTTGAACCAAATCTGAAACGTCTGCCACCGCATAAGCTGCGCGTCCACGAAGCGATTTGATTTCTGTTGCTAATTTTTTTAAATCATTTTCTGTACGAGCAATTAAGCCTACGTTAACGCCTTCATTGGCTAAAGCCATTGCTGTTGCGCGTCCAATGCCTTTTCCAGCACCGGTAATAAAAGCAGTTTTTTCAGTTAATGATTGCATAGTAAATACGCCACCTCTCGCTCATTTTCCGTTACACTGTTTTTCACATTAAAAAATAGCGGGTAAACGGAGTTATAAAATCCATATACATTGTCTTTACCCTTAACAGGCGATGTGATAAACAGTGATGAAATTTTTTCTAGCAAAGAATGTCTTCCAAATATTCATTATTCATTATTCATTATTCATTATTCATTATTCATCAAATTATTCAATTCTATTCATTTTATTTACTGCATTCGATCATGTACTTTTACTATTTGGATAAAGCATCTAAAATTCCCATAGCGCTGACTTGCATGTCTAAACGCACATACGCATACACCAGGTGATCGTCGGGTACATTTATTGTCTGCAAATGTGCTTGAACACGGTAGAACAACTGACTAGCCAATTGTTCTACCGTCCAATTTTCTTTACTAGCGGACTTGCCTTCTTCTAAGAATACGTTGAGCCATTGTTCTACTTGGTGCAAGGCGCGCTCTGGTTGATCTGTTTTACTGAAATGCCCATAATAAATAGCGTTTAGTTTTGCATTTAGCATACGTTCAATTGCTTGTTGCATCGCTTGTGGGTCAAATTGATTGGGCGATGTAGAAGGCAAATACAAATCAATGCCGTCTTTTGCCAATTGCTCGTAGCGAATGCCAACCGTATCACCTGCAAATACGCCATTGCTTACAGGATCATAAATACTAAAGTGATGCTTAGCATGTCCCGGTGTATCCCAAAAGTCGAGTGTACAATTAGCGCCAATGGTCAATTGATCTCCTTCCGTTAATACCACTAAACGGTCTTCTGGAATTGCTACAATCGGATCAAACAATTGAGCAAATTGCTTTCCGTAGACCATTTTCGCACCCGCAATTAACCGACTCGGATCACTCAAATGCCGGGCACCTTTAGGATGTACAACAACTTTGGCATTAGGGCAATCTTGTAGCAACAATCCTGCTCCTCCTGAATGATCTAGATGAACATGTGTAACAATTATGTATTTAATATCTTCTAACGCAAATCCTAAAAGAGCTAATCCTTTTTTAACATAAGAAACTGAAGGACTTGGTCCTGTATCCACTAATGTTAATTGCTCTTCATTAATGACATACGTACCTGTGCGTTCTGATAACCCAAGATCAAAGCCATCAATAATGTGGATACGTTCTGTTAACTGAACCGGTTGTGTTTTTTTCATTTCTCTATCCCCTTTTGACTAGAATTGAGTGTAAGTAAAAGCGATGATAAGAACATTCTACCGGTTTCACAATAAAAGTGAAGCTTACTACTTATATAAAGCATTTCCATATAAATGATTTAGCAATTAGTAAGCTATGCATAAGTTAAACTTTATAAAGAAGCTAACTAAGGGAGGAATAAACATGACTTTAATTCCCTCCACACCTCAGTTGTGGACAACTGCTCATGTGCAATCAACACTACCCAGAAGAGACTCTAACAGCCATAAAGGCAGTTTTGGTACAGCGTTATTAATTGCTGGCACACAAGAAATGCCAGGCGCTGCACTTCTCGCAGGACTCGGTGCCATGCGGAGCGGTTTAGGTAAACTAGTAATTGCCACTGAACCCGAAGCAATCGCGATGATTGTCTCGGGTTTACCTGAAGCGACGTACTTACAAAACGGCTTACAACAAATCGCACAGCGTAAAAGTTCAATAGATCCATACCGAGCAGCAGCTATTGGACCTGGAACACATCCAGATAGTGCAACAGAATCTGCTGTAATGGTTTTACTTGAAAGCCAGATTCCCATTATTTTAGATGCCGGTGCATTAAGCAAAAGAAGTTACCCGACTCGACAATCGCCTGTTATTTTAACGCCACATCCCGCTGAATTTGCTCGAATTACAGGGGTCGATATCAATCTTTTAGAAACCAACCGCAGTCATTATGCATCTTTATGGGCACAAAAGTTACAAGTCGCCATCGTACTAAAAGGACCTTCGACTGTAGTTGCTTTTCCAGACGGCGACACGTGGATCAATCCTACAGGAAATAGCGCACTTGCCAAAGGCGGTTCAGGTGACACGCTCACTGGGATGATGCTCGGCATGCTGTGTTGCCACGAGGACTGGAAACACGCGGTTTTAAACGCAGTTCATATTCACGGAGCGTGTGCCGATGAATGGATCACCACACGCTCTGCACATACGTTGCTAGCTCACGAATTGATAGAAGTGTTACCGGTAGTGTGGAAGAAATTTGACATCTAGTAAACTAAGCGAACAGCAACTATTTCTAAGCACACAACATAAGATGCCGATCATGTTTATGCTCTTTTCTTCTTTCTGCTACGGAGTTTCACAATAGCCACAACGGATTCGTGGGTGGTTGCTCGCCTAAGCGGAAAGTTCCTAATAGAGTTTGTAGACGCTTTTTACTGATCTGATGTTTAACTGTCTGTTAATGCGGAATACAAAAGAAAAGACCGAAAGCAGGGGAATTAAACATGTCTATAGAAATTGACACTTTGCCACAAACTCAAACAACCATAACTCAAAAGACACCTGAATACATCAATCAGGAAATTGAACGTCAAACTGAAGCACGCATTCATCAATTTAAACGAAAAAGTCCTGAAGAAATCATTCAACGGATTGCTGAACTCGACAGTGAAACGCATGCTGAAAAAGTATTGGTGGTTAGTTTAGCTTCCGCTACAGCAGCAACTTTTCTTTTATCACTTACCCATAAAAAATGGGCAATTGTCAGTGGTATTTTGAGTGTATTTCTGCTTCAACAAAAGTTAAAAGGTTGGAGCCTCCCTCTCTTATTGATTCGCCAACAAGGTTTTCGAACACGTAGCGAAATTAATTTAGAAAGACAAGCACTGAACAACTTATTACAAGACGAACATTATCCCATTTGATCAAAAAAACTAAAAACCGCTTGCCCCATTACTTAGGGCAAGCGGTTTTTAGTTAGGCATCAGGTTTTAAAATATCGTTTGCCTGTTGGTTTATTTGGTATACGTTGTCCTCTATAAATAGCCCACAGCACATACAGGATGCCGACGATATACAATGAAAATAAAACGACTTGATGGAAAGCCAAACTGCTATGTATTATTTTTTCTACATAGCGAATACAATTCATCGCAAGAATCAATACCGGCAACCATAACCAATTATTTGAAATTGACTCTTCCTCCCTTTTGCAAAGTGGCCGACTTTGTCTATGAAAGCTTCTAATCCACTCGCCTTCTTATTTTAGCAAAAATTTAAGATAAATAAAGAGTTTTTTATTTTTTTACTGAAAGTCTTCTCGTCGCATGAAGTGACAGAACCCAGGTTTGAATCTTATTTTATGAATGTGGTGATTTTCTCGATCAATCCATCTGCGAGTGGCACATTTAACTTTGCTAGTTCTTCTTGAGGGTCGTAAGCTACCCAAGAAATCAAAGAAGGTTGCACCGATGGCCGGAAAATACGAGTGAGTTCTGGACTCACACGATCCACGGTTTTTCCGCTTTTTAATTGTTCGATGATGTCAGTTGATTCAGCAAGTAGATTTTCTCGTAATTGAGCGATTAATTGCTCGCTCAACACATATCAACTGCACTTCCCGCTCCTGCAAGTGATACAAAAGACGATGCTTGTTGTTTTGCTGCAATCATCCCGATTAAAGAGTCTTCACTATGTCCAATGGCGCCAATCGAGCTAAAGCTGTCGTCCGTACTAGCATAATCTATCCAAGCCACCGCATCACGAACATAATCATCAAATCGCAAGTCTTCTTCTTTACTGACTAGCGCTGTGTTTTCTCCGACTTCTTGCTTATCGTAACGAATAGATGCAATTCCTTGTATTGCTAACGCTTGCGCTACCATTTGAAAGCTATTATTATTTCCTGTCATCAATGGCGAATTGCCATGTTTATCCGTTGGTCCAGAACCTGACCAAATTAACATTGCCGGAAACGATCCTTCTCCTTCAGGTATCACGACGAGTGCTGTCATGTTTCTTCTGCTACTGGAATTTCTATTTTCGTCCCAATTTCCTCTGTTTCCGAACTTCTGGACTTTTTTAAATCAAACCTAAAAGATTGCCTTTATTGTGTGAACGTTCCTAAAATACTTTCTTGGTCAAGCGCTCTATCAAATGTAAGTTTTTGGTTTTGAATCATCATTTCAAAATAAACTTGTGGGTCGTCAAATGTGACATCAATAGGCAATGATTAAGTAGCCACTTGAATTGTTCCATTCCACGTTCCTTGCAGTTTAGTCATTTGGTTTTCTCTTTTTAAAAAGTCGTCTTTTTTGACACACCCCTGTATCATAAGAAATAGCGTGATAACCAAGCGGCTCAATACAAAGTTTTTTTCATTTGCTCTACTCCTTTTTTGAACTAAAATGTCCATGCCTTAATTGTGGATTTTTTTCAATTCCGCTAATTGCCATGTTCTTTCTTCAGTAATTAGATGAAGATTGTCGTTCGAATAGAGCCCGACTGCTTTGATGGCATAGTCCGAAGCAATCAATGCGTGAGCCTTCATGTGCCCTGTACTAATTGCTTGTCCAATAGCTCTTATCACTGCTTTTGTCGTTTCATCTTCACATTCTCTCGCGATTTTATGAACGCTGAATCCGGCTTGTCTCACTTGATGAACGGTTGCTCGACCTTGTTGCCACTGTTTATTTACATTTATTTCACTTTCAAGTTTTGCTTTATAGGGGAAGTCGTTTGTCAAAGCTAAGTATGCATGTTGGGCAATGCTAATAGCCCATTTGGACAAGTCAACTTGACTGGTTTGATTTGTAAGTTCGTCAATTTCTCTGCGTACTTCAGCCCTGTCGACGATGTTAAGTTTAAGCTTACTTTCCATAATACTCTCCTCTTTTCTGCATAATAGAATGTTTTTCACGAAAGGAATGATTGGTTGAATACAGTTTACTTACTTATTGGTATTATTTTGGTTGTACTATGCATTATTGATTTTATTTGGACCACTTTATGGGTCGACGGTGGCGCAGGACCAATTACCAATCGCTTATCTTCGCTTATTTGGAAAGTGATGAAAATGTTAAGTGGAGGACAATCTACCTTGTTAAGTTTAGCCGGTCCGATTGTTTTAAGTGCGACTTTATTAATGTGGATTTTATCATTGTGGGCTGGATGGACTTTTGTCTTTACTGGATTAGAACAAGGCATTTCTCCGTCACAAGGAACAGATCCCATTTCTTGGTTTGACCGCATTTATTTTGCTGGTTATTTAATTTTCACACTTGGCAATGGTGATTTTAGTCCAGCAGAAGGCAATGCACAAATGGTTTCAGTTTTTGCAACGGGTACGGGTATGCTGTTGATCACATTTGGTGTAACTTATATACTTTCCATTTTGGGAGCAGTCACCATGAAGCGATCGTTTGCAGCCAGTGTATTAGGATTAGGTCAGTCGGCGGAAGAACTGACAAAAAGTGCATGGAATGGAGAAGATTTTCACGATTTCGATTTGCTACTTGCTAGTTTTTCGGACCAATTGAGCTCGCTTGCCGCTCAACACGTCGCTTATCCTGTTCTACATTATTACCACTCTGTCAGCACTGACACAGCTGTTCCAACAGCTGTAACAGTGTTAGACGAAACGTTGAGTATTATTAAATTTGCAATTCCAACGCTGCACCATCCAAATCAAATGCTTTTACAAGAAATGCGATCAAGTGTCGATTTGTATTTAAAAGCACTTGAACAATCTATTTATCAACCATCAGAAATTGAACCAGCTCTGCCAAACTTTCATTTTCTTCACGACGTAGGAATTCCCTTAAGGTCAGAAAAAGAATACACCAATAGCTTTGCAACACTAGAAACTCGTCGAAGAAAATTGCTTGGTGGTCTTAAAGCAGATGGTCGATCATGGCCAAGTTTGTAAAAGTGAAATAAATACGCAATAAACTTGCACATCGGATGTATTTATCCGCTGTGCATTTATTCAAAAACAGCTAACTTTCTAGTTTTTTGCTGTATTGTGCTAATTCTTGTTATACTTACAACAATAAGTGAAAATTCACTTTTTTGAAAGAGAGATTTCTGCAATTCATACTATGCTCTTCCATTCAAAATCCTTTCCATTTTTCTTTTCACGGTGAATATCAATCAATTTTAACTGTAGAATTTGTTGACACTCGTTCGTTAGAGACAATTAATAGTAAAAGTAAACTAAATTACGTTTATTTAATCTTTCTGAATTTTTTTACAGACTAGCTCGTAAATAAAGAGAGGTGAAGACGATGTATAAGAAAAAAAGACTTGCAGTGTTGATCACGCTATTTCTATTTACTTTGTTTCCCCTACAAGCACTGGCTGTTGAGTATGCCATTTCTGAAGTACTGATTGAGGCACAAGTTAATGCTGATGGAACGGTAGATGTCACAGAAAATCATACTTATGTGTTTGAAGATGACTTTAATGGAATCAGTCGCGAAATCATACCAAAAGATGGTACAGCAATTCAGAAATTCACAGGTGAAGAAAATGGCAAAAAGTTAAAAGTCGAACGTGAAGGCAATGTGTATAAAATATTCCGCTCAGGCGATGACGAAACTGTAACCATCCAATTGCGTTACGAGATTCAAAACGCTGTTGAAAAATTTGAAGATGGCGCTGAATTTTATTGGCCGTTTTTCGATGACCGCAATGACAGTGACTACGAACAAATGGTCATAACGGTCTTGCCCCCTGCTCCAACTCAACAAGTAGAATTTGTTGGTTATGGTGAAGCGTATGAGACAGGTCAATTAAAAGAAAAAGGTGAGGTTCGTTTTACGATGGGCAAAGTTCCTTCAGGTGCTAACGGAGACGTCCGAGTTGTTTTTGATGCAGAGTTGTTCCCTACACTGTCTGAACAAAATGGCTCGATCAAAATGGAGATAGCTGATGAAAAAGAACGGTTAGAAGACGAAGCTTTGGTGTTTGCAACAAGGCAAAACACCGGTCGATCAATTGGCACCAGTCTGTTACCTGCTGTAGCTGCCTTACTACTCGCCATGACCGCATGGGCTTGGAACCGGACACGTAAAACAAAACAACAAGCAAAACCAAAAACAGATGAGTTTTTGGTACCTCAACAAAAAATGAGCATTCCAGCAACTTTGTATTTCACTCAGTCTTCCATTTTAACGCCTGCTGTAACGGCAGCGGCTTTAATGGAATTGGTTCGCAAAAAGAATGTTGAACAACTTTCAGAAGATCAATTCCGCTTGATCAATCGCAAGACAGAATTTGATCATGAGTCTGTTTTAATTGAATTGCTTTTTGATAAAGTTGGCGATGATGAGTTTTTTAAAACACAAGATCTAAAAAACTATACAGACAACGAACTCAATCATGCTGCTTACAATGATTCAATTACACAATGGCAACAAGAAGTTGCAGCAGAAGTGAAACAACATAATTTGTATGGTAAGCCTCTCTTACTTCGCTGGACAGTCGGATTTATCGGACTAGCTTTAATGGGTTCAGCAGTATTTTTCGGAGTCATGAATCTCTTATTATTAATGGCAACTGCACTGGTTCTTAGTATCTTGTTTGTTGCTTTTTGTTTTTATTCCCCACTTGTTTATGAAGGTCATGTCATTCGAGAGGAATGGAAACACTTACGTTTAGCAATGGAAAATCTTGATAACTCCAAATGGCGTGCGCTCACTTCAGATGAAAAAATGAGGGCTTACGCTTATGTTCTTGGTACGGACGAAAAATCGACAAATGAAAAAACAAAACGCTTTACACAAGCATATAGCGACACGGCTTTCGCAAACTTTGGCATCTTTTATAACCCCGTACTACTTACCGGGCTATTTATCGCAGCCAATACCAGCACAAGCGCTTCAGCTAGTGCATCAGGCTCTATATCTGGTGGCGGCGTGGGTGGTGGTGGTGGCGGATCCGGTGCTTTTTAAATACTTACAAACGACTGAAACTTTTCAGTCGTTTTTGTTTTGTTCTTCGTCCCTTAGGGAACAAGAATAAATACAAGAATTTATTTCAATTGGAAGATGGAGGAACTTTTAATGATTACAACTAATACTGCTCTGCTCACAAAAAAAGATTTTTCAACACGGACAGATTTGCCTGAATGGCTTTTAACTGAATACAAAACTTTTCATGATACGGTGACCGACAAGACGTTTCCATGTTATTTCGGCATGAATGGGGAGAACAAAGGTGAATTGCGTTATGCCTACATTACACAAGACGATTGGCGTAATTTACCGCTTGCGGTTGAATCATTCTTAAGCTTATTCAACGATCCTAAACACAAACGTCACGGATTGTTTATCTTTGTTGAACCGTTTAAACAAGAAGGCACACTAGAAGCATACCGTAAGCAGTTTTGGGACATTCTTCAATACTTGCATGATGAAGATGAAATGGACTGGCCAAAAGACGCACCACGTGATCCTGATCATTATTTATGGGACTTCACGTTCAAAGGCGAACCAATCTTTGTCTTCGGTAATACCCCTGCATATAAGCAACGTAAAACACGTGACCTCGGAAATTCAATGGTTCTGGGATTCCAACCTCGTCGCATTTTTGAAGGATTAAAAGGCACGGAAAAAGGCGGCGTCATGTCGCGTGAAAAAGTGCGTCAACGTGTAGAAGCATGGGATCATTTACCGACACATCCAGACATTAGCCATTTTGGAGATCCTGAACACAACGAGTGGAAACAATTTTTCATTGGTGACGATAGCGAACCGATTAAAGGAAAATGTCCATTCACACATAAAGAACTAAAATAAAGTTACTTGACTTCTAAACGCAAAGAGCCTTACCGATAAACTCGGTAAGGCTCTTTGATACCGTTTGCGCTAATTGCAAGACGGCCTCACAAAATTGCTGTTGTCGCTCTTTCGTAGACGTGAACTTCTTTAGTTACGTGAAAAGCTTCGTTTTGGTTATTGTTGACGATATCAAGCAAACGCTTTACGGTTTCTTGACCTATATTCGCTAAACTAGTCGATGTTCCCACAGACGTTAATCCAAGCGATGAATGTTCACTAATCGCTGAATTGCCAATCCCCATGATGCTAATGTCTTGTGGAATGTTGTAACCTGCTCTTTGGTAAAAGTCCATCAATTGAATAGCAATTTCATCTGTAGCAGCTACAATAGCTGTTGCTTTATTTGGTAATCCCTGCAAGTCTTTCCACACATCAAATAAAGAAAATTTATCTAGGTCAGTAACTATTAAGTGCTTTTTGCCAACTTTAAACTG
Source organism: Planococcus versutus (assembly GCF_001186155.3). Taxonomy (NCBI): domain Bacteria; kingdom Bacillati; phylum Bacillota; class Bacilli; order Caryophanales; family Caryophanaceae; genus Planococcus; species Planococcus versutus. Next base: position 1,546,708 of record NZ_CP016540.2, on the reverse strand, counting down.
AGCTTCTTGAAACGCTTGAACAAAACCAAGTAATCCGTCTTTTGTAGATGGACTGCTTAAAGTCCCGCCTACCCAAAAAATTTCTTCGTGTCTTGCGTCAATTAAATATTTTGTGGCTAAATAGCCTGCTTCGATATTATTCAAACTTATCGAATGACGACTCGTTATGCTTGATGAATTTAATAAGACAAATGGAACTGTTGATTGCATTAATTTCTCGTGAGATACTTGTTGAAGCAAAGTAGAAATTACAATAATCCCAGCAGGATTGTTAGACAAGATCAATTCATACATGTCAAGTTCATCTTTTTTTGTAGTGAAATGGATGGTTACTTGATAACCTTGTTGTTGCGTTGTGGTAATGATTGACGGCATTGCATTCAAATAAACTGAATCACCCAATGAATCAACAATCAAGGCAATAGTTGTTAATTTGACTAAAGGAGCAACTTTTTTCTCGATTTCAACTGCATCATAATTCAGTTCACGTACCGCACGCATTACTTGATCGTAAGTTGTTCGCTTTACTTGGTCCGGTTTGTTTAAAACACGTGAAACAGTAGTTTGCGAAACGCCTGCATATTTTGCCACATCTGTTGTTGATACCATTTTGCTCCACCCTGCTTTCTTGCTGTCATAAATAGAGTTATTCATTAAGTCAGTAGTCTGCACTAACCATTATTTTATTCATTGTATCATAATTATTCATGAATAGATAAATGAATAATTTTTCATATTAAATATAAAATTTATTCAAATAAAAGGAGACGTTATTCATGAATAAAGAAAAATACTTGGCTCGTTTTCACGCTAGAGCAAAAAAAGAAATTACTTTCGAGCAACTTGATGAATTACAATTTATGCACATGCAACATATTCCGTTTGAAAACCTAGATGTGATCCGTCGAATACCTATTTACTTAAATCTTGAAAGCATATACGAAAAAGTTGTTGGCAGACAACGTGGAGGCTATTGCTACGAGTTGAATGGCTTATTTCACTGGCTTTTGAGCGAGTTGGGCTATGACGCAAAATTGATAGCTGCTACAGTTCGTAGACCGAATGGGACATGGGCAAAATCTGATACGCATGCTGCTATCATTGTAGAACTTGATCAATCTTACTTAGTAGATGTGGGGTTTGGGGACTCGACACTCCATCCAATTTCACTAAACGGTCGACCTCATAAAGATCACAGTGGTTTATATCGTGTTGAATCACGCGAAGATGATTGTTATGACTTGATTCGTCAAACTCGAGATGATGAAAAGACTTTGTACCGATTTTCAACTGTTGCAAAACAACTCGTAGACTTTCATGAAGGGTGTGTATTCAATCAAGTCTCCAAAAATTCTTCTTTCACACACGCTGACTTGGTTACACGTGCAACTCAAGATGGACGAATCACGTTATCTGGCACTCAATTAACACGTTCTGACAATGGTGAAAAACAAAAATCGGATTTAACTTTTGAAGAGAAACAACTTGTGCTAAAGACTGATTTTGGGATTAACCCAGAATCGCTCTATTGAGGAGTTGTTGTCTTCACTCTCATCAGTCTTCTTGAAGTTTTAAAAAACAAACGGAGAAAAAGAAACTCTTTTTCTCCGTTTGTTTTTTTATAGCCTTATGAAACAGCCGCTTTTATCGTTTTTATTTAAATGCTTCAGGATAAACAGTTTCAGCAACTAACTCAACAGCTTCTCCAATTCTTGGTCCAGGACGTGAAGTGATGTCTGCATCTAAGAAAAAGACTTGGTCATTTTGAATAGCTTCGATGTCGCTCCACCCTTGACGCGCTTTAATCTCTTCTATTGGATCGTCTGTATACGAAACCGTTGTTGTAATGATTTTGGGATTGCGCTTAATTACTTCTTCTTCAGAAATTTTCGGCCATCCTTCAAGATCACCAAAAATGTTTTCAACATTTGCATGATTTAATATTTCTTGTTGGAAAGTTTTTTCTCCTGCCGTATAAAGTTCCGGAGAAGGACTAATTTCAAAATATAGTTGTTTTGTTGCATCGATCGATTCAACTTTTTCTTGTACTTTTTCAATTTGTTCTTTGATTGAGTCGTTTACTTCTTCACCTTTATCTTCAAGCCCCATAACCGTTGAAATTTGTTCAATATCTCCATAAACATCTTCAAAAGATTCGGCAGATTCAATAACAAACACTTGAATACCCGCAGCTTCTAATTCTTCATAACCTGTTGGTGCACCTGTCGAATAACCAATCACGACATCTGGATCTAATTCGATAATACGCTCTGCATTAAAAACAACTGAGTCAGAAACTCGTTCAACTTCTGCAGCTTCAGCTGGATATGTGTCATAATCAGTTGCGCCAATTAATTTATCACCAGCTCCAATTTCATACAATATTTCCGTGTTGCTTGGAATTAAAGAAACCACAGTAGCAGGAACTGTTTCAAATGTTAATGCATTGTCTAAGTCGTCAGTAACTGTATAACTTGTTTGTTCTTTTGGTTTAGTTTCGGTTTCTGATTTTTCTGTTGTGTCAGACTGACACGCACTAAGAGTTAATGCCATTACACCGATGGATGCGAACTTAAATAAAGATATTTTCATTAGCTTTTGGTCACTTCTTTCTTTTTTGGTCTCGTTGGATAAGACTTGCTGACAAATGGAATTTCTTCCACGCCATGATGTTGATTAACATACACAGCCATTGTAAACAAAACATTGGCTAGCAGATGCGCATAATTGAAAAGAATTTCAGGCACGTCTCGTTCTACGCTTACTTTATGTAGAGCACGAACGGATTTTTTCGCTTCACTGCGACAGACGTGCAAAACACAAGCAGCATGCGTTCCTTGTGGCAAAACAAAATTGCCAATTTTGTCTCTTGTGAAGTTTACATAATAATCATACATATTACTTAACATTTGCAAATCTTCATCCTGTATAGCCACTTTCCCGCGAACAGAGCCGTTCAAATGATACGCCATGGGTTGTAGTATCTGCAAGTCTCGTTGAATCACTTCAATATCCTTTGTTAATGACAAAGCTTCCCCAATCCGTGTAGTTAACGAGTCGGTTCGAATTTCAAAATCTACAGTTGCTGCAGATTCACGCATAAATGGATAACAAAGAAACCGCATATCTTTTTTCATCTTCTCACCTCACTTTTAGTTGGTGAAAATCACTGCATTGAACGCTCTCCAAACAGCAAAAAGCCGCCCTCAAAAGAGGACGGCGGCATAACTATTTAAAGACATACTCGAGCAGTCAAAAATAGAGACGTGCCGTATGATTCCCTTATCTTCCGAAGAGTAAAAATACGTTCAAAAAAAGGTAGGTCTCCTGGCTTGTGCATCGATTTACTTTAAGAACCTTCCCGTTTAGCTGTTCAATCTAAACAGTGGTGTTTTCTTATTTCATACGCACTTACAGTTGCGGAAACAGCCTCGGAATGTAACCGAGTTCCCTGTTATGCTGACGAATCAGCACCTTTTTTCTGCATGATTATTCACTTTGTTTTAGTGTAGCACATCCTACAAGACAAAAGATGCATTCAAATCATTCCGTTTTCATTTTTTCGTAGTTTCACTTTGCGCGGTTCGGCAAATACGACTCGTTTGTGCCATCTTAAATAAGATGCATGTTCTGGTGATACAGTTATTTTTAAGTTTTTTTTCAACCGATAAATCGAGTAATCTTCCTCGGGAATTTGGCTTGAGATATGGAGACGTCCTCCCCCAGTAAATGCGATATATCCAGCCAAATACAATGCACAATGATTGGCACATAGCAACACACCATTATAGGGATCTAATCGCTCTGATGTTGAACTGTCTTTCCAAGGTTTGGCATGTGTTGCTCTTAGCACTTCTCCAATCGCAATTCCGCAAAGTGGACATTCTCCATTCCAAAGTGGCAATAAACTTTCTCTAAATTGCGCTTTCCCCCGACGCATCTTCGTTTTGATTTCCAGCTCTGCTTCTGCAATTAAACTAAGCAATGGATCATGTCCGGTTTTCTTGATGACTTCCATTGATAATTCCAATTGTTCGACTTCGAGCGTGAAAATATTTAATGAACTTATCAATTCTAACAACTTTATCGCTAATTCTTCATTACACGGATACAAATAACCAGAGTTGCCACCTGCATCTTCTTGAAATGCTGAATACTTCATTGGCAATAACGGTTCAATTTCTTGGAAGAAATTCTTTACGTGCAATGGGTATTCCAATTCTCGGTAAGCAACATAACTGATAAACGCCGCTTCTTCACCTTGATGTTCGTTGAACTTTTTGGGTATTATACTTTTCGTACAATCTTCTTGAACACGACTAATAGCCACTACAAATCCTTTCACATAATGAAAAACGATATCTCCTTTTTTAACTTCTTGCATACGGTTCCAAGAATGTGGCACCATTCCCGATTTATCCATCTGCGGTGTCCAAAGAAGTCCTGCATTTCGCTCTTCGTGGTACGTCTCTCCTTGCATAACAATGAAACTATTCATGAATGGCCTCCTAATAATAATGTTGATCCAATCTAATGACTCCTATGTAGTAAAACAATTTAATCAAACCCAAACCTCTTCTTCTATTTTAACTCAATTTCAAAGCTTTTGTTGGGTTTAAGAAAAGCGTAAGCGCCCGTGTAGGTCCGACAAGCGCTGGAAGCTTTACCGGCAATGGCGTTTTTCAGCCATTGTGGTAAAGCTGAAGCGACTCGAGGACCTAGGCGCTGAAGCTGGACACTCAAAAGCACAAGCGCCCGTGTAGGTCCGACAAGCGCTGGAAGCTTTACCGGCAATGGCGTTTTTCAGCCATTGTGGTAAAGCTGAAGCGACTCGAGGACCTGGGCGCTGAAGCTGGACACTCAAAAGCGTAAGCGCCCGTGTAGATCCGACAAGCGCCGTCACACAAAAACAGCCACTACACTTCAGCGACTGTTTTACCATTTCCCTATATTCCTCATATACGATTTACTAAAGACCCGTTCACTTATTTCAAAATAAGCGGTCACATGATTTCTTACATTGTGCTTAAATTCATACATTGAACTAGCCGCCTCGCCAATCAACTGCTCTAGACTTTTATACCTTGTACTTATACTAATCCTCATTGACACCGTCAGTTTATCCCCTGGCTGTAATTCTTTTTACACAAAAAGATAAAGCGCTATTTGATGACTTTCTTTATTTGCGATTAAGCCCATCGCTAAAAAATCAACTCCTGTAAAAAACAGCATGGCAACAAGGATGAATTTTGGTCAATTTCAACTATTCTTTGCTCAACGATCTTTTTTATACTAATTTTGACATGTATAGTTCATTTACAAACTCTCCATTAATCTTCAACGAATGACGTTTGATTCCTTCGATTTCGAATCCTGTTTTTTCATACAAAGAAATAGCTGCTAGATTAGATTCAATCACTGTCAGTTCCATACGGCGAATATTCTTCTCACACGCCCAAAACTCTACTTTCTTAAGTAGTTTTAAACCAATTCTTTTGCCACGCTGTCTTTCATGAATACTCATTGCAATATACACAGCATGACGCTTTCGATTTATTTCTTCTCCTATCGCAAACAAATAACCAACTAACTTGCATTCCAGTTCTACTACTAAGATCACTGAAGTTCTAGTTTGTTGAGCAAGCAATTTTTCTAAAATTCCTTTAGTGGTTTTTCTTTCACCTGGGTCGAACATCATCATATTCGACTCCTCTACGTGTTTCATCAATTGATTTAATTGTTCAGCATCCGCTGGTGTAGCTTCTCTAAAAACCATCAGTATTCTCCTAATGTTTTATTTTACTCACATAAAAAAATTTCACTTTTAGTATAAATCGCAAAAGATGAGACAGCAACATCTATGCATGCCTCATCTTTACTTAAAAAATGCTCAAATTAGTTATCAAAATAAGATGCAAGCTTAAACTCAACGTATTGAACAAAATAAGATTGAATTTCCAATCTCCTTTTTTACCAAACAACGCTGCAATTACGCCTAACCCACTAAGCAGGCACGGTAAATGCGGATGAACACTTAAAAGAAATTCAAGCGGTCCCTGTAACCAATGAATCGCCGCTAACGTCAAAGGCAATAAAGTTAAGAAACAGAGAGTAGCTGAAATATACGAGCAATATTTCCTGCTCATTAGAACACCACCTTTTACTGTTCGTTCGCATAGCTGCATCCTAAACTTTGCATAACCAATCAAAAGCATGAAAAAGTCTTTGCACCTACTAACTTTACTTTTTCATTAAAAAACTACTTATGTTATCACTATTAGACTACAGACAATTCTGTAAATTGTAAACAAAAAACTATTTTTTTAATAAATTCATTGCATTTAACCTGAAGTACCCATAGCTTAACGTGGACTAAATATTATATCGTACTTTTCAAGTAAGTTTTTTAATGTAGGTCTGCTGTTGCCATCTCGACCTACCACCACTTCAGCGGTTATCATTGAATTTAACACAGCTTCTTCTGTCGCTTCGCCTACCGCTCTAAATGCTTGATCGATATCTTCTTCGTGAATGGTTTTGATAGTCAAACATTGTGCTGGTTTCATATGCGGAATTTTAGTTGCAGTTGAAAAACCCAGTACGATTTCACCACTGCCATTAGTAATAATCGAACCTGTACGCGACAGACCTGTTACTGAGCGCTTTAATATACGATTCAATTGGCGCTCAGACACTGGAAGGTCTGTCGCCACAACAATCATCACAGAACCTTTATCTTGTTCTTCGAGCGATTGTAAAATCTTTTTCTTTAATTTTTTACCTATAGGATTGCCATCAATGATCAAATCACTAAGCATGCCAAAGTTTGATAGCACTAGCACACCAATCGTGTAGTCTACATTTGTTGCTGTGATGACTCGAGAAGCTGAGCCAATGCCGCCTTTTAAAGAGTAACAAAGCATGCCACGACCTGCTCCGACCGCTCCTTCTTCAAATTCCATACTTGTCTCGTTCAGTGCTTTGTGTACATCTGCTTCTTTGACAAAGCGAGCTCTCACATCGTTTAAAAACATGTCATTGCATTCTCCAATAACGGCATTAACGGTTCCGGTTGTAGTGCCGATCTCTGGGTTTTTCTCCAACATATAGTCAATCACAGCATTTGTTGCTGTGCCAACATTTAATGTATTCGTCAAAACAATCGGTGTTTCAAGTGTTCCAAGTTCTCCCAACTGAATAGTTCCTGTGGTTTTTCCAAAACCATTAATCACATGGCTCGAAGCAATCAATTTTTCATGGAACAAATCTCCCGTATGCGGAATAATCGCAGTTACACCTGTTTGCATATTGCCTTCGCTTAATGTGACATGACCAACTGAAACACCTGCTACATCGGTAATCGCGTTGAGCTTTCCTGTTTTCAAGTTGCCAATTTCTATTCCAAAATCTCGAATGCGTTTTTGGTTCAGCAAATCTTCACTCCTCATCTTCGAATTTTGTCAGTATTTGACTGTCTCACTTATCATACAAGTCAAAATAGGCTTAATATAGTCTTTTTTAGTTTAAATATAGAGCATCCTTAAGTCGAGCTCAACATGGTAAAATAACAGCACAATTGTTTATTGTCTGCAAAACAACAAACAAGAAAGGAAGTACTGCTATCGTAAATGGATCTGTTTTACTGGAATTCTTCTTACTTTTACCCGTCAATTTAGCCGTAGGCGCGCTGGGCTTTGTACCGAGTGTATTAATCACTGCAGTTAACATCCAATTTTTTGGTCTTTATGGCGGTGCTATTTTAACATTGATTGGTGAAATAGCTAGTGCTTTGCTTGGGTTTCACTTATATCGATACGGATTTTCAAAAGCAAATCCTAAATGGCTCCATCACAGGTTTTGGACAAAATTCCAACTACAATCTACTAAACAAGTATTCAGTCTTGTGATATTATTGCGTTTACTGCCTTTTGTGCCTTCAGGTTTTGTAACTGCTGGTGCCGCTTTAACTTTAATCCGCGCAAGATCATTTTGGATTGCCAGTTCACTCGGCAAAATTCCTGCGGTAATAGTGGAACTAGCAACTGTCTATGGCATTATTCAGTTTGTTCCAAAAATCGTTCAATGTAGTTTTTTTAGTATCGTTTTAATCACTGCTTTGTATATATGGATAAAGTCAAAAAAAATCCCTCAATCAATTAGATGAGGGATTTTTGTCATTAATAAACTTTATCACCATTGAAAATGGAGTTTTTTACGATAACATAGTCCACATTTCGGATTGCCATTAGTTTATCTCCACCTGCATATGAAATAGCTGATTGAAGATCTTGTTCCATTTCAACTAATGTATCTTTTAACGAACCTTTATACTCGACAAACATTTTCTTGCCTTCGACGTTTTTCTTTTCCCCTTTTTGGAACTCTGAAGCTGATCCAAAATATTCTTTTAATAGTTTGCCGTCTTGTTCAATTGTCTCACCAGGTGATTCTTCGTGTCCGGCAAATAGAGAACCAATCATTACCATTGAAGCGCCAAAACGAACTGATTTGGCAATGTCGCCGTGCGTTCGAATGCCACCATCTGCAATAATTGGCTTGCTTGCAGCTTTTGCACACCATCGAAGTGCCGCCAATTGCCAGCCGCCAGTGCCAAATCCAGTTTTGATTTTGGTAATACAAACTTTTCCTGGTCCAATCCCAACTTTTGTAGCATCTGCTCCTGCATGCTCTAATTCACGAACTGCTTCTGGAGTTCCAACGTTCCCCGCGATTAAAAAACTGTTCGGGATCAGTTTCTTCACATGATGAATCATATCGATCACGGCATTCGAATGACCATGAGCCACATCAATCGTGATATATTCAGGTATAACCTGTTCATCAGCTAATAATTGAACAAAATCATATTCTTCTGGTTTGATACCGACACTTATTGACGCGAAAAGCCCACGTTGTTGCATGTCTTTTGCGAAAGCCAAACGTTTTTCCGGCTCAAATCTATGCATAATATAAAAATAATTGTTTTCCGCTAAATACCCTGCAAGTTTTTCGTCTACAATGGTTTGCATATTGGCTGGAACAACTGGTAATTTAAACGTACGTCCACCAAATTCGACTGTCGCATCACACTCTGAGCGACTGTTCACTATTGCTTTTGCAGGAACTAATTGAATATCTTCGTAATCAAATACATTTTCCATTATTTACACTCCTATACACGAATGATATATCTATATACCTCATTATTGTTCGTCCATATGATAATGTACTAAATTTCAAGGAAAATGTCAAAGTATAATTTACTTAGTAAATAAAATAAAAAAACTGATCGCTTTAGCGATCAGTTAAATCTCGGAACTTAAGACGATTTCACCTTTAGGAGAAACATTCCCTGTATTCGGTTCTAATGTAATAGCAATCGTATCCCAATCTTTCGCTGCATCTTCAATCTGGTAATAACTTGCGCCTTCTCCGTTAGGATTAGGTGAAAATGCTCCAGCTGGAACTGGCTTACCATCTTTGATCAGCCAAACTTGATAAACTTGACTGGCTTCAAGTTCGGTTAATTGATCTGCTTGTACAACCAAATTTACAGCACTTCTTCTTCGATCATTGCTGCTGTGGCAGTTCCCGTAAATGTCTCATTTGACTGTAATTGAATCGACTGGATAGCCGTTTCAGTCTCACTCTCTTGGTCTGACAGCTGAAAAAATGCATAAGCATTGCCCACAAGCGACAACAGTAAATACTGCTGCAAGAAGTGGTTTCCAACCATTTTCTTTGCGTTTATTTTTGTGAATAGGTATTGGAGACATGGCAGGTTTTAATGCTCCAGGTTGTTTGTCTTTTTCTACATCTTCTTCAAAGACGTTAGACAAAATTCGCGCTTTCATATCTGTCGGTGGTTCCACTGGATCCGCAAGATAAGGGAGCTCGCTTGTAGCTTCTACTATTTCTTGGCATTCGGTACAAGTTTTCAAGTGTTGCTCAAATTGCACAGTTTCTTCTTTAGGCAATGTGCCGTTCAAATAATCTACTAAATACTCGCAATCTATATTAGTCATCGTAAGCCCCCCTTTCCTGCATCTCGTGCAGTGATGTTTTTAATTTTTTTAAAGCTAGTCGAATCCGACTCTTTACAGTTCCTAGTGGAATATCACACATTTCTGCGATGACTTCATGTGTATGTCCTTTAAAATAAAATAAATCAACCATTTTTTGCTGCTCTGCCGATAAATGTTGTACGGCCATTTCTATTTGTGTTTTCTTTTCTTGCCAAACCATTTGTTCTTCAACTGGGTATCATTACTGACCATTTGTGCTGCTTCTTCAATTGGAACCGTTGGTTTTTTCGTTTACGTATTAAGTCAATTGCTGTATTCTGTGCCATTCGGAATAACCAAGAAGTAAATTTCCCTTACTTTCGTCATAAATCCCTTTGCCACGCCAGATTTTGATGAAGACTTCTTGCAAGGCTTCTTCTGCTAACCCACGATCTTCAACCATCTTATATAAAAAAGAAAAAAGGATTTTTTCGTAGCGGTCGTATAATTGTTCGAGTGCGTCTTTGTCTGTTTACTAACTCGCAAATATAAGCTTGTATCGGTACTATTCTCCATTCTGTATCTCCTTTTTCACGTATTTCATATTACTAGCTTACTATACTTCCCGCTACAGGAAAAACTTTTCTTTTTATTCTGTTTCTTAAAATCTTATTTCAAGAAATAATAAACAGCTTTCCATTTATTTCTCTTACCTATACTACGTAAGTAACCGGTAATTAGTTCACTTTTTACATGATGGATTGCGATTTGTGTCTTTTATGTGTTTACAAACTATTTCTCATAAAAAAACCACTTCTAGAAATTCAGAAGTGAAACAGCGATAAAACCTTTTTTAATGGATCAACGTATTTTCTTCTAAAGGTACAATAAATTATTTATTTTTAGGTAGTATTGATTTTTTCTCTACGAAATAAAGAATTAACATAACCACTGCGGGTATCATCGGCATCAAAACCTCAATTCTGTAAGGTAAAGTAAAGGTGCTAGTAATGCCCCACCACCGAAAAGAAGTGCTGCTAATGCTTTATTTTTAATGCCATAAGCCACTAATAAAAGTCCTATTGTAATGATGACAATAAAAAATACCATTATACCATTCATTCTTTCACTCCTAAAAAATAGTTCATTTTTAATAGTTTACTCTTTTTCTATGCATAAACCAATTATTTGTAAGCCGCTGAAAACAAGTGGGTTTTGACATTCAATTGTTAAAAAAAGCCCTCCGTAGTATGATGTTATGTTTTGCACTTCTAATCCTGATTGTTCTACTAACATGAGTGTATCACGATCCAAATGACAACCATCACATACTTTTTTCCACATTGGAGTTAGTGCTTGTTGCGTTTTCGCCATCAAATTTCGATCCATTTTCACGTGTTCGAATAACAATATTCTTGCGCCTGGTTTACTTGTTCTAATTATTTCTTGAAGTGCCCGTTCTGGTTAGGAATCGTACAAAAAACCAACGTCGCAACAACCGAATCAAACCGATTTTCTTCAAAAGGCAGCTTTCTGCTTTTGCTTGGTATATACAAATAGCAGCTCGCGCTTGATTAATCTGTTCGTCGCTTGTTTGCTCATTTCGAGATTGGTTCAATAGCATCTACTTGTTTAACATTCGTGTAATAGCGAAAGTTTGCGCCAGTGCCAAAACCGATTTCAATACATGCCCGCTTGCTTTTTCAACAAGGTTTGAACGAATTTTTTCAAAACGCAACTTTTCTAGTGGCTTCATTGCAAACATATAGGTAAGGAAACCATTTAGCCATTGCTTACAACTCCTGTCTCTTATTCATCTACTTTTTTAATTTTGCATGTCGTTGAGAACATTTGCAATTGTATAAAATTATTCGTCTTTTAAAAAAAGCACCCTCAAAGCGAGGATGCCGAATTTAACGTTATTATTTTTTTGTATTGTTTACGAATGGTCCATATTCACGACGTTCATGTTGAACGGACAACCATTTTAACGTTGTAAACTCTTCTAATACCCATTGACCGTTAAAGCGTCCAAGACCCGAATCTTTTTCGCCACCGAATGGCATGTGTGCTTCGTCGTTAACCGATTGATCATTCACATGAATCATTCCTGTATGAATTTGATGCGCAATGTTCGTACCACGCTCAATGTTTGAAGAGTGAACAGCCCCACTCAATCCAAACGGATAAAAGTTTGCCATTTTCACTACTTCTTCATCACTTTCAAAAGGAATCAAAATTGCCACAGGTCCGAAAATCTCATTTTTTGCGAGTGGCATTTCATTTGTCACATTTGTCAATACTGTTGGTTCAAGAACGTTGCCATCGGCTTTTCCGCCAAGACGAATTTTCGCACCTTGTTCGACACTTGCTTTAACGTCTGTAAGGATACGATCTACTTGATCGCGGTTAATCAGCGGTCCAACTTGTGTATCTTTATCTGTTGGATCTCCAAATTTCAATTTTTTAGCACGTTCAATAAATTGTTCAGCGAATTCATCGTAGATGTCTTTATGAACAAAAATTCGATTAATGGACATACAAATTTGACCTTGGTGATAAAATTTACCAAATAACGAAGAATCTACTGCTTGGTCGATATTGGCATCGTTCAACACGATAAAGTTGTTGTTTCCACCAAGTTCTAATGCTGTTTTCTTCAATGCACCACCTGCTAGTTCACCAATGTGCTTTCCGACAGGTGTTGATCCTGTAAAAGAAATTAACCGAGGTGTTGGATGAGTAACAATTTCGTCTCCAATTTCAGATCCACGGCCAACAATAACGTTTAATAAGCCTTTTGGCAGTCCTGCTGCTTCGAAGATACTTGCGAATAACAATCCTCCTGTAATAGGTGTATCTGTTGCAGGTTTAATGACGACTGCGTTACCTGTAGCTAATGCAGGTGCTATCGAACGAATGGCTAAATGTAGCGGGAAGTTCCACGGACTAATGATGCCAATGACGCCTAAGGAATTGCGGTATACACGATTTTCTTTGCCGGCTTGTTGTGACGGTAAAATTTTCCCTTCCATACGGTAAGGGAAAGTTGCCGCTTCTTTTAAGATATTAATTGATGCGCCAAATTCAACAGTCGCTTTAATAACTGTGCTGCCAGCTTCTTCAATAAGTAAGTCGATAATCATTTCTTTATTTTCTAACATAACTTCCATTGCTTTTTCGATTACAGCACGTTTTGTTTGTGGCAGTTCTTTTGACCAAGCTACTTGTGCCTCGGCGGCCGCTTTGTAAGCTGCATCTAAATCGCTTTTATCTGCTGCTTGTGTTGTGACAATTTCTTTCCCAGTAAATGGATTGGTATTTTTCATTTGGTTGTCGCTCGATCCTTGGATCCATTCACCATTTATATAAATTTTTGAAAAATCGGTTTTCATACAATATCGTCTCCATTCGTTTTTGTTTACGGTTGTTGTCTTGGACGTATTAGAATTTCATTAACATCCACATAAGCAGGTTGCTCCACGGCATATGCAATAGCGTTTGCAATGTCTTGCGCTTTGAGCATTTCCATTTGTGGACCTTCTTTAAAAGCTGTTAAAATATCATCATCTGTAATAGTAGTTGTTAACTCAGTTTCTACTGCACCTGGTGACACGATTGTCACGCGAATTTCATGTGAGGGATCGATTTCTTGACGCAATCCTTCTGAAATTGCGCGCACTGCAAACTTGGTGCCACTATAAACTGCACTTCCTTTAGTTACGCTGTGTCCTGCGACTGAAGAAATAGTTAAAATGTGACCAGATTTTTGCTTTTCCATAACTGGAAGAACAGCTGCTATTCCGTAAAGAACGCCTTTAACGTTGACATCAACCATACGGTCCCATTCATCTATTTTCAATTTATTCATAAACGATAGTGGCATAAGACCTGCATTATTTACCAGTACATCAATTGTTCCATTTTTTTTCAAGCTAGCCTGGATTAATGAATCCATTTCATCTGCTGATGTCACATCGGTTACTTTATATTCTGCTGTGCCTCCAGCAGTTTCAATTTCTTTCTGCAATTCCATTAAACGTTTTTCGCGTCTGGCTGCAAGAACGACATGATAACCTTTTGCTGCTAACTCTTTTGCTGTTGCTTGACCAATTCCACTGCTAGCTCCAGTAACTACTGCTGTTTTTGTCATGTTAAAAAAACTTCCTTTCTATTTATGGATTGTTTTCCCCTAAAAAATCATTGCCTATTGTGCATATCACATCTACTTTGTTTACCCACAAAATATCTTATGTTAAACATGCAAAAAAATAGTCATAACTATGCAATTTCTTGTGTTATAATTTTCACAAAGATGGAGGTGTTTTAAATGCGAAAAATCTCACCTGGGGAACGACGGATTATGCGACGCTCTTATACTGTAAAAATTATTGATACAATTCGTATCGAAGGATTTCTTACGTTAACTATTCAAGACTTAGCTTATTTAATGGGCATTAGCCGAGCATCTTTGTATAATTTTTTCGCATCTAAAGAAGACATCATTCTTGAACTTACAGAAATTTATATTGAATATATAACAAGAACCAATGAATTTATTAGTAATCCTCGTTATTCATATAAACAACGACTACCTGCTGTTTTTGAACAAACGGTTTTTTGTGCTGTGTATTCTTCTGAAATTTATTTAAGTCAACTAAAATGCACTTGTCCAGAACTCTATGAACAAATTCTCAACTTAACAAAAAAGCGAATGGCTACACTTCATGCGTTTTACGAAAATGGCATGAGTGATGGAGATTTCACTTCATTAAATTCATTGCTCATTATTGAACAAGACGAAGCTGCATTAGAAAGCATTCTTAACTCTACTTTTTTAGTCGATAAAGGCATCTTATTGGAAAACAGTATGTACGATTATTATGAAATTATGAAATATCGTTGTTTTACCAAACCTTCAATCGATCCCGGAAAAGATCCGTATATCGACAAAGCTGTTAGAGTCATCGTCGAACAACTTAGCAAAAACAAGAAAATTTCCGCTCGCAAAAATAGTCGATGATTCGTTTTAGAGCTGTCACATTCTGTGACAGCTCTTTTTTAACTAGTAAAAACAAATTGTTTGGATTTTTCAAAGACTGGGAATAGAATTGAAATGAAGAATGCTATCATAAAACAAGAAAATAATTCAAATATTCCGGTAAATAACATACAATAGAATGTAACTACTGACAAAGGAGATGGTCAATATGAATCTAGAATCGATTAGAGGCTCGAGTATGATTATAAAAATGGCGCGTGCATTAGTGGAGGACGGCTGGTTGTTTACTCCCAATGAATTTGACGTCATCGTTAAAGCAGAACATAGAGAAACTGGAGAAGCCATCTCTTTTCACTCGATCGGTAACTTAAAAAGATGGATGTATGAAAAAGCATTAAGCTATTAATTAAACTACTAAACCCCCGTTAGTTAATTTAACTAACGGGGGTTTAGTAGTTAGTATTAAATTGCTATTTTTTTACACAGCTCTGCATCGATTCCTTTTTTCTTTAAACTTTCAACGATTTCACTAGCTGTTCGGATTTTTCGGATTGCACAACATAAGTTTCTACTCATCTTCATCATCCTCCAACGACTTTTATACATTTAGTATACAAAGCAAATGTGAACAAACTATTACCAAATCGAATTTCTTTCAAAGTTTAGTTTAATTACGAAGCATTCGAATTATAAAAAACAACACCGTAGAGAAAATAATAACAAGATATATTGGCACAAAGAAAATCCCTAATCCTTCAGCCGTTCCGATGGCAATGCGAATATCTTGGACGATAATAAAACTAAACAAGATCACAATTTCATTTTTCAAAACATTGACCATTAATCGTCCGTTTTTGTATTGCGTTTCCCTGTTATCTTCTTTTAAATTTAAATAATTATAGGTATGAGGATATTTTTCAAGTATTGTCATCCCTATCCATAAGAAGACTCCCACTAGTGGCAAAATGAAGAGTTCACTTTTACTTCCCCAGCTGTCGACTTTTCCGGTCCCATCATAATGTACTGGGACTTGGGCTGGTGTTGATCCGAACTTTGTTATTACATACAATACGGCGCTTAAGAAAAGAATAAGAGATATTTTATCAAAAAAACGCTCCCATACGGAACGAGGCAATGCTATCTTTTGTTGCTTATTCATAAATTTATCCTCTCCTTTTACTAACTGTTGTTACAGGTATTTTTGTTAAGCTCTTAGTTTATCTGTATTGGACTGAAATCCATATTTACCACGCTTTTAAAACAATTTCACAGTTGACTTTTCTAGAGTAAGTTCCCAACTTTCGTTATACTTAATGATAAACCTACTAAATCATATTAAGATAAATCGAATTGCTTAAGGAGTTGCTCTATGGAAGAACTGTCACTTGAAAATCTATTTAAAAAACCATTTTTTGATTTGAAAGAGTTAGTGGATAGTATTCAAGAGTGTTTGCATTGTCCTACGACCATTGAAGATACTAATCATCGCTTGCATGCCTATAGTTCTCATGGAGTAGATGCAGATCTTGCACGAATCGGTACCATTGTTTCACAACGTGTTCCTGAAAACGTCATCAATCGTTTATGGAAAGAAGACATTATTCCAAAATTGATGAAAGCAGAACACGCAGTGCGTATTCCACATATTGAAGATATTGGACTACGCGATCGTGTGGCTATTGCTATTCGGAAAAACACTGAAATATTAGGATATATTTGGATTGTTGAAGGACCTAAAAAATTGAACGATAAACAATTAGAGATGTTGAAAGACGCAGCTTCTGCTGCGGCACCGTTGATGGCAAAACTCTATCAAAACCGAAAGCGAAAAGAAGAGGATTATCAAGACTTTCTATGGCAGTTATTGACTGGAGACTATCAAAACCGAGATGAAATTCATGGGAAATTTCACGAGTTGAAATTGAAAATACCAGATTGTTTCACTGTTCTCGTTTTTCAATTTGAGCAAGACATATCACGGAAAATGGAAGAACAAATTGCTTATCTCATTACAACTAGCCAGAAAATCACAAATCATTTTCTCGTTGTTATGGATAACGCGTTAATTTTAATTGCTTCTCCACACTTTTCTCAAATTAATAATAACGCATTCGAAGAATTTATTGTATATTTCACTTCTGAAATTGCTAATCGTTTTTCGATTTTAGGTGTCAAAGGAAGTGCTGGCACAAGTTATTCTGATTTTAGCAAAGCACAAGCGAGTTACAAAGAAGCTCGAAAAGTACTCGATATGAAAAAATTTTTCCCTCAAGAACTTGAATCCGTTTTTCACTTTAATCGTTTAGGCCCATTTCGTTATTTGGATCTTCTCCAACACGAATGGCACGACAAACGAAACGAACATCCAGCTATTGAAAAACTCGAATCCTATGATCAGCTACACAAAGCCAATTTACTAAAAACACTCGAAGTTTACATTCAACATGATAGCAATATGAACGAGGCAGCAAAACAATTATATGTTCATACGAATACTTTGCATTATCGCATCAAACGCATATCAGAAATTGGTGGAATTCAGTTGACTAATGTCCATGAAAAACTGAGTATTTACTTGGATTTGAAAGTACGTAAACTAACTCAAAAGTGACTCTTTGTATATTTCCACAAAGGATTTAGTTAATTTTCTGCATTTAGTACAAAGCAGTCTAATAGGCTTTACGCTATACTTGTGGATATCTACACCATTCGCTTTAAGGAGGAAATAATAATGATTATTGGAGTTCCAAAAGAAATCAAAAATAACGAAAATCGTGTAGCAATTACGCCTGCCGGTGTCGATTCTTTTGTAAGAGCAGGTCACGAAGTTTTAATTGAAACAACTGCAGGTCTAGGTTCTAGCTTTACAGACGCTGACTATACAGCAACTGGCGCTAAAATCGTTGAGACAGCTACAGAAGCTTGGGCAGCTGAAATGGTTTTGAAAGTAAAAGAGCCTGTTTCTTCAGAATATCAGTACTTCCGTGAAGACTTATTATTATTTACTTATTTGCACCTTGCAGCAGAACCTGCATTAACACAAGCACTTGTTAATAACAAAGTGACAGCGCTTGCTTATGAAACCGTTTCAATCAACCGCACACTTCCCTTGCTAACACCAATGAGTGAAGTTGCTGGACGAATGGCCACTCAAGTAGGTGCACAATTTCTTGAAAAAATTTATGGCGGAAAAGGCGTATTATTATCAGGCGTACCTGGCGTACAACGCGGCAAAGTTACAATTATTGGTGGCGGTGTTGCGGGAACAAACGCAGCAAAAATGGCAATTGGTCTTGGTGCACAAGTAACAATTATTGATTTAAGCCCAGAACGCCTTCGTCAACTAGATGATATTTTTGGAACTGATGTAACAACGTTGATCTCCAATCCGTTGAATATTGCCGAATCTGTGAAAGATTCTGATTTAGTAATTGGTGCTGTTTTAATCCCAGGATCTAAAGCCCCTAAATTAGTAAAAGAAGATATGGTCAAAGCAATGAATCCTGGATCTGTCATTGTAGACATCGCAATTGACCAAGGTGGTATTTTTGAAACAAGCGACAAAATTACAACGCATGATAACCCAACTTATGTAAAACACGATGTGGTTCATTATGCCGTTGCGAATATGCCTGGCGCTGTTCCACGCACTTCAACAATTGCATTAACAAATGTTACTGTTGGCTATGCTCTTCAAATTGCTACTAAAGGCATTCAAAAAGCAGTAGCAGAAAATGCTGCATTAAAACTTGGCGTGAATACAGCAAACGGTCACGTAACTTATGAAGCTGTTGCAAAAGACCTCGGCTATGAATATGTTGCAGTTGACGAAGCACTTGCTCGATCTACAACACAATCGTAAATTTGTTTACTTACAGTCCTTCGCTTTTTCAGCGCTAGGACTGTTTTTTTATTTAACTGTTCGACTATTGCTATACATCCGGATTTGCTTGTTTTATATTTAGTAAAGGTGATAAAAAATGACAACGAAATTTTATACAAACAATCAACTATTTATTTCTGGAATGACGCAAAAAAACAGCACCATGCCCGAAGACAATAATATGGCGCTACATGCTTGCGAAAATTCACAAATGATTATAAAAAACCGCGAGAATTTAGCAGCTTCTTTAGGCGTTTTACTTACTGATTTCATTTGTACACAACAAACACATAGCGCGAATTTTCGTCGTGTAGCAGCAGCTGATAAAGGATGCGGAGCTCTTGACTGGAATTCAGCTTTTGCAGACACCGATGCCTTATACACCTTTGATTCTGGAATTATCTTATGTAGCTTTTCAGCCGATTGTGTCCCTGTCATTGTCCATGACAAAAAAACAGGTTTAATTGGAATTATTCATTCTGGATGGCAAGGCACAGTAAAAGAAATTACGTTAAAATTACTCCAACACTTGATCCAAGTCGAAAAATGCAATCCAACTGACTTGGAAATTCAACTTGGCGCATCCATTAGCCAACAAAAATTTGAAGTCGATCGAGACGTCTTTTTAAGATTTGAAAACTTAGGCTATGCCGATGAATTTATGTATCTTAACTCTCGTACAAACAAGTACCATATTGACAATCAAGAAATCGTTAAAAAACAATGCCTACTTGCTGGAGTTTCTTCTCTACAAATCCAAATGGACACAACGTGTACGTTTTCTGATATTTCCGGATTTTCGTTTCGAGAAAATAAAAAATGCGGAAGACATTTAATTTTTATAACTAAAAAAGATGTTAACCAAAGACTTAGTTAGTATAAAAAGGCGATTTCTAGTTTTTTAGAAATCGCCTTTTTATTATTCTTCTATAACTTAACCACCAATATAAGACATACCGATTTTGTTTCGATTTTTCGCTGTTAGCTCTGTTCGCTCGTCCGAGTAACGATCGTCTCGACGTTCCCAAACTGCAGATATTTTCTCAAATAGTTCTTCATCACTCAAGCCATCGCGAATCAATTCGCGAATGTCAAAATGGCCGGTTGCGAACAAACATGTGTAAAACTTGCCATCAGAAGAAAGGCGCGCACGTGTGCAAGAAGAACAGAAAGATTCTGAAACAGATGTAATAAATCCGACTTGACCTTCTCCTTCTTCAAAGCGATAGCGCTTAGCTACTTCTCCGTAATAATCTTTATCCACTGGTTCTAATTGATAAACGGTTTGCAACTTCTCTAAAATCTGTTTTTTAGTAACTACTTTTTTAAAGCTCCAACCATTATCATTGCCAACATCCATAAACTCGATAAAGCGCAGCGTTATGCCTCGTTCTTTGAAATAAGCAGTCATAGGTAATATTTCTTGTTCGTTGACATCTTTTTGAACAACCATATTGATCTTAATTTCAAATCCGACTCTTTGCGCAAAATCGATTTGTTTCAAAATATGTGAAGGATCGACTCCTCGACCATTTAATTGTCCAAACAACTCCGGATCTAATGCGTCCAAACTAATATTCAAACGTCGCAGTCCTGCATCGTAAAGAGCTTGTGCCTGATTGCCAAGAAGCAATCCATTGGTCGTCAAACCAATGTCTTCGACTCCTTCAACGGAAAAAATTTTTTCAACCAATTCTGGCAAGCCTCTGCGCATCAACGGCTCTCCGCCGGTTAATCGAATTTTTTTAACGCCCATCGCCACAAAAACTTTGGTTAGGCGATGAATTTCTTCAAATGATAATAATTCTTGCTTTGGCAAAAATGCATAATCATCCCCAAAAACTTCTTTGGGCATACAATATGAGCATCGGAAATTGCAACGATCGGTGACCGAGATTCGCAAATCCCGTATTGGACGTTGAAATTGATCCTGTACTGGGTTTAAAGTCATGATGCCATCTCCTTTTTTAGTCATCCGGATAGTTTACGTTGCGAAAAACATGTTGATCTTTATGAATTTCAGATGTATCAATCCATTCAGTTGTCACTTTTTCCATAAATTTCATAACCCTCAATTGCCCAACTTCTAGCTCGTTTTGCAGCAAATCTTTGATGCAACCGTCCCAAATACTAAACAACGGAATCCTTTCATTTCTATTCCAAACAGTTGTAATATCTGCTTTTTTATCCGCTAAAGCAACAAATTTTGTTGTTTCTGTAGGTCCAATAAATGGCATATCGCATGGCAACACCACATATTTGTCTGCTTTTTTGGCAGTCATTCCTGAGAAAATACCAGCAAGCGGACCTTTTCCTGCAATCCAGTCAAGATCTGTGATGACATCGTACTCAGTAGGAAAACGAGACAGCAATTCCGGTCTAGAAACAATGATGATGTCGTCGCATACGCGATCGAGAGCACGATATGCATGTTCATAAAAAAATTCTCCATCTATTTTAGCAAAGGCTTTTGGCGAACCAAACCGACGAGACAATCCACCTGCCAGCAATATTCCAATAGTCAATGTCACCCACCGCTTACCGGTGGAATAAAAGCAACAATATCTCCAGACTCGAGTACGTCTGTTGGCAATGCATATTCTTCGTTGACAGCTAAACGCGCTGCACCCGACTGGAAATCTGGATATTTTTCAGTTGCCCATTGCCATAATTCTTCTACTGTATGACCGGCCATATCTACTTGTTCTTCAGAAACACCTGTTTGTTCTTTGAGCCCTGCAAAATAACGCAAGTTAATCATGCGAACCCTCCTTCTGGCTTTTTCTTTTGGTTGCCAATCCACTCTTCGCCATCTTCCCAAATTTCTTTTTTCCAAATTGGGACAATTTCCTTAATTCGTTCTATCGCATATTCATTTGCTTCATAAGCCGTTTTTCGATGCGGTGAAGAAACTGCAATGACAACAGCGATGTCACTAATTTGCAACTCACCAATGCGGTGAGCAATAGCTACATTTGTGCCTTCCCAGCGCTGTTCAATTTCTTGACCAATTTGTGCTAATTTTTTCTCAGCCATTGGTATATATGCTTCATAAGATAAATGCAAAGTCCGCACACCTTTTGTCCATTCGCGCACGTGTCCTGTAAACAACGTGACTGCTCCGGCTTCTGGTCTCAAAACATAGTCTGCATAAAGTTGAGGTTCAATTGCGGTTGTTACGATTTCAAATGCTTTCATGTTTGTCACCATCCATCCAATTTATAAACCAAGAATGTAATTGCTTATAATCATTCTGAAGAATGACTGGGATCTTGTCCAGTTCTACTGCTTCTGATGAAATAACTAATCGAACATTCTCTAGCTTTTGAAGCGTTATCCAGTCCTCTTTACAATTGAGTAAAACTATTTTTTCATACGCTCCTTCTTTAAACCCTTCAATTAAAACCAGTTCTGGATTTTCACTAGAAGCAAGCGTGATCAATTCATTAAGTGTTGCGTTTTGTTTTCGTTGATGCAGCTGAATGATTCCACCACCATAAGCAACAGAACAATTTGCTCCAGCAGAAAACTGACGAACGCTGTCGGTTTTATTGTTCGGCATATCAAGAACCCCACCGTGTCCATGATGCTTGATCGTCGAAACAGTTTTTCCTTCATGTTTTGCTTGTTTGAGTAAAGTTAGCAGTAATGTTGTTTTTCCGCTATTTTTATACCCGACGATTTGAAGCACTTTCACAGCTGCCACGTGTCAGATCCTTCTTCTACACCAAGAAGCAAGACATCTACAGAGTCACCAATCGTGTATCCTCGTGAACCACCTGGTAAGACCATCAATGCATTGCCCCGTGCAATAGACGACACAGCATTCGATTTATTAAATCCGGCCGGTGTTACGATTTCACCATCATAAACTGCGCGAACAAAACGAGTAAATGGGTTGGCTTTTGTAAAGTCTTCTCCAAGTATCGCTTTCGTGTGGGGCATATAAAGTTTTGTTGCACTCATCATTTTCAACAGTGCTGGACGTGTAAATAATTCGAAACCAGTAAAACAAGCAGATGGATTACCGGACAAACCAAATAATAATCGTCCATTTGCGATGGCGACTGTTGTTACGCTTCCTGGGCGCATGGAAACTTTATTAAATAACACATGCGCTCCAAGTTTTTTATAGATTGCAGGAAGAAAATCGAAATCTCCCACCGAAACACCACCTGTAGTAATGAGACAATCTGTTTCTTCTGCCGCTTTTTTAACAACTTGGTAACTTTCTTCTAACTTATCAACCGATATGCCATACATTTTACAGCGCAAACCCATTCTTTTGAGTTGTGCTACAATCATCGGACCGTTGCTATTTCGTATTTTCCCCGGTTCTAACTCATCTTCAACTGCTAATAATTCAGTTCCAGTCGAAAGAATGCCTACAATCGGCTGTTTTGAGACCAATACTTGAGAGTAGCCAAAAGTCGCCAGTAAGGCGATTGTTCCTGGATTAATAAAACTGCCCTGTTCAATCACCACTTCTCCTTTTTGAAGGTCTTCTCCTTGCAGAGATATGTTTTCTAATGGTATGAACGGCTTCCGAATTGTAATGTCTCTAGCGGTTTCTAAGGTTTGTTCAAACATTACTACAGCGTCTGCTGCTTCTGGCAGTTGCGCACCTGTCATAATCCGGATTGCTTCAAATGCTTGCAATTTTTTTGCCGACACTTCTCCCGCACCAATGTGATCAATCACTTTAAACGCAATACGATTGTCACCTGATGCCCCTTTGGAATCTATCGACCGAATAGCAAATCCATCGTAAGGAGAACGATCGAAAGGCGGGACATCATTTGACGCAACGATTGGTTCTGCTAAAATACGTCCGTAGCTTTCTTGTAAATAGACTAGTTCCGTTCCGATTGAACGAACTTGTTCTACTACTCTTCTTACTGCATCTGCAACGGGTAGTGGTGTTCGTTTCTCGACCATTTTAAACAGCTCCTTTAAGAAATTAAATTGTCACCATACTTCAGAGTAGTTATGTATTTTCTCAGTTAATTTATAGTTCTTATCGTACTAAACTTATACAAAGTAATGCAGACTGTCAAATTGACATTTCAGAAAAATAAGAAAAAACCTTGAAAACAAAAGCTCTCAAGGTTTTTAGAAAATTAGTTGTTGATGATAGATGCTAATCACTGACGACTTCAGGGTTACCTGACACTTCTATTTTTTCGTTTTTAGCTCGCAATCTCCGTATATCTAAGCGAATGACGAGTGAGATCACGAGTGCGACAACAAATAGGCCCGCAAAGAACACAAGACTACTTTCGTAGCTTCCTGTTTTATCCTTCATGAAAGCTGCAAATAAAGGACCCACTAACCCTGCTGCTGCCCATGCTGTCAAAATATAGCCGTGAATTGCACCTAGTTGTTTCGTCCCGAAAATATCTGCAATATAAGCAGGAATTGAAGCAAATCCACCACCATAGCATGTGTAAATAATAGCTAACATGATTTGGAAGAATATTGCGTTTGTTGTAAATGGCAAGAATGCAAATAACGCAATTTGGATAACAAAAAATGCGGTATAGGTGTTTGGACGACCAATGTAATCAGAAATGGTAGCCCAGCCAAGACGCCCTAGTCCGTTAAAGATTCCAAGAACACCAACTAGCGCCGCTGCTTGTACGGTCGTCATTCCAATACTGTCAATTGCCATGGGTTTTGCAGCAGATAAAATAGCAATTCCGCACGTGACATTAATAAACAGCATAAACCATAAATAATAAAATCGTTTTGTTTTAATGGCTTCGTTGGCAGTTAATTGAGACAAGTCTACTTTCCGTTCAACTTTTCCGCTATTTATCTTTTCATCAAATCCAACTGGTGACCATCCTTCTTCTGGCTTTTCAAGATACAGAGAAGATAACAACATAATCACTAAATAGGCACTACCTAGAATATAAAAAGTTTGTTCGACTCCGACTGAAGTGATGAGTTTTTCCATGATTGGACTGCTAATCGCTGCTGCAAATCCGAAACCCATAATTGCAAGGCCAGTAGCAAGACCGCGGCGGTCAGGAAACCATTTGACCAAAGTTGAAACTGGTGCAATATAACCAATTCCGAGTCCGATTCCACCGAGTGCTCCGTAAAATACATAAAGCATTGGTAATGATGAAGCGCTTACAGCAAATCCTGAGCCAATAATACCCGTTCCGAAAAACAAAGCTGCAACAATTCCAGATTTTCGCGGACCATACTTTTCCACAAAACTTCCGAAAAACGCAGCGGACAACCCTAAAAATAAGATGGCAATACTAAACGTTAATTGTACTTGGCTAGTCGACCATCCAAATTGATCGATCAAGGGGTTTGTAAAATTACTCCATGCATAAACAGATCCAATCGAAATATGTATCCCCACTGCGGATAATGCTATTAACCATCTGTTTTTCGGCTTCTTTTTCATATTCTTTGACCTCCTGTTAAAATTGGTATGAGCTATGTGAAATGATTTCTTAAAGCTAAATCATCAATTTTTCGAGTATCGAAGCTACTAATTTTCAGAAAAAAACTATTACCATATAACTTAAACAACCTTTTTACTTATTGCTTGCAATTTGAGAATAATTAGACGATTCGAATCATAGCATCCTTTTTTTTATTTGTCACCATTTTTTTTTGGATAGGTTTATTTACGTGGTATCGATAATTCGTTTGGCATGTGTATACAAGTTGAATGAATCTCCACGAATAAAGCCGACGGTCGTAATGCCAAGTTGATCAGCTAAACTTAGTGCTAATTCAGTTGGAGCCGATTTTGACAAGACAATTTCACAGCCGATTTTTGCTACTTTCAATAAAATTTCAGAAGAAATTCTGCCGCTAAAAACGATGACTTTGTCACGAACATCAATATTGTTTAGCAAGCAGTATCCATATATTTTATCTAAAGCATTGTGTCTTCCAATGTCCATCCGCGAAATGATAATGCCATTTGCATCGCATAGAGCAGCATTATGAACGCCTCCTGTCTGCTTGAACATTTTTGCAGAATCAGCCATAGCCGACATCAATTGAAAACAATTTTCTGGTGATAGCGTTACCCGAACTTCAGTCATTTCTTTAGCAATCATTGCATCATGTGCAAAGACAAATCCTTGTCGACTCATGCCACAGCACGAACTAATAAATCGCTTGTTTTGCAATTGCTCAAAAAATGGATACACTTTCTCAGCTGTAACATGGACCGTTCCTGTTTTTTCGTCTACTTGTACATCTTTTATATCCTTGTAATTGGGAATAATACGCTCAGACACTAAAAAGCCAATAGCCATTTCATCCATTTTTTCTGGAGAGCAAACAATTGTGATAAATTCTTTGCCATTGATTTTAATCGTAGCTGGCTGTTCTACCACTACACAATCTTCTTTTTCGGTAAATACGCCTTTTTCGAAGCGGATAATTTTACGCGTGTTATCTTGCTTCATCAGGTTTACCTCCACCCATGCTTTGTTGATCTATCACTTGGTCAAAAAGAAAAACGGAGACAGCAATATCATCTTCTACTTTAATATCCGAAAACAAATGCACGAACTTTGCGCCGACTAGCTCTTCCATGCCTTCGGGTGCAGCCGATGCGTAAACAGTTTGTATCATTCTGGTTCGTGCTGCATGAACCATTTCTCTTCCTTCAGGAGTTCGTGCGATAAATTGCTCGGACGGGCTTAAGTTTCCATACAATGTGGCGATAGCCATATTGTTGACAAATACCGTGTGAATACGCTCAGGTCCTTTGCCGAACAGATTTTTTCGCAATTTTCGTATGATGTCGTTAAATTCGTGAATCTGTCTGGACATTTGCATAGACTCCCCTTAGGTTATTAATTATTTATTGATTATTTGATATTTTTGTTGTGTAACTCATTTTTACTGTTTATAATAATAGCATACGTTGGTCCTGTCGTAAGTCATTGCGATAGTGCTCTCACTCTACTCTATATGCTTGGATTGGTCATTTAACAAGTCCTGTTAAAACACTATTCCACTATGAAACAGATACACTTGTCAAGTGTGTTCTTCATGGTGGATTTTTTTATATCAAAAAGGAGGTTTTTGCATGCCTATAAAAATTAATGGTTCCCCTACTGAATTTGAACAAGGTAAAACTATATTACAAGTGCTAAACGAACAAAAAATTCTTCATCCGCAGATTTGTTATATGCCCGAAGTCGATCCAATCGAAACGTGTGATACATGTATCGTTGAAGTAGATGGACAACTTGTTCGCTCTTGTTCAACCGCTGCAGTTGCAGGAATGGATATTCAACTAGCATCTCCACGTGCAAAAGAAGCACAAACAGAAGCAATGGATCGAATACTTGAAAATCATTTGCTTTACTGCACGGTTTGCGACAATAACAACGGTAACTGTAAAATTCACAATACCGTAGACCTAATGGAAGTTGAACATCAAAAATATCCTTTCGAACCAAAATGCTCTGTCGACGAAGTCGATTTAACAAATCCATTTTACCGCTATGATCCAAACCAGTGTATTGCCTGTGGTCAGTGCGTAGAGGTATGTCAGAACTTGCAGGTTAACGAGACGTTAACGATGGACTGGTCACTTGACCGACCAATCGTCCTTTGGGATGGCGGCGCAAAAATCAATGACTCTTCATGTGTTAGCTGTGGGCAATGTGTAACAGCTTGTCCGTGTAATGCGTTGATGGAAACATCTATGCTTGGTGAAGCTGGATTTATGACAGCCATTCCAGAAAAAGTTCTAACGCCGATGATTGATTTGGTTAAAGACGTAGAACCGGGATATAGTGGCATTCTAGCTATTTCTGATGCCGAAGCAACAATGCGTGAAACGCGCACGAAAAAAACCAAAACGGTTTGTACGTTTTGCGGTGTTGGCTGTTCATTCGAAGTATGGACAAAAGATCGTGAAATCCTGAAAATTCAACCGGTTTCAGAAGCGCCCGCAAATCAAATCTCCACGTGCGTAAAAGGCAAATTTGGATGGGACTTTATAAACAGCGAAGAGCGCATCACCACTCCTTTGATTCGTAAAAATGGTGAATTCGTCGAAGCTAGCTGGGAAGAAGCACTTGATTTAGTTGCATCAAAATTTAAAGCGATTAAAAAAGACAATGGCAAAGATTCAATTGGCGTCATTTCTTCTTCTAAAATCACCAACGAAGACAATTACGTCATCCAAAAACTTAGCCGTCAAGTATTTGAAACAAATAACGTTGACAACTGCTCACGTTATTGCCAATCTCCAGCGACAGATGGTTTGTTCCGCACAGTCGGAATGGGTGGAGATGCTGGAACCATCAAAGACATCGGTAGCGCTGGACTTGTCATCATTGTTGGCGCCAACCCTGCAGAAGGTCATCCGGTTTTAGCAACTCGCGTCAAACGCGCTCACAAATTGCACGGACAAAAGTTGATAGTAGCTGATATGCGAAAAAACGAAATGGCTGAACGCTCAGATATTTTCATCACGCCCAAACAAGGCACTGACCAAGTGTGGTTAATGGCTGTTACAAAGTACATGATCGACCAAGGTTGGCATGATCAACAATTCATCGATGACAATGTAAACTATTTTACTGACTTTAAAGATGTACTAGAACAATACACATTAGAATATGCCGAAAAGCTGAGCGGCGTTTCAAAAGAGACAATTATTCGCACAGCTGAAATGATTCGTGATGCTGATGGAACGTGTATTCTTTGGGGTATGGGCGTTACACAAAATACTGGTGGATCAGATACATCTGCTGCAATTTCTAACTTGTTGCTCGCAACAGGCAATTATCGTCGCCCAGGTGCTGGCGCTTACCCGCTTCGTGGTCATAACAATGTTCAAGGCGCTTGTGATATGGGCTCATTACCCGGCTGGTTGCCAGGTTATCAACATGTATCTGATGACAATGCTCGCGAAAAATTTGAACAAGCTTACGGTGTGAAAATCGATAGCAAACCAGGTATGGACAACATCAAAATGTTACAAGCTGTTGACGAAGGCATTATGAAGGCCATGTACGTCGTTGGTGAAGATATGGCTTTGGTTGACTCAAATGCTAATCATGTCGATGAAGTATTAGCAAAACTCGACTTTTTCGTAGTACAAGACATCTTCTTCTCTCGTACGGCGCAATACGCAGATGTTATTTTACCTGCTGCACCATCACTTGAAAAAGACGGCACGTTTACCAATACTGAGCGTCGCGTTCAGCGTTTGTACAAAGCGTTGCCAGAACTTGGCCAGTCAAAAGCTGATTGGTGGATTGTTCAAGAAATCGCAAACCGTCTAGGTGCAGGCTGGAACTATAGCCATCCAAGTGAAATCTTTGCTGAAATGGCGAGCTTGTCTCCCCTGTTTGCAAAAGCAGATTATTCAAACATGGAAGGATGGGACAGCTTTTTGTGGGGTAGCTTAGAAGGCGAAAGTACGCCACTACTTTATGTAGACGGCTTTAACTTTCCTGACAAAAAAGCACGGTTTGCTTTATCTGATTGGGTTGAGCC
Organism: Planococcus versutus; assembly: GCF_001186155.3. NCBI lineage: Bacteria > Bacillati > Bacillota > Bacilli > Caryophanales > Caryophanaceae > Planococcus > Planococcus versutus. The sequence goes on along the minus strand of NZ_CP016540.2, from coordinate 1,517,316 downwards.
GGTAGTATTCCCAGAAGAATACGATCTTCATATTAACAACGGTCGTTTGTTGGAGCATTTCCACGAAGGCAACATGACCGATAAATCGGAAGGCATTCTTTCTAAATTACCAAAAACATTTGTTGAAGTGTCTCCAGAATTAGCAAAAGAACGAGGTCTTGAAGATGGCTCGACAGTTCGTTTAGTCTCTCCTTATGGTGCTTTAAAATTGCCAGTCATTGTCACTGGACGAGTTAAAGGAAATGAATTATTCTTACCAATGAACTCGACGAAAAAAGAAACAGCAATCAACTTCTTGACAGGACCTGCTGTTGACCAACGGACAAATACGCCTGCCTATAAGCAGACGAAAGTTCGTATGGAAGTATTAAAAGATCACGTCAAGAGCCCGTTACCAAAATCTAATCCGCGTGATAAAAAACGCACGCCACAATCTGGCATTGAAGTCGAACGAAAATGGGCACGTGAAGGCTATGTGCATTTGACAGATCAACGATAGAAAGGTGATGGCCTATGGCAAGTCCAATAACGCAAATCACAAAAAGACAATGGACAACTGAAGAAATTCGTCAGCAAAATCTTTATGAACTAGAAACGATGATTGCTGAACAAAATCAAGCACTCAATAAATTATTGGCTATTACCGGAGATTTAGATAAGGCAGGCGTTCTCGATGCTGTCGTCGCAATGGTCAAAGCAAAAGAAGGCATCGCTGAAATCGTCATGGAACAAGCTACACGTAAACCTGTAACAAATCTTATTAACAATATGATGAGCGCAGCGGGTGCTTTAACTGCGATTGATCCATCATCTACAGAAAAACTAGCTTCAAGTGCTGTTCATGGACTAAAAGAAGCTGAGTCGCAAAATCACAATGGCAAGAAACTAGGAGTGTTTCAAATGGTTAAAGCATTCAGAGATCCTGATGTTAACCGCGCGATCAAGTTTGGACTCAATTTCCTGAAAGGTATGGGAAAAGGATTAGATAAATAGTTTCCATAAATAGGTGAATTTCATATACAGGGGCGGCTTGTTTTATAGCCGCACCTGTTTTTTTATGTTAGGTAGAGTTTGTCCGCTATGACGACTATAATTGAGCGATTATCTCTTTTAACTATTCAAGAGGTTTTAGAGCGTTCTGTTATATAGAAGGAACTGCAAAAGATAAGCCAGTAATTTTGTTCTGAGAGTGATTGAATCGATCCCAAAAGCTGAAACCTCCAATTGCGCAAACAACAGTGATTTTTTAAGTAGAATGGGATAACAATGCAAATACATCAGAATAAATAAAGAACCAAAGAACAATCTCTACTCCAAAGCTATCTAATATAGCTACTCACTTCATTTATCTATTTAAAGCAATGCTTTTGAGCAGCGAATAAAAGGACAATAAAAAACACAGATTATTTAAAAATTTTTTCTTCCTTGCTATGAAATGAGATAGATTCCCGCGAGCTATCAATCCTTTATGAATATGAACGATGCATGAGTAAACAATACGAATAAAGCTCAAGCTACTCGGTCTTTCCTGAGTGGCTTGAGCTTTTGATGTTTAAAGGTCTTTTACAACTTCTAAAATTAAGAAATTTGGACTTTGCATTAATTTATTGTATTTTTCAGGTTCTAAGCTGTTAAACCTTTCTGTAGGTTTTGGTTCAATGACTCGTTCAATCGAAAAATAAGGGTGCAATCTGTCAAAAATTTCACTCAAAGATCTACGGAAAAATGGCACGCTATACACCTTCCCTTCTTTATGCCACGAGTCAACAATTAATTCTGTTGAAAAATAATCGATATCGTCCAGCAATTTAAGATCTGTTAATGGGTGATGAATAGACATTAAAAAACGGCCACCTGGTTTTAATACACGATGAAATTCTTTAAAAACCAATCTCCAATCCTCTAAATAATGCAAGGTCAGTGAACTAACAATCCAATCGAAGCTATTATCGTTAAAAGGCAGGGCTTGTTCTAAATCTAAATTCAACACCTTTGCGTCGTCACCAAGTAACTTTTTTGTGTACTTGACCATTTCGGGACTAATATCCACCGACGTTACATCTGCTCCTCTATTATCCAGTTGCTCGGAATACCATCCTGCTGAACAACCCGCATCGAGTAGTTGCACTCCTGACAAATCGAGTGGTATTTGCTGCAACATTGCGGGTCTTTCATATTGTGTATTATATAGATTTTTCGCATCATCCGTTTCTCTATAAATGCTTGCCAACTCATTGAATACTTCTATTACTTGCTTTTTCATATGCCAACTCCTATTCATTTTTTTATAATAAGTATTGTTCAAGCGAACTGCTCTTTCTAGATTTTGATACAAGGACGTAGCTTGATGCAGAATACGTATCTTTTTTTATCAAAGTTTATTTATGTAGCTAGCTGTACACTTGATTGTCACTTTCTAGAGCATTGTAAGCAAAAATCAATTACTAATTTTGAAATACCAAAAATAAAGATTGCAATATGCATTATTTTTTTGCATTATTAGAGATAGGGATAATTATTAATGCAAAATTTTTTTGCGGTAACATTTTATTCTATATATGTTGAAGATTTATTTCTTCAACAATTTGTTCCGTTATAAAATACAGAGAAGATTGGGGCAATAAAAAATGATCGTAAAAAACTTCTTTATCCATCTTTCAGAAAACCAATTTTTAAACAAAGCAGCTCAAAACTATGGTTTCAAGCTTGGCGCACATAGCGTCGTTGCCGGAACTAATATAGAAGAAGCTATCAAAAGTATTAAAGAATTAAATGCACAAGGCATTAGCTGTACTGTTGATAACCTTGGAGAATTTGTGCATGACAAAGCAGAAGCTTTAGCAGCTAAAAAGCAAATTTTAGGCGTTGTAGATGCTATTCAAAAACATAAAGTAGATGCACATATTTCATTAAAACCTTCACAAATTGGTCTTGATATCGATTATGATTTCTGTAAAGACAATATTACAGAAATCGTTGAAAGAGCAGCTAAGTATAATATTTTCATCAATATTGATATGGAAAACTTTGCGCGTCTTCAACCGTCGTTTGATTTAATGGAAGAATTAGCGAAAGACTATGACAACGTTGGAACTGTTATTCAATCTTATTTCTTAAGAGCACAAGATGATATTAAGAAGTACAGCAACTTTCGTTTGCGCATTGTTAAAGGGGCATACAAAGAACCTGATACTGTAGCGTACCAAACAAAAGAAGAAATCGATGCTAATTTCATCAAATTAATTGAGTATCATTTGTTACACGGCAAGTTCACATCGATTGCGACACATGATCACAATGTTATCAATCATGTAAAACAATTTGTCGTAGAACACGATATTTCATACGATAAGTTTGAATTCCAAATGTTGTACGGCTTCCGCAAAGAAATGCAGGTAGAGCTTGCAGCACAAGGTTATAATTTCTGTACGTATATTCCTTTCGGCACTGACTGGTATGGCTATTTTATGCGCAGACTGGCTGAACGTCCACAAAACTTAAACTTGGTCGTGAAACAAGTGTTTACGAAAAAAACCAATACTGCGCTTGGTGTAGTTGCTGGTGCATTTTTACTTGGTCGGTTAACAAGTAAAAAATGAATAAGAAAACCTTCAAGTTTTTTGAACTTGAAGGTTTTTCTATATAAACTTAGTTAGTTAAATTTCAATTATTTTCATCGTCGAACTAATTTCTTGTTGCGGTAATTCACTTGTCCATTCATGAGGAAAATAACCAAGTGGATTACAAATGCAGTCAATTCCTCTATACTCTTCGTGGTAACGCGTATGAATATGTCCGAAAACCAGTTTTTTTACCCTATACTTTTCAGCCAATGCACCAAAACCTGAACTTCCCATCATGGCGTTAAAAAAATCCCATGCGGGCTCGTTTTTTACATGAACAAAATATTTAAACGGCACAAAATGGCTAACCATAATGATATTTTTATGCTGATGTTCTGCTAGCCAAGCATCTAACTTAGCCACATATTTTTCTGCAACCATTTCGTCTTTTTCAAACCAGTTGGCATGTATTTTATCAGGCCATGTAAAGTCATCAAATCGCCCGTTGGTAAACTCTTCGTTCGTAAACTCTTTTTCGCCAAATGAGTAGTCATACCATCCACCATCACCAATCACGACCCACTCGCTGTTTAAATGGACTGGCCCATGTCCAAGATTCCCTTGAAACTTCATCAATGTATGATACGCAACACGCGAATCCTCATGATAGACATCGTGGTTGCCATGTACGTATAGAATTTGAATCTTTGGCAATTCACTTTGTAGTCGCTTTAACAAATTCAAGCTTTTATCTGGACCTGCCGTTATGTCGCCACTAAGTATAAAAACGTCTGGAACTTGTTCGAGTAAACTTTCTTTTAAAATCGCAAAAATATCTGTTTCCGTTTTCTTCCTGTTAATTCCTTCGTGAATATCTGACAACACAGCGATTTTCAATAGTCATTCTTCTTTCACTCAATTTATTCCATTTCATGCTTTTACTAGCAGTTTTTCATTTTTTAACTAAGAGCCAGAGTGGTAAGAATATCTAATGCAAACACACTTAAAAATCGACAATAGCTAATCGGTATAACAGTTCAGAGGTTGTGATATTCGCAATAATCTCCGCTCAAATGACTTTGACATAGAAAAATTACAGTCTTTTTTTAGTTCATTTTTCAATTGATTTGTAAAATTATCAAAATAAAAAGTTATCTTATATCTCTATCTTAATCCTATTATATAGTTTCAGCAATTACGTTTAGTAATTATTCATTTGAGATGTTGTTTATTATGTCAAAAAGAAAAACGTTCGTAAAGTGAATAGACACTTTGCGAACGTTTGCTATTTTCTTAAGTTGAAATCAATATCTCTTTTTGTACTAAAGAATTTTTCAACGAAATACTAACAAAATCTCCCGTTTCAAAGCGCTTGCTGAATACTGATTCGTGAATTGTCCACGTTGCCTCTTCTACTTCTACTGTATAGTGAATTTCATGACCTTGATATTGAACAAATGATACAACCCCTTGCAATCCAGCACTTTCTGGTGACATGAGTTGGAATTGTTCTGGACGAACCGGATAAATCCCATTTTCTTTAAAACCCGCTGTAACACCAAGATCTGGCCACGTATTTTTAGAATCAATAGCAGGCACAAACTGTTCGTTTCGCCATTGTCCTTTTACTAAATTACACTTCCCTACAAAAGTCGCTACAAATTCCGTTTCTGGGCGTGTGTAAAGAACTTCAGGCGGTGCAATTTGTTCAATGCGTCCTTTATTCATTACCACAATTTTATCCGCAATAGCCAGTGCTTCTCCTTGGTCGTGTGTAACAAAAACGATTGAAGCTTTTGTTTCTCTGTGTAGCTTTTGAATTTCTTTGCGCATTTCCATGCGCAACTCAACGTCTAATGCACTCAAAGGCTCATCCATCAATAATAAGTTCGGTAAAGGTGCAATAGCTCGCGCGAGTGCTACACGCTGTTTTTGCCCACCTGACAACTCTGAAGGATAGCGCTCTGCTAAAGCATCTAATCCAACCAATTTAAGCACTTCATTCATTCGTTCTTGCATTTCTTTCTTGTTTTCTTTAATTTTATTGGGATGATAGTTGAGCGGAAATTTGACGTGTTCTGCAACCGTCATATGCGGCCATAATGCGAATGATTGAAACACCATTCCAATATTGCGTTTTTCTGGTGGTAAGACTCGTTTTTTTGAAGCCAAAACTAGATTGTCCATTTCAATAGTACCATCTGTTGGTCCCATAAACCCTGCCAATAATTTAAGCAAAGTCGTTTTTCCGCACCCCGATGGACCGAGAACAGCAATAAATTCCCCTTCGCCGATCTCCAAGTCAATCGAATGCAAGGCTGTAAATGATCCATACTTTTTTGATACATTATTGACTTTAATCATTTTTTTTCAGCACCTTTCTGTCCCACAACCTACTAAGCAGCAGAAACATTCCCCCACCAAATAATATGCCTAATACAAGAACCGTAGAAAACGCGGTTGAATAAGTTGAATACCCAGCTTGTTCGTATCCAAATATTACCACACCTACTGTTTCAGAGCCTGATGACCAAAGTAAACTAGATACGGTCAACTCTGTAAGAGCCATTAAAAATACTAAAAGCGCACCACTAAAAATCCCTGGGAATAGCAGTGGCAATAAAATTTGTCTCCACTTTATCCAACCCGAAGCACCAGAAGTTCGTGCTGCTTCTTCCATAGAAGGATCAATTTGTAAAAATGCTGTATAGCTGCCTCGCACTTGTAGCACAAGAAAACGCGTGACATACGCAATAAACAAAATCCACACTGTTCCGTATATGCCAGGATTCCATCCGGGGATAGGCTCAAGCCACATAAAAATCATACAAAGTGCAAATACCGTACCAGGCAATGCATATGGAATGGTCATAAATAATTCGACTGTTTTTGTACTCCAGTCCGGATACTTAAAGCGTAAATACGCAACAGCTGTACCGACAATCAAACATATGATCATTGTAAAAAAAGCTAATTGCAAACTATTAGATAAAGCTGTTAATGGTTTTGAGTCTGTTAAAAAAACATATTCATAATTACGCAATGATAAATTTTCAAGCTTAAATGGCACACCATAAGCCGAGATGAGCGATAATGCCCCCATCGTAATGAGCGGCATTAAGCTCGTCACTAATAAAAATACCCACAATGATGCTTCAAGTAGCTTTTTTTTGCCAGCTGATAAATAAATGCGTGGCGTTGAATCACTTCTATTCGTTTCGTTTACACGACTGCGGCGCAATAAGAACCATTGTAATATAGTACCCGCTAACGCAATCACACCAAGTATGACCGACAAAACAGCCGCACGTGAAAAAGCAGATGGTCCGAATCCGACAACTTGTTCATAAATATACGTACTCAACACGCGAATATTTGCAGGAGTTCCTAAAAATGCAGGGATTCCAAAATTATCAAGATTTGATAAAAAAGCAATCAATCCGCCACTAGCAATACCAGGCAACGCAAGAGGCATCACGATTTTCCAGAATGTACGCTTTTTCGACAAACCGCTTGTTGCAGCCGCTTCTTCTAATTCACGTGGAATTTTCCGGAAGACGTTTACAGTGAACAAATACACGAGCGGATAATGCGATATTCCCAGCAATAATATAATTCCGCCGATGCTGTATAAGTTCGGCGCTTTCAAATCTCCTGGTAGCCATGACAACATCGCTGTTACGGGACCTGATGCGCTAAAAAACTGTGTCCATGCAAGCGTGGTTATGTATGAAGGAATAACAAATGGCAGAAAAATAAAAAGTTGCATGGCTTTTTTACCACTCAACTCAACATATGCTACTAGCCACGAAAACAATATGCCCAGTACTAAAGCTAGTATTGTCGAACCAAATACAACAATTAATGTGTTTTTCACGGTCTTCCACGTGGCCGGTTCGTTTAGTACTTCTGTGTAATATTGCATTGTTAACGATCCGTCATCGACAAAACTCAACCAAACAAGACGCAGTACTGGTAAAAGAAAAAAAACAAAAATAACCAGCAATCCAATTACTTTATACAAATTCTTACTTTGAAAAAAGAGAGAAAAAGAGGAATCCCTCTTTTTTCTCTCTCTATCCTCCGGCTGTTTTGCTGTCATCTAACTAACTCCTCACATCAAAATTCGACTTTTTTATTCTCCAAAAATCTTGCCGAATCTCGCTTTATCATCATTTCTTGTTTCTAAAAGCTCAACAGCTTCAGCATCTAAAATTGTCATTTCATCTAATGTTTTAAGACCTTCTGGTGCTTCTACTCCTTCGCGAATGGGCGTATAGCCTTGCTCAGAAGCCAGTTGTTGTCCTTCTTCTGAAAGAATAAAGTCAACAAATGCTTTTGAAGCTTCTTCATTTTCTGTATTCGCTAATATGCCTACAGGTTCTGTAATCACCGGAACACCTTCTTTAGGGTAGATCAACTCTACAGGAGAACCGTCATTAATTGCGCGCGCTGCTAAAAAGTCAACGATCATGCCGTAGTTTTGTTCACCAGTAGCTACGCTTTCAAGTACTGCTCCATTTCCTTGTGTAATGGTAATGTCATTAGCTTTAAGTGATTCGTAAAATTCCCACCCCAGACTTTCTTGTCGCGTCATGACTCCTAAATTATAAGCCGCAGCACCTGAATACAAAGGACTTGGCATCACTGCTTGTCCTTTTGTCGATGAGTCAGTTAACGCCATCCAGCTGTCTGGCATCTCTGTTACTTTATTGGTATTGACAATCATCCCTGTTGCCATAATCTTTGTACCCGCATAAGTACCATCCGGATCTACAAATGCATCGTCAATCGATTCTGCTTCAGGTGATTCATAGGATAACAAAAGTTCTTCTGCTTTAAAATTTTCAAAAGTAACTGAATCAGCTACTAGTAAAACATCCGCTTGTATATCCCCGCCTTGGTTCTCCGCTTGTATTTTAGAAACGACTTCTTCGGTTCCAGAGCGGAAAATACTAATTTCAACTTCTGGATTTTGTTTTTTAAACGCATCCACTAAACCTTGTGCATCAGCATCTGGCTGAGATGTATAAAAATCAATTGTCCCCGATACGCCTTCTGTTTTTGTCGATGAATTTGTCTCCGCTTCATCGTTGCCACAAGCTGCGAGAAAAGTTGTTAAACACAATGCTGCTGATCCATAAAAAATTTTTTTCATTTTGTTTCCTCCTCTAGTTTAATGCGTAAACGTATAGTTAATATGTATAGTTTCTTTATTAGTATACCGTTCTTTTGTGAAGCGATTGTTAAGCTACTATTAAAAATTATTATGGTAAACCTCGAATATTTTTTTATAAAGCACTTTTATTAAATACCGTATAAAGCAACTATAAATTGACAAGCGAGTGAGGTCAAATATAATTTGAGATACAATTCTGTTTGTATATGGAAATCATCAAATTATAGAAGTCTTGTCTTAATCAGTATTTCTGAAATCATATATTTCACTTGGCATGTTGAGTACATGTCCGTTAATATTCACTGTATCATCATCGATCCAATTTACTGTTGCAGAATCTTCTCTATAATTCCAATAGATATTTTTAGCTTTTTTGTTTTCGTCATTGAAAACTAGTTCACCTCTCACAGAGTAAGCCACTGTTGCTCCACCGTTGGTTATATACGCTCGAACAGTATATGTTCCGTTCGGAGAAATTGACTCTGTCAAAAATTCACCTTCAGGCAAACGCTTCATATCGAAAAACGCCCAATAAATTCCGTAACCCATACAAGCCACTGCCAGTAAAAAAATTATACTGCCTATTTTTAAAGCCGTTTTCATGCAAATCACCTCATTAATAGAACGCAATTCAACTAAAAATGTTCGATTAAACGCATGTGAGATTAACGACTCAAAAAAGCACGTTAATTCTTCCAACAAGAAAGCTTGGCGAATTAACGTACTAAGATTGATCGGTTGTGTTAGTTTATAGCCTGTTTTTTGTCAGTCAACTGAGCAGATAACTCTTGGAACCATTCTTTATCGTCTGTCGCTAGTGCTAAATCGATTAAGAAGCTTAGTTGTGCAACGTCTTTATTAACAGACTCTGGAATAGTTTCTACTTGATGTATAGACATCGGTATAGTCATGCCAATCATTTCTTCGTTGTCACTTTCGACAATTGTTACATTCACAGCTTCTTTAAGGACGTCCATAGAATCGACGAAACCGATAATCAGTTCATCGTGTCGAGATTTCCCTTTTACCCAATCACTTATTTTTAAAATCGTTTTATTCGTACCCATATCTATGCACCTTCTTTACATTATTGATCGTTCACAAAGTAGGGAACACTACTAAACTACCTAGCTCACACATATCATTTCCCTAATCATTCACATACAAACATGTTCTTTCGTAACTCAAACTGATTTTACAAAACCGAAAAGCTATCCCTGTTTTTAGGTAGAGCCTGTCCAAATAGCATTTGTTGCTAACTCTAATTCTACGATTCTCTGCACTTGAACACAATTTTTTTGCCTCAGCTTCGAGATATCTACTTTTTCAACAAAAAATGGAAAAAAGCAATTTCCATTTCTTTTTCGGAAGTTAAGAAATTGCTAAGCTATTTATGTAGTTTATTAAATCGACCAGTGGATTAACATGCCAGCATGTGTTAGTCCACCACCAAATCCATAAAGAAGTAATTTGTCATCAGGTTTGAGTTTACCTTCTCTTAAGCCTTTGTCTAACGATAATGGAATGGAAGCGGCGGACGTATTACCAAGATACTCCAAACTATAAATAGTTTTTTCAAGCGGAAGACCTGTTCTGTTACAAATTGACTCGATGATTCGCAAGTTCGCACTATGCGGCACAAACCAGTCTACATCATTCGTCTCATAATCTGCTTTGTCGAGCAGTGCTGTTACTCCTTTAGGAACTGTGTTAACAGCCCATTTATAAACTTCACGCCCATTTTGATTGACAAAACCATTTACTGCCAATTCATTTCCAAACATTTGATTTGAAAGGTCGGTACAGTAAAGATTATGTGCAAGTTCTCCGTTCGTACCCATATGAGTTTCGATAAAACTCGGATGATCTTCATCATATTCAACTAAAACTGCGCCACCTCCATCACCAAATAAAATACAAGTTGAACGATCACTATAATCTAAAATTTTAGAGAAGGTTTCTGCACCAATGACTAAAATCTTTTTGTTTAATCCAGAAGTGATCAAGCCATTCGCAATGTGCAAGCCGTATGCAAATCCAGAACATGCAGCATTCAAATCAATAGCTCCAGTATTTTTTAAGCCAAGCTTTGCTTGAACTAATGCAGAAACACTTGGTGTTTTAAAGTCAGGAGTCATTGTACACACGATAATCATATCTACATCATCTAAAGATTTGTCAAAGCGTTCCATCAAGTTCTCTACAGCTTTCGTGCTAATATCACTAGTGAATTCAGTAGACAATGCAATGCGACGTTCTTTTATACCAGTCCTTTGGACAATCCATTCATCATTAGTTTCTACTAATTTTTCCAATTCGTGATTTGTCAGCTTCGTTTCAGGTACATATGAGCCGATAGCTGTAATTCTAGCTTTTGATGTGTTCAGTTAAAGCGCCCCCTCTTGGTGTCTTAACACTATTCTACCACCAACTATTAGTATTAGGTACTAATATAAATGTGACATAAACTTATTTTTAGACTTACTTTATTAACGAATTCAGTAAACAGAGATTGATACGTCCCATGTACAAGAAGGACAACTCTAGTTTTCTCCAATTTGGCATAATAGCTTAGCTTCTTCGTGTATTTCTACTACATAAAAGGATATAATAAACTGTGTTAAAATTTGTTTAGGAGTGATTGAGTTGAGAAGTGGGAATCCAAGTTTAAAAACTGAAGCGTTTGAAAATTTCAATAAGGCCGATACAGGTCGCAAAATGACCATACGAGGCACAGTTAATAAAACATTTATTTTGCTCTTGTTAGTGCTGGTGACATTTATTTATTCGTGGAACCAGTTTGTTACCAGTCCAAACAGTGTCTTGCCGTTAATTCTTGTAGGTGCAATTGGTGGCCTCATTGCAGGCTTAATTACAATTTTCGTGCCAAAAATCTCACCTTTTACAGCACCTATTTATGCACTGCTTGAAGGATTATTTCTTGGTGCTATTTCTGCGCAGTATGAAGTTCAGTATGGAGGTATTGTATTCCAAGCAGTACTAATCACAATCGGTGTCTTGTTTAGTTTGTTGCTCGTTTACAAGTCTGGGCTTATCAAAGTCACACAAAACTTCAGACTAGGTGTAGCCGCTGCAACAGGTGCTATTTTCTTAGTTTATGTGATTTCATTTATCGGAGGCTTTTTTGGTTTTGAAATTCCTTTTCTACACGAATCGTCTCCAATAGGCATTGGAATTAGTGTAGTTATTGTTATTATTGCTGCGTTGAACTTAGTATTGGATTTTGACTTTATTGAAAGTGCAGCTCAAAAACAAGTTCCGAAATACTTTGAATGGTATGGTGCTTTTGGCTTGCTTGTGACGTTAGTTTGGTTGTATTTGGAAATTCTTCGTTTACTTTCTAAAATTCGCAGCAAATAAAAAGCGCTTCCCCCATCATAATTATGGGAAGCGCTTTTCTTTATAACCGTTTAGTACTGAATGATTAGGTTTTTTTGGTTTTACTTTTTTCTGTATACGTTAACACTTTACTTTGTTTGTGTTGCTTATAACCATCAATATGATCAGTGTACTTTTTCAAATAAAGCGGAGTCAATTCCACTTCTTTTTCTTCTTTGATTACGGAAGTCATTCTAATCGTCCTCCTAAGTGTGGTTAGTTCTCATTTTCACTAGATAAAAGCATATTTCGCTCAGGTTTATGAAGTGAATTTTTGACAAGAAGATTTTCGGTGATATGGTGTCACATAATACATGTCTTTGGGATTGCTGTTTGCTATTTGAGTTAAACTATCAAACACATCTTTTGAAAGCTCATATCGCCAAACACAATTGGGCATATTTTTTTGTTTTTTAGTAGCCTGATCGTGTCTCAATTCTTCTATTTCAACCCATAAAGTTTGAATTTGCGTCTCTTCTATTCCATCCGTCATAAAAGAAATTTCACGAGATAACCTTGCAAAAAATGTTATAAACGCGCATCCATTTTCAAAGTGCACATCTTTCGATCTCAAGAAAAAATAATTGACTACCGTTTGAAGCATATCTTTTGGCTGCCCCATTTCTACTTCACTCCTTTGAAATCCAGAACTATTTTAGACAAGCAAGTCGAGTGCTGCAGAAAGCCGTTCAGCAAACTCTTCTGGCAACTCTTGAGCAGTTAAACGAACGCAATACATCCCTCGCTTTTTTGATAACTGCTGTGAATAAATGGTCGGAAATGGAATAACATGATCAATCAAAGCTTTCGTAAAGAGCGGCATTTCTTCAGGCATCAAGAAAACTTCAGCCATGTTTACTGCCTTTTCTTTATCACGAAGAGAACTAAAAGAAACATACAAATCTAATGAAAGATTAATATAGCTTGTTGCGTTATGTTGCCATTTAACTGCTCTTTTTTTCTCAAGACGCCAAAAATCTTCATGTCGTTCTAGCTCTCCATTTAAGAAATTGCTTACTTTTTCTGCTGTAGATGTAAATTCGTTCGTTCTAATCACGTTAACTACTCCTTGCTACTTGAAATATACACATTATAAGTTAAAAATATTAAATTATTCAGATTTTTAAATTTGAATAACTGATTCACATTAACAACGATTATTTGTCAAAAAAATATTTTTAAATCATCCTTACTACTAAAATGTTTATTTACTAATACATTAAGACTAGTATTTGTTTTATAATATGTAAAGTGATTTTTAATATTCTTTTTATTCAGAAAATATTTAAATATATTTATATAGTTTTCAGCAAATCGCTACACTACTTTTACGAGTACAATGTCCACCAATGTTTCGATTCTTATAAGCAATATACTTTGTTCTAGTGAAATTTAGTAAATAAGATTTTCTGAAATTTAAAAAAGATGCTTAACTTACTGCTCCTCCTTTAGCAAATAAAGCTATTGTAAGAATAAGAAAAAATTTAACTTTTTAACACACAATGAGTTGAGTCATTATACAACAAAGCTTTAAAAGTAAATTTAGTAAAATAGGCTACGTTGAGTTAGTTAAAACAGTAACTTGTACTTCGAAACAGTAATTAACTCTCTACTACCTGTCATGCAATGCTGCAACATTCGTCAATACAGTATGCTACTTTGCACTTTCTTTCTGCTTTTCTTAACTATTCCATTTTCTTTGAAACTTTCTATCAAGCTTTCCGTATAATAAAGTATCTTATGAAAATGGTGGTGTTACGTAATGAATGATCAATATACTGCTCCGCGGCATTCCTTATCACCGAATGCCGTAAAGTATTGGCGCATGGATGAACTTATTTCTAATCTTATTGCTTTTATCGTAATTGGCGTTTTATTTTACTTAGATTGGCGCTTTAATTGGTACGAATGGATTTTTTGGGTCTTGGTCGCGATCACTGCATTCTTTTTACTAGGAATCATTTGGTCGATTATTAGTCCTCCATTAACCTTTAAAAGTTGGCGTTACGATTTAGATAAAGAGTTTTTATACCTTCAGTTTGGTATTTGGAACCGCACTCAGCAATTGGTGCCAATGACAAAAATCCAAGCAGTTTCACTTACACAAGGACCATTAATGCGTAAATTTGACTTAGCTTCATTATCAGTTGAAACCATGGGTTCAAGTCATTCAATTCCAGCACTGCCAAAAGAAGTAGCAACAGAACTGCGAGAACAAATCGGTCATTTTGCTAAAATTAAGGAAGTGGAACAATGATTGCTAACCGTCGTCATCATCCAGCTTCTTTATTGTTTAAAATTGGTAGCATAATTCGAAATTCACTTTTTATTTTCTTGATCCTATTCGTTTTTCAAGCCGGTAGTAACTCTACTTTAGTGGTTTACGGCCGTTATGCGTTTATCGCCTATATTAGCTGGTCCATTGTGTCTGCTATGTTAAATTGGCTAACAACTACTTATGCGTTAGACGACCAAGGTTTCTATTTACGTCACGGCATTTTCAGTAAAACAGAACAGGCGATTCCTTTTTCTAAAGTTCAAAATATCAATCGACACACTTCTTTTTTTCATCGTATTTTGAGACTGACATCTATAAGTTTTGAAACAGGCATTGCCGGAGATGATGCCTCAGTAAAATTTGACGTAACAACAAAAAAAGAAGCATCACAGTTAGAAGCCATTGTGCAACAACAAAAAGATATTATCAATACAGAAAATCCGACAATTTTAGATGAAACTAAAGATTTTTCAGTTGCTAAACCCACTGTTTTCATTAAAAAAACAACTAATGAACGAATTCTTCATTTCCAACCAACGCGGCGAGATTTGTTAAAAGCATCAATGACATCGTTTAGTTTTTTACTACTTATTCCGTTACTTGGTTCAGTGTTTTATAATATCTCTGAATTTATTAATCTTGACGAACGTTTAGAATATGTTGGAGCTAGTATATTAAGTTCACCGTGGCTTATCGCTATCGCTGTCACAGTTCTTGTCGTCGCTTCTTTCACATTTGGCATCATTCACTCTTTTATTAAATATGGAAAATACGAAATATCTTCAGATAGTCAGCGCATCTATATCAAAAAAGGCATCTTCTCAGAAGCTTCATTTTCCATCGCTAAAGAACGCGTACAAGCCATTGAAATTACACAGACTTTCACGAAACGAATTCTCGGACTAGCAGAAGTAAAACTAATTAGCGCTGGTAGCTTATCATTGGATTCAGAAGAATTGAACATCAATTCACTTTATCCATTTCTTCCGGTAGATCAGGCTTATGCACTCGTATCCGAACTTCTACCAGGCTACCGCATTCAAATGGACATGCAGCGCTTACCACGTCGCTCGCTTTGGATTCGCATTCTCAAACCTAGTTGGATTTGGTTGATCGCCACTGCCATTTTATTTTATTTTAAACCGAAATTTCTCAGTATTGAAGAGACTTGGTGGATCGGCTCAAGTATCCTTCTCATACTGATTGTGCTCTCTCGCGTACTGGATTTTCTGCACACACGGTATTGTTTGAACGAAGAGTTGATTCAGTTAAAAAATGGCGGCTTTACTTCAACTTTATTTGTGACGAAACGCGAAAAAATTGTTGAAGTTGAAATGAGTCAAAATCGAATACAACGTGCATGTGGGCTTTCTTCTCTTCAAACCGTAACGCGTGCCAGACCCATTCATACCTCTTATCTTGAAGATGTGCCAGATCAATTGGTGGTCACTTTTCACCATTGGTACCGTGGGCGCTCTAATGAAGTTCAACTAGAATCGACGAAATAAAAAACGCTTTGCCAAATTGGCAAAGCGTTTTTTATTTTTGATCATTTTTTTAGTCTTGACGATTTAACCATTCACGAACTATTTCTACATAAGCCTCTGGTTCTTCTACACCGGGCATATGAGAGCTGTTTTCAAATACATGGATTTCTGCGTCCAAAACGAGCCCTGCATAATAGCTAGTTGCTTCAGGTGTGGCTTCGTCAAAACGTCCGCATGTGAAAAGAGTAGGAATGTTGATTTCATGTAACTGTCCAGTCGCATCAAAGTTTTTTAATGTGCCGGTTACGGTAAATTCCGAAGCTCCCCACATAAAATTATAAACTTGTTGGTTCATCTCTTCCATGTCTTTTTCCATTTCTTTTGGCCATGGATCAATACGACACATATGACGTTTGTAAAAATCCATCATTGCTTTGTTGTATTCTGCAGAGTCTGTTGTCTCTTCTTGCTCGCTTTGTTCAATCGTATTTTGGACCTCTTGTGGAAGTTGTTTCAAGTAATTCCGCTGATCGCGTTCCCATCTTTGTGCATCTAAAGCGGGTCCAGAGAAAATAATACTACGAACACCTTCTGGTTTTTCAAACAAATAACTAGCGACGAGCATCGTCCCCAAGAATGACCTAGAATATGAACTTCTTTTAGTTTCAAGAAATCAATCACTTGCCCTAACTCTTCTACGTAACGTTCGACTGTCAAAAGTTTTATATCCGTGGGGCGATCTGATTTTCCGCATCCCAACTGATCATAATGAATTACTGGTCGTTCTGTTGCTAATTGACGGAGCGGATCGCTGTCGCTACTTTTCCCGCCAGGTCCTCCGTGCAAAACTAAAAGCGGTGTTCCTGGACCATCACCAGTGATTTGATACCAAACATTTCCTCCGGTAACAGGAATAAATCCTTTTGTAACATGACTCATTTAGATTTCCTCCTTTTATGGGTAAGCTGCCCATGTAACTAATTCTCTTCTAGATAACGAATTCCCTTTTAGCACACGTAAGTTTTACTTTAACGGGACGGAACCATCTCACAAGTCAAACGTATAATCTACTACACACTTAAAGGAGGAATTATGTATGTCAAAATACTCTATCCATCAGTTTGTTCAACAAACAAAGCAAGACGAAAACGCACGTGAATTTTTCGAACTTGAAACCGATCGTCTATTAGAAGTAAATTTAAACGGTTTAGTCTGGGCAAAAGCCGGTTCCATGATTTCTTATGAAGGAAATATTAAATTTGAACGTGAAGGAATGCTTGAGCATGGACTTGGAAAATTTGTCAAAAAGGCATTTAGTGGTGAAGGTGCACAATTGATGAAGGCAAAAGGCAATGGAAAACTTTATGTCGCTGATAATGGCAAGAAAATTACTGTTCTAGATTTAGAAGGTGAAAGTATTTTTATTAATGGCAATGACTTGCTCGCTTTTCAAGATGGTCTTGAGTGGGATATTAAGCTCATGCGCCGTGTCGCGGGTATGATGGCTGGAGGTTTGTTTAATATCCGGTTAGAAGGAAAAGGCCTGGTCGCGTTTACTTCCCATTACGAGCCATTAACTTTACTTGTCACACCAGACAAACCTATTTTTACTGATCCAAACGCAACTGTCGCATGGTCTGGTAGCTTAGAACCTGATTTCGTAACAGATATTCAATTGAAAAGTTTGTTTGGCAGAGGCAGCGGAGAATCGGTACAGATGAAATTTTCAGGTAATGGATTTGTCGTTGTCCAGCCTTTTGAAGAAGTCTATCAAGCTCAACAAAGCTAATTTTGTTGTTACTGAATCATGATCTTTAAACCGTCATGTTAGCGATAAATGTAAAAAAGATGACTTGGGCAAAATCCCTAAGTCATCTTTTTAAATTGTTTCAAACATTATACTGCTGTTTACAGGTATCAAATCTTTAAGTAAAGTTCTTCAATTTGTTCAGGCATCAAAGGTTTATGGAAATAGTACCCTTGTGCTTGATGACAACGTTTGTTTTTCAAAAAAGCTAATTGCTCTACCGTTTCTACCCCTTCTGCAATAACGTTTAATTCTAAATTACGAGCCATTTGAATAATGGTATCTACTAAAGCTGCGTCTTTTGCATCACTATGAATATTACGCGTAAAATGTTGGTCGATCTTTAAAGTATCTATCGGAAAAAGTTTTAAATAACTTAGAGAAGAATAACCTGTACCGAAATCATCAATTGATAAATGGATCCCCATTTTCTTTAGCTCATGCATTTTGGATATAGCAGCTGTTGCTTTTTGAATAATACTTTCCGTCAATTCTAATTCAAGAAATTCAGGTGCTAGGTCAGCATCCTTTAACGCACGAGTAATTACTTCTGCAATATTGCTTTGCGAAAACTGTTTGGCTGACATGTTTACAGCAACGCGGAAAGGCTCAACTCCAGCATCTTGCCAATTTTTGTTTTGCTGGCAAGCAGTACGCAATACAAATTCTCCAATATAAAGAATCATTCCGTTTTCTTCTGCAATTGGAATAAATTCAGCAGGGGAGATCACACCTAACTTTGAATGATTCCACCGAACCAATGCTTCAACTCCAATGATTTTTTCAGTTTCAATATCAATTTGTGGTTGATAATGAACTGAAAATTCCCCAAGTTCTAATCCTTTCCGAATGCTCATAGCAATTTTTGACTTACGGGAAATCAATTCGTTCATCTCAAAAGTAAAAAACTGTAAACTGTTCTTTCCTTCTTCTTTGACACGATACATAGCAATATCTGCGTTTTTCATAAGTTGTTCAGACTCTGTACCATCTGCTGGAAACAAACTGGCTCCAATAGAAGGTGTAATAAAAATAGTCTCATCATTTAAAAAGAACTCTTGATTCAACTCTTTTAAAATGTGTTCCCCAATAATTTTAGCCGCTGCGTATTCTGTATTCGGTAGGAGGAGTACGAATTCATCTCCACCAAGTCTTGCTAATGTATCAGTTTTGCCAATACATGTTTTAATACGCGTTGCCACGTCAATCAGCAATTGATCACCGATTTGATGACCAAACGTGTCATTCACTAATTTAAACTGATCTAAATCCAAGTAAAAAACAGTTAACACTGACTGATTTTCTTTTGACTGCTCTATTGCTGTTTCAAGTCTGTCATTAAACAATCGTCTGTTAGGAAGTCCCGTCAGAGAATCCAAGTAAACAAGATCCCTTATTTTCTTTTCACTTTTACGACGTTCAGTAATATCTCGGATAATTAAACTATAATAATTCCCATGCGGTGTTTCCCATGAGCCTGAAGACAATTCTACCGGAAATTGGTTTCCATCTTTTTTTCGACCTACCATTTCAATCGTTTTTTCTGATGCAATAACAGTTTTTTTTAGATGGAAATTTGGATATGCTTCTGGAAAAATCAATTGAACATCCTTGTGTTCCACTTCATCTTTGGTGTAGCCAAAAAGAGATTGTGCTCCTTGATTCCACTGTAAAATACCTCTATTTGCATCAGTAACGACAATTCCATCAGTAGCCGATTCAATGACCGAATGAAATTGAAGATTGTATTCGTCCAATATGGACTTTACTTTGTTATCACTTCGCAGACTCAATACAGCAATTAACAAAATTAATACCATGCCAAGTCCAACATTATAAGCGATGTACACACTACTTATCGAATTAGAAGAAACCAAAACATGATGATTACTTGCTGTAAAGCGTGCGGCTGCCATGCCAACATAATGCATGCCTGAAACACCCATGGTGATAAAAATAGCACTCGTCATTTTAAGCCAAAAATATCCTTGGCGATTTCTAGAGTAAACCAACAGTACCATCGCTAACAACGATGCAACTAGAGCGATCACAACTGACAATACCCATAAAAAAAGATCATATTCAATGGTTGCTTGCATTTTCATTGCCGCCATACCTATGTAATGCATAGCTATAATACCAGATGAAATTAATACTGATCCTGTTATAATTTCATGTTTCCGAACCTGTGGTCTGCTGATGATTGCAAATGCAAGTCCGCTCGCAAACAAAGCGGGAAGAATCGAAACAATAACAAGTGGTGTACTATATGTAATCGTGACTGAAAGATGAGAAGCCAACATACCGATAAAATGCATTGACCAAATCCCAAGCCCCATAACAAACGCACCAAAAACGATCCACTTTAATCTGGCTTTTCCCACGGTTTTATATAAAGTGCCACTAATAGTCAAAGCTATAAATGAAGAAATTAAAACCACAGCGATAGAAAAAAAGATTAATGTAAGATCATATGACAATGGTAATACTTTCAAACAACACACACATCCTTTAATGATAAAAATGATTTGTTCGATTTATGTTTTAAAATGAGTACTAGTAAATTCTTATGTTATAGATAAATAGTGGTTATAACAAGAAATTTTTATTATTAATTTCATAATTTTTCCTATAATCATTTATTTAAGCACAATCGTTCATGTAGTTGAATTTTTTCTTTCGAACTCATAGAGAAACTGCTAACAATTACTCTCGCTGAACGAAAAAACTCGTTGGCAATAAGCCAGCGAGCTCTTGTTTTTCGTATTATTTTTTCAAACGAGTGATAAAATCTTTCTCGATGTCTTTTTTCCAGCTACGATCAATTTTTTTACCAGTTCTAAAAGAAGTAATGGCTTCACTCAATACGTCATAGTTCAACTGAGTTCCCATTGCATCCGCATGGTAGTTAACTGCAAAATCTTCTCCTACTCCGAATTGTTTTGCAGTCGCGACTGCGTCAATATTCGCACCAAGAAAGATAAATTCCCAGTGAGCTTGTTTTTTCTGCATCGCAATCAGTTCATGGATTTTTTTATACGTATATTCACAACTGGCATTTTCTAAGCCATCTGTCGTAATCACAATCATCACTTTATCTGCTCGATGTTCTTGCATCGTGCTTTTTTGCACATTGCTCGTTTTCTGTATTGTCGAACCGATTGCATCCAATAGCGCCGTCATTCCTCCTACTTGGTAGTCTTTTTCAGCTAGTGGAGAAACACTTTTTAGCGAAATTCTGTCATGCAAGAGTTCGTAGCCTTGATTGAACAATACAGTTGTGACACGGACGTCGCCCGAAAGCTTCCGCTGCTTTTCGATCAATGCGTTAAAGCCACCAATGGTATCCTGCTCTAGTCCAGCCATTGAACCACTTTTATCGAGAATAAACACCAATTCTGTCGTTTTTTTTTTCATTATCTATTCCTCCTCAAGTTTTCTTTACAACTTAAGGATATGATTTTCAACAATCGAATGGGTCGCTTTTAAAGCGACATTTCACGCACCTAGAAGCATTTGATCAAACGCGAACAACGCTTCGTTGATTTCATGAATGTTATAATTTTTCTGTTTAATAAAATACAAAATGATTAAATCAAATTTATGGCTACGCGATAATCGATACCCTGCTGTTTCAAGCAAATCCTCTGTTTCAGCTAGATCCAGTTCAAGAGCTATCGCAAAAGCGATAATGGTCTTTTTTAAAGGGGTGTAGTCTGTATTGTTCCGAATCTTGGAAAACAGCTTGCGATCAATATTCGCTTTTTTATAGGTTTCGGTATCTGTCATTTCTTTTTCGTCAATAAATCGGAGTAGTCGTTGTGAAAAAGATTCATTCATATCTTTAAAAATATCCTTTAAATTGGATTCAATTTTCACTTCTTCTTCTACACTAGACAACGCAGTTTCTGAACTAGTTTTCTTGCGATAGCGAGCATCCTTCTTCTCCAGTGCACTTACTTCATTATCATCCATAAAAGCCGCAATTGATTGATAAAGTTTTTTACTAATTCCGAAAGATTGGTTGTCGAACACCACAACAGACACATGCATTTCATGCGTCTTTAAAAATTTATCAATTGCAGAAACAGCAATCTGCAAAGCCAGTTCTTTTGGATAGCCAAATATTCCAGTGGAAATGAGCGGAAAAGAAATCGACTCACAGCCAAGCTCGTGAGCAAGTTCAAGTGAACTTGTATAACAATCTCGAAGCAATACTTCTTCGTTGTGGCTACCCCCTTGCCAAACAGGTCCAACCGTATGGATAATGTATTTGGCATCCAGTGCAAAAGCATTTGTATGCACCGCTCTTCCCACAGCGCAATAACCAATCTGGTCGCATGCCTTTTGTAACGCCTGAGCTCCTGCCGCATTAAATACAGCACCACACACACCGCCACCCCTTTTTAAATGGGTGTTGGCGGCATTGACAACAGCATCCGTCGTCATCTTCGTAATATCATTTCGTACGATTTCTAGTGGCATGCGGACATCTCCTTTTCGTTAAATTAGTTGATGAATTTCACTTTCGCAAAATGATCTTTCAGTTTATTTTTCATCGCGTCTTTATTGTCTGCAAATTGCTTATGGCGGTGTCCGTTACCTCCTGAAGGGTGTGGAAAACCTACAAGAATTTGCGCGCTTGAAATCACTCGTTGCTCTACTAAATAATTCAAGGCATTCGAAACGTTTACACCTAAAGGAATAATCAAAGATTCACTTAAATCCTTTAATTCTTCTGCAAAATTCTCTGTCATGTATTTTTTCAACAGCTTGTTTTTCACTAAATTCGGAGTTGAGCCGCTGTAATTTTTGCCATTATAGAATACCGGATAAGCAATTACGGATGTTGTATGTACCAAGTGGCTAGCTTCCTCGAATAACTCTAAACTAGAACACAACCCCAAATACTCATTCAACTCCAACTCATCTAACATCTTTACTAAATTTTTTCGCATAGGTCCTTCAAAACTAGAGTTGTTTTTCACTTGCCGAAGAATTTCTTCATCATCGTGTTCTGTCTCGACTGCACCTATTACCGTTGAAAACGATTTTTTCATTTGATGAAATCCAGGTGTGATGCCCACAATCACAATTTTCGCATCTTTATTCACATACTCAAAAGGCGCATAATAAATCTCTAACTTTTTCTTGTCGTCTCTTGCTAGTAGAAATTCTTCGTTAATTAGTTCTTCTTTTGTATATGATGGTGGAATCGATTGAATCCTTTTTTTGTATTGCTGGAACTTAGCATAGTTGGCGATTGACATGGATATTGCTCTCCTTTTTACTGAACATACTTGTAACTTACCGCTATTTGGAAAACTGTAGTTTGATGACTTAATTTTTTAAAAGTCATTCAACACTCTTATTGATTTTACCTTTAAAAATAAGGCTCTACTTCTTAGATATTATTAAAGTTCCTCTTTTTTTACTAATCACTTTTTAACATTCAGATAAAATTTTTACTAACTTTTTAAATACTGTGTGAAGTCAATGACACGAGGGTATTCTTATAATGAAGACTCTACTGTCAAAGCATTTAGTTAATCGCTTGATGACAAACTTCACGAGCTAGCAAAAACAGAAAGGAGGCCCTATGTGGAACAATTCGCTATTATTATTCCAGCATATAAACCAGATCAAAAATGCTTGAATGTAGTCCAACAAATAATCGAAGCTGGTTTCCAAAACATTATCGTTGTTGATGATGGTAGCGGCAAAGAATATTCGACTATATTTAAGTCACTGGAATTACATAAAGAAATAACGGTAGTGAGCCATGCCGTTAACCAAGGAAAAGGGCGCGCTTTAAAAACCGCGTTTCACTACATACTCACAAACAAACTTCCATTTAAAGCCGTCATCACAGCGGATGCAGATGGTCAGCATTCAGCTAATGACATGGTGAAATTAGCGCAACATTTACTCAAGACACCTGATCAAGTTGTGCTTGGTGTTCGAGACTTCACTGGAAAAAACATTCCACTTAGAAGTCGATTTGGCAATCGCTTTACGCGGTTGCTGTTTAGACTTTCAACCGGCGTTGTCCTCTCTGACACGCAGACCGGATTAAGAGGCATTCCGGTTAAGTATCTCCCCCAAATGCTTACGGTAATCGGTGAGCGATTTGAATATGAAATGAATGTGTTGGCGTATTTAGGAAAAAATAAGATGGGTGTAGGAGAAGTGACAATTGACACCATCTATTTGGATGACAACCAAACCTCCCATTTCCACCCGTTGAGAGATTCCTACCATATTTATAAAGTATTTATCTTTTATGGGTTGTCGGGAGGAGCATCTTTTGCACTGGACATCGGACTTTATTGGGTATTTATCCAACTGCTTAAAGATCCAGCTCCAGAGCTGTTCATTATTTTAGCAACCATTGCGGCACGCATTTTGTCTTCATTGTTTAATTATTACGTCAACCGCAATAAAGTCTTTAAACAAGGATCCAGCAAGTCGCTTGTTCGTTATTATATACTGGCTGCGTTTATCATGCTAACTTCTGCCGGTTCAGTTCATTTGCTTTATGCCGAGTGGCTCGGACGTGGAGAAATGATTTTGAAAGTCGGTGTGGATGCCATTCTCTTTATCGTTGGCTTTGTGGCTCAGCGTGCTTGGGTATTTCGTAAAGAATAATTGATCTAAAAGCACCGAATCATTTTTGAGGAACAATTATTGCATACTTAAAAAACCGATCGTATTACTGGTGCTTTGCAGTTTTCTCTATAGGCATGATGATCAAAACTTTCTCCCCTTCTAATAACGTTTACGTGTATCACAAGTTCATTCTACATAAAAAAATAAAGAAACCAAGAGATTTTCCACTCTTTTGGTTTCTTTATTAATTGGGATGTAGGTTAAGAAACGACACTATTCAAGTAATCATTGAAGATCAAGTAAGATCAATTTCCTTCTTCCAACATCTCCAAAAACTCTGCTCTACTCTCAGCCCCGAATGATCGATTGCATTCAAGCCGTCCGGTCCAGGCAATGCAGGATCTGCTCCGTTTTCCATTAACAGCAATGCGCTTTCATTTTCACCATAGATCACAGCTGTTCCAAGTGCTGTTGAGTAGTCATCGGCCGTATTGGCATCTGCTCCGGCATCTAATAAATACGCCATCATCGCCAAATCTCCAGAATAAGTGGCGTACATCAAGGCATCTGCTCCTTCAGAATCCTTTGCATTCAACTCTTCACCGTTTGCAATTGCTTCTTCAACTGCTGGAAGGTCACCCATCGAAACAGCAGACATTAAAGCGGTTTGGCCTTCTACTGCGTAATCCTCTTCATAAAGAGCATCCTCAAAATCCGGTAAGAACTGTGAAAATGCAAATGCGCTTCCTGCAAAAAGAGCAACCGTCAGCAAGTAAGCAGCACCGAGCACACCTAGTATTGCTATGGCACCCACAACGATTTTGCCGTGAGCAGGCTCGTAAAACTTGGCATCCTTATTATCAAATTGGCTGATAGCCTGAATACGTTTTGGTAAGCGAGGATGCGTCGATAACACTTCACTTAACCACACAACAGCGTTTGATTCTGTAGCGATTTGTTCACAATAAGCGTCTTCGTTTACTTCTACATATGTCTTTTTGCCAATTCCAAGAAGCGTTAATGCACGTTTTGCAGCTGACGCGTTTTGAATTGTAAACGCAGCGTGGCGATCACACGTGTATTCACAAGACCGGCTGTACGCTTCGCCTAAAAACGGAATAAATCCAGCTGGTAAAATCAATAAGTTTTTCCAAACATGGCGGCGTTTAATATGAGCCAGTTCGTGAGCAATGATAAAGTCTAGCTCTTCTTGCCCCTGCTCACGTGCCAGTTCAAACACTTCAGAATACAAAACGACCATGTCGCGACCGAAGAAACGAGTTGCGAAAGCATTAAGTGCTCCTTCCGATTGAATGACAAAAACATCCGGCACTTTTTTCAGTTCCATTTGTTTCGCTAAAACTTGGACACGCTCGTAAACGTCTGGAAACTGCCGCTCATGAATCCGGACACCATTACCGCGAATCGAACCAAGCATAATTGCGTTTGTGAAAAGTAAAATGATAAAAATGGTTAAGGCAATGGCAATACCGATAATCGATACAGCTGCTAGTGCGTAAATAACAATGCTAAAAACTAAACTAATAATAAAATACGCGGTTTCTCTGTTTGACTGAA
Organism: Planococcus versutus; assembly: GCF_001186155.3. Classification (NCBI taxonomy): domain Bacteria; kingdom Bacillati; phylum Bacillota; class Bacilli; order Caryophanales; family Caryophanaceae; genus Planococcus; species Planococcus versutus. The sequence continues at coordinate 1,491,416 of NZ_CP016540.2, read as the reverse complement.
TACTTGTCTGATTCATCGTATACTTCCTTTCAAATTGGAATATCTTACATATAATAGCACATAGTGCCCATTTGGAGAATGTAATTATAAATTATATTTGTTGAATTAAAGAATCCAATAAATATGCCGCTTCGACGCTAGGGACAAGCCTTTGCTGGGAAGTGTCTCTGAAGAGATGGAGCAAATAGCGAAGACGCCTTGGATTTCAGCGCGAGTCCCCGGCAAGCGAGCTGTTTTGCGGAATATCGACTCCTATAGGTTTATTAGTTCAACATATATAGTTGAACAATTATTTTCATTATAGATTTTGAGCTTTTGATTAGCATACTTGCAGAAACTTCTAAACTGTAGTAATATTTTAACGTACTTATTATATGCATCTGTATAACCTTAAGGGTATGGCTTAGGGGTCTCTACCAGGAGCCGAAAAATCCTGATTACAGAAAACGACTTGTTCGTTTTTTGTAATTAGGATTTTTTTATGTTTTCTTATAAAAATCTTTGGAAGTTTGATTAATGTACTCAAGAAAGGAAGCGTACGAAAATGAATTTAAAAGTGTATATTTTAGCCTTGTCCACCGTTGCTGTTGGACTTGTCGAACTAATTGTTGGGGGGATTTTGCCAACAATTGCTGAAGAATTTGACGTATCTTTGGCAACTGCTGGACAGCTAATCACGGTATTCGCCATGATTATTGCTATTGCTGGTCCTGTCTTACTTGTTGCTACTAGCAAGTTTGAACGGAAAAAAGTTTACTTGATTTCCATGTTTGTCTTTTTTCTCGGCAACCTTATGACTTATTTTAGTCCCGACTTTACGTGGATGATGATTGCACGTGTGATTACTGCAGCGAGTACAGCACTTATTGTGGTCTTGTCTCTTACCATCGTTGCAAAACTTGTAGAGCCACCTTACCGCGCGAAAGCAATCGGCTTTATTTTCATGGGAATCAGTTCTTCACTGGTCCTTGGTGTGCCGCTTGGGATTCTCATTTCAGACGCTTTTGGATGGCGTTTTATTTTCCTCGGTATCGCTTTGTTGTCGATCGGTTCAATGGTGCTAATTGCACTTTACATCCAGCCAATTCCTGGTGGCACTGCGGTTCCAATTAAACAGCAGTTAAAAGCAGTCGCTAGTGCAAAAATTGGCACTGCCCACCTTGCAACCTTATTTATGCTAGCGGGACATTATACCGTTTATGCTTATTTCACGCCGTATCTCGAAACGAATTTACAGCTAAGCTCGACATGGGTTAGTATTTGTTATTTGCTGTTTGGTATTGCAGCAGTTAGCGGTGGTGCAATTGGCGGCGCATTATCTGATTCGATTGGTTCGAAAAAGAGCATTATTCTGGTAATCTCTGCGTTTGCAGTCGTATTATTTATCCTGCCGTTTACCACATTTTCATTGATTGTCTTCTTGCCAGTGATGATCATTTGGGCAGCGCTCAGCTGGACTCTTGCACCTGCTCAACAAAGCTATTTAATTGAAACCGATCCTGCAACCTCTGACGTTCAGCAAAGTTTTAATAACTCTGCCCTTCAAGTGGGCATTGCACTTGGTTCAGCAATCGGCGGAATCGCTTTGACTCAAACCGGCTCAGTCTCAAGTATGCCGTGGGTCGGCGCTGTTATTGTTGTTATCGCTCTTGGCTGTGCCGTATTTTCACTAACACGTCCTGCTATCAAACGCCATATTGAACCCACTGTTAAGCAAAATTTTAAAGCAAATTTCGAGCAAAAATAAACAATGCTTATTCAAGTAAAAGAAAGCTCCTTAGGAAATCAGTCGATTTCCTAAGGAGCTTTTCGTTTTTATTTTGATTAACGTAAAATCTTCTTTTCTTTTGCTTCTTTTAACCACATCGGAAATTCATCTAGCAATTGGTTGTATAATTCTTCATCTGTTACTTGATCGATATCCGGAACATGAAAAAAATTTGCATTGTCTACAAAACGACCTTCCATCGTATCCAGCTTTCTCAAAACATCAAAGTTCGAGTTACCGATTCCGACAAATTGCCAAAAAATTGGCTGGACAGAAGATTCCACAATGAATTTTTTGATTCCTGGCTTACATCCACCATCGTTAATAAAGACTAAGAAAATGGGTTCTTCACTCGGTTCTTCTTTTGTATATTTCCGTATAACGTCTTCCATCACTTGCGGTTCATCATTCCGACCAAATTTATGAATTTTGTCATTAGACAAAATATTCTTCTCTACATAGCCCATGAAAATTTCTTCCGTAGCTGCTGGCAACCGCGAAAATTCATTGTCATATACCCATACGTCTAAAGCTCCATCATCATCAAATTGGCTTGCTACAGCAAGTACTCGTTCCACCACTTCCTGCACAACGCCTTCACGATATAGTTTTCGCATTGAGCCTGAAATGTCGAGCACAATACCAACTTTCGCTACGACACCTGTTAATTTTTTCTTTTCTAAGACAATACTGGCTGTTTTCTTTTTAAGAGAAATGGTACTCATTAAATGGCCTCCTTTTGTCATACTATTTCCAGTATAACGAAGGTGACGCACTAAAAAAACTAATGACACTATTTATCTGTTATTTTAAATTATCAAACAGCAAAAACAATCCTGTAAACAGTAAAATTCCATAAGTTACAAAACGAAATGTACGTTGATCAATCCGCTTGAACAAAAGCTGCCCCCAATACAACCCAGCGAACACAAATGGTATGGCCAAGCCACTTGAAATCCAAACCGTTTTGTTTGTACCAGAAAAATAAAGTTGCAGTAAGAGACTAATCGAATAGATAAACAGATAAAAAGCGAGCGTTGTTCCCCGCAATTTCTCTTTTTGTATGTTCGTTCCCGAAAAATACAGCAAAAGGGGTGGTCCTGGCATACCAATGCTTGTCGTCAAACTTCCAGATAATCCACCAAAAAATGTGTCTTTTCTATTTGTTTGGTTCATCCGGAAAGATAAAATCAACAGCACCGTCAGCAATAAAATAATGAGACTGATGACGAACTTTAATTTCACCAAATCAATCACCATAAAAATAACAATTCCGACTGGCATACCAAAGACGCTCCCTATAATCAGCCTTTTTAAGAGGTCCATATCAATGTCAGAGTGAATGTTCCAAATTAACACGCCTGAAATAACGAGCGAAAGAATTAAATTGATTTGAATGGCATCAGTAACATTAAATAGCAGCAAAAGAAAAGGCGTCGCTATTATCGAGAATCCAAATCCCGTGCTCGTCTGCAATGTCGAAGCCCCTACAATAATAACAATAAACAAAATAATTTCCACAATAGCACCTGCTTTTTAAAGTTCTCGTTCAACGGGTTCCATAGTGCGAGCCTTGCTCAAAAGTGAAACAGCAACTCTCATTAGTACTTTTTTGGAAGATCACTTTCTAATTGATTTTTCCTGTAAAAAAACCCAACTAATTTTCATCAATGATGTAGCTTTGTTCTTCTCTCAGTAAATCTTAATGATTGTCTCACAGCATTCTCAGAAATAGCAATTACACTGAAAGGCAATAGCAATTATCAAAGTAAAAAAGGAGATGGAAGACAGATTTAGATGGAATTGCATTTTTTGAAGTAAAACAAAAACATCAAAACGTTATCAACAAACGCCGCCTAACGATACCTCTTACTGAAGCGTACCGTTATTTAAGAAAAGGTAAACAAAGTGACTTAAGCCAATTTCATGTATCGAACCAACAAGTACTAAAAGAAATCGACTACTTTATCAACAATTATCAGCTATTTCCTAAAATGATTGTCAGCTACGATCGTCATGCAATGCACGGAACAGAGGATGAAAACCTCCATATTACGTTTGATTTTAATTTAAGGTGCCGTAAAGAAGATTTGCAACTAGAGCATGGTACCTACGGCAAGCATTTTATCGATCCAAATTTAGTCATTGTCGAAGTAAAAGTGGATCATACACCCAGTTTTTCTTGCAAGTGCTGTTCCACTCTAAAGGCGTCATATGCGCATACGGCAATTAAGTGATGTTTCGATACTAGTTGTTTTATTTTCTTTTCGTACGACAGAAGTTCTTTTTCCAGTCCTTGCTGAGTCCCCCATTCAATATGACCCCATGTCCGGTAGCATTGACCTCCCGAAGGCAAGTGGTCAACTGTTTCCTGAAAATAGTCAATAATGGTACTTGGTAAAAAATCTCCTTTTTGCCAATAGAGATGAAAATTATCAAAAAAGTGAACCGTAAGTGCATTGTTAATATAAGCAGCTGTTTGTTCTGTCAGATAGAAGACATGAGCTCCTTGTGTTGTTTGTATTTTCGATATAACTTCTGGTATTTTATTTTCCATTTTCAACTTCTTTCTTTGTCGAAATTTACTTAAATGCATGGCGTATGTCGAAAGAAAATATGACATCCACTGACAACATGATGAACTCTCTCCACTCATTTGGCTTTTTACTCAGTTTTTTTACAATAGCCTATATTGATATCGACTAAAAAAGTCAATGGCTTTAAAGGACACACAGCCTATTTGAAATACATAAGATTAGGGGTTTTGGATGTCACTTGCTTAGTAAACGATGGCAAACTCAAAGAAGCTTCATCTGCCAATTTCCAGTAGTAATAAAACCATTCTACAACTACTTGTAGTTTTTGTTAAACGCATGTTTCTTTATTTTGCTCATAAAAGTAAAAAAACTCCTCTAGCTAATGATTGTCTAACTGATGATGTGTTATGTTTTGTAGGACTTCTTCCTCTTCATCAAAATCATTGTTAGGGATAGTTCAAAACTGGTAGTTTCTATAAACTCGAAAAGCTTGAAATCGTTAGCTGGAGTTCTACAATAAGAATGAAATAAGTAATAAACTGCAAGACGGTTAAGTACTTAACTCTTCAACTTACATAGCTTTTTACTCTTTCCCTAAACTTTTAGTACTGCCATTACTTTTAAAATCGATTTATCAAATTTAACATCATTTGTAAAGGTTATATCTTTGGAGTGAACATTCTTAAAAGCACACTTACACGGACAAAAAGAAAAGACTTCCTATCAAGTCTCTTTCCTGCCGATAATCCCTCATTTGTTAAATGGTTTTTCTTTATTAAAACTAAAAAAACACCCTGCTACTAACAGGATGTCCAATATCTTTTTCACTTTGATCCTTCATATACTTCAGAACCTGAAAATCTAGCTTTCCGATCCAATTGATAGCTGGCAAATGCCAATGTGGAGGCAATCAGTGCGGAAAATGCACCGACCAATGAAAGCTAAACGAGGCTGCCATTTGCTACGACATATCCACCAAGTGTAGGATCCCAGTGCTATACCGACGTTAACCGCTACATATTAAAGATGAAGCGAAACATCTTTCTTAGGAAAGACTAAGAGTTTCCGTCTGCATAGCCTGTTTCAGTGTACTGTATACCTTGATGTCTGAGAAGTTTAAGCCTAATTGAATTGCTGTCTGAGCAATTTGTGGACTGATTCCGGACAAGGCCGTTTCAACCCCAATGATCTTCAATCCGCTGATAACCTGAAAGATTTGATGAGCCACCATGGTATCGATGATTGGAACTCCTGACAAATCAATAAATAGCTTTTTCAATTGCTTCTCAATACTCTGCGCCAACGCTTTTTCAAAAATAGTTTGTGCTCGGTACGTACTAATTTCCCCTACCAAAGGCAAAAATCCGATGTTGTGGGTCAAGGAAATAACAGGTGCACTCATTTCTACAATCATTTCCTGTTGAGCATATAACCGTCTGGTAGCTGCTTCGGAATACTGTTTCGTGAACTCTAAAATAATAGAATGGATGGAATCCACGACTCCCTGATTCCAGGCATTCAGTTGTTGCATCGTGACATCTTCTACACATTCAAAAACATATTCCTCAATCAATCCCGCATACTGCTTTTGCGTTCTGAAGAATTCTTCAATGATTTCTTCGATTGGTGTTTGTTGATGGCCTTCATCGACCGCAAGACTTTGGATGAATTGTTGAAACTCCTCCGACACATCCTCTTTTCCTGGTTCAAAGATGACGCAAAACTGTTTATGGAACGCTAAGTTTTGACTTTTAAATCGTTGAATAACAGCTGGGTCGGTAGAAGAATACATCCCTTTTCGAGTTTTATTTACTGACTCATACCACTCTTCAGTTAATCGTTCGGCATTATTGCATAAATAAGTGTGCAGACCTTGATCTTTTAGCATGCTATTTATTTTCCTCCATTGCATTATTAGAATTAGCTGCCTTCGCTCAATTCTTCGGACGAAGAAAATAAAACAAGAGGCGATGAACTTAGATTCTCTTAGTATAATAGAAATTTCTTTTTCTGAAAAGAATCATGAATTTGAATGCAACTTACTTTACACTAAGTTACATTCGAATTCAGTAAATCATCGCTTAATTGCGTCGATTATTAGTGACGAAACATGAGTTTATCTCTCTTTCTCTTTTTCAAATACGGATAAATTATTTAGCATTTCTAATTTCAGTATTAATCTACAATACCTGGTTATTATTCCAACTCGGTTTCCCTAAAAACCTTGCATATTCAAAAAGAGTTGGCATGGTTTCTACCAAGGTCTGCTGAGCTCTTAAGATTCCTGTACGATCATAGATTCGGCAACTCATTTTAAAGGAGTGAATTCCTTCTTTGCAACTTACAATGGCCAAGTGTTTTTTATCCGGCAATTTTTTTTTGTCTTTTAGCAAAAATTCAAGAGAAAAATCATTTGCCTCTAATGGAATTTGAGCTGCCACTTCCGGAAAAGCGGTGTCAAGTGTCGCCACACTAGTTCTCGTGATGAGTACAGCAGCCCCCGCATTTCACCAAATAGAGTTGATTGATTTTCTTCGCTGATTTCCGATGACCCGCTTTTTTACCTTCATTTTTTCTATATCCACTACTTCCATTGGTTCAATACTTTCAACTTTACCAAGCTTGCTTAAAGCCCGCAGCAATTCATTCTTCTCTTCACGTTTTAACACTTTTTCTTGCAATTCAGTTTCAGCTACTGGTTTCTGGTTTTCCGAATGGCTATTTTACCATACGACTAAAAATACATTGCTAATACAGTCTTCGACTAAACCAACACGTCGAAAAACCTTATTGACGCTGGCTTTGACATAGTATATGTTCGTCAATAACAAATTCCATTGTTTCTTCCTTTTGCTGTTTTAAGCGTTTAATGAAATTCTTCTCTTTACACCTCATAGCAAGCTCTCCTTACTCAATTAAAATCTTTTTCACTCTATACAAAAAACGGACTCCCTGTTTATTTTCATATAATAGTTTCATGGTAAGAAATTAAAAATTGGCTTCGTTGTTATTGAACATTTCTTTCATTGAGCAAGGGTAACCACGTTTTCGCATTATCTTTTGTGAGAAAAGCTTTCCCTTTTAAAGTGTACAGCGCAATTTCTTTACTATTATTTGGATTTTGAAAAATAAAAGCAACACTATCTTGTGGAAGTTCTGGTAAAGTGACAACTTCTTCTTTTTTGCTTTCAATTGTATATTTAATCAATGAAGCGCTGGTGCCGTAACTTGCATAAAACAAGGAATCTTCACTATAAAAAACAGCTGTTCCTTGATCAGTTTCATCTGTCACACGACCAAAGTTTTTCCCGCCGTCTTCCGACACATATATCCCTGTAGAAGTAGCTGCCGCAACCAAGCTAGAATCTTGTGGATGAAGAGCAAGTCCAGAAACCTCACCTTCTAACCCATTCACATTCACGGCCTCCCATGTCTCTCCTTTGTCATTGCTCTTGTAAAAACCTGGCTTTAATAATGAATTCTCTTCTGGATTTAACAGAAAGATATCTTGACTCGTATAGCCTACAGCCATTGCGTGAAAGTCCGTTTCACCTTCAAAAGCAATGTGTTCTAACGACTTTCCTCCGTCCGTACTTTTTTGAATCCCAAGTGGATTCAGCATATCAGAATCCGCACTCGGATGTCCTGATGTATAAAAACCCTCTTCTACGGCATTAAATCCCATATAATCGAAAAAGTTATCGGAGATGGCAAACCACTCCTCTTCTCTATAAATCTTGGGACCTGTATGCGAAGCAAAATATAGGCCTCCATCATTTCCCGCATACCCCATCCCGTGAACGTGATTTAATTCACCTTCAAAAGAGATTTCCCGTTTTCATCTCCGGTATTGCTACAGCCTGTTAGAATCATTCCACTTAAAATTATACTTAGGACTCGTTTTTTTCTATTCATTTTTTATGCTCCCATCATTTTGGTTCGGTTATTGGTATAGCTACTTACAAGTTTACCTAACGAATCTTGACTTTTTGTGCAGATTTCTTTATTTCTCTAATAAGTTAAATTTATAGACAACTAACTGTCATGATCTCTGCACTTATTGTGCATAACTATTAGGTAAAGTAGAAGGAATTACAACAGAAGGAAGGCGTAAATAGAATGCAAAAGAGATTTTTATTAGGGGCCTTGTCACTTTCAGCGGCACTTACTTTAACTGCATGTGCTAGTAATAACGAAGGCATGGACTCAAACAGGATGCACCATGAAGCAAGTATGGAATCAGGAGAAGACATGAATCAAGGTGGAATGGGAGACATGATGGATCATGGAAATGTACCTTCTCTCTTATCTTCTGAAGGGACAAACGAACTCCCAATCCCTCCTTTATTGGAAAAGCAACAAGGACAAGACTACGATTATGAAGTAATCGCTCAAGAAGGCATTACCGAATTTTTTAAAGGAATCTCAACTGAAACGTATGGATATAACGGGGATTTACTCGGTCCTACACTTAAAATCGAAGAAGGAAAAAGCGTTGATGTTAAAATTACAAACGAGCTGGATGAATCCACCACTTTTCATTGGCACGGCCTTGAAGTGGCTAGTGAAATAGATGGCGGACCCAGTGATGAAATTCAGCCAGGTGAAAGTCGAATTGTTACGTTACAAGCCGATCAACCAGCTGCAACACTGTGGTATCATCCGCACGTTCATGAAATGACTGCCGAACAAGTATATAGAGGGCTTTCTGGAATGTTGCTCATTGATAGCTCAAACAGTGAAGATTCAACTATTCCGAACAAATATGGCGTTAACGATATCCCACTTATCTTTCAAGATCGCCTTTTTGACGAAGATAAGCAACTAGATTATGACAATCTCATGGATGAAGATGGAACTCTCGGTGATATCTCGATGATTAACGGAACGCTAAACTCAAAACTGACCATTACAGAACCGATTATGCGTTTTCGATTATTAAATGGATCGAACGCACGAAACTACACATTCAGTTTGAGTAATGGTGCTAGCTTTACCCAAATTGCTTCTGATGGAAGTTTGCTCGATGAACCCGTAGAAGTCGAAGAATTAATACTCGCAGCTTCAGAGCGCGCAGAAATTCTGATTGATTTTTCAAAACTCACGTCTGAAGAATCACTTGCTCTTGTGAATGATGAAGGTGTTGAATTGTTGCCATTTGATGTTGAGCTTGACGCTTCTACCGCAGATTCAACTGAAATGTGGACAACAGAAGAGCCGTTCCTGTCGCAAGAAGAAAAAGAAATGCCCGTTGAAAAAAATATCGAATTATTTGGCATGATGGACATGGTGACCATTAACGGCAAGAAATTCGATCCAAATCGCATTGACTTACGCCAAAAACAAGGCGTTACTGAAGTGTGGGAAGTGTACAATAAAAAGGATATGATGGGTGGCATGATTCATCCGTTCCACGTTCACGGGACCCAATTTAAAGTGATTTCTCGTGATGGCAAAGAAGTGACTCCACGTGAACAAGGGTTGAAAGACAGTGTATTAGTTAATCCTGGGGAAAAAGTGAAATTGCTCGTCACTTTTCCTGAAAAAGGTGTGTACGTATTTCATTGCCACATTTTAGAACACGAAGATGGTGGCATGATGGGACAAATTGAAGTGTATTAACCAATCAAAAAACACCCCAAAAAGTAAAGTGACTTCTTTACTTTTTGAGGTGTTTTTGCGCTTTTTTTAAAATGACTATCCCTGTTTTAAGCTGTGCGCTTTAAAAAGAAACGCTCGCCTATAAAAATTAACAGTATAAACACAAAAGATACACCGACAACAAATAAGTCAGAGCTTATCTTCACCCAAACGAACGCAGTTAGTATGACAGCATCTAGTAGTAGCGCAGTTAGCACAATAACCGAATTAGCTTCGATTTTTTCACGTAAGTGCTTGAACACTCCCCAATGAATAATCATATCCATCACTAAGTATAAGATAGCACCCATTGAAGCAATTCGACTCAAATCAAAAAAGATAGTCAGAACCATAGTCTATAGTCTGAGATCTGACCATCTCTTTTAAAAGTGCTTTTACAAGAGAAAGATTACTTACCTGCGAAAGTATCCATTCATACTCTTTTGCTAGTAATTGACGGATTTTTGAAGAGGCAATCGCATGATTCCTCGGAGTTATTTGTTCGAAAATAGCTTCTACTTCATTTAAGATATGTTTCGGCAACGATTGAGTAAGCGTTTTTAATCCTAATTGCGCTCTTTCTGGATAATACTTATACAGAAGCACTCTTGTCAGATGTTCCATCACGTTGGTTAACATTCTAACAGCCCAAATATCGTTGCCCCTTTCGATCGCTTTTTTATACTGGAATAAAAACCAGGCAATATCCGTAGTACTATCGCTGAATTCACTTTCACTGACTTCCAGACTCTGTGTTTCATTAAATTGCTCTAATAAATTGTTAGGGTCATGCAAGACTTTAAAGTAATCTTTTTTCAGTGAAGTTTTGTTCCATTACTGTAAACAAATCAAGGTGCAGTAAGTTATCAAATACTACTATTATTTGAGGAGCGATAATATGAATATCATCGTGCTCATCTCTTCCCATCGAGCCTTTTAAGAAAATAGCTTTTACCAAATTATCCTTTTTTAAGCTTGCACATATTTTTCCCACTGCCAATTCTTGTTGTGACAATTCCATTCCTCCCAACGTTTCTGTTTTTAAGCATTACATCAATATACCATATTCACCCTCTTTTCATACAGCTATAAATATAAGAAACATTGTCTTAGATGCTTAAGAGATCCGTTTGTAAAAGTATGGTTTCCATATAAAAAAAGAGAGAGAACGAGCTTTAATCAGCCTGTTTCCTCCCTTTCTATTTGGCTTCCGATAAGTTATGACATGTAAACTATGGAGTAACAACGCTTTATCAAGGCGCAATTTCGAGAATCCTGCCTGTGTCTGGAATAAAGAGAAGTGAGGTGTGCTCTTCGATTGACGGAATGATCCCTAAAAAAGCGTACCCCCAATTGGGAGCAAAGGGATTCCAGACCTCGTTCCGATCGAGTGGTAAGTTTCCCTGTGTGGTCAGTTCCATTTCTGACCCGTAAGTAGTCAGAATTTTTTCTTGGGCTTGCTGATGCGTGAATTCTGGTAGCGAAAAGATGATGGATACTCCCACCATTAGGACAAAAAAGAAATAGGCCCCATATCTCTGCTCAGGTATAAGATATCTATAGATCATGACACGTAGCGTCAAAAAGATGATGGGGACATTCAAGGGCATCACATTGTGATAAACTTGCGCATTTACAATCAAAAGAAGAAGCAAAACAATCAGAGATAAAATAAGACCAATTCCATATTTCCTCAAAATCTTCAACCTCTGTCTATTTGTTAAGAATGTGATTTTTCAAAATAAATTATGTGAATTTTGGTAAATAGAAATAAACAGGCATAACGTAACAAAGCACCAGTAAACCGAAACTTTTAATGTATCTTTTTTCCAGTAAGATCACTTTTTCTGCATCTTCCAATCAAGTCAATGCAATGCTGAATTTGAACGTAACTTAATTAGACTTATGTTATATTCAAAAACAATAGAAAATTTATTGAAAATTTTTAATTTAAGAAAAACGAAACCTTATTAGAAATAAATGAGTATAGTTATCTGATTATTTTTTAATAAAGTGGATTCCTAAAAATTTAACTAGAAATAAAAATAGTAGATACAAAAAGGAGGGACTATATGTTAACAAATATTGGCGTGCCAGGAATGGTTATTACTGTTATCGTTTTGATTGGATTAATTTTTCTATTTAGAAAAATATTTAAGAAAAAACAATGTAGAAATTGTAGGTCCTCCATTATTGGAGGGCTTTTGAATGTAACTTAATTACTAATAAGTTACATTCAAACATCGTTATGTAAACTGCAACTTCTAAATAAAAGTGTAATACTAAGAACAAGAGATATTCTTCAATGTAAAGGAGGCGAAACTTATGGATAAGGTTTTTATCATTCCTGAAACTATAGGATCGGATGGAGAAATGCTTTTGTGTGAGGATGGTCAAACTGTTGAGAAGTTTCATCTGGCTCCTTTTGACTCTATTGCTGATCCTACTTCTACAGGTGAACTACTCGTTGAGTTCATTTGTGCAAAATTCCTGTTTCCAATCTATCTTACATTTGAACCGTTTACTGGAATGGAAGATAATTTGGAAGGTCTTTTCCAAAGCAAAAACATTGAATACTCTTTAAAATTTGAGGGTTTGAAAAACAAATGTTTTCCTGTTTTTAAACTTACAATCGAAAAACCTTCTTCACTGACTTTTGTTTTACAAGAAACTTTTTGGATAGCAACTTGTAATAACTTCTACACCTTTTCTTTCTCGGATAATATCGTGTATAAATCCGTGATAGGGAAGAGCTGGTTTGGACGTGAGAAGACCTGGATATGGCCTCACTTTGATATGAATGGTGCATCGACAGTTATCGAGATTTGGCATGACGGGGATGGGTTTAACCTCTATACAACCGAACCCCGTTTCTCGACAATTGAAAAGTTGGCCAGCTATTTTCCAGTTGGAACATCGATTGTAAACAATGAAGATTGAATGTAACTTACTTGCTATTAAGTTACATTCAAATTTAAAAATAGAACTACTTATTAGATCTTTGTTTTCTCTTATCGAGCACAACCCAAGCATAATAGATGGCCAATCCAACAATTAATACAAGGGTTGGAATGAACTGAAACTCGTTTGGAAGAAAAATATATAGCAGCACGGCCAGTAAAACCGAAGGTAATACAAGAGCAAACCAAATCCTCACTCTTTTATTTTGAAAGCTCATATCAAAACGCTCCACCTGTTTCACCCCTTTTCAAAATGGTTCTTTCACTATTTTCATAAACCTGAAATATTATCGAATGAAGTAGATTCACCGTTTATATAAACATCAATTATTTCGTGGTTGGGTTCCAATGTTAATTTATAGACATGCTGCTTAATATCATCGTTATCACTATTTGACACATCTAATTTCACATTTACGGTATCCTCTTGTGTTTCAAGATCTGTAGCCACTGTCCCTTTGGTTTGATAAACAATATAAGCGACACTTTCTCCTTCGTTAATCAATTGCAAAGTAAAAGTTGGTTCAATCAGTGCTTGTATATTGTCTGGTACCGTCTCTATCTCGCTAAAACTGAGTTCGGAGTCATTTGAGTTACAGGCTGATAAAAAAACAGACACCAAAATTAAAAGTAATATTTTTTTCATGAATTTCCCCCCCTATATTTTCTAATACCAAATCTCAATGACTTTAAATTTTTATTCATAGTGAATGTAACTTAACTGCACATAAGTTACATTCGAATCTTAGTCTTCACTCACTTCTTTTCTATACGGCTTTGGCTGATGTCATGTTTTAGCTTATGTAATTAAAATCTAGGTTCATACATTAAATATACTTAAAATTTAAAACAATAGCTAGATAATTTTGGAAGTTAAATCGTTCGTAAAAATAAAACGAAGATATGAAAACTAACAAATTATCTTCCTTTATATTCAGTAAATAAAACGGAACACCTAAAATTTATAGGTGTTCCGTTTTATAGTTACTCAACTTCTCTTAACATTTTTTCTATGATAATAACTCGCTCATTCAAATCATTCATTTGTTTCTTTAACAATACTGTGTTTTCTCGTTCTAAAGATAGTCTTTCAATTGCCCTCTTTTCACTTCGCTTAACAATTTTATATATTATAAAAATGAGGATTACCGGTATTATAATCGAAAAACCCAATATAAAAATTGTCGATAAAATATCCCCTATATTCAGGCTTGTTGTCTCAGTCACTCTCTTTCTCCCCTTTAATATTACTTTTCTTTTTTATCGTCAAAGAATTTGTTAGATCATGAATCAAATGTTCGTTCAATTCGAATTGGAATGAATTAAGTATATAGTATTTGGCTGCTTTTCCACTTTCTAAAATTTCCATATCGCTCTTAACTAATTCTGCCTCCTCCAGCTTTTGTAAGTGAAGATATAACAATGGTCTACTAATACCTAATTCTCTTGCAAGCTGACTCACATATTGTTTCCCTTCTGAAAGAACGGAAATAATTCTGAGTCTGTGGGGATTTGATAAAGCTTCAAGCATGGTAAGTAAGTGATCTCCTGAATTAAAATATATCATATGTAAGTATTTTATTACACGTATTTTCTTTAGTCAACTCTTTTAAATATTTTTTTCAAAATACTTCATAAAATTAGTTATCTCTCTGATAAGTAAGCGTTCGTAAAAGTACACTTTCCCATACACAAGAAAAAGAAGAAACTCATGGGTAAGCTTCTTCTCTTCCGATAACTCATGATATGTAAACACGTATCCATTTAAAAGTAAGTTTAAAACCCTCTATCATTAATTAGAACAGCTTTAAAGATGCAAGAAAAGTGATGCTCAGCAATTTTTTAACTCCCACCAAATAATATCACTTTTGGCAATTTAAAAGCGCCTTCCGGCTGTCTTTAATAGACAACTGAAAGGCGTTTGATTGATGACTTATTCGTAAATACCTACACTGTCGAATCCGTTTGCAGTGGCTACTACTTCTGCGCTACCTTCTCCATAAATATCAACTGCCGACTGTACGATTAGTTTGCGCGCTTCACTAAAGTTTGAAGTTGGAGTCAAGTAAATGGTCAGTGCACGGTAGAAGATCTTGCCTAATTTTTCTTTGCCAATTTCTTCACCGATCAAGTAAGCAGCATGGTTCGTGATAGATGAGTTGATATGGACTCCACCATTATCCAAAGATCTTGGTAAGTCATAAAATTCGTCCATATGGGAAGGATAATTGCCTTCACCGTTTCCGTAAGGCACGTAATCTACTTTTACCTTGTATTTACTTGGGTCACTTAAGCTACGTAGAGATACTCTTCCATCTTCTTTCGCTTCTGGTCCCATAATATCTTCACCGATTTCCCAATCATCTGCATCAACTAAAGTACCAAAAATATCTGCAAATGATTCATTCAAGGCACCTGACTCAAAACGATATTGCAAATTCGCTGAATTTGAAATTACGCCATGTGTCATTTCATGCGCTGCAACGTCTAATCCTGCAGATAATGGAACCATGAACAACCCATCTCCGTCACCGTAAGTCATTTGGCGTCCGTTCCAAAATGCGTTGTTATAGTTTTCACCAAAGTGCACATAAGAAATGATGGCCATACCATTATCATCTAATGAGTTACGATCGTGTTGCTCATTAAAATATTCGTAAACTTGTTCAGAATTATAATGAGCGTCTACTCCAGGGCGTAAATATTCATCTTTCCACGACGCACTATTATTTATCATAATTTCTCCGTCATTTGCATCAAGAGTATATATTCCTTTCAATCCTTCATGCGATTCATCGGATAAACTGAACACTGTACCACTTTTTGGCTGTTTAACTTTAGTTGTATGAATTTTACGTTGCCCACCTAATACACCGGTACCCACAGATTGATGGATTTTATTAGCATGCATGATGGCATTGTATTGATCAATCACTTCACCACTTTTGGCATCGATGAAGACAAACCAATTGCCTGGCTTTTCTCCAAGAAAGTTGACATTCACTTTGTAGGTAAGGTGATTTTTACCGTCAAATGGATAAACCACCAATTCTGAAGTCGGATTATACTCTAGCTCATCTGGTGCATCCACTGAGTTTTTAGCACTTTGCACCGCTTTGATCATGCTAACAGTTGGCGTAGTGTCGATTGACTTGGCTACCGCTTCAGGGAAATGGCTACCGGTTACAGAGACCAGTTCATCGTTTTTACTGTAATGGACGACCACTTCCGCCCCTTCCACCGGAACATCATTAACGGATTGGCTAAAGCTTACATGGGTCATCCCAAGTGAATCTTTTTCCGTATTTTTTTGCTTTAAATTTTTCCTCGCATTTTTCAAGCCTGTCTTGTTTTCATTATTTGCTAAGTAATCCAGCGCATTCGAAGCGTTGCTAGCAGCGCGTTTTTCTGCGATTTTCTCTTTCACAAAAACCGGTACATTTGCTTTCTCATTCCAGGTTTTCTCTACTTTTTCGTGACTATTCTGGGTATTCGCCAAAGTTGCGCTGGCGGTAAAAGAACTTGCGACGAGCGCAGATGATAAAAGAACAGGTACAATATATTTTCTTTTCAAATTTCTTCCTCCTCGACTATAATATGTTTAGTATAGCGAAGGAAAATTTCATAAGCAATAAGAAAACAGACTATTTTATATATTTGAAACATTTTACCTATTAAAAAATGTACAAAGTCCATCTTTATACATAACAGAAAACAGAAGAATTTTAAAAATGGCACTTGGTAAGAAAAGTGGCTTTTGTAGTACTGATGAATATGATTGACAAAAGAATTCAAAAGTACAGAGCATTGGTTTGATAAAGCTCCATACTAAGGGATAACCAAATCAGTCATTTCAAAATACGATTGCAAAAAACCTCTAAAATATCTAGCATTGGAAAAAGGTTTACTGAAATGAAAAGAGCTCTATGAGGCATGAAGTCACATTAAATGGGTTACTATATATTTTATGTTATCCAACGAGACCTTCAAATTAGCTATTATTCATATAAAGATTTTTACATAAATAGAAACGTATCATCCGTTAACTCAAATTTTGCACTGGACATCAGCCCGAGAAATACTTGAGGAACCCAATAGAACAAGATAGCAATACTCTATGGTATGTATGGATAGTCTACACTTAGTTGGACAGAAAAAATAAGGGGGCGTAGAATAGTCCACTATACGTGAGGAGAATCTACCATGCCACAAAAAAGACGAACATTTTCCCCAGAATTCAAAAAACAGGTCGTCGCGCTGCACGCAGGCGGAAAAAGCCGACCGGATATTGTCCGGGAATACGACCTGACGGCTTCCGCCCTCGATCGGTGGATTGCCCAATCCAATCAAACTGGCTCGTTCGAGGAAAAAGATAACCGAAGCCCTTTGGAAACGGAATTGCTTGCCTACAAAAAACGAAATAAGCAGTTGGAGATGGAAGTGGATATTTTAAAGCAAGCGGCGCTGATCATGGGACGAAAATAGAGATTATCCAACAGAATCAACACCTCTATTCAGTATCAGCAATGTGCACTGTCCTCCAAATTGCCCGCAGCACCTTTTACTATGAGACTTCCGTTTCGGTAGAAAAAGCACACCAAAAAGCCCAAGCAGAACAGGAGTTGAAAGACGAAATCTGGGCGATCTTTCACGAGAATCGCCGCGTCTATGGCACACGCAAGCTGAAAAAAGAGTTGGCGAACAGAAAGAAATGGGTGATCTCGAGACGCCGTATTGGACGCCTCATGGCGTCACTTGGCATCCAATCGAAATACGCGCTGCCATCCTACAAACCGATGGTCACGCCTCCCAATGAAGCGACATACCGGAATGTGCTGAACCGCCAATTCAATCCGGCAGCGAAAAACGCCGTGTTGGTCAGCGACCTGACGTATGTAAAGGTTGGCGGCCGCTGGAACTATATTTGTTTCCTTCTCGATTTATACAACCGTGAAATTGTGGGGTACAGTCTGGGCGAGCGTAAAGACGCTGCCCTGGTTCAACGTGCCTTCGCATCGGTCAAAGGCGACTTGGGAGCCGTGAAGCTGTTCCATACGGACCGCGGATCTGAATTCAAGAACACCGGCATCGATGCGCTATTAAAGACGCACCAAATCGAACGGTCGCTGAGCCAAAAAGGAACCCCTTACGATAATGCGGTGGCGGAAGCCACGTTCAAGATTTTGAAGACGGAACTCATCAACGGAATGTGCTTTGACACGCTTAACCAGCTAGCGCTTGAACTGTTTGATTACGTGAATTGGTACAACCATGTCCGTCTACACAGCAGTCTGGGCTATACCAGCCCTGTCACTTATCGAAACGCAGCCCTTAAAAAAGTTGTTTGATTTAGTGTTGACGTACCAGTATTTTCTCTTGAAATGGAGAGGTTACTCATTCAAAATGTTTTGCCATACCTGAAACCTACAATTCATGAAAAAAAAGAAGCCCTAAAAATTTCAAGCATCGAAATGATTTATGTTTGTATATAAAAATAAAGACAGAAATGATTTATTCTTTCCTGATTTCAATCGCATAGAATATTTAAAAGATGAGAGGCTCTAGTTTGAGCCTTTCATCTTTTTCTTAAAATAGGTGTTCCAATTTTCCAGCTTCCGATAATCCGGAATATGTAAACTCTTATGTCGGAACCAGTTCTATTCAGAAAACCCTTGCAGGTTACCTTACGTCACCACGTATGCTTGTCTCAGTAAGGTAACTATCTGGAGGGATAAAGTTAATGAAGAAATCTATTGAACGAAATGAAATGTGGAAATGGCGCGATTTAACTTATATGTTGTTTCTTGTATTGGTATTAGTTCCGATCTTCATTGAAACTATATTATTTACTTATCTATTGAGCGTTTTTCAAAACGAGTTATATGCCGGTACATTAAACGGCTTTATCATGGCGATTGTTTTTACAGCGGCGCTTTATTTTATTGTTTTGAAACCTAATAGGCAGTCTTGGAGCACTGTTGGACTAAAGTCATTCCCGTTAAGTGAGTGGAAACGGATTACCGTTTGGACCGTCATCCTAATCATCGTGAGCATTGCATTGGTAGTTGCTATGTCTTTTATAGGAATTGGAACCGAAAACAGTAAAACGGAAAGTCTCCAGTCACAAATGACTTTGTTGAACTTTGCAATAGGGTTTGTTTCGGCTGCGATCATTTCTCCTATCTATGAAGAAATTTTTTATCGCGGCTTTCTTTATCGTTTTTTCAGCAGTCGCTATGGTGTGTTAAGCGGCATGATCATCAGTTCCCTAATCTTTACGGTTGTCCATATTCCTACATTCAATACGTTGCCGGTGAATTTTGTCTCAGGTCTTGTTTTTTCATGGGTTTATCAGAAAACTGGTTCCATCATTCCCAGCATTCTGATTCATGGAATTTTTAATGGGATTGCCGTCATACTGACTGCTATCGCTTAACCATCTTCTCAACGCATAGATGTACTTTAATGGTCAGTTGGAGTACATTTCTTTTCAGTGGCCATCTCCAGAAAACCGATTATAGCTGGTGAGATTGGATAAAGACCCAGCTCAGCAGAAGCTTCGGAAGATTTGCGGACTTCCCAAAAAGCCTCAACCAGTTCCGGATCGTCGCCAAACGTTTCTTCCGATAGAATGTCAACATCCTCAAGAATGAGTTGACCTTCTACAGAGGCTGGGGAAACCCCATTCTCAAGACAAAGCTCAATCCTTTTGATAATGTTAATCCACTTTTTAGTCGTCTTATCTCGGTTTTCAAGTTTAGGCAACTGACTTTTAAGGTGCGACTGCTGCTCGACAGAGAAATATTGATTCCATTCTTTTTCCTTCTCAGCATTCGCCACCAAGGAAATTAAATCTTCCCAGTGAAGGCTAGTTTGTAAGTCTAGCAGATTCAATAGGGATTGGGTGTGCTTCAGAGAATTTGTCAGGTGTTCGATCTCTTCACTCAGCAAAGACTGATGGGCAAGCAGAATTGCGGACATCGATTGTTCCAACAGGATACTCCGACTGTCTTCGAGCGATAGGTTCAATGACTTGAGTAAGAGTATTTTCTGCAACTTTAGAATATCTTCTTTGGAATAGTGCCGTTTCCCACCAGTTCCCTTCTTCGAAGGGTGCACCAACCCAATTTGATCGTAATAGCGAATCGTCCGCACCGAGACATTCAAAATTTTTGATAATTTACCTGTCGATAAATAAATTTCATCACTTTCACTTTCACTTTCCTTTTCCACTACTTCCATTCCTCCTTAACAAGGTTTTTCAACTGACAGATTCTGTTAAAACTTATTTGTACAAAGTTTATCATAAATTTCATTTCAATAATTTCTTATAACTAGAAAAAACCCATATAAGTAACCGTTCGTAAGAGGACAATTCATTAATAAGAAAAGGAGAAAAGATGTGTTGCTTACAGCCTCTTTTCTCCTTTTTTATTACTAATAGCTTCCGGTAATGTGTCATATGTTAACTATTTATGTAAAGCTCACTTGACGTTAAGTCTCCTTTACATGTATGCTAGATTTATTAAATGAGGAAGTGATTAAGTGAATAATAAACTGAAGGAATTTCGGGAAAAAAATAATTATTCACAGGACGGTTTGGCAAAAGAGTTGGGTGTCTCCAGGCAAACGATTATTTCGATTGAGAAAGGGAGATACAATCCATCCCTTCCACTCGCCTTGCAGATAGGTAAAATATTTGATACCTATATCGAGAATATTTTCTTTTTAGATGAAACTGACAAATGAACAAACTACTTGAACTTACGGAGGAGATATTATCGAAAATCGAGCTTTATTTACAATCTTCGGTTCCTTTTTTACATTGATAGGCGGCTTTTTACTGATTGCAGCCATCATGACGAAAAGCGCTCCAAATTCTGAAACTTATACTCTACTTTCTTTGGCTGTGATGTCTTTTTGTTTAAGTTACTTGGCTCCACAATATGGCCAAAAGGATGAGCGAATAAGAATGATCCGTGAAAAGGGAATGTTTTTTTCAGGTCTTGCTTTCTTAATTTATTCTTTTCTTCTTACAACTACTCTTAGTTTGGATCTTATTTTTTTGACTGCAATCGAAGCAATTAACGTATTAATTGCTCTCATGATCAGCACACTCTTTATCTCTATGGTGGTTCTGGCCAAAAGATATTAAAAAGGAAGAAAAGATGGCTTGTGAAGCATCTTTTCTTCCTTTATTTTATTCATACAACTTCCCATAACTGATGATATGTAAACTAGGCTCTGACACAAAAACTCACTGGAACTTCTTTGAAACAACAAACTCCGTAATAGGGAGTGTAACGAATGCCAGTCCAATTACAATAACAAGAGGGATGTTTTGAATATCATTTAATGCCGTTACTCTTTCTGTAAGAATTAGCACCACCACCATCAATACAAGCAACAGATAATAGCTAATTTTAGAGCTGGTCAAAGTGATGTGTTTCTCTAACTCATCTTTTTTACCTTCATGCTTTCCATCCATATCTCCCCAAGTCAAAGACTGAAAGAAAAAACCAATGCCCAAAAATAGAAAGAAAATTTTTGAAGCTGTTATCAAATCTTTCCTCAACCATTCAAAAATACCAAATCCGCCAATGACAACGATTAAAATGATCGAGCAAATTAAGCTCACTTTCTTTTCAATCCTCATTTCGCTCCAATTTGCTATGCTTATTTAATTTCCTCCTCGAAAATAAATAATTCGTCAACTTTCACGTTAAGATTTTTAGACAGTTTAAATGCCAACGCTAATGTTGGATCATACTTATTGTTTTCAATCGCATTGATTGTTTGTCTTGTTACCGAGCATCTTCTGGCTAATTCTTCTTGGGAAAACCCTTGCATTTTACGCAATTCTTGAATTTGATTCTTCATTCGCTTCAACCACCTAGTCTTTTACGGTACATCACATAAAAAATGAAGTAACTACTAACAGCAATAAGCAAGTACAGCAATTCCGGATAAATTAGTGGCACATTATCTAATCGTATATCGCTTAAATTGAAGAAATCATTGAAAAAGTTGATTACGAAGAATACTAAGAGCATAATCCAACTGCTTACGATTGCCTGCTGTTTAATGTGTTTCTTTCGCTCATCGTCATTTGTTTTATATCCATGTTCTTCACTTCCGGTTATTTTCCCTAATATTAGAAAGAGCAATAAAGATACTACTATTATTACTAACCAAGATAACAATGTACTCACTCCTTTTATGTCAAAAGTTTTTTACATTTTAATTGTATTACATATCATATTTATGTAAAGAGTTTTTTACACATTCTTTTTTCATATTAATTAACACAGAATACTTGAGATATAAATTCAAAGATCCTTCACTCTCTTGGAAGGACACTCCGTTCTTAAAAGTGCAGTTTCACGAACAAAAAGGAGAAAAGAAGTGCTGTCTACAGCCTCTTTCCCCCTTTGAAATACACCTAACTTCCGATAAGCTGCGATATGTAAACTAGTTCTATATGAATTAGTCATCTAGATATTTTTCTTATTCTATACAATTGATTGAGAAAATTTAGAGATTAGAAAAGAAGAGCCATTTTTAAAAATTCAAATCTGCTGCCATTAGTAGCTTGCACAAAAACTTCCACTTCTTTAAATCCGATTTTTTTGTAAACTTTTATCGCTCTTTGGTTAAAAGTCGCTACGGATAATGTAATTTTTTTGGGGTTGTAATTTGATTCAATAAATTTTAGTCCAGCTTTCAAGAAATCCAAACCTTGTCCACTCCCTGTTAGATTGGGCTTCATACCTAATCCTATATCTATCGTATCTTCAGTGATTTGATTAAAACTATAAAATCCTATCAGTTCTTGATTTTTAGTGACTATAAAATAAGAATCATTTCGCTTTTCTGCATCAAGAAATTCCTTTAAATCTTCTTGATCTGCATCCATATCGTAAAAAGAATACTCGTCCTTGTAATGCCACGTAGTTGCGATTTCTTCTGCCTGTTCTTGGGTCATTGATTGAAATGTGTAATTCAATATTTTTTCTCCTCTACTATTAAACTTCTCTTGTTAAAACAACGTGTACTTAAAAAAAGAAGCTACGATATGTAAACTCTTTTTCACTTAAAAACACGACCTTAAAGCTTTAGAATATAGCCTTTTGAATATATCATTTTTTCTAATGATATCAGTTGTGGCCGGTTTTCTGGTGAAGCTCATAGAATGCGGAGTTTGAATGTAACTTAATTACACTTATGTTACATTCAAAAATCGTTTAGCATACTCGATATTTTATTACTTATATGTTATATTTAGTGTATGGAAAAGTCGAAATGGACAGTCAATGCATATAAAAAAGACAATGGTGAGGAACCTGCTGCCGAGTTTCTAAACTCGCTTCCTGCAAAGGAAAGAGCAAAGGTGTTACGCACTATTCAATTATTGGGCGAATTTGGTCCGATGCTGCGGATGCCACACCGAAGGCCGATCGATCAGGACATCTATGAACTTCGAACGGTTTTAGGCAATAATATCTTTCGCGTGTTCCATTTTCATTACGAAAATGGCGAATTTATCTTGTTAAATGGTTTTCGAAAGAAAACTCAAAAAACACCGCAGAGTGAAATCGATCGTGCCAAGCGCTATCGAGATGATTATTTGCGACAAAAATGGAGGGATTCAACATGAGTTTTTTGGAAAGCTACGTAGCAGAAAACTTAAAAGACCCGGGATTTGCTAAGGAGTGGGCGGACAGTGGATTGGAATATACAATCGCTCGGAATATCATTCAACGCAGAAATCGTTTAGGTCTTACGCAAAGCGAAGTTGCTTCACGTATGCACACCAAGCAAAACGTGGTATCTCGTATTGAAAATGGCAGCCAGAATGTGACCTTGAAAAGCTTGAAATCGTTAGCTGCAGCCCTTCAGACGGATGTTCCTTCCTTGATGCAAGAACATGACGAGAAACAAGACGAGAAAAAAACCAGTTCCGATCTCGTGAAAAGTTAACAATAGCGCATGGAATAACCCCCGATTGGCCAGACGGCTGATGGGGGTTATCTTTGGTTTTGAATGTAACTTATTTGCTATTAAGTTACATTCGAACAAGCGAAAATTTATTTCTCAAATGGATTGATTACCGTCCATCCTTTCCCTTCGAATAGTTTTTTCAGCATCCAAACATGATCGCCGCCTACAATTAGTAAAATTCGCTCTTTTGGTTTCTCTAAAATCTCAATAATGTTTTTGACAATGGTCAGTTCTCTTTCCATCCATTTGCTTAAGAAAGATACACCGATATTCTGTCCATTTTTTTCAACGGCTAAGAAAGAGAGATACATCTCTTCCAAGTCCTTGGTCAATTCTGGGTTATTGAGTTTGCGATACGACTCAAGTAATGTCTGGTCAGGATTAATTCCACCACTTTTTTTGCCAAATGCCTCTACCGCTTGCCAAATGTTAGGATAATCTTCTTGGATTGATTGATTAAGTGTCACCATTTCCTCTTGAGTTAATGGCCCAGCCCAATTAACCGCAAAAACTGCTTTACGGTCCAGTTTAGTGGCTAATCTGAATCCTACTTGTTCGATTTCGTGCATCTCATAATCTTCTTCGCTCTTGGTAAAGCCTTTGTCTAACTCCTCTTGCTCGCTTTTTTCCCATTCCAAAGCAATTTTGCCTGGGTTAAATGCTGCGAGAAAATCCACTAATTCTATAATTTCATTCTGCTTGTCCATCAAAACGTCCTTTTGGTAAGCAAAATGATGGGTACCTACCAAGACAATTTCCACTTTCTTTTCCATCATACTTTTCCCCCTACTCTCTTTTTTAGATAGCTCCATTTATTACAGAAATCCTCAAAGTGAATGTAACTTAATTCACAATAAGTTACATTCAAAATCAATAAAAATCTATAAGTTAACTTTTACCGAGAGAAAAACCTTCGAATAAACGTCCTCCGTATAGCTGTAATACCCCATCAACAAGTTGGATAATTTTTTGTTTGTCACCATTTTTATAAAAATCATCAAAAGCTTCTACAAAACAATTGGTAAACTCAACATCATAATGCCTCAATGATCGGATTACCCACTTGGAAGCACCAATCCATCGCTTATTTGTTCTCAATACAAACTCACTTACCAGTTCTGCTAAAGCATTAGCTATAAAAATCTCTTCTGCTCGGTTATTGCAGCCGATGAAGTCATCTAGTGTGTCGGTAATGAAGTATCGTTTTGTAGTTATTATTCCTGGTGACCATTCCTTTGGTCCCTTGTCTAGCAATTCTTTTGCTTCTTTTTTTATCGCGCCAATTGCTCCCTTATCTTTCAAAACTAGACCTTCTGCTACCATTCTGGGCATAGAAGGTCTAGCCCTCTCATAATCATCTGAAAAATATTCTTTGTACGAGGTTAAATTATGTACAAATACTTCAATACTCCATCCAAAATCGATAAGGGATTCCCTGTAAGAAGAGTGATGTTGTTGATCGAATATCACAATATCAAGATCAGATGTTTCAGTTGCTTCGCCACGAACCACACTTCCAGCTAATAAAGCGTCTTCACAATGAGGGAATTGCTTGTTTACAAACTGTTTTGCTGCTTCAAATGGATTTAGCTTATTGTAATAATCCACTGGCTTTCCCCCTCTTTTTATCGAATCTTGTTCTAATTTTCAAATACCACAGTATCGCATGGAAATTGAATGTAACTTTTCTGCACTTGAATTACATTCAAAACCTAGTCTTTGCCCCAAAACTTCCACTTGGATTTCGTCAGGGCTTTTTCATTTTTAATTCTTCTAAATAGAATCTATGCTCTCATTTAAATATACTCAGAACTAAAATTAATAGCTAGATAATTTTGGAAATAAAAGCGTTCGTAAAAGTACACTTTTACAGACAAAAGGGAGAGTAGATGCGAATTAAAAACTCAGCTACTCTCCCTTTCTATTTATTCAGCTTCCGATAAGGTGTCATATGTAAACCTAAAATCCTTCATAGGTAGTTGGCCAAATTCGGTCCGATAGCAAGTTCTAAAAGACAACTTCATGGTTCTGGAAAAGTTAGATAACAAAAAGTTGAGATTCACACTTCTAGATGAGTACAAATCAAGTCGAGTATATCTTTTTGTGTCATCTCTTCAGTTAGCATCTTTTCGTATTCTACGCCAAGCTGATCGTTGGGGCTCCACCAGGAACGCAACGACTCTTCCCCAAATTCCTCTGCTTGAGGGCGCGAATTATGGCGTTCGACTGTATTCTTAAAAGATAAATCAAAATAATAGATATAGGCATTTCCCTCATAAAAATGGATCAAGTCTTCCAGCATCTTCTTGTAACGCTGTTTCACAAAAATTCCTTCCAAAATGACAAACTTACATTTCCCTTTGCCGTATTCGGTGATTTGCCTGATTAAATCTTGCGAAATGTTTCCTTCCTGATCCCGTACCATCAACATTTCCCGTCGGACCGTGTCTTGAGAAACCAGAAGAGTCCCTTCTCCAAAATGATTTTGCAGCCTTTTCGCTATAGTTGTTTTGCCACTCCCAGAATTTCCACGTAAGATAATGAGCGTTGTTTCTATTTGAACCACACCTTTCCAAAGAACTATTTACTTAATTATTCAGCTGCCCTTGTTCTTCGATTGTCACTTCTTCATATTTTCCTTCCTATAAAATGCTGATATGTAAACTAAGACATTATCAAAATCACTTTTCTTTCTAAGTCTTTCTCTCACTTTTGAAATCGTTCCAGTAACTCTTTTAAAGCTTCTTCCATTTCTATTTCCAAATTATCTTGAGCTAATTTATAAAGTCCGCCAGTTCCATGCCGATATCCCCCAAAGTAATACCACAATGAAATATCTATAT
This sequence comes from Planococcus versutus, assembly GCF_001186155.3. Taxonomy (NCBI): domain Bacteria; kingdom Bacillati; phylum Bacillota; class Bacilli; order Caryophanales; family Caryophanaceae; genus Planococcus; species Planococcus versutus. The sequence goes on along the minus strand of NZ_CP016540.2, from coordinate 1,464,667 downwards.
CTTCGTATTGTTCATCATCTTCGAAGCCGTCATATTCCATGGCAAGGACTGAACGATATTCTTTCTCAAAAGCGTTGTCGCTTGATATACCTTCTATTTCATCCCCATCAATATTGCGCTCCAAATAAACCTTTAGATTTTTTCTGTTTTTCTTTTCAAATTCTTTCGAGTATTTTTTTTGGAGAGACCTTGCTAATTCTTCTGCGTAACTCTCTAATTTTTGTATTTCTCTTTTTAAATTTTCATCAAAGGCTGTATCAGGAATTTCAACATATTGAGTATCAAAAGATTGCTTCTTGGATTTGAAAAGAGACATAAAATTCCACACTTCCCTCACTCCTTTGAATTCGTTAAAACCTTTTCATCCCTCATTTAATTTATCTTCTCCTTAATATACTTATTGGTACGTCAACACTAAATCAAACAACTTTTTTAAGGGCTGCGTTTCGATAAGTGACAGGGCTGGTATAGCCCAGACTGCTGTGTAGACGGACATGGTTGTACCAATTCACGTAATCAAACAGTTCAAGCGCTAGCTGGTTAAGCGTGTCAAAGCACATTCCGTTGATGAGTTCCGTCTTCAAAATCTTGAACGTGGCTTCCGCCACCGCATTATCGTAAGGGGTTCCTTTTTGGCTCAGCGACCGTTCGATTTGGTGCGTCTTTAATAGCGCATCGATGCCGGTGTTCTTGAATTCAGATCCGCGGTCCGTATGGAACAGCTTCACGGCTCCCAAGTCGCCTTTGACCGATGCGAAGGCACGTTGAACCAGGGCAGCGTCTTTACGCTCGCCCAGACTGTACCCCACAATTTCACGGTTGTATAAATCGAGAAGGAAACAAATATAGTTCCAGCGGCCGCCAACCTTTACATACGTCAGGTCGCTGACCAACACGGCGTTTTTCGCTGCCGGATTGAATTGGCGGTTCAGCACATTCCGGTATGTCGCTTCATTGGGAGGCGTGACCATCGGTTTGTAGGATGGCAGCGCGTATTTCGATTGGATGCCAAGTGACGCCATGAGGCGTCCAATACGGCGTCTCGAGATCACCCATTTCTTTCTGTTCGCCAACTCTTTTTTCAGCTTGCGTGTGCCATAGACGCGGCGATTCTCGTGAAAGATCGCCCAGATTTCGTCTTTCAACTCCTGTTCTGCTTGGGCTTTTTGGTGTGCTTTTTCTACCGAAACGGAAGTCTCATAGTAAAAGGTGCTGCGGGCAATTTGGAGGACAGTGCACATTGCTGATACTGAATAGAGGTGTTGATTCTGTTGGATAATCTCTATTTTCGTCCCATGATCAGCGCCGCTTGCTTTAAAATATCCACTTCCATCTCCAACTGCTTATTTCGTTTTTTGTAGGCAAGCAATTCCGTTTCCAAAGGGCTTCGGTTATCTTTTTCCTCGAACGAGCCAGTTTGATTGGATTGGGCAATCCACCGATCGAGGGCGGAAGCCGTCAGGTCGTATTCCCGGACAATATCCGGTCGGCTTTTTCCGCCTGCGTGCAGCGCGACGACCTGTTTTTTGAATTCTGGGGAAAATGTTCGTCTTTTTTGTGGCATGGTAGATTCTCCTCACGTATAGTGGACTATTCTACGCCCCCTTATTTTTTCTGTCCAACTAAGTGTAGACTATCCATATAAGAAAAAAAGAAAGCTAGTGAATTCTAGAAAAAACCGTTCGTAAAAGTACACGTTTACGAACATCCTCAAAAGGATTAAAAACACATAAAGAAATTGTTCGCAAATATGCATAAATACTTTACGAACGTTCGCGAATTTACACATACGTTTACGAACGTTTTTCAAGTATATTTAAAAGAAACTCTGTATACATAAAAAAGCAGTGGCCGCAGCCACTACTTTTTAGATGAATCGAAAAGGTTCTGTATTTATTTGTGACGGCAAAAATTCACATTGCCATGTAGGCTGCTGTTTAGACATATGGTCAACGACACCTTGAATCATCACTTTTTCTACGTGATGACCAGGATCGACAATGTTTAGCCCGATGGCTTGTGCATCTTGAGCCGTATGGAAATACATATCACCTGTGACGTAGACATCCGCTCCGGCACGCTTAGCTTGTTGAAAGTATTTATTGCCATCTCCTCCGAGTACCGCTACCTTTTTAATAACAGCATCTGGGTCTCCCACGATGCGTAGAGTCGGAACATCCAATTGCTGTTTTGTCCAATTGGCAAATTCTATTAAAGTCATAGGTGTTTCAAGCATTCCTACACGCCCAAGACCCATTGTAGCTATTTTGTTTTCTAAAACAAAAACATCATATGCCACTTCTTCATATGGATGTGCGGAAAGCATTGCTTTGATGACGCGGTCTTCTTCATTTTTGCGAACCACGACTTCTATTTTTGATTCAGCGGTTACTTCTATTTCATCCTTTTTTCCAATATATGGATTTGCTTGGGCAGCCGGACGGAAGCGCCCTGTCCCAGATAAGGTATAACTGCATCCTTCGTAATCGCCAATGGTTCCAGCCCCCACTTTAATAAAGGCCTCGCGAACGGCTTCTTCATGAGTTTCCGGAACAAACACTGCAATTTTCACTAATTCTTCTTCGTAAGTTGGTACCAACACTTTCGTGTCTTGTATACCAAGTGACGCCGCCAATAAATCATTAACGCCGCCAGTAGCCACATCCAAATTTGTATGTGCTGCGTACACGGCAATATCTGACTTTATCAATTTTTCCATTAAACGTCCTTGTGGAAAATCTGTCTGCAAGTTTTTCATTGGTCGGAATATGGGAGGATGGTGTGCAATAATCAATTCCGCCTCTTTAGCAATTGCCTCGTCTACAACTTTTTCATTCACATCCAATGTTACTAACACACGCTTGATTTTCTTGTTTAACGTTCCCACATGCAAACCAATCGGATCGTTTTCCATGGCCAAATATTTGGGAGACCATTTCTCAAACTCCTCAATAATTTGGTGTCCATTAGGAATTTTCACGTTGCAACACCTCTTCTACTAATTGTATTTTTTTAACCAATTCTTGTTTTTTTTCAATAATTTCGATTGTTTGTACAGTCGATTCCATTGATGCAACAATTTTTTTCCACTGCGAACTTTCCCGCATCCATTTTTCTTGAAAAATTCCATTTTGCTTTTTCAATAATTCAGGTCCCATCAATAATTGTTGTGAAGACCATGAAACGGAAGTTGGGGATTTTTCAAGTACAATAATTTCATAAATTTTGTCGTTTTCTTTCAATATTTCTTCTTCTACTATTCGCCATTGATTTAATACAGCCCAATCGCGGATAGCTTTGGAATGAACGTTAGGTTGTAAAATCAACCGCTCCACATTAGTTAGTTTTTCTTTGCCTTGTTCCAAGATTGAACAAATCAATGGACCGCCCATACCTGCTATTGTGACAGTGGTAATTCCATCATTTAGTTCAATGGCATCTAATCCACTTGCTAGTCGAACGTCAATTTGATTTGTCAATAATTCTCGTTGAACTTGTTTCTGTGCCGATTCAAACGGTCCCCTAACAACTTCTCCAGCAATTGCTTTGTTGATAACACCAGTTAATACCAAAAAACAAGGTAAATATGCGTGATCGCTACCAATATCAGCTACCACTGAATCTTTAGGTACATAATGAGCGACTCTTGTTAGTCGATGTGATAATAGTTGAGCATTCATTCTAGTCCTCCTAATTCAACAGAAAAACCCTTAGCTCTAAAAGAACTAAGGGTTTTCAGATGCTATTCGAGTGATAATACCCATTCAGCCATTGCCGCTGCGTTTGCTTCTTCAACGAGTCCAGCTGGCATACCGCCTTTACCGTTAACTAAAATGTTTTCAATATCTTCTTGTGGAAGTTCTGTAGCCACTAATGATGGACCTACTCCGCCTTCATAGCTTGAACCGTGACAAGAAATACAGTTTGCTTGAGCCGTAGCTTCTGGATCGAAATCTCCAGCTGCTTCTTCTCCGCCTCCTGCAGCTTCTTCTCCGCCACCTTCTTCTGTTGCTTGTTCTTCTGCGATTTCAGCTTCGTTATTAACTCCTTGTACAGATAAGAAGAAAATTAAACCAATACCGAACGCCATGATTAAGATATAAGGTACAATTGCATTTTTTTGCATCCGTTACCCCTCCCTCTACTAATTTCTGCTTAAAAATATTTATCGTAACATTCATTATTGTACTGTATTATCACCAAAACGAAAAGTCCTAACAGATAACTTTTCCTTCTTTGTGACAAAATCGGTAATTAAATTTCACTTTCTACTTAAAACGACTCAACTAATTTTAGTTCTTTAAACATAACCAGTGATTTTTAAAAAAATTGAAAGCCCTGCATCAGCAGGGCTTATTTCTCGATTCATTAACAACCGATTTGACGCGCAATAACCATGCGCTGTATTTCAGAAGTTCCTTCACCAATTTCTAGTAATTTGGCATCCCGCATATACCGTTCAACTTCGTATTCTTTCATGTAGCCATATCCACCATGGATTTGAATGGCTTCATCTGCTACTTCCATTGAGATTTCAGAAGCATATAATTTCGCCATTGATGCTTCTTTTGTAAATGGACGACCTTGATCTTTCAACCAAGCAGCTTTATAGACCATATTACGAGCTAATTCGATTTTCATTGCCATATCGGCAAGCTTAAATTGTGTTACTTGAAATTCGGATAATGCTTTACCAAACTGTTTACGTTCTTTTGAATACGCTAATGCTTTGTTAAACGCTCCTTGAGCGATTCCTACAGCCATTGCAGCAATGCCAATACGACCGCCGTCTAACGTGACTAGAAACTGTTTAAAGCCATCTCCACGCTTGCCTAATAAGTTGTCTTTTGGTACACGCACATTTTCCAATACCAATTCTGTTGTATTCGATGAATGCAGTCCCATTTTTTCATAATTGTCAATTACAGTAAAGCCCTCTGCATCTGTTGGTACGATGATGGCACTAATTTCTTTTTTGCCATCGTGCATGCCTGTAATCGCCGTAATTGCCAAATATTTGGCATGACTGGCGTTTGTAATGTATACTTTTGAGCCGTTAATTACCCAATCGTCACCGTCTTCTACTGCTCGAGTTTCAGTTCCTCCTGCATCTGATCCTGCATTCGGCTCTGTTAAACCGAAAGCACCAAATGATTCACCCATACAAATTGGCGTTAAGTATTCTTGCTTTTGCTCTTCAGTACCAAATAAATTTAACGGCGCCCCACCCAGTGAAATATGTGCAGAGTATGTAATGCCTGTCGAAGCACAAACACGGCTCAACTCTTCTGTCACAATAGCAAAACTCGTTGTATCTGCTCCCGAACCACCATACTTTTCATCAAACGGTAGACCCATCATCCCCATGTCAGATAGCTGTTTAAAAATTTCAGTTGGAAATGCTTTTGAACGGTCACGGTCGATGGCACCAGGTGCCACCACCTTATCAGAAAATTCCTTGATGGTTTTTTTAATCATTTGTTGTTCTTGTGTCAAATCGAAGTTCATTTTTTACATCCCCTTTGTCGTGAATACGCTTTCATGTATCATTATATAGGCAAAATCAAGACAAGTTCAAGTTTTATCTCTAATCTTTAACTAAATTATAAAGATGCAAGCATCAAAAAACCGCATTCCAAAACTAGAATGCGGTAGGTAATTTGTTTTTATTCTAGAAAATCTTTAAGACGTTTGCTGCGTGATGGATGACGCAGTTTGCGCAATGCTTTTGCTTCAATTTGACGAATCCGCTCACGCGTTACGCCAAATACTTTCCCTACTTCTTCTAACGTGCGTGTTCGTCCGTCATCTAAACCAAAGCGCAAGCGTAAGACATTTTCTTCGCGGTCAGTCAATGTATCCAATACATCTTCTAACTGTTCTTTTAACAGTTCATAAGCGGCATGATCAGAAGGCGACTGCGCATCTGAATCTTCGATAAAATCACCTAAATGCGAATCATCTTCTTCACCGATTGGTGTTTCAAGTGAAACAGGTTCTTGAGCGATTTTCAAGATTTCACGTACTTTTTCAGGTAATAAATCCATTTCTTCTCCGATTTCTTCCGGTGAAGGATCGCGGCCAAGGTCTTGTAGCAATTGACGTTGAACACGAATCAATTTGTTAATCGTTTCGACCATATGCACGGGAATCCGAATCGTCCGCGCCTGATCCGCAATTGCACGAGTAATGGCTTGGCGAATCCACCAAGTTGCATACGTACTAAACTTAAATCCTTTAGAATAGTCAAATTTTTCTACTGCTTTGATCAAACCCATATTTCCTTCTTGAATCAAGTCCAAGAACAACATGCCACGACCGACATATCGCTTCGCAATACTTACTACTAAACGTAAGTTAGCCTCAGCAAGGCGCTTTTTCGCTTCTTCGTCGCCTTGTTCAATCAATTTTGCCAAACGGACTTCTTCTTCTGCTTTTAACAAATCAACGCGTCCGATTTCTTTCAAGTACATGCGGACGGGGTCATTAATTTTAATACCCGGCGGAACACTCAAGTCATTTAAATCGAATTTATCTTCAGTTGATTTCATTAAACGATCCAGATGTTCTTCGTCATCAGACTTGCGTTCCAATTCAATGCCGTGACCTTCTAATTGGTCAATAAATTCTTCTACTGCATCGGATTCCATTTCGAAAACAGCCAATTTGTCAGCAATTTGTTCATAATTAAGCTCTCCGGTTTTTTTACCTGTTTCAATGAGCTGTTTTTTCGCTTCTTCCACAGTCGCTTCCGGACCTTCAGTAGTCAATGGAACATTACTTGCTTCAACTTCAGTTTGGCGATTAGATTTCTCAGCCATGTGACTTCCTCCTTTAAAAAAACCGGAATTAACTTACAATGATTTTCGTAAAGCAATCACTTCTTGTGCAAGAAGTAAAGCGCGCTTTAAGTCATGCTGTTTTTCCGCTTCTTTTGATTGCTGGATTTTTAACTTAATTTGCTGTTCGATACGATATTTTTGCAAGTGCTTTAAACAGTCAGCGATTTCCTCATCTGTGTGTTCTGGATCACGTTCAGTTAATGCCGTTTCCATCACAAGTTTACGTAGTTCATTGTCTCGTAAAGTCTCTAAAAATTTATGAAAGTCTGCTTTATCCCATTCTTCATAAAATCCAAGTAACTGAACGTAGAGCGCTTGAAATTCTTCAGTAACAAAAAGAATTCCGTTATCTTCAACTTCTAATTTTTCCATAACCGATGGGTCTGCTAATGCATGAGATAGAAGCATTCGTTCTGCTCTATGCAAAGAAGTAACTTGCTTTGGTTCTTTTTTAGAAGCTTTGACCATTGTTGGTTCAGGGCGGTTTCGTTCAATTGTCTTGTTTTCTAATTTACGATAATGCTGTAAAATCGCTTCTTGAGACAATCCAGTTTCTCCTGATAACTGTTTTATATACAAGTCTCGCTCCAAGGGCGAAGACCTTCCAGCCAAAAGTTGTAATACCTCTTGAATGTATTGCAACAAGTCATTTTCATACTGAAAGTTTTTGTTTCGTTTAGCATGCATCATCGCAAATGCAATAAATGCGTGCGGTTTGCCAATAATTTGATCTTTAAAGGCTTCCGCACCATTTTCCTTCACATAATCATCTGGATCCATTTTACCTGGTAGTACAGCTACTTCTACTTTGAAATTTTCTTCATTTAATGCAATAGCTGCTCGTTTGGCGGCTTCCCAACCTGCATTATCGCCATCAAAGCAAATGACCACTTCTTGCGCAAAACGCTTCATCTGACGAATATGCTGAGCAGTGAGCGAAGTGCCCATAGTTGCTAAAGCATTATCAACCCCTGCTTTACCCGCTGCAATAACATCCATAAACCCTTCAAACAAAATGATTTGTCTGTTTTTGCGTATTGCGCTTCTGGCATGGTGTACATTATAAAGCACTTGGCTTTTTTGAAAAATTGGAGACTCCGGGCTGTTCATATATTTTGCTTCTTGTTTCGTATGCTCAAGGACACGACCCGAAAAGGCGATTACTTTGCCTGTCTCATTCATAATCGGGAACATAATTCTACCGCGAAATCGATCAAAATAGCCACTTGATTGCTCGCGTGGAATACCTAATCCACTTGCTTCAAGTTCCTCTTCGCTAAAACCTTTACGCTTGAGCGCAGATGCCATGTAATTCCATTCTGGAAGCGACCAACCAATTTTATTTTTTTCAATAATTTCACGCGTAAAGCCTCTATTTTCCAGATAGTCCAATGCTGCTTGGCCTTCTTCTGTATTCAATAGAATATGGTGATACATGTCCGCAGCAAACTCGTGCATCAAAACTAATTGATGATCGCTCTTTGATTGCACCGGACCTGAATCGACAGGACTTTGTATATCAACATCGATGCCAGAACGACTACCTAATCTCGATAGGGCATCTTGAAACGTTATATTTTCAATATCCATCAAGAAAGTGATCACATTACCACCAGCTCCACAGCCAAAGCAATGAAAAATTTGCTTATCGGCAGTAACAGAAAAAGATGGTGTGCTTTCCCCGTGGAATGGACAAAGGCCAAACCAATTGCGCCCTCTCTTTGTTAACTGGACATATTCCCCCACCACATCCACGATATCTGTGCTGGAACGAATTTTTTCAATCACTTCTTCAGAAACTCGATTGGACATTATTCTCACCATCTTTGTTTGCTTATCTAGTTTAATTCGTGATAAAAAGACAAAATCCTTCAATTTTCGACAAAAAGATAAAGCAAACTATTTTTCCACTAGTAAGCTTTAGCCACGATTCTTAATTATAGTACTTTTTCAGTAAAAAATCCACCAAAAAGAAAGAAAAACCGCCCAAGTAGGTGGTTTTTCCACATTATTTTTGGTGTTTGCTCAATATAAGATTAGCTGTTTCTTCAACAGCTCGATTTGTTACATCCACAATTTCGCAACCAATTCGGTCTACTACTTTATGAAAATGTTCAATTTCTTCGTGGATGCGAGTTACTTTTGCATAATTTGCGTCATCATTTAAACCAAGAGCAATCAACCGTTCTTTCCGAATATGATTGAGTTTGTCCGGTGAAATAACTAAACCAAAACATTTTTTGGGATCGACAAGGTAAAGTTCCTCAGGAGGGTCAACTTCTGGTACAAGTGGTACATTTGCGACTTTCAGTCGTTTATGCGCTAAGTATTGCGATAAAGGCGTTTTGGATGTTCTCGATATTCCTACTAAAACAATGTCTGCCATCAAAATACCTCGCGGGTCTCGCCCATCGTCGTATTTCACTGCAAATTCAATAGCTTCTACTTTTTTAAAATAATCATCATCTAGTTTTCGTACTAGCCCTGCTTCTTGCAGGGGAGGTGCATGTAATTCTTTTGCGAGCGCATCTAGAAGCGGTCCCATTAAATCTACTGCGGTTACATGGAATTTAGCAGTTTCTGCTTTTATGTAATCTCTAAGTTTTTGAGATACTAAGGTATAAACAATAAAGGCATTTTGTGTGACAGCTAATTTAACGACTTCTTGCAAATGATCGATTGAATCAATATAAGGAAATCTTTTAAGCACTGCGTTTTGATCTGCATTTAAATATTGGCTAATTGCCGCTTTCGCAACGAGCTCACCTGTTTCACCGACCGAGTCAGAGACAATAAATAATCGGAGTGAATTCATAATTGACACCTCACAAATCGTGGTTTTCAGATAGCGATAAAAACGCACGAGTAATATTCGTTTTTGTTAATCTACCGACAACTTTAAAACCATCGGGTTGTTCTTCTACTACGGGCAACGCATCGATTTGTTGATTGATTAAGCGATGCGCCGCTTGAATGAGCGATTCATTTTTCACACAGTACGTAACGTTTGGCATACGCGTCATAATGATATGTACTGGAATACTCATTAGGTCTTGACTGCCCAAACTTGCACGCAACAAGTCTTTTCTAGACAGCACTCCCGTTAAATGTGACTTTTTATCAACAACAAAAAGTGTTCCGACATCATCCAAGAACATTTGGCTGATAGCGTCATATACACTAACATCTTCTCTAACGACAACTGGAATTGACTGGAAATCCTTAACTTTCATATTGTTCATCGTATCTGTAACGTCTTGTCCCGGCTTTTTGCCCGAATAAAAATAGCCAACACGCGGACGGGCATCTAAAAATCCTGCCATTGTCAGGATGGCTAAATCAGGTCGTAACGTGGATCTTGTTAAGTTTAAGCGATCAGCTATTTGCTCACCAGTAATCGGACCATTCCCTTTAACAATTTGCAAAATTTCCTCTTGTCGTTTATTGAGTTCGATTGGACTCACCGCCTCAAAATATATATATATGTTATACTCAATATCGATTATTATATACTACTAAACACGATATTGCGAAGAAAACATTAGCATGGTATAATATTAACGAACTGAACAGAGGCAACGACGGATAGATAAGTACTGTAACTTAAAGCGAGCAGTGATAGTGAGAGTCTGCACCTACAGGAAACGGGGATCCAGAGCTATTTTTGTGTTAAAGTGGGCTGCTTTTGCAGTCAATCGAGGTGGAACCGCGGGTCTTAACGTACTCGTCCTCGGACATGTCTACATGTCCGAGGACGCGTGCGATTTTTTATTTTATGGAGGTAATTTTATGTCAATGGAAGATGTAGTAGCATTAGCAAAACACAGAGGCTTTGTATTCCCAGGCTCTGAAATTTACGGAGGATTAGCGAATACGTGGGATTATGGTCCGCTTGGCGTCGAACTAAAAAACAATATTAAAAAAGCCTGGTGGAAAAAATTTGTTCAAGAGTCTCCTTATAACGTGGGTCTCGATGCTGCGATTTTGATGAACCCGAAAACTTGGGTAGCCTCAGGGCATGTCGGCAACTTTAACGATCCCATGATCGACTGTAAGAGCTGTAAAACTCGTCACCGCGCAGATAAACTAATTGAAGATGCACTCGATGCGAAAGGCATTGAATTAATCGTTGACGGGTTATCATTCGAACGCATGGCAGAATTGATTCAAGAACATGATGTAAAATGTCCAACGTGCGGTGCGAAAGATTTTACAGAAATTCGTCAGTTTAACTTAATGTTTAAAACGTTCCAAGGCGTTACGGAAGCTTCAACAAACGAAATTTTTCTACGTCCAGAAACAGCACAAGGGATTTTTGTTAACTATAAAAATGTTCAACGTTCCATGCGCAAAAAAATGCCTTTTGGAATTGCTCAAATCGGTAAAAGTTTCCGTAACGAAATCACACCAGGTAACTTTACCTTCCGCACGCGTGAGTTCGAACAAATGGAACTTGAGTTTTTCTGCAAACCTGGTGAAGATTTGGAATGGTATGCTTACTGGCGCGATTTCTGTAAAAACTGGTTGTTAGATTTAAACCTAACAGAAGGCAATATGCGCTTGCGTGAACATGACGCAGATGAACTTTCCCATTACTCAAACGCGACAGTTGATATCGAATACAAATTCCCATTCGGCTGGGGCGAACTTTGGGGTATTGCAGATCGTACAGATTTCGACTTAAAACGTCATATGGAACATTCAGGAGAAGATTTCCACTATATCGACCCAACAACAAACGAACGCTTCGTTCCTTATTGCATCGAGCCTTCTCTTGGAGCTGACCGAGTCACATTAGCATTTCTAGTAGATGCGTTCACTGAAGAAGCACTTGAAAACGATGAAAAACGCACAGTTTTAAAATTCCATCCTGCTTTAGCCCCTTACAAAGCAGCTATTCTTCCTTTGTCGAAAAAGTTAGCAGAAGGCGCAACTGGCGTATTCGCTGACCTAGCTAAGCACTTTATGGTCGATTACGACGAGTCACAATCAATTGGTAAACGTTACCGTCGCCAAGACGAAATCGGTACGCCATTCTGTATCACGTACGATTTTGATTCAGTAGAAGACGGTCAAGTAACTGTACGCCACCGTGATTCAATGGAACAAACACGTATGCCGATTGCAGAGGTCCAAGCTTACATCGAAAAACACATCCAGTTTTAAGTCGAAAAAGCGGAAACAACTGCTTAGCTTCGACAAGCACTAAAATCTAGACATGAAAAAAGAGTTGCCAAAAGACTACTCGTCTTTTGGCAACTCTTCTTTTTTCGGTAAAAATTCGGGTGTCCGTTCTAATTGTTCAAGGAATTTTCGTGACTTTAAACGAATTCCCGCTTTTTCTTCGTAAATAGTTCGAACGATTTGTTTAAGCAAGCTTTTAGATTCTTTTTTTAAGGTCAACGAACCTACACGCTCGATTGGTACAAAATAAAAAGTACGAATCAATTTCACTAAAGCTGGGCTTAACCGAATGATGTATGGATCGATATGAAAACATCGATGACATAAAAAACCAAGTTCTTGAAAAGAAAAAGCGAATTCCCCTTCAGTCGATCCACAATTTGCACATTCGTGAAGCGTCGGCGTAAGGCCAGCCACTTGCAACATCTTCCATTCTACAAAAAGCGTAATTGCTTCTGGATCATAACCGTCGTCTATCGCGTGAAGAGCCTGGTACAAAATGTCAAAAATAGCAGGTTGTGGCTCGTCTTGTTCAGTGAGTCGATCAATCAACTCTGTAACATAACTTGCATAAGCAGTAGACATGATATCTTCGCGAATATGTCGAAGCGATTCGAGCGGGTCTCCTGCTTGTAAAGTACCCATGCCTTTTCCTTTATAAATCGAAAATGTACCATGTGTAAACACTTGAGTAATGGCCGCTAATCGACTAACAGGTTTTTTTGCTCCTCTTGCCATACAAGTAATTTTCCCTGCTTCTCTTGTAAATAACGTGACAATTTTATTATTTTCACCATAAGGCATTGTGCGAACGACAATTCCTTCTACTTGGCTTTGCATGCGAAGGTCTCCTTAGTATTCGTCTTCTCTGAAGCCGAAATCACGTAAATGCATCGCTTTGTTGCGCCAATCTTTTTGCACTTTTACCCATAATTCTAAATAGACTTTCGAGCCAAGCAAGTTTTCGATGTCTTGACGCGCACGTGTGCCAATTTGTTTAAGCAATACTCCTTTTTTACCGATAACAATACCTTTTTGAGAATCACGCTCGACCATAATGGTTGCTTGAATACGAATCATCTCTTTGTTTTCTGAATCAGGAGCAATTTTTTCAATTACTACAGCAATAGAATGCGGAATTTCTTCGCGTGTTAAATGCAATGCTTTTTCACGAATCAATTCTGAAATGATAAAACGTTCTGGGTGATCCGTAATTTGATCAGCTGGGTAATATTGAGGTCCTTCTGGCAGACGCTGATTGATTTTTGTTAATAAAGTCTCGACGTTATTGCCTTCTAGTGCAGAAATTGGAATCGCTTCTGCAAAATCAAACTCGTTGCGGTAAGATTCAATGATTTTGGGTAAGTTATCAGGATGCACTTGGTCAATTTTATTGATGACCAAAAATACAGGCACATCAATGCCTTTTAGCATTTCAAGTACATAGCGATCTTCTTTTCCAACACGATCAATGCCACTCGCAACAAATAATAATACATCCACTTCGCGGAATGTATTTTTGGCTACTTTTAGCATAAAATCTCCTAGTTTGTGACGGGGCTCATTAATACCCGGTGTATCAATGAAAACCATTTGGCTATCAGTTGTTGTGACAACACCTTGAACTTTATTTCGTGTTGTTTGTGGCTTATCGCTCATAATGGCAATTTTCTGGCCCACTACTCGGTTAAGAAACGTTGATTTACCAACGTTTGGTCGTCCGATAATTGAAATAAATCCTGATTTAAATCCTTCATTGTCTGGCTGCATAGTTTAAATCCTCCGTTGTAAATGCGCCGGGAAGCAATTCGCTGATTGTCGTTTCCTGCACGTCCCCTTTTAAGTTTGTTAAGTATACAGGCATGTCTGGTGCACAAAATTCTGCTAACACTTGTCTACACGCTCCACAAGGCGATACAGGTCCTGGAGTATCGGCTGATACTGCCAACGCCACAAAATCTTTTTCACCTTCAGAGACTGCTTTAAACATGGCTGTGCGCTCTGCACAATTTGCGAGCGAGTAGCCTGCATTTTCTATATTGCAACCGAGATAGACTTTACCATTAGCTGTTAGTAATGCTGCTCCAACAGGAAATTTTGAATAGGGCACATACGCATTTCCACGTGCTTCTATTGCTTGCTTCAATAATTGTTCTTTTTCCATTTTTTTCACCTCTGTAAGTTAAACCCATTTGGGTAGAAATATGATTAATCCAATTATAACACTTGCCGTTGCAAATACCAAAACAGCGCCTGCTGCCATATCTTTTGCCTGCTTTGCAAGTGGCTGAATTTCAGTGGTTGCTAAATCTACAACACGTTCAATGGCTGAATTAACTAGCTCTAAAGCAATCATACCGCCGATTAATAAAATAACAATAAACCATTCTATTTGAGATAAACCTGTAACCCATCCTGCAAGGCTTACAATAATTGCTGACGCAACATGGAATCTAATATTTTGTTCTCGCTTTAAAGCAATTCCTATTCCTTCAGCAGCAAATCGAAATGAGCGAAAAAATTTACGCGTCTTCATGCTGATCACGTGTAATACCTAGTGACAGTAAAATTTCTTCTTGACGAGCAGACATTTTTTTTTCGTCTACTGCTGTCATGTGATCATATCCTAAAAGATGCAAAAAACCATGTACTGCAAGAAAACCAAGTTCTCTTTCGAACGAATGACCATAATCATTCGCTTGTTCTTTTGTGCGATCAAGCGAAATAACAATATCTCCAAGCATACGAGGTTCAGTTGAGCCAACAATTGCTGTTTCCCCTTCGCCTAATTCCTCCATCGCAAATGATATTACGTCGGTCGGTTGATCTTTGCTCCTATATTCGCGGTTAATATCCCGAATCATTGCATCTGTAACAAATGTTACCGATACTTCAGAATCAGAGACTTCTTCTTTTTTGGCAGCATGTTCTAATAATTTTCGCACAAAATCTAGCTCTTTTTGTTCTAACGTTTCTGTTTCATCCATAAAATCAATAGCTATCATAAAAATCCTCCTATCATTGTGGCTCTTTTGGGTATTCAATACGAGAATGGAAAATACCATTCAACGTTTCACACATAATGTCTTTGACGGTCTTTAGTTCTTTTAGCGATAAGTCACATTCTTCAAATTGTCCATCTTTTAGTTTATCCTCTACAATCGAATCGACCAATTTTTTTATCTTTTCTGATGTTGGTTTTTTCATCGAACGTACAGCTGCCTCTAAACTGTCTGCTATACAAATAATCGCAATTTCTTTTGTTTGCGGCTTTGGACCTTGGTAACGATAAGAATCCTCAACGAGAGTTGGATCGAGTTCTTTTGCTTTATAATAAAAGAACTTCAATAAGCTGGTGCCATGATGTTGTGCGGCGACATCAATAATTTCTTTTGGCATTTTGTGCTTTTTCAACAGCCGGGCACCATCTATACCATGCGCTAAAATAATATCTCGACTTTTTTCTGGTGGCAAGCGATCGTGTGGATTGTCAATATTCACTTGGTTTTCGATGAAGTATTGTGGATACTTAGTTTTGCCAATATCGTGATAATAACATCCGACTCTTGCCAAAAGTCCATTTGCTCCAATCGCTTCACACGAAGCATCAGCTAGATTGGCAACCATCAAACTATGATGATACGTACCAGGTGTCTCCGTAAGTATTTTCTTAAGTAAAGGATGGTTCGGATTAGATAACTCAATCAAGCGCATAGTCGACAACATACCAAATGCTGACTCAAAAAATGGCAAGAAACCAATTGCCAGTGCTCCTGATAAAAGCCCTGATACAATAGCTGCTGTAAAGTAAAATCCAATTTCCGTCCAATTATACTGTGTTTGTCCAAGCAATAGATAAAAAGCGATAAATAATGTGTTCGCTCCAGCTACAGCTAAACTAATTTGCAACAGACGCCCACGACTTCCATCTTGTTCGATCAAGTAAATTGCCGTTAATCCACCAAACAAAATGTAAAAAGCAACATCAACTTGTAACGATGACGAATAACCACTTGGTAACATCATACCTGCTGCTGCACTGACTAAAATTGTCACAAAAACAGCTGCGCGTTCGTTGACTAACAAACGAACGATTATTCCAGTTAAAGCTGTGGGAAAAATAAAAGAGATAACCATATCAAAATTCTCACTAACTTCAGCAATCAATTTCATCAAGACGAGTGAAATACTGACCGTTACTAATACGACCAGTAGTTCTATTACTTTATGTTTATCGTCTTTATGTGATCGAGTAATCACTACCAATAACAGTCCTATTGCAATTAGCACAAATACGAACAAGCCAAGTAACGGTTGGTAACTAAGCTGGTCTTCTGTCATTCCTGCTAATTCTAATTGTCGGTACACTTCTCGGTCAATCAACTGACCTTCTTGAACAAGTACTTGTCCTTGCAAGATACGCGTGGGTTCGACACTATCGCGCACTTGTTCTAGTTGGTTGGCAGTTAATTCTTCATTGACCAGTTCTGTTGCAATAATACCAAAACGACCGATCGTTACAGCCGCTTGAATAATATCGTTGGGTATTTGTTCATTACGCCGAATTTCTTGTTCAATTTCTGTCCGTATTCTCGCTACTTCTTCGGTGCGAATCGGTTTAGTTAAATAAGATTGAATGGTTTTATTTAACTGTTCTTCTACATTCAAAAGGCGCTCGTCAGAAAGAGCTAGTAGAGACTTCAGCATATCGTCTGTTAAACGCAATCCATTTTCACTTGTCTCAAGCAAACGCAAATCTTCTCGCAGTTGCTCGATCATTTCTTTTTCAGTAAGTGGGGCTTGTGCTTTTTCAGGTATCGCTTTAACTTCTGAAATGTAACCAAAAAGCGATGCTACTAAAGCTGCTTGATTATCTACAAACTCCTCCATAAATTGATAACTAGGTGTGACTTCTTCCGCGAGTCGTTGTTTTTCTTGCTCGGTTTTAACTGGATCTTCTACTGTTTTTTCAGAACGAATAGTATCAGTTGATAATTGAAATAATTGTATATCATATGTATCACTTTGGACTGAGTCCGCTAGAAACGCGTATAAAATAATACCAGTCAACAAAATGCCAGCTACCATAATTTTTCGATACCCTAGTTTCTCAAAAAGAGTTTGCGCTTTTTGACGCATGTCTACACCCCACATTTCTATCCCTATCATAACAACTAAAGAAATAGATTTCACCGTGTATTTCTTTTATTTAGAAATTTTCTCCAGATTTATTAGGATAATTGAAAAATTTTCAGCAAATTTCTAATGGTATAGAAAAAAGGTACAAGGAAGTTATCCTTGCACCTTTTATAAATTGTTTACGTTGGTTGATTTTCGTAAGCTTCAATAATTTTAGCCACTAATGGGTGACGCACAACGTCTCCACTTTCAAGATATTGAAAATGAATATTGCGAACATCTTTCAAAATAGATTCTGCTGCGATTAATCCAGATTCCGCACCACGAGGCAAATCGATTTGAGTTTTGTCTCCGGTAATAATCATTTTTGAACCAAACCCAAGACGTGTTAAAAACATTTTCATTTGTGCTTTAGTCGTGTTTTGTGCTTCATCAAGTATAACAAATGCTTCATCTAATGTGCGACCTCTCATGTAAGCGAGAGGTGCGATTTCAATCGTGCCGCGTTCTATAAAGCGATTGGTCTGTTCAAGTCCTAACACATCGTGTAGAGAGTCATATAAAGGACGCAAGTAAGGATCTACTTTTTCTTTTAAGTCTCCTGGTAGAAACCCAAGGCTTTCGCCCGCTTCTACTGCAGGACGTGTCAAAATAATTTTCTTTACTTGGCCATTTTTAAGTGCTTGAACTGCCATAACGACAGCAAGGTAGGTTTTTCCGGTTCCAGCAGGACCAATTCCGAAAATCAAATCTTTACTACGCATCGCTTGAATGTAGTAGCGCTGACCAATTGTTTTTGCACGGATAGATTTGCCGTTCGCGGTCCGTGAAACTTCTTCATCATATAGTTCAGCAAAGTATTCAATGGTACCATTTTTGGCCATTTCAATAGCCGAAATAATATCCCGTTGATCGATATTGATTTTTTTGCGGATTACTTGCAGTAATTGTTCTATTAATAGTTTCCCCATCTGCTTGCCTTCTTCAAAGCCAGATAATTTGATGACATCACCACGAGTAATAATTTGAATATCAAAAGCTTCTTCAATTAATGTTAAATGATTATCTGAGATCCCAAGTAGCTGAACCGCTTCATTGGGGTCTTTCACATGTAATTCTAGCAGGTTATTTTCTGTCATGTGGACGCTCCTTAGGATCGAGTATTTGCTACTAATTTCACTTTATCATTAAAGAGATTCACTTGTAAAATATTTGCCTGCTACAAGTCCACACTGTGGTAGGTCATTACGATTTCTGCTTACAACGCTGCTCAAAATTTTTACAGCTTTAAGAAAATCGGTATTAGTTTACATAATAAAAATATCAATACAAAAAATCAGTCAGTTTAAACTGACTGATTTTTTATCGTTTTGACTTTGGAGGCAATAGAATTTCCGCCATGATGATTCCTCTTCGAATGTCTTCAGTCTCTAGTGGCAACAATTCATCTGAACTTTCTTCCATATTTTGAACAACTGGTTGATTTCGAATCGATCTTGGTTTGCTCGACGAAAAGCGGTCTTGAATTTCATCTTGAATTTCATGTCGCGATTCTCTTGTCGATACTCGACGCGCCACTTCTTCTCTTGCTTCACGTAGAGGTGCACGTTCTATTACTTCTTCGGCTTTTTGTTTTACTTGTTCTACACGTCCTGATCCTTGAGTTTTTTGAGTTTGCAGTTCACCATAAATTTCACGTGCATAGTCCTCTACTCGTTTAAACGTGTATTGTCCCGATCGCCCATCTCTAGAAGTTGATGTATTTGCCGAGACTGGTTTTGCAGGAAGATTGTCATCATTAGTCGTCTTTTTCTTTTCTTTATTGAAAAAAGCACCTACCGCCATGATAACAAGTCCAAATATGAGAGCCTCCATACGACAAACCTCCCTTATGGTCAACGCTCATTAGTTATCGTTGGATTTTTCTGTACTTGATTTTGAGATGGACTCGCGCATACCCGTATCCGCCTGAACGTTTTTATAATTCACGTAATCCATAACGCCAATGTTTCCGCTGCGAAGTGCTTCAGACATTGCTAAAGGAACAGCTGCTTCCGCTTCAACAACTTTCGCTCTCATTTCAACAACTTTGGCTTTCATTTCTTGTTCACTTGCTACAGCCATTGCACGACGCTCTTCTGCTTTCGCTTGAGCAATTTTCTTGTCTGCTTCTGCTTGCTCTGTCTGCAACTCTGCGCCAATGTTTTTACCAATATCAACGTCTGCAATATCAATCGACAGAATTTCAAACGCTGTTCCAGAATCTAGGCCTTTAGATAAAACGGTTTGAGAAATCAAGTCCGGATTTTCTAGAACTTTTTTATGACTAGTGCTCGAACCTAAAGTAGAGACAATCCCTTCACCTACACGGGCAACGATTGTTTCTTCTCCTGCACCCCCGACTAAACGGTCAATATTTGCACGAACCGTGATTCGAGCTTTTGCTTTAACTTCGATTCCGTCCATCGCCACACCTGCAATAAATGGTGTTTCAATAACTTTCGGATTAACCGACATTTGAACTGCTTCTAATACGTCACGACCCGCAAGGTCAATCGCTGCTGCACGTTCAAACGGCAATTCGATATTTGCACGATGTGCCGCAATCAACGCATTAACGACACGGTCAACGTTACCACCAGCTAAATAATGACTTTCTAGTTGATTGATTGTTACTGTTAAACCTGCTTTTGATGCTTTGATCAATGGATTCACAATACGCGATGGGATAACACGACGTAATCTCATTCCAATTAGTGTGAAAATACTAATTTTAACTCCTGCTGCTATCGCCGATACCCAAAGCGTAATGGGCACGAATGTGAAGAAAATTGCTAACAGAACGATAATCCCAATTATCGCTGCACCTAAACCAAGTGTTTCGATTCCCATTCTTCTATTCCTCCTCTTGTTTTTCAAGCTCGCGAACTACAATACGCGAACCTTCTACCTTGATTATCTTAACATCTTTCCCATTGTCGATAAACCTTCCTTCAGAAACAGCGTCGATTCGCTCATCTTCTAACTTAATGGTACCCGATGGGCGAAGCGCCGTGACTGTCTGAGCAATTTTGCCGACAAGTTCCGGACGATTGGTAGTTGAAACATACCCACTTTTTGTATCAGTGGAATCTGTCAAAATAATTCGTTTAAATAAATCAAGTCGCTTGCCAAAGAATTTCACTACAATCACCATCCCTACTGTTGCTACTATCATTGCAATAAGCACTGCTATGGCGGTGGTTTTCAAGTCTCCTCCCGCCAATAAAACACTACCGAGAATCGCTGCAACGCCCAAGAGCCCTACTACACCACCCGGTATAACAAATTCCGCCATCAACAATGCGAATCCGATGACTAGCAAAATAATAGATTCGTATCCCGCTAGACCCGCCACTAAATGACCGTAAAAAAACAGCAGCAAAAATGAAAGTCCGATAAATCCCGGAACACCAACTCCTGGTGTAAACAACTCAAGCAGCAACCCCAAAGCTGCGATTGACAGAAGAATTGGCACAACTATCGGATTGGTTAAAAATCGAGCCAAACTTTCTGAAAATGTCTCGTCGACAGTCACAATGGTCGCGTCTTCATAGCCCTTTAACACAAGAAGCTCATCCAAAGAAGAAACTGTTCCTTCAGAGTAACCGACCTTTTTAGCTTCTTCAGCATTTAAAGTTAATAATTTCCCTTTGGCAGCTCCTACTTCTGGCAGATCTATTGAAGTATCCGCCATCGCTAAAGCATATTGAGGATTACGTTTGGCTGTTTGAGCAGCACTTTTCATAGAAGATAGCCATGCGCTATTGGCTTTGTCAGCTGCTGCGTTTCCGGATTGGTTTATTACTTGTGCTGCTCCAATGCGTCCATTTGGATGCATATAAATTTCGCTGTTGTGCAATGCGAGAAATGCACCAGCAGACAAAGCATCTTGATTGATAAAGGCTATCGTTGTCACTGATGTTTTATCCAATAGACGTGCAATACCATCTGCTGCGTTGACAAATCCACCTGGTGTATCGATTTCAAATATAATGGCTTCGGCGGATGCGTCTTCTGCTTCTTGAATTCCTCGTTCAATAAAAGATTGCAATCCTCTTTCAACTTCATCTTCGATAGGAATCACATACACTGTCGAAGTATCTGCTTGGATTGCCGGAAGCATGAGCAAAAAGGATAACAGCAACAGTACAAAACCTAAACAGACTTTGACTTTGCTCAACAGGATCTCTCCTTTCACATAGTAAATTCACTAGTTATCTATATACGGATGAAATGGAAATAAGTTTCAATGTATGTCTTTCTAGTATAAAGCAAGTGTGCTGTAATAACGACAGAATGCGCTTACAAAGATAGCAAATCAAAAACCACTAACACAAAGATCATGTTAGTGGTTCAGGCTGGTCGTTCATATTTTTTAAAAGTCATTATACTGCTTAAAGTCAATTAAAATTTACGTTTACGCGCAGCTTCTGATTTTAGTTTACGTTTCACGCTCGGCTTATCATAGTACTCGCGCTTTCTTACCTCTTGCATTGTTCCAGATTTAGAAACAGTGCGTTTGAAGCGGCGAAGAGCATCTTCAATCGATTCGTTTTTACGAACTGTAGTTTTTGACATCTCTTTTTCCCTCCCTCCGAACACACGTTGAAGCGAAGAACAACAAGTGTTATATACTCAAAAATTATATCGTATTATCATTGAAAGGTCAATAGTTAATAATCAGAATCCGAAGATAGACCTTGCATAATTTTGACGCCAGAGCTTGCACCAATACGAGTAGCTCCTGCTTCGATCATTGCTTCTACGTCTTCTAAACTACGAATGCCCCCTGAAGCTTTGACACCTAACTCGTCACCAACAGTTTTGCGCATTAGTTTTACATCTTCAATAGTAGCTCCGCCAGTTGAAAATCCAGTAGAAGTTTTAACAAAATCAGCTCCAGCTTCTTTTGATAAACGTGAAGCCGTTTCTTTTTCTTCGTTTGTCAGCAAGCACGTTTCTAAAATTACTTTGACGATTGCTTTGCCTTTTGCCGCATTGACAACTGCTTCAATGTCTTTCTTAACAAGCGCTGTGTTACCACTTTTTAATGCGCTAATGTTGATTACCATATCAATTTCACTAGCACCTTTTGAAATTGCATCTGTCGTTTCAAATGCTTTTGTTTCTAAAGTTGATGCGCCTAATGGGAATCCAATTACTGTGCAAACTTTTACTTCGCTGTTTGCTAATTGTGCTACAGCCGTTTCAACCCAAGTAGGATTTATGCAAACAGAAGCAAATTTGTATTCGGCTGCTTCTTTACAAAGTTGAACAACTTGACTTTCTGTTGATTCAGGTTTTAATAGCGTGTGGTCAATAGTTGTTGCTATGTTCGTCATAATTAAAATCTCCATTTCATTTAAAAGTTGTTTTTTGCAGATGCAATTCCTTATCTCAAAATAACATTTTCACTTATTCGAACTCATACGAAATGGCAGCCAGTGCATACAAAGGTGCCGTTTCTGTTCGTAAAATCCTTGGACCAAGCGATGTGAAAAGAGCTCCAGATTTTTTTAGATCTGTTACTTCAGATTCAGAAATTCCACCTTCCGGGCCAAAAACAATAAGCACCGAATCTTTATCATACAGTGATTTTAAAATTTCAGCAAACCGCTTTCTGTCTTCTTGTCGTGCTTCTTCTTCATAAGCTACAATAACCACATCATAGCATTTAGCACTTATTAGCAATTGTTTAAAGTTATGTAATGGGAGAATTTCTGGAACATGTGTACGATGGGATTGCTCAGCAGCCTCTTTCGCTATTTTTTGAAGCCGCGCCATCTTTTTCTCACCTTTAGCATGGTCCCATTTTACAATTGAACGCTCAGCGGAAAAAGGCAGCAATGCGTGCATGCCTAGTTCTGTTGATTTTTGCGTAATTAAATCCAATTTATCACCTTTTGGCAACCCACATGCGATCGTGATTTTTTTCGGTAGTTCAACTGTAGCTTCTACTTTGTCGCCCACTTTGATTTTAATATCAACGTCCGCCATTAAAATCTCCGCTTTGTAAGCTTTATTGTCTATAACTGCAATTAACTCGTCACCCACAGTTTGACGCATCACTTTAGCGATGTGCTTTGCATCATCGCCAGTTATTGTCACTCTTCGGTCCTCAGGCATTTTACCTGCTATAAAATATCGTTGCATTGTGACACCTCGTTATTCAGGTTTTTTTGAAATGATGGTGACCCAGTCTTCCATCATCATAACGTCTTCAATGATAAAGCCAGATGCTTCTAAAGCTGCTTTAACATCGTTTTTCTTCGACTCAATAATACCTGACGTAATGTACCAGCCACCTGGTTTGACGATTTTAAAGGCATCGTCTGTAAATGATACAATGACTTCTGCGAGGATATTTGCAACCACTACATCTCCAGCTTCGCTCACTTTATCAGTTAAATTGCCTTCTTCCACAGTGACAATATCTTGAACCTTGTTTAATTCGATATTACTTTTGGCAGATTCGACAGCCACTTCATCTAAATCTAAGGCATACACTTTTTTCGCAGACAACAAAGCTGCTCCAATTGCTAATACACCTGATCCAGTACCAATATCAATAACACGGTCTTGCGGTTTGACCATTTTCTCTAAAGCCTGAAGACTCATTACTGTCGTCGGATGAGTTCCCGTACCAAACGCCATTCCAGGGTCTAATTCAATGATTAACTCGTCACTCGAAACCGGATGATACGTTTCCCACGTTGGAACAATGGTAAAACGCTGTGAGATTTTCACAGGATGATAGTATTTTTTCCACGAAGTGGCCCAATCTTCTTCATCCACTTCATTGATTGACACTTTATTTTTTCCTAAATCAATGTCAAACGCGACTAAATTATTGATTGATACTTTAATTGCTTCAATCGTTTCTCCTAAAAAGCTATTTACAGGAAGGTAAGCTTTTAAAATGACACCATCCGCAGGAAAGTCACTTGGATCTAATGAATAAATTTCACCAAAACGATCTTCCCGTTCTTTTATCAAGTCCTCTGAATCTTCAATGACCACACCACTTGCTCCCGCTTCATGCATAATGTTGGAAACTGCTTCAATTGCTTCATTTGTTGTATGAATCGACAGTTCTGACCATTTCAATTTTGCCCAGCTCCTTTTTCACTTCTACAGTCAGTAAGACTCTTGCTTTTGCAAGAGTCTTACTTGTGTAAAATCGAATTACTTTAGCCACCCATGAAGAAGGAAGCCTCTGTCATTTTCAGTTGGTTTAGTCCCCTTTAATTGTACGTTTGATTTTTTCAAAAAGTGAACTGCTGTGCTCTTCTGGAATATCGCCACTAATTTCAGCAAATTCACGTAATAATTGTTTTTGTTTCTCACTAAGTTTTGTTTGTGTTTTCACTCGAATGATTACATGCTGATCACCTGTTCCGTAGCCATGAACATTTTTGACTCCTTTTCCTTTCAAACGGAAACGAGCTCCACTTTGAGTACCGGCGGGAATTTTCAATTTCACTTTACCAGAAGTTGTTGGCACTTCAATTTCATCACCTAAGGCTGCTTGCGGATAAGTAATTGACATGTCTAAGTAAATATCATCGCCTTCACGTTGAAAATCTTTATGTGATTTCACACGGAAAACAACATATAAATCTCCTGCAGGCCCTCCGTTGATTCCGGGTCCACCTTGACCGGTAACACGCAATTGCTGACCGTCATCGACGCCAGCTGGAATTGTCACTTTGATTTTGTTTACTTTACGGACTTTTCCTTGTCCGCGACAAGTAGGGCACTTTTCTTCGATAATTTGTCCTGACCCTTCACAATGATGACATGCACGGCGATTGACCATACGGCCAAAAGGTGTGTCTTGTGTGACATTAAGTTGACCAGAACCTTCACAATATGGACATGTTTTTTTCTTTGTTCCAGGCTTAGCACCTGATCCATCACACGTTTCACACGTTTCGTCTTTTGGAATTTCAATTTCGGTTTCTTTCCCGAATACAGCATCCATAAAGTCAATCGTCATGGAATACTGCAAATCGTCACCTTTTCGTGGTGCATTCGGGTCGCGACGTCTTCCGCCACCACCAAAGAACGTGCTGAAGATGTCGTCGAAACCAAATCCATCTGCTCCGCCGCCACCAAATCCTTGGTTCGGATCTTGATGTCCAAATTGATCGTATTGTGCACGTTTTTGGTCGTCACTCAATACTTCATAGGCATCTTTTACTTCTTGAAATTTTTCAGAAGCATTATCATCTTTATTGATATCCGGATGAAATTTCTTTGATAAAGTTCGATAGGCTTTTTTGATCTCTTCTTTGGAAGCAGACTTGGTTACGCCCAGTACTTCATAATAATCTCGCTTGTTCATAAGTCACTCTCCCTTAGCAATCATTAGTAATTGTACACGGTTTAAATCTCTGTTGCAAAGCAATGAAAAAGCCAAAGCATGTTGCTTTGCTTTGACTTTTCACTGACTTACTTATTATCGTCGTTTACTTCTTCAAAATCAGCATCAACTACATCATCGTTGCCTGAAGTTGTATTTCCTTCTTGCTCTGCTTGCTGTGCTGCTTGCTCGTAAGCTTTCATTGAAAGGCCTTGTAAAATTTCTTGAAGTTTATCTTTTTTCTCACGAACATCTTCAATGTTGTCAGACTCTAATGCCGCTTTTAGTTCATCGCGAGCATCTTCTGCTTGTTTTTTCTCTTCTTCTGTAACAACTTCACCAAGATCAGTGATTGTTTTATCAGTTTGGAAAACAGCTTGGTCCGCTTCATTGCGAAGTTCTACTTCTTCTTTCACTTTCGCATCTGCTTCAGCATTTTCTTCAGCTTCTTTGATCATGCGTTCGATTTCATCATCTGATAATGACGTATTCGATTGAATCGTAATTGTTTGTTCTTTTTGTGTGCCAAGGTCTTTTGCTTTAACACTTACAATTCCATTTTTATCGATATCAAAACTTACTTCGATTTGTGGAACGCCACGTTGTGCTGGTGGAATATCTGCTAATTGGAAGCGACCAAGTGTTTTGTTGGCTGCTGCCATCGGACGCTCACCTTGCAATACGTGAATATCTACAGCTGGCTGGTTATCAGCAGCAGTTGAGAAAGTTTGAGATTTCGAAGTTGGAATTGTCGTGTTGCGCTCGATCAATTTTGTGAACACGCCGCCCATAGTTTCAATACCAAGAGATAATGGCGTTACATCTAATAACACAACATCTTTTACATCTCCAGTTAATACGCCACCTTGTACAGCCGCGCCCATTGCAACAACTTCATCTGGGTTAACGCCTTTATGTGGATCTTTGCCAGTTTCTTTTTTCACTGCTTCTTGTACAGCTGGAATACGAGTAGACCCACCTACTAAAATAACACGGTCAAGTTCTGAAGCTGCAATTCCAGCATCTTTCAACGCTTGGCGAGTAGGTCCCATTGTACGTTCAACTAGTGAAGAAGTCAGCTCGTCAAATTTCGCACGGCTCATAGTGATTTCCATATGAAGCGGGCCTTCTGCTCCAGCAGTAATAAATGGCAGTGAAATTTGAGTTGAAGACACACCAGACAAATCTTTTTTCGCTTTCTCAGCAGCATCTTTTAAGCGCTGAGTTGCCATTTTGTCTTTCGATAAGTCGACACCGTTTTCTTTTTTAAATTCTGATACCAAATAATCAATGATCAATTTGTCAAAGTCATCTCCACCAAGGCGGTTATCGCCGGCAGTTGATTTTACTTCGAAAACCCCATCGCCAAGTTCAAGGATAGATACATCGAACGTACCGCCACCAAGGTCATAGACAAGGATTGTTTCGTCTGTATCCGTTTTATCAAGACCATATGCTAATGCTGCTGCAGTTGGCTCGTTAATAATACGTTCTACTTCAAGACCAGCAATGCGCCCTGCGTCTTTAGTTGCTTGACGTTCTGCATCGTTAAAGTAAGCAGGTACCGTAATAACCGCTTTTGTTACTTTTTCGCCTAAATATTCTTCAGCATACCCTTTAAGGTATTGTAAGATCATTGCAGAAACTTCTTGAGCTGTATATTCTTTGCCTTCTGCAGTTACTTTTTCTTGTGTACCCATTAACCGCTTAACTGATTGAATAGTGTTTGGGTTTGTAATAGATTGGCGTTTTGCTACTTCGCCGACTTGGCGCTCGCCGTTTTTGAAAGCTACAACAGAAGGAGTTGTACGGTTACCTTCTGGATTTGGAATAATTTTTGGTTCGCCGCCTTCTAATACTGCGACTGCTGAGTTTGTTGTTCCTAAGTCAATACCGATAATTTTGCTCATTTTTGAATTCCTCCATTAATTTTATTCGTTTACTTTTACCATTGCTGGACGTAGAACACGGTCTTTTAAAAGATAACCTGTTTGTAATTCTTGTAATACTGTTCCCGCTTCAGCGTTGTCGTCTTTTTCTTGCATAACCGCTTGATGGAAATTCGGGTCAAATGGTTGCCCTAAAGCTTCAATTTTTTCTAAGCCTTCGCTTTTAACTGCTTCAACGAGTGATTTTTGTACCATTTCGACTCCTTTTAACAAGGATGCCGATTCTTCACTTTTGGTTGGAACAGAGAGCGCTCTTTCGAAATTGTCTAATACTGGCAGAATATCTGTTAGTAACGACTGAGCTCTAAATTTATTGGCAAGTTCTTTGTCTTTTTGAGTACGCCTTTTGAAATTATCATAATCAGCTAACAGGCGCAAATATTTATTTTGCTCAGCTTCAAGTTGATCACGAAGCTCTTGTAATTCGTCAACTGGCTCAGTCTCTTCTTCAGTAGAAACTTCTGTATCAAGTGTTTCTGTAGCTACTGCCTCTGATTGTTCTTCTGTTTCAGTTGCTTTAACATCAACTTCTTCAGGCATTGCCTGTTCTTTTGTTTTTAGTGTTTCCTTTTTTTTCGGCAATTTTGTTCCTCCTTTGTTCACGTTCCTTTAAACATCCGGTTCAACTCTTTCGATAAATCTCCACTTAATAAATCTAGTATCGAAACAATCCGCTTGTAGTCCATGCGTTTCGGACCGATTATGGCGATTGAACCGGTTTGTTCTTCACCTGCATCATACGAAACCGTTATAACACTACAGTCTTCCATTGCTGTCAGCATGTTTTCTGACCCAATGCGAATGTGAAGACCTTGACTACCTACTGGCAGTATCATTGGAATGTGCTTTGCTTCTTCCATAACATCCATCAAGTTCCTGATTTTTTGAAGATCATGAAAATCAGGTTGTTTCAAAATGTTCAACTTGCCTGCATAATAAACATTTTCGTCTTCATGTGGCAACAAGACAGCTTGCCTGAACGTGTGAAACAACTCACCATAACGCTCAAGATGTTGTTTTAGTACCGTTAATGTTTCTTGTTCTAACCGAAGATGTAAATTGTTAAGCGATACACCGACTAAACGTTCATTTAAGATATTCGTCATTTTTTCAATATCCGATGGGTCGAGCCCAAGTGGAATTGGAAAGATTCGATTTTCTACATGACCGGTATCCGTGACAATAATCGCGACTGCAGTATCAGACGTTAAAGGAACAATCGACAGCTTTTTAACAATATGTCTGCGCACATCTGGCCCAAGTAAAATGGACGTATAATTGGTTAGTTCTGACAGCATCATCGCAGATCGTTTAATGACCTCTTCTGTTTCTGTCAATCTTTCTTCAAAAATCGAGCGCAATTGCACAATGTCTTCTTTCGGCAACGGTCGCGGTGTCAACAAATAGTCGACATAATAACGATATCCTTTTTGAGAAGGAATGCGTCCAGAAGACGTATGCGTTTTTTCCAAAAAGCCGATTCTTTCTAACTCCGCCATTTCATTACGAATCGTTGCGGGGCTAAAAGGAATTTCAGGCTTTTTAGAGAGTTGGTTCGATCCTACCGGCTGAGCTGATTGAATGTAATCATCTACTGTCACCTTTAAGATGAGCAGTTGCCGTTTTGTTAACATGATCATCACCTCTGTTAGCACTCTACGTACCCGAGTGCTAATACTACATTAAAATTAACAAATAAAATCGATAATGTCAACGTAAGAGCTTTAAGCTAATAAAAATTGTTCAAAAACCTCATTGCCAACAAATCGACCTTTGCGAGTCAACCTTACAAAATCACTAGCAATTTCTAAATTTCCTTTGGCCACTTCTTTTTTTAAAATTTCTCCGTAAACGTCTTGAATTGGTTTTTGGAATTTTGTTTGAAAATGAGACAAAGAAACTCCATTGGTTTTACGCAGACCTAAAAACATTTCTTCTTCCATCTTTTCATGAATTGGAACTATATGTGTATCTAGTATTGGTCGCTCATTCGAGTCTAATGGAGACATGTATTTTTTTAATGGTCCTGCATTGGAATACCGAACGCCATCGACGTAACCATGGGCTCCCGCTCCAACGCCAATATATTCCACATTGTTCCAATACAATAAATTATGATGTGACTCATGACCGGGACGCGCAAAGTTGGAAATTTCATATTGCTTTAATCCATGCTGATCCATTTCGTTCATTAATTTTTCGTACATATCCGCTTCTAAATCTTCAGTTATGGTATTGAGCTTGCCTTTTGTCATTAAGTTATAGAAAACTGTTTTCGGTTCAATGATTAACGAATACGCAGAAAAATGTGGCAAGTCAAAAGCAAACGCTCGCTTGAGTGTATCATCCCATTGCTCCATGGTTTGTCCTGGTAATCCGTACATCAAATCAAAACTTAAGTTTTTGAAACCCACTTGACGAGCAGAATCGACTGCTCGTTTAACATCTGAGTTGCTATGTGTTCGGCCAAGGCGTTTTAACAAATCATCGTCGAATGACTGCACACCCATACTCAATCGATTGACGCCTCCGTCGAATAGTACTTGTATTTTATCCTTCGTTAATTCGTCAGGATTGGCTTCTGAAGTCCATTCTAAGTTTGCAGCCATTGGCACGTATTGGTGAATATAAGACAATAATTTCTCTAATTGTGCAGGTGTCAGTGAAGTTGGTGTTCCACCGCCTAAGAAAATCGTCTCGAGTGGTGTGTTAAGAGCACCTTGTTGTTTCCATAAAGCCAGTTCTTTTCCTACGGAATCAATGTAAGCATCTACTGGCTGATCCTTAAAATAAACTTTATTGAAATCGCAGTAAAAACAAATTTGGTGGCAGAATGGAATATGGATGTATAATCCTTTTACCATTTTATTTCCTCTTTTCTAATAACAAAAGGAGGCTGAAAATTCTCGCCTCCTTTTTTCGTTTTATTTGGATTGGTCGTCCATTTTGAGGATCGCCATAAATGCTTCTTGTGGCACTTCCACAGATCCAACTTGCTTCATGCGTTTTTTACCTTCTTTTTGCTTGTCTAAAAGTTTCCGTTTGCGGGAAATGTCTCCACCGTAACATTTAGCAAGAACGTTTTTACGAATTGCACTGATCGTTTGACGAGCTACGATTTTTTGACCGATAGCCGCTTGAATTGGCACCTCGAATTGCTGACGAGGAATTAGATTTCTCAACTTATCGACGATAATTTTGCCACGTTCGTAAGCGAAGTCACTGTGAACAATAAAGCTTAGTGCATCCACATGCTCGGAGTTCAGAAGAATATCCATTTTAACAAGCTTGGATTCTTTATAGCCGATCAATTCGTAATCGAAAGAAGCGTATCCTTTTGTCCCCGATTTCAACTGATCAAAAAAATCATAAACAATTTCAGCAAGAGGCAATTCATAAATAATACTGACACGAATGTCGTCAACATAATCCATCGTTAAGAAGTTACCACGCTTTCGCTGACAAATTTCCATAACAGCACCCACATAATCATTGGGCACCATGACCGTTGCTTTGACATAAGGTTCTTCAACTAGTTGAATTTTTTGTGCATTCGGCATCATCGCAGGATTATCAATTTTCAAAACTTCTCCGTCTGTCATATGAACATCGTAAATTACACTTGGCGCAGTAGTAATCAAATCAATCTTAAACTCACGCTCAATGCGTTCTTGAATAATTTCCATATGCAAAAGACCTAGGAACCCACAGCGATAACCAAAACCAAGTGCTTGAGAAGACTCAGGCTCAAACTGCAGAGCGGCATCGTTCAATTCCAATTTTTCTAGTGCATCGCGTAAGTCATTATATTTTGACGTATCAATTGGATACAGACCACAATAAACCATTGGATTTAATCGGCGATAGCCAGGTAATGCTGTTGTTGCTGGATTATTGGCAAGCGTAATGGTATCACCAACTGTCGAATCGCCAACGTTTTTAATAGCAGCAGTCAAAAACCCAACATCGCCAACCGTCAGTTCCTCGCGAAGAGTCGCATGAGGAGTGAATACGCCTGCTTCTATTACTTCAAATTCTTTTCCAGAAGCCATCATCTTAATGCGGTCTCCAGGTTTTACGGTTCCTTGAACAATCCGAATATACGCTACAACGCCGCGATAAGGATCATAAAGAGAATCAAAAATCAAAGCTTGTAATGGCGCATCGGGATTTCCCGTCGGTGCAGGGACTTTCTCCACGATTTGTTCGAGAATTTCTTCAATTCCAATTCCTGCTTTTGCTGAAGCCAATACTGCTTCAGAAGCATCCAAGCCAATTACTTCTTCAATTTCTTGACGTACGCGCTCTGGATCAGCAGCAGGTAAGTCAATTTTGTTGATAACCGGTAGAATTTCCAAATCATTATCTAGCGCCAAATAAACGTTCGCTAAAGTTTGTGCTTCAATTCCTTGTGCTGCATCGACAACAAGGACTGCTCCTTCGCAAGCTGCTAGACTGCGTGATACTTCATAAGTAAAATCCACATGTCCTGGAGTGTCAATCAAATGCATAATATAAATTTCTCCATCTTTTGCTTTATAATTAAGCTGAACAGCATTCAATTTAATCGTAATCCCACGTTCTCGTTCAAGATCCATAGAATCAAGAGATTGTGCTTTCATTTCACGGGTAGTCAGTGCTTCTGTTTTTTCTAAAATTCGGTCCGCCAGCGTAGATTTACCGTGGTCAATATGTGCAATAATCGAGAAATTGCGGATTTTACTTTGCCGGGATAGTCTTTCCTCATTATTCATTCTCTTCACTCCTATATAAACTACTATGAATTATAGCAGTACAGCAAGCATTGAGCAATGAAAGCCCGCGAATTCATTTCACTGTCAAGGGAAACTTCTTTGCACGTAACTATTGCATTCTAGTCGCTGATTTGATAAAATAACTGATGTTGTATAGAGACATTAAAGTGTCGGGAGGATTCTCGCTCTTTCATATTGTCTAGGAGGTGAAAGATATGCCGAACATTAAATCTGCAATTAAACGTGTGCGCACAAACGAAAGCAAAAATGCTCAAAACTCACATGTAAAATCAGCAATGCGTTCTTCTGTTAAAAAAGCTGACACAGCTTTGACTAATAAAGAAGAAAACGCTAGCGATTCTGTAAAAGTGGCGATTCAACAAGTAGAAAAAGCAGCTTCTAAAGGCTTGATCCACAAAAACACTGCAGCTCGTAAAAAATCTCGCTTGATGAAATTACAAGCGTAAAACATAAAAAAGCCGGTTCCTCGAAAAAGGAACCGGCTTTTTTATTGTTTGGTTTGTCTTGCTCGCTTCATTAAGAAAAATTCGAGAATGCGCTCACGGTTGCCATTCAGTGTTTTTAGTTGCAAATCAATATCGGCTAAATCACCTAACACTTGCAACAAGCGTTTTTCCGATATTTGCTGACGTTTCTCTACAAGCAATTTCACTCGGTACGGATGCGCTTTTAACTGCTTAGAAATTTGCTGTGCGTGATACCCTTTTTTCTGCAAATAATAAACTTGTATCATAAAACGGATTTGAGAAGCCAGTAACGCTGTTAGCGCTACTGGTTCTTCTTTTTGTCGCAATAAATCATAATAAACACTAAGCGCTCCACTCACATTGCCATCTAAATAGGATTGCAACATTTTAAATGCATCTTGTTCGAGTGTTCTCGCCGTCATTTGTTCTACAAGATCTACCGTGATTTCTTCATCATTTTCACCTAAGTACAATGACATCTTTTCAATTTCCGAAGATAATTGTGTAAGGTTTGTCCCAGCCATTTCCATCAATCGTTGCGCAGCTTTTAATTGAATGCTTTTGCCAAAATTTTTCGCTTCATGCATTAACCACGTTTCTAAATCATTAGCTTGCAGTGATTTAGCTTCAATCAGCACAGTGTGCTGTTTCATTAGCTTGGTCACTTTTTTTCGTTCGTCTAGTTTTTCATAAGGTGCAACAAAAATTGTTACTGAACTACTCGGTGGATGTTCAAGCCACGTTTCTAACACTTTTATATCGTGATTGATTTTTTCTTTGCCACGCTCTGCTGCTTTTAAAAACGACGCATTGCGTGCAATAATCAACTTGCGGTCACTAAAAAAAGGAATGGTGTCTGCTTCATCAATAACATGTTCAACCGGCATTTCGTCTAAATCAAAAAAAGATAGTTCCAATTCGCCACCAGCCGTTAATTTATCTTTTAACAAGTCTAAGGTTTTTTCAATAAAATAGCTTTCTGTCCCTACAATGAGATAAACAGGGTCTATTTGTCCGCTGCGTATCGACTTCCACACGGAAGTAATCATTTTATCAGCCTCCCCTTCTTCTACTATATCTGATTTTTAACACTTTGTGTATTTGACAGTTATGTGTCATCATTGAAATTCGCCAATTAAAGCTTACTTCAATCTAGATTTTTCTGAAGTCTTCGCTTATAATTAGAAGGAATTAGGAGGGATTTCAATGAATGAATTTGAACAGAATGTACAGTCCAAACGTAACGATGCAATCGACGCTGGAATGGGCTTCGTCGTATCCTTTGGATTTTTCGCCCTTATCTTTATCATTGCTGGAGTTGTACAATTCGCAGCGCGGTAATTAACCCATAAAAAAGACGCTGGTTTTTGTAACCGGCGTCTTTTTTATGTGCTTGGAAAATCCAATCTAACAGATATGTTCACTTTTTTTTAGCGCATTGTTTTAATTTCTACTACTTTACCGTTGTAAAGTAGTTGGATGGTTCCGTTTTCTGCGGTATTCATAGTAGTCAAATCTGCTTCGTTAAATCGCTCAACAACTTCTGGACTAGGATGTCCATAGCGATTGTCTTTGCCCGTTGAAAAAATAGATAAGGCTGGATTCAATACTGATAAAAATTTGACACTACTGGACGTTTTGCTGCCGTGGTGTCCAACTTTTAACACCGTCAGTCCAGCAAGTTCTTTGCTGTACGATTCAAGCAATTCGTTCTCACCTTTAGCTTCTAAGTCTCCTATAAATAAAATTCGGTAGTCTCCCGTTTCCATCAATAAAACAAGTGAGTCATTATTGCCTTCATAATTGGCATCTGTGGGTGACAAATACGTGAACTGTGTATTATCCACATGCCAAGTTGAATCCGCGCCTGGAAAAACTACTTCTGTCTTTTTAATGTGCGGTGCTAATTGAACCATCAAAGGATTTGTTGCAGAACCTGGCGTTACATGCAGTTTATCCACTGGAAACAAATCAAAAATCTCATCTGCTCCTTCTGCGTGGTCTGCATCAGGATGTGAAAGAATAAAAGCATCAATTGAAGAAATACCATTTCCTTTTAAATAAGGCGCAACAACTTGTCGTCCAATCTCGTACGGTCGCTTTTTTTCTTTAAACGCTTCTGTATCAAAACGCAACAATCCTCCACTGTCCACTAAATAAACCGCTTGTCGATAAGGTAGTTCAATTAGCGCGCTATCGCCTTGTCCAACATCTAAAAATGTTACTTTTAAGCGTCCATCTAAATACGGGAATGCTGTAATTAGTAAAGCTGGTATCACTAAAATAAGCAACTGCGATAACTTAAATCGGCGTTCTGCTAAACAATAAAATACATATACACTACTTATTAATAAAATAAATGAACGAACTCCCGGCTTTCCAGGTGTCCATAGCTGATGAGGCAAACTCGCTAGCCATTTCATCAACTGATCAATCCAATCACGCAACGGTTCATAAAAATAAAACAAAACGTCTGCTGCTGGTGGGAATATAACAGTCAAAAACAGTAATAAAAAATTTGCCGGTAAAATCAATAATGTAAACAATGGAACAAACAAGCTATTAACTACAAAGGCTGACAACGATAATTCATAAAAGTAAACCAGTAACAATGGATATAACGTTACTTGAGAGATAAAAGTAATAACAAAACCCATTTTTAGAGGAGAATGAATTTTTTCTAGTAGCTTCCTAGAGTAAACAATGCCGAAAGTGGCACCATACGATAACTGAAAGCCAATTTTGTACATAATATATGGATTCCATAAAATAAAAACAATCATACTAGTTAACATAATATTTGCAAGTGGAAACTTAAAATTAAACAACTTCCCCAGAAGAACAACTGATACCATGCTAACAGCTCGCCAAACAGAAGGCGCACCACCTGCAATAATGGCATACAAAGGCAAAACGATCAGTAACGCAATTAATGCATTTTCTTTTCGAACATGCAAACGAATGAGTAAAAAATACAACAATCCCGAAGCAATCCCCACATGAAGTCCTGAAATTGCAAACAAATGAGAAATACCAAGCGTTTGGTACATTCTTTGATCTTCGGAGTCCATATTTTCACGCTCTCCGATTAATAATGCTTCCGCTTCTGTCGCTAAACTTTTAGGAAAGTGTTCACGTATATGGAATTGTATCAAATCTCTTTGCTTTAATAATTTGGTAATCCACGTACTACTTTTTGCTGTACCGTCCAAAGACTGAATGATCAGGAGTTTTGCTGCACCATTATGCTGTAAGTAATTATTCATATTAAACGAATAACGATGCGACGGCTCAGAAGGTGCTTCAAAAATCCCCCTCACTTGAAAATGAGAATGATCTACCAAACTTTCCAATTGGTCTTTTTGTTCCATGGAATTCACTCGATAACGTGCATAGACAACTGTGTCGTCTTCTAAAACTGCAAATCCTCTTAAACTATCACCGTCGATTATAGCACCCGGACGAAAGAGAAGTTCCCCAGAATACGGTTGTGTATACTCAAAATTATCTTGACTGCGAAAATCTTGAATTGCATAAAGAGCACAAGCAACTAAAAAAACCACACACATCAGTTTCAAACTTTCTTTTTTCCAGCACATCCAACTAAAAAGCAGCACCATGAACACGAGTTTATCCGCTGTTTCATGTGCTGCATATGTAGTTAAGATAGTAGCCGTTGCTAAATAAAGAAAAGTCGTCGCTGTTATACTTCGATTTCTCCGAATAATTGGTTCACCCGTTCATTATAATGGGCCAACTCTTCTTCGCTTCCACCTTTTTCACGCAACTTTTCGAGCAATTCGATGTAGAGAGCTGATTTTTCGACACTTAAAAAGTCGATTTTTCGCTCATCAAATACAACTTGTACCACTTCAACGCCTGCTTGTTCTAATAACTCTATCGCGTATTCATGATTTTTATAGTCGGTTGCATAATACAATCGCGCAATGCCTGATTGAATAATTGATTTCGTACATTGAAGACAAGGAAAATGGCTCACATACATGTCAGCTCCATTAACACTGACGCCGTATTTTGCACATTGCAACAATGCATTCATTTCTGCATGGATTGTTCGCACACAATGGCCATCTACCACATAACATCCTTTATCGATGCAATGGTCTCCACCTGAAATAGATCCATTATAGCCACCAGCCATAATTCTTCGATCACGAACAATTGTTGCTCCAACTGCTAATCGTGTACAAGTACTTCTAAGTGCGAGTAAATGGCTTTGTGCCATAAAAAATTGGTCCCACGTTATTCGCTTCATTTAATTGCCTCCTGCTTGTGTAGTTAAAATAAGTGTAGCAGAGGCGACAGTTTCGTCAACCGTCTTTTGGTATACAAGGTTTCTATTTTGCAGTGATCAACTCTTTTAATTGTTCAAAAGTTTTGTCACCGATACCGGTAACTTCTGTTAATTCTTCAGGTGCTTGAAAATGTCCAATTTCGTCACGGTAGGCAAGAATTGCAGCGGCTTTGGAAGGCCCTATACCAGGCAGTTCCATCAATTCAGTTTCTGTTGCCCGATTTATATTAATAAGGCCACCTGCATCACCTGTAGCAGCTTGAGGTATTGTGGAAACAACAATTTCTTCACCAGTAGCCGGTACATAAAGGCTGGTTTCATCGATAACGATTAACGCTAAATTGATCGCGCGACTATCGGCTTCGGCTGTAAATCCTCCAGCTGCTTGAATCGCATCTTGCATGCGAGAACCTGCAGGAAGTTCATAAACTCCGGGTTTAACTACTTGACCTTTTACATCAATCATTAAAGGTAATTGAGTTTCAATTGTTTCGTTTTCTGGGGTTTCTGTCTGCTGAGGGGATTCAGCGTTGATCAGTTCGAGTGAAGTTGAAGTAGTTGTCTCTTGTGCTCCTTGAGAAAAAACCAAATAAATCAAAAGCGCCATGATGGCGACCGCGGGGATCAGCAGCCATACAAACTTGTTCTGAAGTTGAGAAAGATTCACCAGCATTCCTCGTTTCTGGAGGAGGCAATTAAATAGAAGCTGTTTGAATTATACAATAATTTGAATATGGTTGTCTATTTTTTTCTAAGAAAAAACCATCTACTCGAGGTAGATGGCTTAGACTTATTTTCTAGCACAAAAGAAAATACGTTCACTTGCATTGTCTGGTAAGTGAGTTGAAAAATCTGCCGTCACTGACTCAAGCGAAAATCCAGCGGCTTCCAGCCAATTTGTATAAACAGCGATCGGAAACGTCCGTTGTTCATGCGTTTCTTCAAATCGTTCAAACAAGTTACCTTGTTGAACAAAAAAAGTTATGTCGTGAACAACACTGTGCGTAAATTCACCAGATTCTGTATGCCAAATATACGCAATTTCTTCCGCATCGTAAACAAATGGACTGTTCATGTAAACCGTGTCTACTTTAAAAATGGAATGCACATCAAAAAAGAAATAGCCTCCTTGATTTAAGGCTTTATAAACTTCTTTAAAAGTTTGTTGAACTTGCTGTTCCGTTTGCAAATAATTTAGCGAATCAATTGCAAGTGTCACGAGGTCAAAACCAGTTAAACCTTCTAAGTTATCCATTGACAATTGCAAGACTGGAATCGACTGGTTTGCTTCTTGAAACCGTTGATTGGCAATTGTTAGCATGTCATCAGACAAATCACTCGCAGTTACGTCATAGCCCATTTCAGCAAAAAGCTGTGACAATGTGCCAGTTCCACACGCGACATCCAGCAATTTGCCAGATGAAACGTGAGAAGCGACCCACTCCACATACTCTTCATAAGGAATATCTTCCATCAGTCCATCATAGACTGCGGCAAATTTTCCGTATTTCATATTTCCATTTGCGGAGCTTCTCTCCACAGACGTTCAAGGTTGTAATACGAGCGTTCGTCTTTATGGAAGACATGTGCGACCACATCACCAAGGTCAACAAGAATCCAACGTGCCGAATCAAAACCTTCCATGCTTTTCACTTCGTGTCCTTCTTCGTGAGCTTTGTCCATAATCTCTTTTGCGATTGATTGAACTTGACGATCTGAATTTCCTGTACAGATGACAAAGTAGTCAGCCAATAACGAAATACCCTCCATATTTAACACAACGATGTCTTCTGCCTTTTTATCTTCTGCTGCGTTATACGCTACTTGTAGTAAAGTTTCTTTAGTCATTCTTTCACTTTCCCTTTCTGTTGCACGAAGCCTTCATAACACTTCAGTGAATCCGGAAACACCGGTTGATTTTTTGATTTTAAAAATTCGATAGAATGTTTAACTGCGGCTTCCATCATAACATCCAATCCTTGATCTTTTAATTGTCGCAATTCTTCAACACCCGAAAATTTGCGATGAGGTTCAACCAAGTCTGCAATATATACAACTTTTTCTAGGCTCGACATTCCATCACGCCCTGTTGTGTGAAAACGAATTGCATTAAGCACATCTTCATCTTCGACTCCAAATTCTGTTTTCGCTACGTACGCTCCTACAGGTGCATGCCAAAGTTCAGAATGATACTCGAGTAACAAGGGATCCAATTTCTCAGATTCAATAATGGATTTCATCCAGTCTCGATCTGAAAACTTCGCAATGTCGTGCAAAATCGCAGCGGTTTTGGCATTGGCTTCAGAAATTCGGAATTTTTTTGCAAGTTCAGTAGCGGTTTCCATAACACCAAGCACATGATTATAGCGATTTTCTGGAAGACGCTCTTTCACGATTTCAAGCATTTGGTTGTGATCCATATAAACGCTCCTTTCGAATAAAAGCTTCTACTTTTTCAGGAACTAAGTATGTTAACGGGTGATTAGTAGCAGCACGTTCTCTTAACATTGTTGAAGACAGTGACAATTCGGGTGAGTCAATCATCATCACTGGATAAGTTGTCTGTGCATTATACCCCGGTCGTTGAACACCTATAAAGCAAACCAACTCGACTAATTCATCTATTCGATACCAAGAAGACAATCCCTCTACCATGTCGCCACCGATAATAAAATAGAATTCGACATCGGGTTCACGTTCCGATAATTTCGTTAATGTATCAAAAGAATAGGATACCCCACCATTTTTAATTTCAAGGTCTTCTACTTTGAATTGAGCATGATTGGAAACTGCTAGTTTAGTCATGGCAAGACGCTCTGTGGCACTTGCTCCCGCAACTTCTTTATGAGGCGCAATGTAATTGGGCATAAAACGAACTTCGTCTAGTTCAGCTGCATAGAGCGCTTCACTAGCCATGATTAAATGGCCGAGATGAGGTGGGTTAAATGTCCCACCTAATATCCCTACTTTTTTCATCTTTTGACAGGCAACTCAATTCGTTTATTGTTGACTGATTGTTTGTAGAGAACAACCGTATGACCAATTAATTGAACCAATTGTGATTTTGTTCCTTTAGCCAAAGCTTTTGCCACTTCGTCTTTGCCATCTTCATTGTTTTGCAGAATACTGATTTTTACTAATTCACGTTTTTCTAATGCTTCTTTGATTTGAACGAGCATAGCATCACTAACGCCACCTTTGCCTACTTGGAAAATAGGTGCAAGATGATGTGCTTCGCTTTTCAAAAAGCTTTTTTGTTTAGTTGTTAACATAAGTGCCTCCTAGTTTTTCTGTGATCAATTGGATCATTTTTTCAGTATTTGGCTGTACGCCTGTCCATTGTTCAAAAGCAATCGCTCCTTGATAAACAAACATGCCTACGCCATTTAATGTCACGCAATTTTTTTCTGCTGCTTTTTTCAAAAAAGGTGTTTCTAGTGGCGTGTAAATAATATCCGCAACCAAAGTTCCTGCCTTTACGCCATTTAATGAAATCGGCAGTGCTTCACTTGTCGTCAAACCGACAGAGGTTGTTTGAACCAGAACTTCAAATTCGACTAAACGTTCTTCAGATTCAGTGAGTGTAATTGCAGAACTTTGTATTTCTGTAGCTAGTTCTTCTGCTCGCCGGTAGGTCCGATTAGTAATCGTAATGTCCATAAACCCTGCGCGCTTTAAAGCATATGCAATTCCTCTAGCAGCACCGCCCGCTCCAATTAATAACACTTTAGCCGTCTTATCAACGTCATGAACTAACAACGACCGCACAAAACCGTCTCCGTCGGTATTTAGACCACTATATTCAGCGCCGTCAAAACTTACTGTATTCACAGCGTTCATTTGCATCGCACTTTTCTCTAACTTTCCAAGTAACGGAACAATCGATCGTTTATGCGGAAGCGTAATGTTAAAGCCACTAATTCCTAACGTTTTCATCGCTTCGAATGATTTTTCAAGCTGCGATGGTTCCACATGAATGGGTAAATAAGCAGCATCAATCTCATGTTCATCAAACCATGCTTCGTGCATAAATGGAGATAAGGAGTGAGTAATCGGATCTCCGATTACCGCGTACCATTTTTTCATCAGAAAACCTCCTAGATTAACGATGGACGCAATAGCACTTCTACACCTTTAGGTGCATGAGCTGCTACGACAGCATTGCCATGTTGAATTGTGATCCAACCAAGTCCTGAAAATACAATATCCATTTTTGCATCTTTAATGCTAAATTCGTGACGCACCAATTCTGGAAAATCGTCTTTATATTCAGCTGAAGGTGGTGCTAACATATCGCCTAAATGTTGTTCATATAAAGCGTCTGCATTGTCCAGTTTCGTCCGGTGAATTGGCAAATCGTTCGCAATATGAACCGTAAACGACGAACGCTCACCTTGAATAAAGTCAAAACGTGCCAAACCACCAATGAATAAAGTTTGTTCTGCATTTAATTGAAATACGCGTGGCTTGATTTCTTTTTTCGGCATAATTTGTTTAAGATCTGCCGTTTTTAAGTGATGAGCTAATTGATGATGATTGATGATTCCCGGCGTATCATACAATGACCGTTTATCGTCTAATGGAATTTCAATCATATCTAAAGTCGTTCCAGGAAAATGTGAAGTCGTAATGACATCCGCTTGTCCTGTCGCTTGTTTAATAACGCGGTTAATAAATGTTGATTTCCCCACATTTGTACAGCCCACGACATAAACATCTTTGCCTTTACGATATTTCTCGATTGCTTCCATTGCTTCTGAAACGCCGGTTCCACGATGTGCACTCACCGTTAACACATCAATCGGCTGCAATCCTAATTTTTTGGCTTCTTGTTTCATCCAGTGAATCAATTTAGGTTGCTTAACCGATTTGGGCAGCAAGTCTGATTTGTTAGCAATTAGCAAAATATCATTATTTCCAACAAAACGGTGAAGACCCGGAAGCCAGCTTCCATTAAAGTCAAAAATATCAACAATTTTCACAATCAGACCATCGCGTTCGCCCAAGCCGTTTAAAATGCGTAAAAAATCATCGTCTGTTAACGAAACCGGTTGAAGCTCGTTGTAATTTTTTAAGCGGAAACAACGTTGGCAAATAATTTCATCTTTTTCTAAAGAAGACGGAGGTGCATACCCTACCGCGTTTTTGTTTTCAGTTTGAATCTGTACACCGCATCCGATGCAAGTTGGCATTTCACTCATTTTTTTCCTCCCACATCAATTGTCCTTTTTCTTTTAATTTCTTCATAATTCGACGTTCCATTCTTCGATTAAAGCGAGTAAAAAACCCATCTGACTGAGCTACCGGCAAGACAAGAATCGTATGCATCTTATTTCGATTGCCTCCGAAAATATCCGTTAGCATTTGATCTCCAATAACCACTACTTGTCCTCTTTTGGCTTCCATGATACGGAGTGCCTTACGAAAAGCATGGCCCATTGGTTTACGCGCTTGGAAAATAAACGGAATGCCTAAAGGATCCGCAAACGATTTAACACGCAATTCTTTATTGTTTGAAACGATGACCACTTGTATGCCGGCGTCTTTCATTGATTTTAACCAATCAATCAATTGAGGTGTTGCCTCTGGACGATCCCACTCTACAAGAGTATTGTCTAAATCCGTAATAATGCCTTTAATGTTTTTTTCAATTAACGTTTCTGGTTTAATATCAAAAACTTCTTTTACATACTCACTTGGTACAAAATTTTGATACAATGCGACTCACTCCTGTTTCCCGAACTTAATTCTATTGATTATACCATATTTCCTAGTGCTTCTCCCATCTTGATCTGTTGTCTATTAGACACATCTTCGACAAATTCAATGCAGTCTTTTTCAAAAAATAGCACTACTGTCGAACCAAAACTGAAATAACCCACTTCTCTGCCTTTTACCCAAACACTTCCAGTTTCAGTCAATTTGATCGAGTTAACGAACATCGCGCCGACTTTCACTACTAACATCTTGCCAAATTCAGTTTCAAGTTCTGTAATCATTCGGTAATTGCCACTGATTGGTGTTTTTCCATAGTGTAAACCAACTGCATTGACGGGATATGATTTCTTCCCTAAAACATACTGTTTTGTCACATTTCCTGTAGCTGGGCTGTGGATACGGTGATAATCTGCTGGTGATAAATACAGTACAGCATATTTTCCGCCTTCGTATCGATCAGCCATTTTTTTTTCTCCTAATAGATCTGCTAAAGAGTATTGTTGTCCTTTCACCAAAAACTGACTGTCTTTTTGGACATCTCCTGCAATTTCAACTTTGCCATCTACTGGTGAGATAATAGTAGATAAAGCTACTTGGCGACTTTCGACAGTTAATTTACGGACAAAAAAGTCATGGAGTGTTGGAAAACTTTCTACTGATTGTATAATATCAGTTGTTTCAATCTGATAAGTTTTAATATAACTCGGAATAAATTTTCCACTTTTAGGAGAACTAGCAAATTGACGAATCAAACTTGAAGTAAAAGCTCCGTTCGTGAGTTCAATCAAACGTTGGTACAAATATTTTTTCATCGAGATGCCTCCGTTGTTAAATTAGTCTACCATTTTTTTACCTTTGACAGTATAATAGATTGAACAAGTTTACAAAAAAGAAGGAGTGTTTTCCATTGTTGATAATAGAAAGAATGGATCACACCATTAAAAAACTAAGATCGCAGACCGCTAATACGATTACGGTCGGCAATATGCTGTTTGGCGGAGCTTCACTTATGGCAACTTTAAATGGAGCTTATAGCTATAGTGTACTATTTATATTTATTGCGGCTTTTTTGGACCGCTTTGACGGTATGGTGGCAAGAAAACTCAACCAAGAATCTGATTTAGGAAAACAGCTCGATTCGATGAGTGATATTCTTTCTTTTGGTGTCGCACCTGCAATTTTAATTTATCAACTTGTGCTATCAGACTTTGGAATTGCAGGTATGGCTTTTACCGTACTTTACATCTCAGCTGGTGCTTTTCGACTGGCACGATTTAATATCTCGGAGTCTGCTGGATACTTTATTGGCTTGCCAATTACAGCTGCTGGCACAGTCGTTACTTTGTCTTATTTCGGACTTTCGGTCTTTTCACCCGTTGTTTACATGTTCTTATTTATCATCTGTGCTATTTTAATGGTTAGCACATTCACATTGAAAAAAGTTTAAAAAGCTGTGGACGTTGAGTAAACGTCACAGCTTTTTTTGTTTTCTAATTTTCAACGAGTTAAATACGTGCTGCTAACTGGCCAATCACATTAAGAACGATTTCTGTAGAATGTTTAGCGGCTAGAGGTAAAAATTCTTCAAAAGAAACAGATGATTCTTTTCCAGCAATATCAGACAACGCACGAATAACTACAAATGCTACGTCAAATTGGTAGCACACTTGCGCAACTGCAGCAGCTTCCATATCAGCTGCTTTCATCGCAGGAAAGTCTGTACGCACTTTTAACACGCGCTGCGGGTCAT
Organism: Planococcus versutus; assembly: GCF_001186155.3. Lineage (NCBI taxonomy): Bacteria > Bacillati > Bacillota > Bacilli > Caryophanales > Caryophanaceae > Planococcus > Planococcus versutus. Next base: position 1,420,121 of record NZ_CP016540.2, on the reverse strand, counting down.
TCATAAACGAATCTCCAGTCGCAATCAAACCAACAGCATATTCATGCTGAGCAATTTCTTGTACTGCTTTAATAGCGAGCTCAATTAGCTCTTCATTAGATACAAACGCTGCTGGTAATTGTGGCACTTGACCGATTTCATAACCAAAAACCGTTACGTCTACATCGTGATGACGAACTTCATCCGAAATAATGACTGTTCCCACTTCAAGTTCTTCATCAAATCCGCCAGCTGAACCAATATTGATGACAATGTCAGGCTGGTAATGCTGAAGCAATATCGTGGTCGCCATGGCTGCATTTACTTTACCAATACCACTTTTCAATAAGACGATCTCTTGTTTTTCGTATGTACCTAATGTGAATTCACATCTTGCGGTTTCTTCTGTTTGTGCATTCTGTAATCTACTTCTTAGTAATTGAACTTCTTCTTCCATCGCACCAATTATGCCGATTTTCATTTGTTGATTCCTCATTTCTTCTTCAATTTCCTCTATCTAGTATAAATCAATTTTGTGTCTTATCGCAAACCCGCAACAGTCTATAATGATGTTTATGCAAAAGAAAAGACGCCTCGATTAGTAGGCGCCGTTCAATGTTTTTAGGACGTCCATTTTTACTGGTTTCCAGCCTTCACCGTCAATCCATTCCATATGGACACGGTATTTTTCAGATTCGTCTTTAGACTGCACAGTCGCAATTGACTTTTGCGGTCCTCCACCATTCTTAATCATCATGACATACATATTGTTTACATCGAGTCCTGTAGCATAAGAAACAGCGTTGACTTTTTCATTCCAGTCTGTAGAATTTTTTTGATATACTGACACGTGATTTCCTTTTTGCTTAGTACCAATTGGTTCCCAGCTTGTGTTAATCACAGTTTCTTCTACGATTGGATCATTTGAATCTTCGCGCGTAATGGTTCCACCTTTTATAGCAGATTCTTCTTTTTCTTTTTCAGCTTTTTCTTTTTCGGCTTTTTCTTCAGCTTTTTTAGCAGATTCTTTTTCTTCTTCAGTTGCCTCATTCTCTTCGCCAGCGTCTCCACCTTCATCAGAGTCACTCGTTTGTTCATTAGTTTCAGACGAAACTGTTACTTCCGGTTTTTGAGCTTGATCGTCTCCTCCGTTAAATAACATAGAAACTCCAATGATTAAAATCAAAGCAAACACCAAACCGATCATGATATTTAAAATCCGATTTGAACGATTTTTTTTGTTTTTCTTTTTTAAACGAGAAGGATAAGGCTTTTCTTCGTTAGTCATTGAATGTTCCTCCTTTCTCTTTAGTTTAGCATTAAATCAGTATGACAAATTTGACGTTTTAAGAATACTTTCGTTTCAATTATAGTTCACTTAATGAGAAACAGCCATTCTTTTTACAGAATGGCCGTCTTATTACGTGATTGAAATAATTTTAATTTCCATTTCTCCACCCGGTGTTAGCACTCTAACAACTTCACCAATAGTGCGGCCAATCATGCTTTTAGCAATAGGTGAATCATTCGAAATACGCCCTTCTAGTGGATCTGCTTCTGCTGACCCTACAATTGTGTAGGACTCTTTGTCACCGTCTGGAACTTCAACAAATGTAACTGTTGTTCCTAAACGAACGACGTCTTTATTTAATTCATTTTCATTTATAATAACCGCGTTGCGGACCATCGATTCAAGTGTTGAGATGCGACCTTCTACGAAAGCTTGGTCTTCTTTCGCTGAGTCGTACTCAGCATTCTCAGACAAATCTCCAAAATCACGTGCGATTTTAATTCGTTCTACTACTTCTTTACGTTTAATCGTTTTCAAAAAGTCTAATTCATCTTCCAACTTCTGCTTTCCTGCGGCTGTCATTGGAAATTGTTTTTCGTTAGCCATTCTTCCCACTCCTTCAAATGCTGACCCCGATGCCTTTATCCGTCAGTCTCGTATCATCATATTATAGTTTCACAATCTATTCAAGAATAGTTTTAATTTTTGTAACCATTAAATCGATTGCCACTTCATTTTGTCCGCCTTCTGGAATAATCACATCGGCGTAGCGTTTTGTCGGTTCAATAAATTGATTGTGCATTGGACGAACAACTGTTAAATATTGTTCAATAACCGAATCGATTGTACGGCCACGTTCATTGATGTCACGCAATAAGCGACGTATGATGCGCAAGTCGCCGTCTGTATCGACAAATAATTTGATATTCATCAATTCACGTAAACGCGGATCTTCAAGTACCAATATGCCTTCTAGGATGATAACATCTTTTGGTTCGATCAATATTGATTCTTCAGCACGCGTATGTAATGCGTAATTATAAACAGGTTTTTCAATCGGTCGGCGTTCAAGCAAGTCATTAATATGCTCAATTAGCAAGTCCGTATCAAATGCTAAAGGATGGTCATAGTTTGTTTCCAATCGTTCTTCAAAAGCCAAATGACTTTGATCTTTATAATAATAGTCTTGCTCGATGACGACCACCGAGTTTTCTTTAAACACTTCATAGATTGAATTCGTTACACTCGTTTTCCCCGAGCCCGAACCTCCTGCGATCCCAATGACGACCGGCTGTTTATTAGACATATCATTTAGCTCCTTGAACCTTCTTTTTTGTGTGCAGTTTTACTTTTTACGGCAAACCATAATGCCATCTCCTGAAGATAATAATTCTGTTTCGTATTCCGAATGACTAAACATACGTTCTTTAAAAATCGACAAATTCCGTATCATTGTCCGCTTTCTTTTTGGCACTTCTGAAAGAGGTAAATCTGCAAGTCCGTGCATCGCCATATTGTCACAATAGATAATGCCACCTGTTGTTAATAAAGATTCATACTTTTCAAAAAAACGTTCATACTGACCTTTTGCAGCATCTATAAAGATGGCATCATATTGTGGTTTTAACTCACTTAACGAAAGTACTAGTGCATCCGCATGAAAGATTCGAATACGCTCTTCCATATCCGCCTGTGCAATAAACACCAAGGCTTGTTGGTAACGAGGTTCATCACGTTCTATCGTATCTACTGTACATGTTGGTAAAGCTTCCGACATTTTAATCGCAGAAAACCCAATCGCTGCACCAATTTCTAAAATAGCTTGAGGTTGTTGAACCTTTAAAAGCTCAAGCAATTCGTCTATTCCTTGATCTTCCATAATTGGTACATGATACGTCTTAGCATAGTCTTTGATCGCTTTAAACGTCTTTGATAGTTGATTGTCCACCATGAAAAAAGCTCCTTTTCGACTCCACAAAAATCAATTCACATCTTATCATAAAAAGAGAAGGAAAGCGAGGACGCTTCCTTCTCGTGGTGCTTATTGGCCAATATACTTGTCTCGATTTTTCAAATGTTCATCATATGTTTTAGCAAAATGGTTTATGCCTTCTTTATCAGCTAAGAAATAGAAATACTGAGTATCGGCAGGATCGAGCACTGCTTGAATCGAGGAAAGTCCAGCATTTGCGATAGGTCCTGGTGGCAACCCTTTATTTTGGTAAGTACTGTAAGGATCTTCATATTCATAATCTTTATTAAATAACCGCTCTTTGTGTTTACCCATTGCATAAATGACAGTTGGATCTGTTTGCAATGGCATCTCATCAGCTAGACGATTGTAAAAAACACTAGCAATTGTTTCGCGATCTGATTGTGCTGTTGCTTCTTCTTCTAATAAGGAAGCAAAAGTTACTAGCCAATGAGGTGATTTTTCCAATTCTTCTAAAACGCTTTGGTACTGCAACACATTTGCTTGCGTTGTATTAAGCATTTGTTCAATTAAGACAGTTAACGAAGGATCTTCATCAAAAATCGGGTATGTCGCTGGGAACAAATAGCCTTCAAGTGGAAATTTCACATCTTCTGCCAGAATCTCATCTGTCAGCAACTCTGGATATTTAACCATCAATTCTGCAACGTACTCTGGGTTGTTTACTTTTTCTAGAAATTCTTCAGCTGTATAATCGGTATTTTTTGCAATTACATTTTCTGCAATCTCTACAAGCGTTATGCCTTCTGGAACGTTAATGGTGTAGAGTGGTTCGCGATAAACTTTGCCACTTTTTAAGCTTTCAGTAATTTCATCTAAAGTCATAGATGGCAACAAATCATATGTTCCTGCTTGAAATTCTGATTCGTTTTTGAATTTAACATAGTATTTGTATACACGCGCATCTTCAATCACTTTGTTTTCTTCAAGCAATGCTGAAATGCTATCCAAATTGGAACCAATCGGTACTTCAACTGTGATGATTTTTTCTGAATCAGGATCTACTGGATCTAAAGCATTGCTAATGTAACTATAAGTTCGAAATCCTGCAATCCCAATGACAATCAATAAGACTAGCGCAATGATAAATACGATGCGTCGGACGATTCTCACTTCCTTCTTTTTTTCTTTCATGCGTTCAAACATGACTTCTCTTTTCGACTTTTTCCCCACGGGTTTTCCCCCTAGCTTTTCTGTTCTACGGAAGTTGAACAGCGTTTATTCAACTCTGTACAGTATACAAGAAAAGTATACAAAAGAAAAAGGTGGAATCAGCAATCAATTCCACCTTTTTCTTTTTAAAGCTCTTCGTTTTCTTCTTCTTCGTCAAGAAACGTGTTTAACATTTCTTCGATCATATCCCACTCTGCGTCAGTTTCTACTGGGCGAAGCTCTCCGCCACCTACAGTTTCATCTGATTCAGGGTTTTCTGTGAAAGAAGATGCATGAATTTCAATCTCGCCTTCATCGTCTTCTTCAGCACCAAGCGGGAAATACAATACGTAAGATTTTCCGAAATCTGCTGATTCAAATGTAAATAGTACTTCAAATAATTGTTCGTTGCCGTTTTCATCTACGACCGTAATGTGTTCTTGTCCGTGTTCCATTTACGTCACCTCATTATTTTTTAAAATCAAGATAGCCTTGCAAAATCATAACTGCTGCCATCTTGTCGATCACTTTTTTGCGATTTTTCCGGCTAACATCTGCAGATATTAACATCTTCTCTGCAGCCGACGTCGTCAACCGTTCATCCCATAGGACTACCGGTATACTATACGCTTCTTTTAACAACTCTGCAAATCTTTCAGATGCTTCAGCGCGCGGTCCAATTGAGTTGTTCATGTTTTTCGGATAGCCAACAACTGCTTCAGTTACTTCATATTGCTTGATAAGTTCACCAAGTCGAGCCATGCCGAATTCTTCAATCGCTTCATTTATTTTGACGGTTTCGATTCCTTGCGCTGTCCACCCCATGGGGTCACTGATTGCAACTCCAACTGTTTTCGAACCGACATCAAGTCCCATTATGCGCATGTTTATTCCTCGTTATTCTTTTTAATATAGAACTTTACAAGTTCTTCTAGTATTTCATCTCGTTCCAGTTTGCGTATCATGTTTCGCGCATCCTGATGGCGAGGAATATAAGCCGGATCACCTGATAATAAATATCCAACAATCTGATTGATTGGGTTATAACCTTTTTCTTCAAGTGCTGAATGAACTTGAAGCATTACTTGCTTGACTTCTTGTTCCATCGACTCATCAGAAGAATCGAATTTCATAGTACGATCAAATGAACTCACGACAAGCACCTCGCTTTCGGATTTTAAATAGCAATTATTGCTCCTGCTGTCTGATTCTCATTATAACCGATAGTGTAGATTTATTAAACCTATTTAACTAGGTTATAAACAGATTCGAGTGCCGCTTCTAATTGATTAGCATCTTTTGCGCCTGCCATTGCCATGTCAGGTCGCCCTCCGCCTTTACCACCACATTGTTCCGCTACATATTTAACGATTTGTCCCGCGTGGTAATCGCCACCTGCTAAATCTTTTGTTACACCTGCAGCAAGCATGACTTTGTCACCATCTACTGCCCCTAGTACGATTACAGCTTTGTTCATTTTCGACTTTAAGTCGTCCATCATTTGGCGCAATTGGTTATTGTCTTTTGCTTCTACTTTCACAGATAACACGGTAATGTCGCCCACTTTTTGAGCTGCGTCTAAAATTCCAGCTGATTGTGCATTTGAAATTTTCGCCAACAAGGATTCGTTTTCACGTTGCATAGATTTTATTTCTACTTGAACCGACTGGACTTTTTGAATCATGTCGCGCGGAGAAGATTTCAATAGACCTGCTGCCTGCTCTAATACGTGTTCGCTGTCTTTAAAGCTTTCATATGCGCCTTTCCCTGTTAAGGCTTCAATTCTGCGTACTCCAGCACCAATTCCGCTTTCTGAAACAATTTTAAACAAGCCGATTTCCGATGTATTGAATACATGAACACCACCACATAATTCTAAAGAATAGTCGCCAATTTCAACAACACGAACAACTTCTCCATATTTCTCACCAAACAAGGCCATTGCGCCCATCTCTTTTGCTTCTTGTAAATTGTGATAGCCTGTTTGCACTGCGATGCCTTCCCATACTTTTTCGTTTACGATGTGCTCGATTTTTTTTAACTCTTCTTTTGTCACTTGGCCAAAGTGAGAAAAGTCAAATCGTAAACGATCTGGTCCTACATAAGACCCCGCTTGGTTTACATGCGTTCCCAGTGTATCTTTTAACGCTTGGTGAAGAAGGTGTGTTGCTGTATGGTTTTTCACTGTATGACGACGCAATGCTGCATCTACTTGAGCCACTACAGTCGATTTTGTCAGTTCTCCACTTTCAACACGAACCGTATGCAAGTTTTGGCCGTTTGGTGCTTTTTTAACAGTTAAAACGGTTGCTTGAACCAAATCATTGCTCAAAACTCCGCGGTCAGCAATTTGTCCGCCACTTTCTGCGTAAAACGGAGTTTGATCTAATATCACGTCTACTTCTTCGCCTTCGTGAGCATATTCAGCTAGTTTTCCGTCTTTGATCATAACCAAAACTTCCGCATTTGCAACGGTTTGGCTATAGCCAATAAATTCACTCGTTTCTTTCAAATTGCCAAGTACTTCCGATTGCGTTTGCATAGAGTTGACGTCTTGACGCGCGTTTCTTGCACGATCACGCTGAGCTTGCATCGCTGCTTCAAAGCCTTCATGGTCGATGCTCATGCCTTCTTCTTCTGCATATTCCTCAGTCAATTCAACTGGAAAGCCATACGTGTCGTACAAACGAAATGCATCTTCACCCGGGATTTCAGTTTGCCCGTCTGCTTTTTGTTTTTCTACTACCGAAGACAAAATCGCTAAGCCGTCATGAAGCGTTTCGTGGAAACGTTGTTCTTCTAGTTTCATCACACGAACGATAAAGTCTTGTTTGTCGTTTACTTCGGGGTAGAAGCTCTTCATAATGTCTCCAACCACTGGTACTAGTTCAAACAAGAATGGTTTTTCAACGCCTAATTTTTTCGCATAACGAACTGCGCGACGTAATAAACGACGTAACACATAACCGCGTCCCTCGTTAGATGGAAGTGCTCCGTCACCAATCGCAAATGCAACCGTACGGATGTGGTCGGCAATCACTTTAAACGCCATATCCATATCCGCATCTTCGCCGTACGTTTTCCCTGAAATTTCTTCTGTTTTTCGGATAATCGGTACGAATAAATCCGTGTCGTAGTTGGTTGGTACGTCTTGAGCCACACAAGCCATGCGCTCTAAGCCCATTCCTGTATCGATATTTTGTTTAGGCAGCAATGTGTAGGTGTGATCTGAGTTGTGGTTGAATTGCGAGAACACCAAGTTCCAAATTTCCAAATAACGATTATTTTCGCCACCTGGATAAAGTTCAGGATCAGTCAAATCGTTGCCATAGCTTTCGCCGCGATCGTAGAAAATTTCAGAGTTCGGACCACTTGGGCCTTCGCCGATATCCCAAAAATTCCCTTCTAAACGAATGATGCGCTCCGCAGGTACACCCACTTCATTTAACCAAATCGCATATGCTTCTTCGTCTTCTGGATGAACTGTTACAGAAAGTTTTTCAGCATCAAAACCGATCCATTTGTCGTCCGTTAAAAATTCCCAAGCCCAGTGAATCGCTTCGGTTTTAAAGTATTCGCCAATTGAAAAGTTCCCAAGCATTTCGAAAAACGTATGATGACGCGCTGTTTTCCCGACGTTTTCAATATCATTTGTGCGAATAGATTTCTGTGCGTTTACGATTCGTGGATTATTTGGAATGACGCGACCATCAAAGTATTTCTTCAATGTAGCAACACCACTGTTAATCCATAACAAAGAAGGATCTTCAAAAGGCACAAGCGGTGCACTTGGCTCCTGATCGTGACCTTTTTCTTTAAAGAAATCGATATACATTTGTCTAATATCTTCAGCTTTTAAATGTTTCATGTGTTTTTCCTCCTCAACATAATAAAAAGCCCTCATCCCAAAAAAGGGACGAAGGCTTTATTTCGCGGTACCACCCTAGTTACACAAAGCAGAACGCTCTGTGTCTCTCGAACACCTTAACGCGGTTCAACGGCAGGAATTAGCTGCACTCCAGAGTAGCTTTCTAAAATCGAATGTCGTCGGAGTCTTTCAGCCTAGGATTCCATTTCTTTTCGAATGCGATTTTATACTGTCTCCATCAATGTGTTTGTCTATCAGTCTAATTTGAATTATAGAAAAAGCTTTGCGTGATGTCAATAGCGACGTGAAGAAATCGCTCCAGGCGGACGCTTTCCGGGGGCACTGCTTCAGCCACTTCCCTCGCCGCGCTCAGTCCAGGCTCTTCAGCTCGTGCTGTCTCCCCAGGAGTCGCCGCCTTACACTCTTTCTTCTAAAAGTTAAATCTTAAGGTATGTAGCAAAATAGCGCAGACTCCTGCGGGAAAGCGAAGCTATTTTGTGGAATACCTTCTTCACAACTAACTTTTATGCTTCCATAAAATTTTGTGGCGTGATGCCTTCCATACCGATCATTGGGTGAACAGTGTGAACGTTTTCAACGGTTAGGCTAATAGGTCCGCTTTGTTTTGTCTGTGCAAGTTGTTTTGTTTGTTCTTCGGTTTTTGGTTCGTCAGTCGCGACCGCTAAGCGACTTTTCAATGTAGTCATGCGTTGCGCGTCGTCTGTACGTTCGACACCATAACGAAAAACACCTGGGTCGCCGCATAAAATGAGAAAATCTTTACTTCGCGTGATGCCCGTGTATAGTAAATTGCGACGTAGCATTTTCATGTAGCCACGCACAATTGGCATGATGACAGTTGGAAATTCAGAGCCTTGTGATTTGTGAATCGAGCAGCAATACGCTAACGTTAATTGGTTTAAGTCGCTGCGTTCATAAGTTACTTCAATTCCATCAAATGAAGCGACTAACATATCTTGCTTTTCGACGGTTTCTTTTGCTCGCATAATAGCCACAACTTCGCCCATATCTCCGTTAAAGACATTGCTTTCAGGCTGGTTGACCAGTTGCAAAATTTTATCACCAATGCGATATGTAATATCGCCAAATACCAGTTCTTTACGTTTGCCGTCAGGATTTGAATTGACCAATTCTTGGATCAATCGATTTAAAGCGTCAATTCCTGCTGGTCCTTTGTACATGGGTGCTAGTACTTGAATATCTTTTATCGAATGACCTTTTGATAAAGCGCTTTTAACTACTTTTTCAACTACTGTCGGAATCTGGTCTATACCTGCTTTAATGAAAGAACGATCCGCTGTTTTTGCGGTAATGTCTTCTGGCAATTGCCCTTTTTTCATTTGATGTGCCAGTTCGATAATTGATGAGCCTGACGACTGTCGATAAATATCCGTTAATTCAACAGTTGGAATTCGTTTTGATTCTAGTAAATCGCGCAATACTTGACCAGGTCCGACTGGCGGCAATTGATCTTGGTCGCCAACAAAAATCAATTGGGCGTCTTCCGGTACAGCTTTTAACAATTGATGTGCGAGCCACGTATCAACCATCGACATTTCATCGATAATAATCAATTTGCCTTCAATTTCTTTTTCTGTTTCTTCGTCTTTTTCTTGACCATTAAATCCAAGCAAACGGTGAATGGTCATAGCTGGCAAATCAGTAGATTCACTCAACCGTTTAGCCGCCCGTCCAGTTGGTGCTGCAAGAATAATCGGAAAAGGTTCTTTTTTCTTTGCGTATTCTTTAGGGTCGAGTGATAATCCGTGAAGCTCGGCGTAAATTTCTACAAGTCCACGAACAACGGTTGTTTTCCCAGTACCTGGTCCTCCTGTTAAAATCATAACAGATGAGTTAATGCTATTTTCGATTGCTTCAACTTGCGTCTCAGCATAATTTACTCCAAGACGTTCTTCAGCTTCGCCAAGTGCTTTTCGCACTTCTGAACTCGGAAATTTTGCGCGATTTTCTTGTTCAGCCAGCAATGTTTCTAATTTTGTCGCAATGCCCACTTCCGAATAATAAAGTGATGGCAAGTAGAGCCGTGTTTCTTCTCCAGCCACTTTGCCTTCTTCATTTAATTCAATTGCCGCTTTTGAAATCGCATCAATTGAAATTTCTTCTTGTTGCCGTGCTTCAAGCATTTCTTTAACTACTGGAATTAACGTTTGGGCATCTACAAACACGTGTCCATCAGACAAAGAAGCTTGATTGAGAATATGCAAAATCGAGGCTTTGATGCGGTCAGGGTGACTACCCGTAATGCCGAGTTTCATCCCTAATTCATCGGCACGTTGAAAACCAATTCCTTCGATTTCTTCAATAAGCTGAAATGGATTTTTGGTCAAAATGTCGATAGTTTCTTCACGGTATGCTTGATAAATACGCATGCCAACTTGTGGACCAAAGCCCCAATCATTTAGTTGAATCATTACGCGTTCAAGACCTAGGTTCATTTGTAAAGTTGCGCGAATTGTGTCTTTTTTGTCAGCAGATAACCTCGGAACTTTATCGAGTGAATCAGGGTCTTCTAAAATCTTTTTGATCGCGTCTTTGCCTAGTTTTTTAACGATAGTTTCCGCCGTTTTCCGGCCAATGCCGTTAAACATATCACTTGATAAATAATGAATGATGCCTTGTTCGGTTTCAGGTACTTCTTTTGTAAAAGTTTCCACTTGAAATTGAACGCCGTAACGCGGATGATTTTTTACGACTCCTGTAAAACGGTACTGTTCTTCAAGCGTCAACGCCGGAAAATAGCCAGATACAATAATTTCTTTTTCAGTATAAGGGGTGTTGGTTTCTTGGATTTTCACTTTGGCTATGGAGAATAAGTTTTGGGGATTGTGAAAAATCGAGACGACAGGACGCCCTAATACAAATTGCTTTTCTTCTTGAAATAAATCGATTTGTCCGGTCATTTCTGTCGTCTCCTCTTCACATAGCTATTGTAATGTTGTTGCAATCATATCGTATGCATAGCGCGCCATTTCGTTGTGCTCGTCTAACGTATACGCTTGTTTCAAATGATACATAGCATCTTCTGTACGATTTGTCGAAACCGCATAAAGGACGCCTAAATTATAATGTGCGTCTGAATGATTTTGTTGCTGTTTGATGACTTGAAGAAATTGAGGTTCTGCGAGTTCAAACAATTCCATAGATGCCAAAGTGATGCCGTAGCTTAAACGAGCTTGAACATCGTTTGCATCTAACTCCACTGCGCGTTGAAGATAAGGTAACGCTAATTTTGGTTGATCTAGTTTCTCGAAGCATTTGCCGATCATGAAGTGAGCGTCTGCACCTTCAATTTCGTATTGCAATGCTTTTTCATAAAGCTTTAATGCTTCAGAATAGCGCTCTGCATTAAAGTACAAATTAGCCAAACCGTAAAAGGCAGTTGCGGACGTTTCATCCAGTGTAATGGCTTTTTGGAAAAATCGTTCCGCACGGTCAATTTCGTCCATCGACGTTAAGACATGCCCAAAATTGATATAGCCTAGCGGATTTTCTGGTTGTTGTTCGATTGCTTGTGTAAAAGCTTCGACTGCTTTTTCTGTATTGCCTTCTTGCAAGGCTTGTATACCGATTTCGTTATAATTCATTGCTGTCTCTCCCATTTACCCTACATATTCCAATCGTGCTCCGTTTTTGAAAACGTGATCGATGGTTCCGCCACCTAAACATTCTTCGCCGTCATAAAAGACTACTGCTTGACCAGGTGTAATTGCACGTACCGGTTCTGCAAACGTGACGACGGCTTCTTTTCCGTTAAATTCTACCGTAACACCGACATCTTGCTGACGATACCGGAATTTAGCTGTACATTCCAAAATACCACTTGGTGGTGTGTTAGATGTAAAACTTAAGTTTACAGCAGTTAAGCTATCTGAGAAAAGAGCATCATGATGAATATTTTGCCCAACGAATAAAACATTACGATCCAAGTCTTTACCAATGACAAACCATGGGTCACCTGCGCCACCAATACCCAGTCCTTGACGTTGACCAATTGTGTAATACATTAATCCATCATGTGAGCCCATTTTGACGCCTTCTAGTGTTTCCATTTGACCGGGCTGTGCCGGCAAATATTGACCTAAAAATTCTTTGAAATTACGTTCGCCGATAAAACAAATACCGGTAGAATCTTTTTTTGTAGCTGTTGCAAGTCCAGCTTCTAGTGCGATTTCACGAACTTTCTTTTTCTCCATATGGCCAATTGGGAACATTACTTTCGATAATTGATGTTGGTCTAGTTGATTTAAAAAGTACGTTTGGTCTTTGTTGTTGTCTTTTCCACGCAGCATTTTTGTTTCGCCATTTTCTGCGTGCTCAACTTGTGCATAATGTCCTGTTGCTAAATAGTCTGCCCCTAAACTTAAAGCATGCTCTAAAAAGGCCTTGAATTTAATTTCTTTGTTGCACATGACATCTGGATTTGGCGTACGACCTGCTTTGTATTCTTCTAAGAAATATGTGAAAACTTTGTCCCAGTATTGCTTTTCAAAATTAACTGCGTAGTAAGGAATACCAATTTGGTTACAAACACGAATAACATCTTCGTAATCTTCTGTTGCTGTACATACGCCATTAGCATCCGTATCATCCCAATTTTTCATGAAGATGCCAATCACTTCATAGCCTTGCTCTTTCAGTAAATGAGCAGCAACTGAAGAGTCAACTCCACCGGACATCCCAACTACGACTCGTGTATCTTGTGGTGCTTTTGTCATTTAATTCACCTTTTCATTTTAATGCCAAACGCTGGCTGATTTGCGCTGTCTTTTCGGCAGCTTGTTCAATATCTTCAGGCGTTAACCCAAGACCGAAACTGAAACGAATGGAATTACGACTTTCAGCAGCATGTTCTCCGTACATTGCAACAAGTACATGAGAAGGGTCAATAGAACCCGCTGTACAAGCTGAACCACTTGAAGCTGAAATCCCCGCTAAATCCAAATTAATCAAAAACGATTCGATTTCAATGCCTGGTATGCTGAGATTTAAAATATGCGGCATGGAATTGCTACCGTTTTCTTTGTAGTCAACGCCACACTTAGTTAAAACCGTTTTGAAAATGGTTTTGTATTGCTTATAAACTGTAGTTTTTTCTTGCATCGTAGTCGTTGAAATTTCTACCGCTTTCGCAAATGCTGAAATCGCCGGTACGTTTTCAGTTCCTGCACGACGTTTTCGTTCTTGTTCGCCACCGTAAAGAAGCGGCGCTATGTCTGTTCCTTTGCGCTGGTATAAAAAACCTATTCCTTTAGGACCGTTTAACTTATGTGCAGACACGGACAATAAATCAACATGTAAATTGTCCACATCCATTGGCAAGACACCGAATGCTTGAACAGCATCGGTGTGAAATGTAACATTTGTTCCTTTTAATAGTTCACCGATTTCAGCAATGGGTTGAATTGAGCCAACTTCGTTATTACCCATCATCACCGATACTAGAATTGTATCGTCACGCAGTGCATTTTTCACGTCTTCTGCTCGCACACAGCCATTTTCCCCAACAGGCAAATAAGTGACGTCATACCCATCACGTTCTAGTTTTTCACAGGCATGCAACACCGCATGATGTTCAATGACCGTTGTGATAATGTGTTTGCCATCTTTTTTACCCGCTGTTCCGAAAACCGCTAAATTATCCGCTTCTGTTCCACCGCTGGTGAAAATAAGCTCGTTGTCATCTGCGTGAATGCTTGTCGCGAGTGTTTTGCGTGCATGGTCTAATGCTTTTCGTGCTGCTCTTCCTGTCCCATGAATACTTGATGGATTGCCATAAACCGCTCCAAGTGCCTCAGAAAAAGTTGCTACCACTTCAGGATGCATAGGCGAAGTTGCCGCATGGTCTAAATAAATTCGATTCATATAGATTTACTCCCTTATATATAATACATATAGTTTTCAGTTTCGCCATTTTCGGCATTTGCCAAATCTTCGATGGTTGTAGTATCCAATACATTTTTTACTGCATCACGAATGCGCACCCAAAGCTCACGCTGGGGTTGTTTTTCGTCTTCGATGCCTTCTACAGGTTGTATTGGGCCTTCTAATACACGAATTACGTCTCCTGCTGAAATTTCTTTTGGATGACGCGTTAACATATAGCCACCATATGCACCGCGAACACTTTTCACCAGTCCTGAATTACGCAATGGACCAACAAGTTGTTCTAAATACGCTTCAGAAAGATCATTTTCTGTTGCGATTTTGCGCAATGGCAACGGGCCTTCTCCGTAATGTTTTCCAAGATCGATCATAATTGTCAGCCCGTAACGGCCTTTAGTTGATATTTTCATCATTACACCTCTAAGTTTGATAATTTAAACGAGTAGCTGTTCACTTTTTCGTTTCTTATGTGCGTCTTCTCTGGTCTAGCGCGTCGACCAAGAACTTAAACGATAGAGAGCGCTTGAACACGCAACAGATTTGCAGCGAATTAATAACAGAATAATGCTACTAATAAATTACAAATCTACCTATACACCAACGTATATTCTTCAAATCAGTATAGCATAATTCGACACAAATGGACTTGCAATGACTTTTGAAACTTCAAACGCTATACTGATAGAACGAATGTACGAAAGGAGTTTTTTTATGCATAACGAACCTTTAGCTTTTCGTATGCGTCCACGAACGATTGATGAAGTTGTTGGACAAAAAGATGTCATCGGACCGCATACTGCTTTATATAAAATGATCAAAAACGGCCATGTTCCGTCAATGTTGTTGTACGGCGAACCTGGTATTGGCAAAACTTCTATTGCTCACGCTATCGCGGGCACGTCAAATTTACCATTTATCGCATTGAATGCTACGACTTCCGGCAAGAAAGATGTCGAAGAAGTTGTCACGGAATCGCGGATGACTGGGAAAGTGTTACTGTTCTTAGATGAAATCCATCGCTTTAATAAATTGCAACAAGATGCTTTGTTGCCACATGTTGAAAGTGGATCTATTGTCTTAATAGGTGCAACAACAGAAAATCCTTTTCACGATGTAAACCCAGCTATCCGCTCACGTTGCGGTGAAATCAAACAATTAAAAAGGTTGTCACACGAAGACATCGTCCAACTAATAAACAGTGCTTTGACAGAACCAAAGCGTGGACTTGGAAATGAACAAATCGAGATTTCTGAAAAACAAGTCGAACGAATTGCAGAAGGTACAAACGGTGATGCCAGAAAAGCATTGACGATGCTAGAATCAATCGTTATTGCTTCTGACGAAATCGACGGCAAATACATAGTAGAAGATCAAATGGTGGAACAAATGATCAAACGTGTGGGTGTATTTGGTGATAAAAAAGGATCACATTTTTTTAATCTACTTTCTGCTTTACAAAAATCAGTGCGAGGCAGTGATGTAAATGCTGCTATGTATTATTTGGCGCATTTATTGGAAAATGGAGATTTAACAGCAGTCACTCGCCGATTGCTTGTGATGGCTTACGAAGACATTGGGCTAGCAAACCCAGCTGTCGGTGGTCATGTTTTAGCAGCTTGCCAAGCAGCTGATCGCCTTGGGTTACCCGAAGCGCGCATTCCCCTTGCTCAAGCAGTTGCTGAAATGTGTTTGTCTGAAAAATCCAACTCTGCCTATAAAGCGATTGATGCCGCAACAAGCGCAATCCATAAAGGCGAAGTAGGTGATATTCCAATGCATTTACGGGATACCCATTACGCCGGTAGCGCTGAACTTGGCCACAGTGGTTATCAATATCCACACGATACCCCCGTTGGCTCGTTTGGTGGATGGGCTGATCAAGATTATTTGCCAAAAGAAGTACAAAAAGCTGAGTTTTACAAACCCGTTATTGCCGGTGAAGAAAAAAAGTTTGCGGGTATTTACGAAAAACTAAAAAGCTTCCGCAAAACCAAAAAATAAAAAAAGTGGAGCTATAACGAAAAGTAATCATCTACAACACAATACAAAGCCATTTCTGAATTCGGAAATGGCTTTTTCGATGAATTCATTCGTCAAAATTACATAAAAAAACCAGCTCATAAAAAAGCCGGTTATAAATTAATTCATGCGGACACGCGTCATGGGAATTGATTTCGTGATGTCATTCACTACCCAACTCGCAGCAATCAACCCGACAGTTGACGGAGTAAATGCATTGGACGATGGTGGCATTTGTGCTTTTCGGATTGCAGCATCTGGCTTTCCAACTGTGTCGACCACGTCTTCACGCACAACGATTGGACTTTCATCTGAAAAAATTACTGGAATGCCTTTGTAAATTCCATTTTTGCGCAATTTTTTACGAATAATTTTTGCTAACGGATCTGTATGTGTTTCAGAAAAATCCGCTATTTTAAAGCGCGTCGGATCGGTTTTATTAGCCGCTCCCATACTCGCAATGATTTTTATATCACGACGGTAACATTCTTCCATCAAATGAACTTTGTAAATCATCGTGTCGGAGGCATCGATGACATAATCAGGATTGTAGCTAAAAAACTCAACGCAAGTTTCTTCTGTATAAAACATATGCAACGAAATCACGTTACAATCTGCATTAATGTCAGCGATACGGTCTTTCATCACGGCCGTTTTTGACTGTCCCACAGTCGATAGATTTGCAACAAGTTGACGATTAATATTCGTAATGTCCACATTATCTTTGTCTACAAGAATAATTGTCCCCACACCGCTGCGTGCACAAGCTTCTGCAGCAAATGAGCCAACACCACCTACACCAAGTATGGCGACCGTTGCATTTTTTAGTAAATCAATGCCTTCTTTTCCTACCGCTAATTCATTTCTTGAAAATTGATGCAACATTAAAGCCACTGCCTTTCAAAGTAGATACGCATAATAGGAATTATACACGTTAAAAATCCCTTAAACAATAAATTGTCTAAGGGATAAAAATGATTTTTTAATTAAGAATCCCAATCGTGCCGTCTTTGTTGTTGCGCATCGTTTGAACCCGCTGAAAGCAGGTGGGTGATCTCTTTACCACTTATAACTTCCCGTTAAGGCATGTTAGCCATGGTAAAATTCAATCTCCCGACGACATAATGTTGGGTCAAAATCGAATTGCTTAAAACGAACACATCAGGATTCTCTATAAACTTATGTTAGCACACCTTTTTTATTTAAACAAGCTTTTTACTCTGATACTTTTTTATTATTCTGAATGTTCAACGATAGGCTCAATTCCTCAAGTTGTGAACTAGAAACAGGACTTGGCGCAGCTGTTAATAAGTCACTTGCACTAGCCGTTTTCGGAAAAGCGATGGTATCACGTAAATTCGTACGACCTGCAAGTAACATGACAAGACGGTCTAAACCAAACGCGATGCCTCCATGAGGAGGGGTTCCGTACTCAAATGCTTCCATTAAGAACCCAAATTGTTGGTTCGCTTCTTCTTTACTAAAGCCGAGAACTTCGAACATTTTCTCTTGAATTTCACGACGATAAATACGAGAAGACCCTCCACCAAGCTCGTAACCATTTAATACCAAGTCATATGCTTGTGCACGAACGTTTTGTGGCTCGGTAGTAAGTTTTTCTAAATCTTCTTCAAACGGCATTGTAAATGGATGGTGAGCTGCATAGTAACGACCATCTTTTTCATCATACTCGAGTAGTGGCCAGTCTGTAATCCACAGGAATTTATAAACCGAGTTGTCAATCAAGCCAAGCTCTTTTCCAAACTTCAACCGCAGTGCGCCTAGTGCGTCTGCTACTACCGTTTTTTTGTCTGCCACAAACAATAACAAGTCGCCCTCTTCTGCTTGAGCTCGTTTTGTTAAAGCTGTTGCTACTTCGCCTTCAAAAAATTTAGCAATCGGGCCTTTTATGCCTTCTTCTTCAACTTTCAGCCATGCAAGTCCTTTTGCTCCATAAACCGCGGCAAATGCGCCTAGTGCATCAATATCTTTGCGTGAATAATTAGCAGCTTGACCCTTAACATTGATCATTTTTACTTGACCACCGTTTTCGATTGCGCCAGTAAACACTTTAAATGCTGAATCTTCTACTAGATCTGAAACGTTCACCAGTTCCAAACCAAAGCGAACATCTGGTTTATCTGAGCCATAACGATCTATCGCTTCTGTATAACTCATACGCTGAAAAGTAGGTTCGATATCGATTTTTTTCACATCTTTCATCATTTGACCCATTAATCGTTCGTTCAAATCGATAATACCTTCCATCGTTTGAAAGCTCATTTCTATATCAATTTGCGTAAACTCTGGCTGACGGTCTGCACGAAGATCCTCGTCGCGGAAACAACGTGCAATCTGGTAATATTTATCAAATCCAGAAACCATCAACATTTGTTTAAACAATTGAGGAGATTGAGGTAATGCATAAAATTCACCATCGTGAACACGACTTGGCACTAAATAATCACGTGCGCCTTCAGGAGTCGACTTTGTCAGAATTGGTGTTTCTACTTCAATAAACCCTTCTTCGTCTAAGAAGCGGCGGATTGATTTGGTAACATCTGAACGCATTTTGAACGTTTCGTACATCGATGGACGACGCAAGTCTAGATAACGGTATTTCAATCGTAAATCTTCACTGACTTCCATATTGTCTTCGATTGCGAAAGGTGGGTTTTTGGCAGCATTAATGATTGCAGCGTGATCAACTTGCACTTCAATTTTACCGGTTTTCATCGTTGCGTTGATTTGGCCATGTGCTCGTTCGACAACCAATCCATCGATATGAATCACAAATTCATTGCGAAGCGTTTCGCCAATAGCAGCGGCGGCTGTTGAAATTTCAGGATTAAACACAACTTGAACAATTCCAGAACGGTCACGAACATCAACAAAGATTAATCCGCCTAAGTCACGACGTTTTTGCACCCATCCTTTTAATGTAACACGTTGTCCAATAACCAGTTCATTAACTTCCCCACAATAATGCGTTCTTGACATGTCTATTCCCCAGTGATTTCTTTTTCAATATGGCTGTAGCGATTTCTTCGAATGCCACTTCTTGCTGTTCGCCCGTCGCCATTTCTTTTAATGCGATTTTGCCGCTTTCCAGTTCTGTTTCGCCAATAACAATAACAAAACCAGCTCCCTTACGATCAGCCGATTTCATTTGTGCTTTTACTTTACGATCCGTAAAATCCATATCCGCAGAGATGCCGTTCATGCGCAAATCGCGAACGACTGAAAAGGCCTTTTTCTTTGTCTTTTCGTCCATTGCCACAACATATACTTCCAAATTGTTTGATTGGCCAATTTCGATTTTTTCCATTTCAAGCGCTAATAACAACCGCTCGATACTCATTGCAAAACCAATTCCTGGTGATTCAGGTCCACCAAGGTCTTCAACAAGACCGTTATAACGCCCTCCACCAGCTAACGTAGTGATTGCGCCAAAACCTTCAGCGTCGCTCATAATTTCAAAAGCAGTGTGGTTATAATAATCAAGTCCGCGCACTAAATTCGGATCGACAACAAATTCAATGTCCATGCTCGAAAGATAAGCTTGCACTTTATCAAAATAAGCTTGTGATTCTGTGTTTAAATAGTCTGCTAGTGAAGGAGCAGTTGCCATCAACGGGTGGTCACGATCTACTTTGCAATCTAGAATACGTAAAGGGTTTTTTTCTAAGCGTATCTGGCAATCGCTACAGAATTCATTAATACTTGGTTGAAAATGATGGATCAAAGCTTTTTTGTGAGCTACTCGACTTTCTGTATCACCGAGTGAGTTGATGACTAAACGCAATTGTTTGAGACCAACTGAACGATAAACTTCCATTGCGAGTGAAATCACTTCTGCATCAATTGCTGGATCTTTTGAACCAATTGCTTCCACACCAAATTGCACAAACTGACGTGTGCGACCAGCTTGTGGACGCTCGTAGCGGAACATAGGGCCTGTATAGAATAGTTTTACGGGCTGATCCGGCATACCAAATAATTTATTTTCTACATAAGAACGAACGACTGAAGCCGTGCCTTCGGGGCGCAACGTTAATGAACGGTTGCCACGATCTTGGAATGTATACATTTCTTTTTGAACAATATCTGTCGTGTCACCGACACCACGTTGGAATAATTCTGTGTGTTCGAAAATAGGAGTACGGATTTCTTTGTATTGGTAAAGTCGACATAAGTTGTTTATTTTTTGTTCGACTTCTTGCCATTTGGCGGATTGGTCTGGCAGCACATCGTATGTGCCACGTGGCGCTTGAATGTTCATCATCTCTTCACTCCTTTATTTTTTCCATACAAAAAAGCTCCCGCCCCTTGCTTTACGCAAGGGACGAGAGCTTGTATTAGCTTCCGCGGTTCCACCCTAGTTGATGCAAAAAATGCACCCTCTCATTCCGGGTAACGGCCGGTTCCGTTTTTTCCTATTAAGCAGCAAATGCTTTTCAGAAAAAAGCCTCAAAAGTGTTATTCATCGCAAGTGTCTGTAGGAAAGTTTACAGCCCGAGACTTTCCCTCTCTTTTCAGTTCAATTTTGCAATTACTTTCTTCGTCATCAGCAAATATATAAAGATAATAAATCAATCTTAATAACTACATGAAAGCTTGTCAACCTTTTTGACACAAACAGTAGAATATTTGATACTATGGAAGAGTAGTTTTTATAGGAGGTATTGCATGAAATACAAAGGATTTACCGCATTTATTTTATTTTTTTTACTGATCGCCAACAACACCCCATTGTTCTATAGCAATCATGTACTGGCTGATACCGATAGCGTTGAAATTTCGGGTACAACTGTTAATGTCCGCTCAGGTCCAGGACTTTCTTATGCTGTGACGGATGACTTGAAACAAGGACAAATCGCCACTGTAATTTCCACAAAAGGTGAGTGGCTTGAAGTACGGATAGACGGCAAAGAAGGCTGGATTGCTTCTTGGTTGACAACTGCAACAGGTGAAGAACAAAAATCTAGTGGCGAAACCGCTATTTCATCTGTGAATGGTTTAAATGTTCGTGCACAACCCGATTTATCAGCAGCCGTTTTGACGAAAATGAGCGCTGGTGACGAAGCACAGGTTGTCCGAGTCGCAGGTGATTGGATTGAAATTGATTTTCGTAACACTCGTGGATTTGTATCAAAGCAATACATCAATTTTGCCGAAACGTCTCCAAAAAAAGATCAATCAACTGCCGATAAAAAAGACCAACAGCAAACGGCAATTTCTAAAGTTTCATCTTTTGAAGTTGCTGTGAATGCATTGAATGTTCGCTCAAAACCAGATCTTCGCTCCAAAATTCAAGACACAGTCACTAAAGGTCAAGTCTTTCCTGTCTTATCCATGGAAGGCAATTGGGTAGAAATCGAATTGACTAAAGGCAAACAAGGCTGGGTTTATTCATTTCACGGCCAACTGTCTGATCTAACAGCAGAAACGGTAACAAGTGAAGCGAAAAAATCGGTCACTATTTTAACAGATGGCACAAATCTTCGAAGTATGGCTTCTACTGCTTCTGAAGTTGTTAGCCGTGCAGATGCTGGAGATAAATTAGCGGTCACTAAAAAACAAAACGATTGGTATCAAGTTTCATTGCCGGATGGCCAAACAGCGTTTGTTGCAGAGTGGGTTGTTTCTACAGAAGAAACCATTTCTGAAAAACAACAAACCGACCAGCCAGAACGTAAAAAAGGCACCTTAAACGGGGTAACAATTGTCCTTGACCCAGGTCATGGCGGTAACGATGGCGGTACGGTAGGCGTTCGAAAAACGTTGGAAAAAGAGTTGACGTTAAAAACTGCAGAAATTTTGTCTCAGCATTTGAACGCAGCAGGAGCTGAAGTGGTCATGACGCGTCAATCTGATACATACGTTGATCTTCGCAAACGTGTTGCCAGTAGCCACCAAGCAAGCGCAGATGCGTTCATTAGCATTCATTATGATGCTACAGATGATAGCTCCGTGTCAGGATTTACTTCTTATTATCAACACGATTTTCAAAAAGAATTGGCAGAACACCTCAATTCAGAGCTAAATCGCAAGTTGACTTTAAGTGATCGCGGCGTTCAACATGGCAATTACTTAGTGCTTCGCGAAAACAAACAGCCTGCTGTCCTTGTCGAACTTGGCTTTCTCAGCAACTTCAATGAAGAACGCATTTTGACAAGCAATCAATTTCGCGAACAAGCGGCACTCGGTCTTTATACCGGTATAATCAATTATTTTGATGAAAAATTAAGCGACTAAAAATCAGCATGGAGAACTTTTCTCCGTGCTTTTTTATGTGCAATTTGGGCTTTTGTGCGTATTTTCCGTTGAACGTGCATATTTCTCGTTGAACGTGCGTATCCGGTCACGAACGTGCGTATTTTTTCCTGAACGTGCATAACGCTCATAAATATGTTCAAGCAGACAAAACAAAAAGAAGCACAAGCTAATTTGCCTGTACTTCTTCTCCACGTTCTATTGAGACTCTACTAAAATTGTTACGGGGCCATCATTGACCAATTGGACGTCCATCATAGCGCCGAACACACCGGTTTCAACTTTGAGACCATGACTTCGCAACGCTTCGTTAAAAGAGTGCCACAGCGGTTCAGCTACGTCTGGTCGAGCCGCTTCGATAAAACTTGGACGTCTTCCTTTTTTAACATCACCATACAACGTAAATTGAGATATTGATAAGATGTCTCCACCTCGATCTAAAATCGAGCGGTTCATCTTTCCTTCTTCGTCTTCGAACAAACGCATTTGCGCAATTTTACGCGCTAAATATGTTGCGTCTTTTTCTGTGTCTTCATGAGTGATACCAACAAGTAACACATAGCCTGAGCCAATAGCGCCAGTAATGTTCTCATCGACTGTGACGGATGCTTTTTTAGAGCGTTGCAAGATAACTCTCATGTGGCCTCCTTAGTTCGTTACACGCGTAACCGAGTAAACATCTGGAATCGATTTAATGCGTTCTACGACACGGTTAAAATGCGAAATGTGTGGAATCATAATGGACAAATTGATCGTGGCAATTTTGTCTTTATCTGCCCGCGCACTAACTGCAGTAATTGTCGTTTTGGTTTCACTAACCAAATGCATTACTTCGTTGATCAATCCTGTGCGGTCGTATGCTTGCACTTCGATATCGATTTGATAGGACTTGTTATCAGGAGTTCCTGCATTTTCCCATTCTACTGGAATCAGTCGGTCGTTGTCTTCAGAGTGGATATTCGGACAGTCGGTACGATGAACAGAAACGCCACGTCCTTTTGTAATAAACCCAATGATGTCATCGCCTGGTACCGGATTGCAGCATTTTGATAAGCGAATCATCATGTTGTCGATTCCTCTAACAATGACACCTGAATCGGTTTGCTTTTTCGGTACAGCTGATTTCATTTCAACGGTAATTTTCTCGATTGCCTCTTCTTGCTCACGTTTTTTTCGCATTTTTTCAGCCAACCGATTAACGACTTGTTGAGCAGTAATGCCGTTAAATCCAACAGCCGCATACATGTCATCTTCGCCTGCAAAATTAAATTTTTCACATACACGTTTAATGTTTTCATTCGTTAAAACTTCTTTTATTACAAAGTCTTGATTTTTAATTTCTTTTTCAATCAATTCTCGACCTTTAACAACATTGTCTTCACGCAGTTGTTTTTTGAAAAATTGCTTGATCTTGTTTTTCGTTTGTGTTGATTTGGCGATTTTTAGCCAATCGCGACTTGGACCAAATGATTGCTTAGAAGTCAGAATTTCAACAATATCTCCCGTATGCAATTCCGTATCCAGTGGTGCCATTTTGCCATTGACTTTAGCACCTATGGTTTTGTTGCCAATTTCTGAGTGAACGCGATACGCAAAATCAATGGGACACGAACCAGCAGGCATTTCGATTACATCGCCTTTTGGTGAAAAAACGTAAACCATATCTGAAAACAAATCGTATTTTAAAGACTCCATAAACTCTTCGGCATTATCGGAGTCGTTCTGGAAATCCAAAATTTCTCGGAACCACGAAAGACGCGAATCAACCGAATTTTTTGTTTTTTCGAGAACTTTGCCTTCTTTATACGCCCAGTGCGCAGCGACACCATATTCAGCAATGCGGTGCATTTCTTCTGTGCGAATTTGCACTTCAAGCGGATCGCCTTGTGGCCCAATCACCGTTGTATGAAGTGATTGATATAAGTTTTGTTTAGGCATTGCAATGTAATCTTTAAAACGACCTGGCATTGGTTTCCATGTAGAGTGAATAATCCCTAATACTGCGTAGCAATCTTTAATGCTTTCAACAGTAATCCGTACAGCTAATAAATCATAAATCTCATTAAACTGCTTGTTTTGCATCGCCATTTTTCGGTAAATGCTGTAAATATGTTTGGGTCTACCAAAAAGATCCGCTTTTATATCAACTTCATCAAGTTGTGTGCGAACCTCATTCATGACATTATTCAAATATTCTTCTCGTTCTGTTCGTTTCTTTTTCATCAAATTGACGATACGGTAATACTGTTGTGGGTTTAAATAACGTAATGCAGTATCTTCCAATTCCCATTTGATGGTATTTATCCCAAGACGATGTGCAATTGGCGCAAAAATCTCCAATGTTTCATTGGCTTTAATGCGTTGCTTTTCGATAGTTTGGTATTTTAACGTACGAAGGTTGTGTAGACGATCCGCCAGTTTAATCAAAATCACGCGAATGTCTTGTGCCATGGCCACAAACATTTTGCGGTGATTTTCTGCTTGTTGCTCTTCTTTTGACAAATACTTGATTTTGCTCAATTTTGTCACACCATCAACAAGCATCGCAACTTCTTCATCAAAATCACGGACGATGTCTTCACGGCTAACTTCCGTATCTTCAACTACGTCATGCAAAAAGCCTGCTGCAACTGTTGCTGGATCCATCTGTAAATCGGCTAAAATCCCGGCAACTTGAACCGGATGCACAATATAGGGTTCTCCCGATTTCCGGAATTGTCCCATGTGTGCATCATAGGCAACTTGATATGCCTTTTTTATTGTTTGTACATGATCGGCATTCATATAAGACGCAACCATTTCGAATACATCTTCAGCTGTTCTCACTTGATCTTTCGACATAATTGCCCACCTTGTTTTAAAATTTTCCAAAAGTATATCTATCTATTATAAAAAACAATATAGCTAATTGTAAAGCTTTGTTGATGGTCTAAACACATATAAATAGCAATCAGTAGAAATTTAGTCAAATTTATAATAGATAACGACTTCGCCTGCGCACATCTTTTAAGCGAACTAGTTTACTTTCTTTGCCAACCATTACTACTTGTTTGGCCGACCCAAGACTTAGGATCGTTTGAATCCTGACACTATTGGCGCTTTGCTCTCCACCAAAAACTGTGATATCTGAATCAGCCGTTGTAAAGCCTTCAATTACACCATTGGTTAACGAAACGAAAGCAGCACGATATTGAATAGCAACTGCCGTTTGACGTTGATAATCATATTCTGGATCTCCAACAAATAAAAATCGATTTATTGCGACGTTGCGATACCCTGACACAACTAATGAACGCGGAGACGAATTTTTGTAAAGAGCTGTTTCAGTTGGCTCAATGGATACCAATTTTTGCGCACGAATATTAAAAGCAGATCGCGATTCCGGTTCGTCTTTTTTGTGATGGCCAATATGACGGAAATTGAATGAGCGATTGTCATGTACCGATAAATGGCCTGATATATAAACTCCTGATGCGGCTGAGGAATCTGCATGCGCTTTAATTTCAATTCCTCCAAAACAACGTGTACTCGAATTGTTAACTAACCAAACATGCCTTGAGCCATCGTCTACTTCAAATCCGTTGGAATTAGAAAAACCTTTCTCATGTGAACGTCCGCTTGGGTCACTAAAATGACAATTAGAGATAAATACATAATCGCTATGATGTGTAGTTACACCATCATCACCAAACCCAGAGCCATTTACGCCATCGAGCCACACAAAACGACTGCCGCCTTTGGCTCGTAAACCATCTCCTGCATAGTTATAAAGAGGCGCTGTAATATCAAAGCAATGCAGACCTGGATTTAGCGCTTCTACATTTATAACCCATCCGTATAGAAGATTAGCATATGTTAAGCAACTAGAGTAATTTCCACCTGAACTGGTATTTTCAATATCGCCAAGTCGCTCTATATTCCAATCTAAAGTAAGGTTTTCAACTGAAATATTGCGATTGCCTGCAACATAATTACGATTAGTTATTAATCGCTTTTTTCGAGAAGCCTTTGGATGCAACTTTAAGATGGTGCGTCCTTTTCCTGCTCCGACTAGACGAGTCCATGAAGGCAACCGTAAACCATCTACAATAAAAACCCCTGCCGGAATGTTAACTTCTCTATTCCCGTTAGCCAATGCTTTTTTAAAAGCAGCGCTGCAATCTGTTTGGCCGTCTCCAATAGCACCAAAATCACTGACACTCACGCTATCGTCAATCGTTGACTTTAATTTTCGGTACTCGCGGTCAAGTTGATCTTTCCACGAAGGAACCAATTGATTTTCAGACACTTTACTTTTGTAGTGGTATTCATCTTCAGGATTAAATTGTTCCGCTATTAGTGACCATAGCCGTTGCGTAATTGTTTTTTTCTGACGGGTATATTTGCTGACAGCAAAGTCTTTTTTGATTTCATTAAAAAATTGTTCTGTTTCGTAGGTAATTTCTTTTAGGGGAATGCGATTTTCCAAATAGTGGTCAATCCATGCAGCATTTAATCGGGGGTCGTGTTGTTTTTCGAGTCTCATCATCCTGTCACCTCGTTTTATAATCATTACTGTCATTATACCCTTGATAACAGAAAAAAATCCCTTCACCTAAAAGGCAAAGAGATTTATCTTTAGTACTTCATTAATGTCGCCACATCGTAGCCGTTCAAATGCTTACGTCCATCCAAATAAGTCAATTCAATTAAAAATGCGCAACCAACGACAATTCCGCCTAGCTGTTCTACTAATTTGATCGTCGCTCCAATTGTGCCACCTGTTGCTAGCAAATCATCTGTGATTAAGACACGCTGACCTTTTTTGATTGCGTCTTTGTGCATGGTTAACACATCTGTACCATATTCAAGTCCGTACTCAGCACTGATTACTTCACGCGGCAATTTACCTGCTTTACGGACAGGCGCAAACCCAAGTTCAAGTGCGTAAGCTACCGGACAGCCGATGATAAATCCACGCGCTTCAGGTCCAACAATAATTTCGGCATGAACCGTTTTTGCATACTCAACGATTTGATCTGTTGCGTATTTATAGGCAGTTCCATCGTCCATCAACGAAGTGATGTCTTTAAACTGAATTCCGGGTTTTGGCCAATCTTCAACAATGGTAATGTACTTTTTCAAATCCATATTTCTTCCTCCTTGGCAGACACCTTAGCATCGAACCACTCTTTTAAATCTTTGAAAGATGCATACAAAAGCTTTTGTTCAAGCGCCACTTGTTGTTCGCGTTGTTTATAAATAGGCGCTTCTGACAGATCTTGTTTGCTAGGCGATTGTGCAATCTCAGTAATGCCATTGTTAAGTGTAACAAAACCAAGTTCAAAAAACACCTGCAGCATGAAAAATAATGATTCGCGTGTCCACCCTTTATGTTTCGCCAACTCGTCACAATTTTTAGTAAAGTCAAAAGATCCGCGTTTTTTAATAAATCCAAACAACCATTTAAATTGTTCGCGCGTTGGAATTTGCTCGAAATACTGCGAATCTTTCGCATGAAAATGAGCGTAAATTCGTTTTGGTTGTAGCTTTCCTAACACTTCCGCCAATTGTTCTTCTGACTCAGGCAAGTCTAACAAGACTAGGTGATAAACATTTTCTGTCAAGTTATCCAACTGATCGAGAGTACAAATTTTCTCTGGCAAGAACGATTGGAACAAAGCGGGCGTTTCTTCTTTGAACGCTAAGAACACTTGGTGTTCATTTGGGATTAGTTTTGACCAGCGTGAAACTTGACGAATGCCACGAATATCGAATAATTGCCATTGATCAGTGCGAACATCTTCTACCATCAATTGAGGTTTTTTCCGACCGTTCCATTCGTTCACTTGCAAATCACCAATAACATCAATTTTAACATTAGGCGTTAATTCATCACCAACAGAACCGAGACCAAAACCAACAGCATCTAATGTTGCCGCATGTTGCGTGAGTTCCATTTTCAAGTGATTTTGAGCAGCGCCAATTTTTCGAATGGATGATACATGCACGCCTTCTAGATAAAACTTTGGTTTGGCAAAGCCCATACCAAATGGTGCAAGCAAACGCATCGATTCAATCGCTGTAATATCGATTTCGTCTAATTGAAGT
Source organism: Planococcus versutus (assembly GCF_001186155.3). NCBI lineage: Bacteria > Bacillati > Bacillota > Bacilli > Caryophanales > Caryophanaceae > Planococcus > Planococcus versutus. The sequence continues at coordinate 1,391,528 of NZ_CP016540.2, read as the reverse complement.
GGAATGTCAATGTCTACAACAGGCAGTAAATCTTCTTCTGTTAAATTTGCTGCTTGCTCGATCAATCGCTCGCGCAACTCATCCACATCATTCGCTTCAAGCGTCATTCCCGCTGCCATTGGATGCCCTCCGAAATGAGGCAAAATGTTACGGTTTTTAGCCAATTCATTATATAAGTGAAAACCATCAATGCTGCGTGCAGAACCTTTTGCTTTGCCCGTTTCTGGATTTAACGACAAAACAATTGATGGTCGATAAAATTTTTCTGTTAGTTTGGATGCTACGATCCCGACAACACCAGGATTCCATCCTTCTTGTGCAACAACGAGTACGCGTGGCACACCGTTAGGATAACGTTGTTCAACTTGTTGCATCGCTTCTTCTGTAATTTGTTTCACAATTGCTTGACGTTCTTTATTTAATACATCGAGTCCGGAAGCTAATGAACGCGCTTCTACAGAGTCATCCGTCAAGAACAGCTGAACGGCAGGAGCTGCGTCTTGTAAGCGGCCAATAGCATTAATACGCGGTCCAAACATAAAGCCAAGCGTTTCTTCCGTAATGTCTTGTTGTTTAATGCCCGACACTTCGCACAGTGCCGAAATAGCTGGACGCGGCGAGTCAACTAAAGCTGCCAGTCCTTCTTTAACAAATAACCGGTTTTCTCCGTGAAGTGGTACCAAGTCAGCCACCGTTCCAATGGCTGTTAGTTCGATCAAGTGATCGGGCAGTTCTTCGTAAAGTGCATGCGCTATTTTAAATGCTACACCAACGCCCGCCAATTCACCAAACGGATAATTTCCTTCAGGATGACGCGGATGAACAACAGCTAGTGCATCCGGCAACTGTTCGCCAATGTCATGGTGATCACTGATGATCACGTCCATTCCTAAACGGTTTGCAAATTCAACTTGTTCGATTCCCGAAATGCCGTTATCGACTGTCACAATGAGTTTAGTACCGTTATCAAACGCCTGTTGAAAAAGCTCTGTATTCGGACCATAACCGTGTTTAAAGCGATTGGGAATCATAAACGACACTTTGGCTCCTAAATCTTCTAGAACGGTCATCATAACCGTGGTACTCGTAACACCGTCTGCATCGTAATCACCATAGACAACAATGTTTTCTTGTTTGTCGATTGCTGTACGAATTCGTTCAACCGCGATGTTCATATCTTTCATCAAATACGGATCATGAAATCCTTTTACGTCCATTTCCATAAATGTTCGAGCAGATTCGGTCGTAGTTAATCCACGCGTCACCAAAATTTTAGCTAATACCGATGATATATTCAGTTCTTTCTGGATGTCTTGAACTAGTTGTTCATCTGGCGTTGTTAATCGCCATCTTTTTTTAGATTCAATCATTGTATTCACTTCCTCATCGATTCATTATACAGTAAACGATCACAGACAAAAACCTTTCGGTGTCTTACCCGAAAGGTCCGTTTTTTCAGAATTCATCTTTTCTTGTTTCAACTTCTGGCTGCTCAAGTGAGGTGTCTACCGGTTCTTCTACCAGTTTTTCACTAGTCACAATTTGAGGTTCTGGCTGTATGCCTACTTTTTGATAAGCACCAATTTCATTTTGTTGTGTCGCGATCAATGATTCTTTTACTGCGATTTCTTTTTGCAAGGTTTTAATTTTACGTTGCAGTTGATAGTTGCGCATAATGGCCAACACACTGCTGAGTAAAAATCCGAGCAATGCAGATGCTAAAATAACCAAGATCAACGGCCATTCAGCTTCACCGAATACATAGTTGACAGGTACATCATCCACGTTAACAACGGCAAATACAGCAATAATTACTGCGAAAATAAGTCCGATTAACAGCAGCCATTGTAGTTTCATTGCAATTCCTCCTTCAAATTAAAAAAATGGAACAAGGTCATTGTCATTATACCCTGTTCCATTGCTTGTTTAAACTTAAACTACAGGCTCATCAGAACCCCACTTTGATTCTTGTTCTTTTTTCTCGATATCGATTGGTCCTTTTTTATTCAATTCTCCTTTTTTCAACACTAGCCATAGCTGAGCTGCAATAAAGATGGAAGAATACGTACCGGCAATCAAACCGATTAATAACGCAATTGAGAAGTTTGTAATCGATGGTGCACCAAAGATTAACAGCGCAATCACGACTAGTAATACTGTTAATACGGTGTTCACCGAACGACCGAGTGTTTGACGAAGTGATACATTGACCACTTTTTCCAATTGTTCGACCGTGTCGATTTTCTTCAGGCGTCTCATATTTTCACGAATTCGGTCAAATGTCACGATGGTGTCATTAATCGAATAACCGATGATGGTCAGTACCGCTGCGATAAACGTGATGTCTACTTCAAGCCGCAGTAAACTAAAAGCGGCTACGATAAAGAACGCATCGTGGATTAACGCAACAATAGAAGCCACACCCATGCGCCATTCAAATCGGAAAGCGACATAAATAATAATGCCGAGCGCCGCAATCGATAATGCGTATAAAGCATTTTTTGCCAGTTCTTTACCAACCGTAGCCGACACTGTCGAAACGTTTGGCTCTGCCCCATACTGTTCTTTGGCAGCAGATTTCAAGCTATTGATCTCTTCTTGGCTAAACTCCTCGTTGAAACGAGCTACACCGATAGTGGAATCATCACCCGAAATGACAATATCGTCCGTTTCAAATCCAGCACCGTCTAAGAACGTTTGCACTTCTTCTTTCGTTAAAGCGGCTTCTGAAGCAACTTCAACGCGTGTACCACTAGAAAAGTCGATGCCGAGATTCAAACGGAACACGCCGAGAATAGCCATTCCTGAAACAATCAAGATAATTGAAGCTAAAAAGAATTTATTGCGGTGATGCGCAAAATCAAAGCGGTCAAAGCGTGTTGAAAGATCGGTAATTTCCAATCCTTCATCTGCTGAATGAATAACAGATTTCTTTAGTCCAAACAAACCGGGCTTGTTGTCAAGCGCACCGCTATGGACCCATAAGCCGAGCAGCAAACGCGAGCCCCAAACGGCTGTTAAGAAACTTACTAGAATCGAAATGATTAATAATGTTGCAAAGCCTTTAACTGAACTTGTTCCAAAGTAAAACAACACGATTGCTGCCAGTAAAGTTGTTACATTCGCATCTACGATAGCAGAAAACGAAGAACGTGCGCCTACTTTGAACGATTCTTTGACTGATTTGCCAACACGCATTTCTTCACGAATTCGCTCATACGTGATGATGTTGGCATCTACTGCCATTCCGACACCGAGCATGATTGCTGCGATCCCTGGCAACGTTAACACGCCACCTATCCATTCAAATACTAGCAAGATTAAGTAAACATACGTTGACAAAGTAACAACTGCTACCATACCTGGTAAACGGTAATACACTAACATGAAGATCAATACTAACGCGATCCCCACTGCTGCTGCCACCATGGTTTGGTCGAGAGCTTGTTCACCAAACTGAGCACCAACAGAAGTTGAGTATATTTCTTCCAGGCTTACTGGTAAAGCACCAGCGTTTAAAATACCTGCAAGATTTTGTGTTTCTTCTACTGAGAACGATCCTGAAATTTCAACAGAAGGAGATGAAATCCGTTGACTAACACTTGGCGCTGAAACAAATTTCGGATCAGCTTTTAAACGCTCTTCAGCAAACGAATCTACACCTTCTTCAAAATCAAGCCAAATCGCGAGCACATTGTTTGGTGCAGGAATTTGCGAAACTTGTTCTGTAATTTCTGCAAATTTTCCTGGGTCATTTAACTCCAACGTAACAATTGGGTTCCCGTTCGAATCGAAAGTTCCCGTTGCGCCACCTTGTTTTAAGTCGTTACCCGACAGCAATAAATTATCTTCTGCGTCGCGAAACGTTAAGTTTGCTTCAGTCGATAATAATTCACGTGCCGAGGCTTGGTCTTCGACTCCCGCTAATTGAACACGTATGCGGTCGTCTCCTTCAATTTGGATAACGGGCTCGCTGACACCGAGTACGTTAATTCGGTTCATTAACGCGTCTGTTGTATCCGTTAACACATCTTCTGTAATTTCTTGACCTTTATCAAGTGCTGTCACTTCGTAAAGCACTTCAAAACCGCCTTGCAAATCTAATCCTAATTTAATGTCTTTTGCGATTGGTAAACTTGTGCTACCGATAATCCCTATCAGTACAATAACCAGTAAAAAAAAGGCAATAATGCGACCTCTTGCTTTCATATGTAACTTTCCCCCTCGTCGTGAAAAACACAGCACTATCATTATGAAACAGCTGCTGAATGCTGTCAAATTAGACTTGATAAGTTGAAGATAATCTATGTTGTTAAGAGTTGTGAAAATTGTTTAAGATAAACGCTTTTTGGAAACACTGCATCGCTTTTTTTCTAAAAACAATTATCCATTTTCAACATCATGCGTTTGTATCCAAATCGAAAAATGCGACGTGGAACTATTGATTTTAATTGCTATACTTGGCTCATCTTTTCGGAGACGGTCTTAGGAGATGTTCGATGTTCTCGAGTGTGCTGTCATCATTCCACCGCGCTTTTTTTAACGCTTCTACTTGGTGATAAGCTAAAAAATCAGAAGCCGTCATATCCATGATGTCGTTGATCATTTCGTAAAGATGCATCGTCTCAATTTCTTTTTTTCGCCATTTTTTCTTTACACAAAACTCCCAAAGATCTGTTTCTGTAAACGTATCGTATTGAAAATGGTGAAATTCACTGCATTTACTTTCGAGCGCTGGCAAAACCAAGCTAAATTTCTCTGGATAACTCGCCATGCAAATACTCCTTTCTATCGTGCTGAATCTATTGTAACGTTATTATGGAAATTTTAGAATAAGGACATTATTTTTTCATTAAAAAAGCGCCTTCTCATTTGAAGGCGCGCTTTTTTTAGATTGCCACTTTTGCAGCATCTAGTATGCGTGCGATTGCTTGACGCTCAAACTGCATGCGCGTGCCATCAGCTACAGTGATGTAAACTGTTGCATCGTCTACAGCATCCACAAGTCCGTGTAAGCCACCGATTGTCACGATACGATCGCCACGTCTTAGTTCAGACTGCATGTTTTTCGTTGCCTTCTGACGCTTTTGAGCAGGACGGATGATGAAAAACCACATTAGCAAGAACATTAATAGTAAAGGTGATAACGCAATTAACGTTTCCATTATTCAATTTCCCCCTTTCACTTTCTCTATTCTCGTACAAACTCAGAAATTTTTAGCATTGGGCTTATTGAAACCATACGCTTCAAAAAATTCTTCGCGAAAATCTCCCAGGCGGTCTTCTCGAATTGCTTGACGCACCTGTCCCATTAAGTTTAACAGAAACTGCAGGTTATGATAACTAGTAAGTCGAATTCCGAATGTTTCATCTGCGCGGATCAAGTGATGAACGTAAGCCCGCGAGTAATTTTTGCACGTATAGCAATCGCATTTGTCATCAATTGGACCAAAATCACGTTTAAAAGCAGCGTTTTTAATATTTAAACGGCCCGTACTCGTCATCAATGTGCCGTTGCGTGCAATACGTGTCGGTAAGACACAATCGAACATATCAATGCCGCGAATCGCTCCGTCAATTAACGAATCGGGAGAACCCACACCCATCAAGTAACGCGGTTTGTCTGCTGGCATCAATGGCGTCGTAAATTCTAACGCGCGGTTCATAACGTCTTTTGGCTCACCAACTGACAATCCACCAATAGCATATCCTGGGAAATCCAGAGACACAAGATCTTGTGCACTTTGCTTACGCAAATCTTCAAATTCACCGCCTTGGATAATGCCAAATAATCCTTGGTCTTGTGGGCGCTGATGTGCTTTTAGGCAACGTTCTGCCCAGCGCGACGTGCGTTCAACACTAGACTTCATGTATTCGTGTGTGGCAGGGAATGGCGGACATTCATCAAATGCCATCATGATGTCAGATCCCAAATCATTTTGAATATGCATCGCTTTTTCTGGACTTAAAAACAATTTGTCGCCATTCATGTGATTGCGGAAGTGAACGCCTTCTTCTTTAATGTTGCGGAATTCACTTAGTGAAAACACTTGGAAGCCACCCGAATCTGTTAAAATCGGACGATCCCAGTTCATAAATTTATGCAAGCCACCCGCTTCTTTAATGACGTCATTGCCTGGACGCAACCATAAATGATAGGTGTTGCTTAAAATAATGCCAGCGTTCATCGCTTTTAACTCTTCTGGTGACATGGTTTTAACAGTCGCTTGCGTGCCGACTGGCATAAATGCCGGTGTTTCAAAAGATCCGTGTGGCGTGTGAACGATTCCGAGTCGCGCGCCTGTTTGTTTACAGGTTTTGATGTGTTCGTACGTAACTGCTGGTGTCATGGGTGAGTCTCCTTTTTCTGTGGTTCAATAAACATTGCATCTCCAAAACTAAAAAAGCGGTATTGTTCATCTACTGCTTGTGTATAAGCATTTAAAATACGTTCGCGGCTCGACAAAGCACTAACGAGCATGACCAAAGTCGATTTTGGCAAATGGAAATTAGTGATCAAGCCGTCTACCGCTTTGAATTCATAGCCTGGAAAAATAAAAATATCGGTCCAGCCACTGTCTTCTTGTAATTTGCCGTTAAATTTCTGAGCCACCGATTCAAGCGTACGTGTCGAAGTAGTACCAACCGACACAATTCGACCACCATTCTGTTTGGTTCCATTAATTAACTCGGCGGTTTCTTGTGTAATTCGGTAAAATTCCGAATGCATGTCGTGGTCTTCGATCGACTCGACCGACACCGGACGAAATGTTCCAAGACCTACGTGAAGCGTGATAAAAGCAATGTTGACACCTTTGTCACGAATTTGTGTGAGTAACTCATCGGTAAAATGAAGTCCCGCAGTTGGAGCTGCGGCACTTCCCCGCTCTTTTGCAAAAACGGTTTGATAACGGTTTTGGTCTTCTAGTTTTCCACGAATATATGGAGGCAACGGCATTTCACCCAATTGATCTAGTAGCTCATAAAAAATACCGTCGTAAATCATTTTAAAATGACGGCCGCCATGGTCTAGTATGCCCGTACATTCGGCACGCAATAAGCCGTCGCCAAAAGAAACAATCGTTCCGACTTTCACTTTTTTCGCAGGCTTGGCAAGTGTTTCCCACACGTCGTCCTCAACTTGCTTTAATAGCAACAGTTCGATGTTGGCACCTGTGTCTTCTTTTACACCCATTAACCGCGCAGGCAACACGCGCGTATCATTTAACACGAGTGTATCGCCTTTATGCAAATAGTCGATAATGTCGCGGAAATGGCGATGCGACGTCTCTCCTGTTTCTTTATTCATCACCAACAGACGGCTTGACGTCCGATCAAGTAACGGCGTTTGTGCAATCAATTCTTCAGGCAAGTCAAAATCATAATCTTGTATATTTAATGTGGTGTTTGGTGTAGTTTGTTTTGTCATTCAGGCATCTCCAGTTTAAAGTGTTCATAAGCAAGTTGCGTAACCGTGCGTCCTCTTGGTGTCCGTTGAATAAAACCAATTTGCAGCAAATACGGTTCGTAGACGTCTTCAATAGTTGTCGACTCTTCTCCGATACTTGCAGCGATGGTATCCAGTCCAACCGGTCCGCCGCGGAAACGATCAATCATGCCCGTCAATAATTTGTGATCAATGTGATCAAGTCCAAGCGGGTCAACTTGCAGCATTTCCAGTGCTTGTTCTGCCATATCCATTGTAATTGTGCCAGTTCCACGAACTTGTGCATAATCACGAACACGTTTCAATAATCGATTCGCAATGCGTGGCGTGCCACGAGAGCGACGTGCGATTTCAACGGCGGCATTTGGATCAATGTCAGCTTCGAACAGTTTTGATGAGCGAATGACGATTTCTGTCAACGCTTCGGTATCGTAATAATCGAGTCGTGATAACACACCAAACCGGTCGCGAAGAGGTGCTGATAAAGCGCCTGCTCGCGTCGTAGCGCCAATTAACGTAAATGGTGGCAAATCCAGTCTTACCGACCTTGCTGTGGGTCCTTTGCCGACAACGATATCCAAACAAAAATCTTCCATTGCCGGATACAACACTTCTTCGATTGCACGGTTTAACCGATGAATTTCATCGATAAATAGCACATCGCCAGGTTCAAGCGAAGACACAATTGCGGCTAAATCACCAGGACGTTCAATGGCAGGACCACTGGTCATTTTCACATTAACTTCCATTTCGTTAGCGATAACAGCTGCCAACGTCGTTTTCCCGAGTCCAGGAGGCCCGTACAACAAGACATGGTCTAAGCTTTCTTGGCGCATTTTTGCAGCTTCGATAAAAATTTGCAAATTGTGTTTGACGGTATGTTGTCCGATATATTGAGACAGTGTTTGTGGACGCAGTGATTGTTCAAAGCGATCATCAAACTCAGAAATCTCACCATCTATGATGCGGTCTTCCATGCCGTTCGCCTCCTTTCATCAACTTTGCTTAAGTAATAGTTGTAACGCTTTTTTCATAAAGCCTTCTGTATCTAAATCCAAATCACGCAATTGTGGTTTGACTTTTGTGATTTCACGTTCTGAATAACCAAGTGCACCAAGTGCCAACATCGCTTCTTCGAGTTCTATTTGATCATTTGATAGCAAATTAGTTGTGTCTTCGATTCCTAAAGAATCGCCAAAAAACTCGGTTAACTTGCCTTTTAAATCTAAAATCATTTGACGAGCCGTTTTTTTGCCAACTCCAGGGAATTTCACTAAAAAAGTTTCATCTTCTCGTTCAATAGCTTCGATAACGTGTTGGGGTTGTCCACTCGCTAAAATAGCTAGCGCGCCTTTAGGTCCGATGCCTGAAACTGAAATTAGCTTACGGAACAATTCGCGTTGCTCAAATGTCGGAAAGCCGAACAACAACTGCGCATCTTCTCGCACATGGTGATGCAAGAACACCTGTAAATCTTCTGTGCCAAATGAATACGGATTAGGCGCAAAAATTTGCCAGCCAATTCCTTGCTGTTCTATTACTAAGTATTCAGGCGTTACGCGCGTCACCGTGCCTTTTATGTAATCGTACATAAACAGTCTCTCCTCCAATTCAACTCACTAATTATAGCATATTCTAATGTGTTAAACGAAATAATCCCACTGACAAACGTCACATGTTAAGATAACAGTAACGAGTCGATAAGTGAGGGATTTCATGAAAAAATTATTAGGCGAACAGCGACGTCAATTTCTGCTAAAAAAAATAAAAACTTCTGATAAACCGTTAACCGGTAGCGAATTAGCTGGTTTGGCAAATGTATCTCGCCAAGTGATTGTCGGTGATATGACCTTATTAAAAGCAAAAGGCGAGCCCATCATCGCGACAAGCCAAGGCTATTTGTATTTAGCAGACCGCATCACTGAAGTTGCTAGCCGACGCATTGCGTGTCGCCACGAAGGAAAAGACACCGAGCAAGAACTAAAACTATTGGTTCAAGCAGGCGTCACTGTAAAAGATGTATCGATTGAACATCCTGTATATGGCGAACTAACAGCTGGTATTCACGTATCCACTGCAGAAGAAGTCGATGCCTTTATGAAACGTGTCCGTGATACAGGTGCTAGTTATTTGCTCGAATTGACAGAAGGTACGCATTTGCATACCATTACTGCTCATGATAACGCAACACTCGAAAAAGCTGTAAGCGAAATGCGCGATCACGGTTATTTGCTAGAGCACAACGAATAAAGTAGTCAGTTTAGAAGAGTTCGGTAACTCACCTTAAAATGGATTATTCATAACACGCTTTGAGCTACGTTTCATAAGAAAAGTCCCACAGCCAAAGCGCTGCGGGACTTTTTTAGGATTTATAAGTGTAATACGATCCGAGTGTTTTCACCGTACAACCAAGAGCGGCAAGCTCTTCGAACGCACCACGCATCATTGTCTCATTTTCATCAGCTAACACATCTGCAATAAAGAAATAATCGCCTAACCCGGTTTTTAATGGACGCGACTCAATTTTACTTAAGTTTAAACGTCTCCATGCAAAAACGGATAACATTTGATGCAAAACCCCTGAACGGTCATCATCTGGCGGCGTAATCATCAACGTCGTTTTGATTTGATCGTCATGTGACGGATCTGTCAACTTGTGATCAGACTTTGACAACACAAAAAAGCGGGTGTGATTAAAATGGAAATCGTGAATATCGCGTTGCAAAATGTCCAGTCCATATTTATGAGCTGAAAATTCATTTCCAATTGCGGCAATATTGCGCTCTGGAAGTTCCGAAACCATTTTAGCCGCTGCAGCTGTTGAGCTATATTGTTCTAGAGGCGTGTTTTTGTATGTATAGTAAAGAAATTTATGGCATTGTGCCAATGCATGCGGATGCGAATAAATGGCTTCAAATGATTCCGCGTCACGATTTTCAGGATGTACGAGCAAATGCTGTTGAATTGAAGACAACACTTCAGCAGTAACGTACAGTTGTGCTTCGTGAAACAAGTAATCCACGGTTAATGGAACCGAGCCTTCTAAGGCATTTTCCAATGGCACAACAGCGTAATCTACGCTGCCTTCTGCCACTGCTTCTATGCATTCAGGAATGGTTGTAAAAGGTACAAGTGTGCTATTAGGAAACACTTTTGTTGCCGCAAGATGAGTAAATGACGCTTCCGGCCCTAAATATGAAATTCGTTTACTTACAGCTTGTCCAGTCATTTAAACATTCCTCCATTAAAATGATCCACTTGATACAATATCAGCTGACTCGACAAAATCGAGTTTTTTCAGTTGTTGCAAAAACAAGTCTAAATTTCCGCCCATTGCCGTCACATCAAGAGACAACGTGACATTCGCGCGTCCTTGGATCGGAATGGTTTGATGAATCGTTAAAATATTACAGCCGTTTTCAGCAACTGTTTGCAAGAGTGTCGCAAGCGTTCCTGAGCGGTCTTCTAATTGAAGAAAAACTGTCAGGATCCGCTCTTTGACAATCGAATGGAACGGAAATACAGCGTCCCGATATTTATAAAACGCAGAGCGTGAAAGTCCTGTTTTGTTGACTGCTTCCAAAATCGTAATCCGATCTTTTTGTAGCATTTTTTTCACTTCAAGCGTTTTTTGCATCGCTTCTGTCAAAACATCTTCACGCACTAAATAATACCGTTGTTCCGAAATGTCCTTCATCCAAGCAACCTCCGCATCAATCCATAAATTCGAATTCGAATTCAAGCAAGCGAACCGTATCGCCATTTTCTGCTCCGCGGTCACGAAGAGCGTCATCAATTCCCATGCCGCGCATTTGACGAGCAAATCGGCGAATCGAATCTTCACGAGAGAAATCCGTCATCTTGAACATCCGTTCAATCGCATAACCAGTCAAAATAAAGGCGCCGTCCGGACCACGCGAAATATCAAAGCCATCTGCATCGCTTTCGTGTTTGTAAAGAACTGTGCTTTCTGAAGCTTCTTCTTCGTCAATCATTGGGAATTCCGGTGTGACTTCAATAATATCCGCAATCGCAAACAATAAATTGCTCAAGCCTTTACGTGATAATGCAGAAATCGGGAAAATTCGTGCATCTTCTGGTAATTTTTCACGGAATTTTTTCAAATTCTCTTCAGAATCTGGCATATCCATTTTGTTTGCAACAATCAATTGTGGCCGTTCCGTTAAACGCATATTGTATTGTTTTAACTCTTCATTGATTGTTACATAATCTTCATAAGGATCGCGACCTTCAAGAGCCGACATGTCGATTACGTGGATAATGACACGTGTGCGTTCAATATGACGTAGGAATTGATGGCCAAGGCCGATTCCTTCGTGAGCACCTTCAATCAATCCAGGCAAATCGGCCATAACAAAACTGCGTTGGTCTTCTGTTTCGACCATGCCCAAGTTTGGTACAATCGTGGTAAAATGATATTCCGCAATTTTAGGTTTTGCTGCTGATACGACTGACAATAACGTCGATTTACCAACACTTGGAAATCCTACAAGTCCAGCATCTGCTAATACTTTCAATTCCAAAATAACATTGCGTTCGAAACCTGGTTCGCCTTTTTCAGAAAGCTCCGGTGCAGGATTAGCTGGCGTTGCAAAACGCGAGTTTCCGCGTCCTCCACGTCCACCTTTCGCAATAACCGCTGTTTGACCGTGCTCCACTAAATCAGCAATGGTTTCTCCTGTGTCAACGTCTTTAACGACTGTGCCCGGCGGAACTTTGATCAATGTATCTTCTGCTTTTGCACCGTGTTTGTTGGCACTCATGCCGTGTGTTCCACGTTCGGCTTTAAAAATCCGTTTGTAACGGAAATCCATTAACGTACGCAATCCTTCTTCAACGATAAAGACGATATTTCCGCCTTTACCGCCATCTCCGCCAGCAGGTCCGCCGTTTGGTACATATTTTTCGCGACGGAAAGCAACCATGCCATCTCCGCCGTCGCCACCTCTAACATAAACTTTTACGTGATCGACAAACATACTATCCCTCCATCTGTGCACGAACAGAAATTGTTGCACTGTCTTCATTGCACTCTTTTGCTACCGTGAAACCATCTGTTTCCACTATGTTCAAATCCGGCCAATTTTCCGGATACGTGATGTTCATTTCAAAAAATGAGGCATTGGATGTTAGTGAAATCACACCCTCAAACACTTGATCCGGATCCACGTGTTGGTTTGCCTGTTTCACAAAATCCTCTAAAAAACGCCGAAATGCGCCATCCAAATGAGATGGTGCTGCAGTCGCATAACACGCGATGTTAAAACGAAATCCAGTATAAGACCAATTGACTGTCAGCAACCACTCTTCTGTCAGCGGTAGCCCGATGTCGGCTAGCCGACTGACATGCATAGACGCTTCGGCATGCGAACGAATTATTGCTTGCGCCTCTTGAAGACGGCCAAGGTCTAAATTCATTTTGATTAATTGCAGCTCATTTAAAAAATCATGGCGCGCATGCCGAAGCGATTGTGCTACTGTGATTGGGTTTGCCATACGTCACACCCCGATTCAGACTCTTATTCCAGTATACCAATAATGCTTGGCAAATTCCTTAAATAATTTACCGAATGTGTTCCGTGAGCTAGAGCTATTGTGTTCAAAAGAAAAAGGACTGCGAAAGCAGCCCTTTTCGTTTTGTATTAAGCTTCTTGTGCAACTGGATATACGCTAACTTTTTTCTTATCGCGTCCGAAACGTTCAAAACGAACAACTCCGTCGATTTTAGCAAAAAGTGTATCGTCTCCGCCACGTCCAACGTTCTCACCTGGATAAATTCTAGTACCGCGTTGACGATATAAAATTGAACCACCAGTAACTTCTTGGCCGTCTGCACGTTTTGCGCCAAGGCGTTTAGATTCAGAGTCACGTCCGTTTCTCGTTGAACCTACACCTTTTTTAGATGCAAAAAACTGAAGATCTAATCTTAACATTCTGTCCCACCTCCTAGGCTGTGAAGGTTATTTTAATATATTCTTCATAGTCTTGTTCAATCGTTTTTAAAGAAACAATCATTGCACGCACTAACAGTTGTACCTGCTCATCCGTCTTGTCATTCAGGTTATCTGGAAAACTGACTTTTAAAAAGCCGCTAGTCGCTTGCTGAATGTCTGGTTCGACTCCCGTCAGCTCCATGACGGCATTCACCGCTCCAAAAGAGACAGCAGATGCTCCAGCACATACGAGGTCTTGCCCGTGTTCAGCGTAATCCGCATGACCTGACATTTCAAAAGACGAAATGCGTTTTGATATTTCCGTTACAGTTACAAGTATCATGCTTACAGGTTAATAGCATCGACAGTCAATTTCGTGTATGGCTGACGGTGACCTTTTTTTCTATGGTAGTTCTTTTTCGCTTTATAAGTGAAAACTGTGATCTTTTTAGCGCGGCCGCTTTTTACAACTTTAGCCGTAACAGTAGCTCCTTCAACAAAAGGAACACCCACTTTCGTATCATCTCCACCTACAAATAGAACTTTGTCAAAAGTGATAACATCACCAGCTTCTCCAGTCAATTTCTCAACGTAGATTTCTTGGCCTGCTTCAACTTTGATTTGTTTTCCACCAGTTTCAATAATTGCGTACATATCCTTGCACCTCCTCTTAGATTAAGACTCGCCTATTCAGGTGATCTGCCAAAGCATCTTCTTAAAATAACCTGATTCGAGCGGTTGTAGCAACGGTACGCTACAAACATAACAGTAGAATAATACCATGTCACGCCTTCTCACGTCAATAGACAATGTAATGTTTCGTGAAATTGGTTGAATGGTGCAAGGTTTTGACTTATATGAAGTGCGGTTATTTCAGTGCAAGATGCGGTCAGCCGTGCGTTTCGTATATTACTCTTTGGTGCTGACTTTTTGAGTAATCGGTATAACACGCATTGGTCTTTGACACCGAGCAACTGGTACGCAACACGCGTATTGAGTTTATGACCAGCTAGCACCACGAATTGCGCATTGAAAAAATGCATAACTTCGTCGTCAGTGTCGTGACATTAAACAGTTTTGTTTCTCGCACTACCTGTTCTAAATGAAACGGCAAAAAACCGAGTGATACGACCGAAACGCCGAGAAATCCAGCCTGCTAAAGCATTTTTTAGTGCAGACAAAACAACTTCCTTTGATTCGTGACTAGGCAGTAAACGTTCTACTGCAACCAGTTGCAGCAATAAAAAATCGGTCATTCGATACTTCCTGTAGTTTTAAAAAAGCCTTCGCTGCATGAGCGAAGGCTTTGGAAATGTTATTTTGTAAAAACGGCTTTGATTTTAGTAAACAAACTAGGCGGTGCTTTTTCCATGCTCATCAATGGAACTGATTCTCCAAGCAAGCGACGCGCAATGTTGCGGTAGCCGAGCGCTGCAGGATTAGATGGGTCCATAACGATGGGCTCGCCTTTGTTCGAACTCGAGATGACGCGTTCGTCGTCTGCTACAATGCCCAACAAATCGATTGACAAATGAGTTGTTATTTCATTAATATCCAGTGCTTCTCCCGCTTTCATCAAATGTGGACGAATTCGGTTGATAATTAGCCGCGGCGCATCAATGTTTTCTTCAAGTTCCAACAAGCCGATGATGCGATCTGCGTCACGAACAGCTGAAATTTCAGGTGTGGTCACGACAATTGCATGATCAGCTCCAGCGACCGCATTTTTATAGCCTTGCTCAATTCCAGCTGGGCAATCAATAATGACGAAATCGTAATCGCTTTTCAATTCAGTTACTAATTCTTTCATTTGTTCGGGATTGACGTCATTTTTGTCAGCCGTTTGTGCAGCTGGCAATAAATACAGCATGTCTTCAAACCGTTTGTCTTTAACAAGCGCTTGATGCACTTTGCAGCGACCTTCGAGTACATCAATCAAATCATAAATGATGCGATTTTCAAGTCCTAAAATTACATCAAGGTTACGCAATCCAATATCGGTATCAATCAAACAAACTTTCTTTCCTTGAAGAGCCAATGCAGTGCCGAGGTTGGCGGTTGTCGTCGTTTTACCGACGCCTCCCTTACCTGATGTAATTACGATAGCTTCTCCCACACTAGCTTCCTCCTTTAAACGTTGAAATTTGCGGACGGATAAAACGCAATTCCTGCAACCGGTCAATGATGATCGTACCATTTGTATGTAAATATGCACATTCCATTTCCGGTTGTTCCGATAAACTAGACAATTCGTCTGTCATGGTTTCCAATTCGTCGTGAATCTTTAATTGTGTTGCTTCGAGCCACGACGCTGCAATAACTGCGTCGCGATTGCCTTTAGTTCCGGCGTGAGCCGCGCCTTTTAAACGACCTAGCACATAAACACTTCCACCCGCTTCTACACGGCCGTTCGGGTTTACATCACCAATAACCACTAAGTCACCTTCTGCTTTAACAATTTGACCAGACCGGACAATTCCCACATAGGTTTCTGACTGGCGCTCGAGAATCAGTTGATCACTTTCTTTTACTGTTAGGATATCACTGGTTGCTCCGACTACCTTCAAATGAGGATTGGTTGCAATGATTTCGCTCAATTCTGCAATTTGACTTTCTGTACAATAGCGTTTGTTCAAATGAATCGTTACTTCCGTATCGCTATCAAGCGCGGGTTCTGAAACCTTTGCTTTTAGTGCGGGCAATAACTCGGAATATGCGCATTGATCATCAAGATAAAGCACAAGCCCTTTATTTTTCCCTTTAATATTAACGAGATTTTTCAACAAAATGTCACCTGCACTTTCATTAATATAACCCTATTTTATGATCACGCTCTGATAATTGCGTGACCATTACCGATTTAAAAACCCATCCGAGCATCACCAAAAAGATTGAGTTGGCAACCATCGTTGGCCATAACCGCATGGTAACAAATAAATCAAGCGGCATACCTGTTAATGAAATGAGCAGGAAGAATTGGTAAAGCAAAAATTCAAACAGTGCCAATAAAACAAGCGTTAGTAAAGTCGCTGTCACTAAATTTTGCGGGATTCGTTTAAACACAGACGCGGCAACTAAACAAATAGCTGGATACAAGAAAGAATATAACCCAATAATATCAATGTAAAAGACATCATACAAGAGCCCGAAAAACAATCCGTAAAACACGGCGTGTTTAACATCGTAATAAAGCGTGACAAAAATTAAGAACATAATCAAAAAACGGGGCACAATATAATTCAGTTCTCCATTAATAACAAGTGGTGAAAAAAGTCCAAAAACCGGTTCCATGAAAAACAAGACGAGACAGATCAGTGGGATAAGAAAACGAATCATGATTCATCGTCTCCCGTCACGCCATTGTCTTCACCGTCCACTTCTTCCATCACACGATCCGCAATAATCACATGATCTAAAAGAGAGAAATTAGCTGCTGGTTTTACATAAGCAAGTTTGGTTAACCCAAATTCATCGATGGTGACTTCTGTGATTGTCCCAATTAAAATACCTTTCGGGAAAATCCCACCAAGTCCACTAGACATAACTTGATCGCCTTTTTTGAGTTCAATATTTGCGTCAATTCGTTTTAACAGCAATTCGCGACGTTCTGCATCGTAGCCTTCAATTAATCCAAAGACATCTTTCTTGCCATCGACGACCATTGCTGAAATGCGGTAATTAGGATTGAACGTCGAAATCAATTCAACGGTTGACGTTGTAGGCGTTGTTAACGTAATTTTTCCAATCAACCCGCTCGCTGTCATAACCGCCATATTTTTTGCGACACCTTGATTGGTGCCTTGGTTTAAAATAATTTTTTCTTCCCATTGATCGGGGTTTCGGGCAATCACCGTTGCTTGAATGGGATTGAATTCACGTAAATCCTCTTCTTTTCCAACGATTTCTTTGAGTTCTTTGTTTTCAGTTCGCAAGTCTTTGACTTCAGCCTGCACACCTGCAAATTCTTCTAAACGCGTTTTCAAATGCTGGTTTTCTTCAAATGTCTTTAGCAACGAATCGATATTTTCAAAAATACCAGTGACAACATGAGCAGGTCGTGAAAATGCCGACTGCCCGGCTCCCACAGCATCTTTTATAATTTGTTCCGGAAGTGACACATTGTCACGATCGCGGAGCGAAAAAGAAATCAGTGCAACCAGCAGGATGACACCCAACAGCAGCAAAATTAGCCGCTTGTTTGTAAAAAGCTTTGGCATATCGCCATCCTCCTTATTTAATTGATAACTGACGTCGGAATTTATCCATATTCTCCAGCGCCTTGCCTGTGCCAAGTGCAACACAATCCAGTGGGTGATCGGCAATCGACACAGGCATCGACGTTTCATTCGAGATAACGCGGTCGAGGTTTTTTAGTAGCGCTCCTCCACCCGTTAACACAATGCCATTTTCCAACACATCTGAGCTAAGTTCAGGTGGTGTTTTTTCTAATGCTGTTTTAATCCCAGCGATAATCTCAGCGATTGGCTCTTTAACGGCTTCGACAATTTCGCCAGCTGTCACTTGCACTGTTTTTGGAAATCCCGTAACCAAGTCGCGACCGCGTATGTCCATCGAAATCGTTTTTTGAGATTCTTCTAAAACCGCAGCGGATCCAATGCCAAGTTTTAACGCTTCTGCGGTTCTCTCACCGATTAACACATTATAAGTTTTGCGGATATAGTGAATAATTTCTACATCAAATGCATCTCCAGCTACACGAATCGATTCGCTTGAAACGATTCCACCTAGAGAAATAATCGCTACTTCTGTGGTACCGCCCCCAATATCGACGACCATACTGCCCACAGGTTCCCAAACCGGTAACCCTGCACCAATTGCTGCTGCGAACGGTTCTTCAATTGTGAATGCTTCGCGAGCTCCAGCGCTACGTGCAGCATTTAACACAGCGCGTTGTTCGACAGAAGTTATGCCAAAAGGAACACAAATCATAACCGTGCCACTTTTCCATTTGCTGCCGACGGCTTTAAACGCTTCTTCTAAATAATGCTTTATCATAATCAAAGTCGTATCGTAATCAGCAATAACACCATCAGTCATTGGACGAATCGCAATAATCGATTCGGCTGTTCGCCCCATCATGTTTTTTGCTTGACTACCGACCGCGACAATTTCCTCTGTTCGTTTATTTTTAACGACAACAGAAGGTTCACGAAGAACAATTCCTTTGCCTTTAATATATACCAACGTATTGGCTGTACCTAAATCAATTCCTACATCTTTTAGACCAAATCCAAACACCATTTTTCGTCCCTTCTTTAACACGCCGCTATGTTGCTAAGTGCGTTGACACAATACCACTTATTATAGACGAAAAAGAAAAAAATAAACAGTGCTACATGAACCCCTTTTCTTTCAACGATATGAATTGATGGTCACCAATGATCACGTGATCGAGCAGTTCGATTCCAATAATACTGCCCGCTTCAACCAGTCGCTTGGTCACATCGATATCTTCTGGTGATGGCGCTGGATTACCAGACGGATGGTTGTGAGCACAAACAATGGAAGCAGACGAACGGCGCACCGCTTCACGGAAAATTTCGCGTGGATGAACAATAGAGGCATTCAAGTTGCCCACAAAAATAGTTTGCCGGTGCATAACTTGGTTTTTAATATTGAGGAACAACACCACAAAATGTTCTTGCTTGAGTGAAGTCATGTCTGCCATTAAGTAAGAAGCCGCGTCTTTAGGAGAACGAATGGTAAACTTTGTGTCGGTTTGCTTTGAAGATAAGCGTCGTCCCAATTCAACAGCCGCAAGTAATTGAACCGCTTTTGCTTGTCCAATGCCATTGATCGCTACCATTTCTTCGATTGTGGCGTTTTTCAATTCTTGAATTTGTTCGAAATGAGTCAATACGCGGTTTGCCAAATGCAATACCGACTCTTGACGACTGCCTGTACGGAGTAAAATCGCGATTAGTTCTTGATTCGACAAAGCGGTGGCTCCTTGATGAATCAAGCGCTCACGCGGCCGGTCGGATATATGTACATCACGAATCATTAACTGTGCTTCGTTTAGCATCTGACACCACTCCCTGCTAGTGAAACAAATCCAGCACTGACCAGTTTCTGTGTTAACAAAGCAATCGGTAATCCCACTACCGCATTGTAATCGCCAGTAATTTCTTTTACAAAAAGTCCTGATAAAGTTTGAATGCCATAAGCTCCTGCTTTGTCATACGGATCTGCTGTATTGATATATGCTTCAATCCACGCTTCTGGCAATTCAAAAAACGTCACTTTTACCGTTTCATGAAAAGACAATTCGCTATTTTTTTGCAAAACAGTCACTGCCGTAATGACGTGATGCGTTTGACCTGATAATTTCTGCAAATAGCTTCTTGCTTGATCTTTGCTTTTGGGCTTAAGTAAAATCTCATCGTCTAGCGCAACTATGGTATCTGAGCCGATAACGATGGCATCTGCATGAACCGTAGCTACTTCTCGTGCTTTTTGTGCAGCACAGGCTAACACAAAGCCGAGAGCAGTTTGGAATTGCTGCGGATTGGGTTCGTCTTTTGTACTTGGAACAATAGTAAAATCAATGCCGAGCATGCCGAGAAGTTCTTGGCGACGAGGCGATTGAGATGCGAGAATGATTGGGAAATCGGAAACAAATTTCATAGAGGGAATCTCTCCTTTTTCAAGAATCATACCACCTGCAAAAACACTAAACAAATAGCCAAAAATGATTTTTGGTCGGATTGAAGTATTGAAAAATGAGATTTGATCGCTTTGATTTGCGGGAAGCGCTGTGTGTTGCTGTTTATAATTAGGTTTTACGAGAATCAAGATGACCGGCTCCAAAACCAATGTGCTTTCCTGCACACAAAACGTTCTGCAACTAGAAAGAAGAAACAAACGGTGCGATTTGTAAAACAAAAAAAAGATGAAGCCTCCGCTTCATCCTAGAAAATTCATATACCATGCAAGCAGCCCGTCACCCCAGAAGTAAACGATAACAGCTGCGACCGCGATCGATGGCCCAAACGGAATCGGTGTTTTCCGACCTTTTTTTGTCACACGTAATTGAATAATGCCTACAATCGCACCAATAAACGATGCGAAAAACAAAGTCATTAAAATTCCGACTGAACCGAGTACCAAACCGATGACGAAAAATAGTTTGATGTCGCCGCCGCCCATGCCGCCTTTTGAAACAACCGCAATCAAAAACAACAAGCCAAATCCAACAACGGCTCCAACTAAACTATCCCACCACGGATCCAGTGGAACAAACAAACGAAGTCCGAGCAGCACGACCGCAAACGGCAGTAGCACTTTATCTGGAATGAGCATGTACGCAATGTCTGATACGGTGATGATGACCAATAGCGACACAAACAAAATCGCAACGACAAGTTCGGGTGTAAAACCAAACACTAAATACGATGCGACGAATAAAATCGCCGTGATGGCTTCTATTAACGGATACACCCAATGGATTTTCGAGCCACATGTTCGGCACTGACCTTTCAAAAACAAGTAAGAAAACACTGGCACCAAATCAATCGCCGTCAAGCGTCGGTCGCAATTGGTGCAATGTGAAGGCGGGTAAGCAATCGATTCCTTTTTGGGCACACGTAAACCAACAACATTAAAAAACGAACCAAAAACAAGGCCAAACAAGCCAATAAAAACAGAATAAGTTAATACCATAGAAACCCTCTTTGCTGTAGTTTTTTGTGGAATAGTTAGTGATAGAGTTGAAGAAGTCACTGCAGGCGGACGCTTTCCGCGGACGAAGCGCTGAGCCTCCTCGTCGCAGGCTCCTGCGGGGTCTCACCACTCCGTTTTTCCGCAGGAGTCGCCGCCTTACGTTCTTTCTTCTAAGGTTTTCATTAAAAGTTCGTATTCCACGCTACAAAAAAGACAGCTTGAATTTGGCTGATCATAAATTTTTCTTAGAGTAGATACAAACTTATATTTAAGAGTCCACATTGGAGATATGCAGCAAAACAGCGTAGACTCCCACAAGGCCGCGGGATAGCGAAGTTGCTTTGCGGAATATCTAGAAGTGAAACTTCATAACTCGACTTATACACAAATCTTCAAACCAGCTCTACCAAAAAAAGAGAAATCGCAGTGATTTCTCTTTTGTCTTCTTTACCGGTCTACCGTCTCAGCGTCTTCTTCAACAGTCACATCGACTTTTACGTCTGTTTCAGGATCGGTAGTTAAAATCTCAATTTCTTCTTGTGTCGTTTCTGGAGCTATCACTTCTGGCATTACCAAGTTGGTTCCATCGTTTTGAGGCAATGGATTTACTTTTTTAGCAGGCGCCGGCGAATCGACTTTTAACAAATCATCCGCAAGGCCCACTAAATCCGGACGATAAAATGCAGAAAAAGAAACCGAAACGAGTAAAGGTTCGTTTAGTTGATCAGCTTTTGTCAGTTCCGGGTTTGCAGTAAAATCAATAGTATCCACTACCATGATTCGTTCCATTTGTTCAATTTCGTCTATAAAAGTCGCGATGCCGTTATAATCTCTAGCATTAAACTCGACTGCTGCGACGATTTCTTGTAGGTTTTCCATTCCTTCAACTGGCTGCAGTAACGTCAATGGCGCTTCTGTAAAATTCACGGAAGTCACAAAGGTCTGTGAAATTAGCTCAGCTTGTTCAATTTGCAATAAGATCAAATCTGTTAAAGGTTCGACAGAAACTTGTTGTTGCAAATCGCCAACACTGATTTTTTCAGTCGGTGGAGCTGCTTTTTGTTGTGCTTCTAATGCCATGAGCACTTCTTTTTCTGAAGTTAGTAATTGTTCAGATTGTAGACGTGCTTCTTTAGCTGGCGTATACAAAGAAAAGTAAGAGTACGCAGCACTACCAAGTAACAAAAGTACAGCTAGTGCTACCAAAGCGATTTCTTTTTGGCGTTTCGTTAAGCTACTCATTGAACATCCACCTCAGATTCTGCAGGAACCGTTTCTTCTGCTGGTGTTTCTGTGGCAGGCGCTTGTGTTTCTTCTGTTACCGGTGCTTCTGTTACTGTACCATCTGCGTTGACGGTGCCTTCTTCAGCTGGCAACCGTTCATCAACATAAACCAAACTGTATGTAGCCAAATAACGCGGGTTTTTTATTAATTCATTTGTCTCAACTTTGTTTGGATCTTCTTCTTCAATTAAATCCAGTTCTTCGTTCGTGACCGAGTCAAGCGATGCCGATGCCAGCATTTCAGAAGCTTTTAACTGAGCCAAATAATAAGCCGCTTCACGAGACGTATCGAATTGAATGGTCAAAGTACCCAAATTGGGTTTTACAAATGAAAACGAATCAAAAAATCCACGTTTAGGTAACCGAGAAACAAGATCTCCTAGGAGAGGCACCGTATCAAATTGATAAGCTTCTGCCCAAACAACCGTTGCTTGTAATTGCTGTTCGTCATTTAGTCCAATTGATGCTTCTAGTTGCGCGCGTACCGCTTCACTTTGAATCGCTACTTGTGCATATTCCGCATCCGTTGCGGCTTGTTGGTTATTTTGTGACTGTGCCATAAAGAAAAAAATTGCCCAGAGTAAAACGGCCACCCCTAAAACGCCAAGCACCGCAACAAGCACGACAGGTCGTTCTCGTTCTTTTTGCGGCAATAAGTTAATATCTACTAACATGCTTACACCTCTTTCAGGGCTAAACCGATGGCACGGTTAAAACGTTCAGGAACGCTATCGTTTAATTCACTTGGAATGGGTTTCATCACAAGTGGATACACAGGAACTGACAAGCGGCCTTCTAGACGCGACTGAAGTTCCGGCCAATTGTCTAGTCCGTTGAAAACAACTTTTGTAATACCCGCTCCACCCGCGTTCATACTGTAGCGATAAAAATTGCTTAACTTTTCCACTTCTGATTCAATTTCTTCTAGTACAATGGCAGAATCCAAGAAATCTTCTTCAGCCAAATTCAATTCGACTGGTCGCATGAACAATGGATAATGCTCATAAAAAATAGACACAGTCATTTTTTTTGAATGCAGATCGATCATCATGATGTGTTCTTCTTCAGCGAAATCGTGTTGTAAAAAAGCTAACCGGTACAAAGCGAGTGGCGTAATGTCCGCTACTGTTGCTTTTAATTTCGCTTCGTCAAACACTTGCTCATACGAGTGAACAACAGATTCTTTAGAAGCGATGATCAATACTTCGGCATTGTCGTTGTAAGGCACAACATCAAATACCGGATCTTCAAAAGGCAAATACAGCGTCGAACCAATTTCGATAAAGAAATGGCCTTTTAGCTCATCGACTTTGACACCTTGAGGAAATGCAACTTTGCGGATGATAACGAATTCGTCAGGGGCGAGGAATCGGACTGACTTCTTAGAGAGACCCCACTGATGGACAGCCTCATCGAGTAACGAACCAAGCGCCTTTAAGTCGACAATTTCGCCATCTTTGATAACCCCGGCCGGAAGAGCGATCTCTTCGGCCTGGCTGATGAAGAGCGGATCTGTGGATTTTAACTCCACATACCGAATGGCATCTTCTTCTATAGTCATTGTCACCACACGCGCTTTTTTCGATAAAAACGATAAGGCCATTTTTTCAGCTCCTACAAATCTTGAGTATATTCAAATAGTTAGATTACTATTGTGCAGGTATTGTTTTAGCAGCAGGATCTTCGCTACCCTTTTTATCATCAGCATTGATTAATTCAATTGAAGCATTTGTAAAGGTTAAGGTCTTACCAGTAGAATATGTGATAGCTGGAGTCGATATTTTTATAGGATTACTATTTGTAAATACTGTAATACCAGACCCTGCTGCAGTACCAGTTGTTGTTGCAGGTAATTTACCCGGTGAATCAAGATACCCATCATCCTTTAAAACTTTTGCACTAACACTTGTTTTATCAGGGTTTTCTGTAAAGTAGATATTAGCTGCACTAATGCTATTTGTAGCATCCGACTTAACCGCACTATAACGACTATTCTCAATAATATTCCCAATTGCCGGAATAGCAATCGCGGCAATAATTGCGATAATAACGATAACGGCTAATAGCTCGATTAAGGTCATCCCTTTTTCGTTGTTTAATTTCTTTTGTAAATAATTCTTCATTTCTTTTCCCCCTATTTTTTTACTTTTATATACTACTTTGAGTACGTCTCAATTATATCAATAGTATTAATTATAGCAATAGCTTTTTTGCATTTTTTGCAAATATTTTTAAACTATCTAGATGATTCGTCCTACATATTGTCTACGTTATTAAACATCTCAAACATCGGCAGCATAATTGATAGTACTATAGTACCTACTAGCCCAGCAAGAAGCACAATCATCAATGGCTCGATTAACGCTTTTAGCCGGTCGGTCTCTGCGTCTACTTCTTTTTCATAAAACTCCGCGACTTTTAACAACATATGGTCTAGTGACCCTGTTTGTTCACCAATGGAAATCATGTGCGGAATTAGCGGTGGAAACGCCCAATGATTGCGCATGGGGTCGGTTAGCGATCCTCCGCGCTCTAGTGAATCTCTTGATGACAAGATTACTTTGGACATCACTTCATTGCCTACTACTTTTTCGACCATAGTTAATGCTTGTAAAATAGGAACCGAACTTGAAAACAAAGAACTCAACGTCCGCGTCAATCGAGCTAACGCAGATTTCTTAAATATATTTCCAAACACAGGCATGCGTAGCAGTAACGTATCCAGTATGACTCTTCCTTGCAAATTGCGTTTCATCAACCACAATGTCCCCAGTACTACTAAAATAGCGAGCACGATCAAGTACCAATAAGCGAGCGTCCAATCACTTAACATCATTACGACTTTAGTGAGCAGCGGAAGTTCTCCGCCAAACCCTTCAAACATGCCAACAAACATCGGCACAATGGTTGCTAACAAGAAAATTACAACGCCGATTGCCAACACGCCAACAATTGCAGGATACGACATGGCAGAAATTACTTTTTGACGCGTTTGGTACGCTTTTTCGTAATGATCGGCGAGACGCTCTAGAGACTCATCGATATTTCCGGACATTTCTCCTGCTTTGATCAAGTTGATCGTCAATGGTTCAAAAATTTTAGGATGCTTGGCTAGACTGTCTGATAATGTATTGCCTTTGCGCAGTTCATCTTCAATCGCGGCTAGCGTTTTAGCCAATGCTTTTGAGTCCACTTGTTGCGACAAAATGCGTATTGTATCAACGATCGTTACACCTGCACGCATCAATGTAGAAAACTGGCGCAAGAACATTATAAATTGATCTTGCTTTACTGGATTGCCTATTGTTATGTCTTTTTGAAGTGTAGTGGTTTCAATTTCCCACATTTCCGTAACTTTGATGCCTTCATCGCGCAGTTTAATAACCGCTTCTCTTCGGTTACTTGAAGTCACGATGCCTGTTCTTACCTTTTTTGTATCGCGTCCTTCGTATTTAAAACGTGCCATGTCACCCTTCTCCTTTCAAGTATGGATGAGCGGTATGGCGAGAAATTTTATTCGTTGCTAATAGCTCTTGTATAGAAGTGGCCATCATATTCATCCCCGCTGCACGATTGGTTAAAATAACGTTTGGAATTTGATGCACTTTTTCTGTACGGATTAAATTGGAAATAGCTGTATTGTTGATCATAATTTCCGTTGCGGCCACTCGTCCTTGCCCGTCACTTGTTGGCAATAACCGCTGAGAAATGACTGCTTTTAAGACACCTGCTAATTGTGTACGAACTTGAGGCTGCTGACCTGCTGGAAACACATCAATAATTCGTTCAATTGTTGATGCAGCACTTGATGTGTGCAAAGTGGCCATAACCAAATGGCCAGTTTCGGCAGCTGTGATAGCTGTCGTAATGGTTTCTAAGTCACGCATTTCACCGACTAAAATAACATCCGGATCTTGCCGCAAAGCTGCGCGTAAGCCGTTCGCAAAAGAATGGGTATCCGACCCGATTTCACGTTGGTTTATAATCGAACTGCCATGCCTATGCAAGTACTCAATCGGATCTTCTAAAGTGATGATGTGTTTTGCCATATGATCGTTTATATGGCGAATCATAGCGGCTAAAGTTGTTGATTTGCCAGACCCAGTAGGCCCTGTGACTAAAATGAGACCTTGTTGTGATTCAGAAAGAATTTTCAAAACATCTGGCATGTTCAACTGATCAATTGTCGGCACTCCCGTAGTGATCGTTCGAAACGCATGGGAATCCGATCCTCGCTGATGAAATGTATTGACACGAAACCTGCCTACACCGGGTAGCGAATAAGAGTAATCCATTTCTCCTTTTTCTAAAAAGCGTTCAAACAACCTCTCCGGAATCAACAACTTGCTAATTTCTCTCGTTTGCTCGTAAGTCACAATTTCTTCACCGTACCGCTTTAGTTTGCCATTCAATCGAAAAACGGGTGGAATTCCTACTGTTAAATGGATATCGGACGCATCCAAATTAATGGCAGCGGTTAAAATTTCATCGATATATGGAATTGACATCGTTTTAATCCATCATGGCAACGCGCAGAACTTCTTCTGTTGTTGTCATGCCTTCCTTCACTTTTGATAAACCGTCGTCAATCAAGAAAATTGTTTTGTTTTTCATTGCGATTTCGCGAATTTCTGCAGAAGTTCCATTGCGGTTGATAATGTCTTTTATTTCTTCGTTCACAACAAGTACTTCATGAATCGCCATACGTCCACGATAGCCTGTCATGTTGCATTGTGAACAACCACTTCCACGCGCGATCGTTTCAATCGTTAAGCCTCTTTTTTCAAAAATGTACTTTTCGCGTTCAGTCGCTTGATGTGTTTCTCGACAATCTCGGCATACTTTGCGAATCAAGCGTTGTGCAACCACGGCATTTAGAGAAGCTGTTACAAGAAACGGCTCAATGCCCATGTCCATTAAACGCGTAATCGAAGCAATAGAGTCATTGGTGTGAATGGTGCTTAATACTAAGTGACCTGTAAGCGACGCACGTATCGAGATATCAGCCGTTTCTTTGTCTCGGATTTCTCCAACCATGACGATATCTGGATCTTGCCGAAGAATCGAACGAAGTCCAGCCGCAAAAGTTAAGCCCACATTGGTATTTACTTGAATTTGGTTAATGCCTTCTAGTTGGTACTCAACTGGGTCTTCTACGGTAATGATGTTAACTTCTTCAGAATTTAGTTTATTTAAAGCGGCATAAAGCGTTGATGACTTACCAGAACCAGTGGGACCTGAAATTAAAATAATGCCATTGGGTTTATCAATTTCGTGCATAAAACGTTCCATGTTTAGTTCGCTAAACCCAAGCTTAGCAATATCAGTTAAATTGGCGCTCAAATCTAGAATTCGCATAACGATTTTTTCGCCGTACACGGTAGGAAGTGAAGAAACGCGCAAGTCAATCGGGCGCATGTCTACATTTGTTTTAATGCGGCCATCTTGTGGAATCCGGCTTTCTGTTATGTCGAGATTCGCTAAAATTTTAATGCGTGCCGTTATCATTCCTTGCATCGCTTTTGGCAATATGCGTTCTGTTCGGAGAGATCCATCAATCCGGTAACGAATCAATACACGGTTTTCTTGAGGGTCCATATGAACGTCACTCGCTTTTAGCGAGACAGCCGTTGAAAGAATTTGGCTAACTAAGCGAACAATTGGCGCGTCTATATCGCCCATTTCTTCTTGTTGTCCTTGTTCTTTGTCAGGCATGTCGCCGATAAACTCATCAAACGATTCCTCGTCATAGTATTTCGAAATCGCTTTAGTAACATCTTCTTTTGAAGCAATGACTGGCTCTATGTGAAAGCCTGTTGTTAACCGAAGATCATCGATGGTGATGTAATCCATTGGATTTGTCATCGCAACGAATAATTTATCGCCTTCTACTTTTAATGGGACCAACTGATTTCGCTTTGCCATTTCTTTTGGTACCATAGTGAACAAGTTTTTATCAAAAGGATATCGGAAAAGAGAGACGTGCGGAATACCCAGCTGCACTTCAAGTGTTTCAATCAGCTGCTGCTCGGTAATCAATCCTCTTTGTAAAAGGGCATCACCTATTTTTTGTTGTGCTTTTTTAGTAGTGAGCGCTTCTTCTAAATCTGATTGTGTCAGTAATCCATGGTCAACTAAAATATCGCCCAGTCGCTTGCGTACTTTCGCCATTCTTTTCCTCCTCACCACCGATTAAGGGTTTACTAAATTTCCACCCTTATCGTATACCGGTTCTCCTGATCCAGAATCTTTGTCTGAACTAGATGTTGAACCATCCGTTTCTTTATCTGTCGAACTATTTGATTTATCTTTAGTTGTTTCAGTTTTTTCGGTTTTTTCGGTTTTTTCAGTTTTTGAATCTGTTGATTCTTTTCCATCTTCAGCCTTTTGTCCCGATCCTGATCCCGAACTAACACCGTTGTTGTCACTTGTAGAATCTGTTGGTGTTTCGCTGTCTTCTTCTGTCGGTTTTCCGTCTTCTGTCTCTTCTAGAGATTCGTCAGAGCCCGTTTCCGGAATGACTTCTGCAGGAGGAGCTGTCAATGGATAAAGTTCCACTCGGTCAATTGGCGGATAAAAATCTGTTGAAATAGATTCAACTTCTAATTCTTCTTCTTCATCCATAATAGAACGCGTTACTTCGACACGAACTCCTTTACTGCCTTCTTCTTCAACTTTTTTCCCACTTGTGATAAATGCACTGTATTGCTTGATCAGTCGCGGATTTACGGTTTCATTGCCACCAGTTAATACCGCATACTCATATACAAACGGAAAACCGTATAATGACGCAGTCAACGAACTTCCTGAAGAAGCTGCATTTAAAACAAACGAGCTAGCATTGGGGTTAGAAAAAACCAAGTCGATGCCAAGTGCACGATTAATCGTTGCTTCTTGACCTACAGCAATTTTTTTGGGAACTTGTGTTCCGATGGTGCGTTTTTCTATTTTGAAGTTTGTTTTGAGTACCACAGAATAAATAGTTGAAGCAATTTCAGTAAGTTCAGCATCTGTTACTCCAATAGGTTCTATTTCAGCAATCACTTCTAAAAAAGAAAATGTCTCACCAGGAGCAATTTGAAGTCCATTAATAGCTTCAACGATCGCTGCCACTTCTTCACTAGTCGACAACTCCGGAAAAATCATTTCAGAAACATTTTCACGATCCACCACAAGTGAATCATCGCTGATCGCGACATGTGTTTTTTCTAAACCTGCTTGAAGTGCTTGTTCTAGTTTGTTCGTCAGTTTTTGCACTTCAGATTCAGAAAATTCTACTCCTGTAAAATTTTCAGTGAAAAAACGTTCAGTGGTTTTGTCTTGAAGATCATATACAAAACTATTCTGTACACCCGACTGAGCTTGTTCAGCGGTTTCTTCTAACAAAATTTCTGCATTGTCTAATGGATAACTAGCTGTTGCATCTTGATAGGTTACGAGTAGTTCAGACGATTGTCGCCAGTTTTCAGTGGTTCCTGAAAATTGCTCCATAGCTGCAGCTATTTCCATGTTGGAAACTTCCGTTGTGCCAATATATGTATGATCACCAAATTTAGTAGTTGGGAACAGCCATTTGTCTACAGCTGCAGCTCCTACATTGGCAACGCCAAAAAATAATAATCCTGCCACTAATATGGTTAGAAACGTTTTTCCAAATACTTGATTATTCAACCTTTTGTTCCTCCCTGACTCTTGCGATTGTCTGCATACCACTCGTTCCATCACCTATCGGTTCATGAACGGGCTTTTTTACAACTGCTGTTTGTTTAGCTGAAATTTTGCTTTTTCTATTTTTGTGTTCTTGAAGAATTTGCTGTCTTTTTAGTTGGTTGGTTTCTTGAACTTTTGCATAAACCAGCGCGCCCAATAACGAGATCGCAACAATGGCCGCGATTGACAGATAAACCGACAAGGCTCCCTGCATAAAAAGACCAACAAAAGCCGCAAATGCGCCTCCTCCGATCAACGTCATTATTTTCATCCGATTCACACTCGTTGTTAAAAAGTAGAAAGCCAACATTGCACTCGCTACAAAAATTATAAAGATAAAAATCCGCACCATTTAAACTCCTCCTGTAAAGTTAATGCACATAATATAATATTCAAAATTGAAGATTCCTTTCAATTTGTAAATTAAAGTAATAATATAGGTTAAAGTATCTTATCTGATATAGCTATAATACAAGATAAATGGTATAAATAATAGCGAATAATAAAAATAGTTATTAATACTTATTTACTACTTAACGTATAATTTTTTCCAAAGTCAGCTAGTCAGGATACAAAGAAAATGGTATATATAACGAGAAGCTTAACTTTCCATGAAAATTACTACTACTATTTACATAAGCGGGTGAAAATTTGACAAAATTTTATATGAAGAACGATAGAGGTTTTACACTAGTA
This sequence comes from Planococcus versutus, assembly GCF_001186155.3. NCBI lineage: Bacteria > Bacillati > Bacillota > Bacilli > Caryophanales > Caryophanaceae > Planococcus > Planococcus versutus. The sequence goes on along the minus strand of NZ_CP016540.2, from coordinate 1,360,754 downwards.
GAGGTTCTGGCTTCACTGGTTATTCTGTCCATCGTATTGATGAGTTTTACAGCTGTCTTCGCGAATACCAATCGGTTAGCGGTATCGAATAGTGAGAAGTTAGTCGTTATTAATTTGGCTGATGCTTATTTGGAGCGAGTGAAAGTTCAACCAGGTGAGTTTATTATTTACAAAGAAGTGAAACAGCCCTGTACAAGCCCTCAGAAGGATTGGCAAGAAAAAGATTCTTTTATTTATGAGATGAATGGAAAATCTTATCAGATTAAGATAAGTCCGACCCAGAATGCAACTGAATGTAACCTCTCTCTATTAAATGTTGTTGTCCAAGTTACTGCAGTTAACTCTAAGCTATCAAGCGCAGTGGAAGGATACGTTGCAGATGAATAAAATAATCAATGTCTTCAAAAATGATCATGGTGTTACTTTAGTAGAGCTTATGGCTACATTAGTCATTGTTAGTATTATAGGGATTCTATCTTATACAGTTCTATTTCAAGGCTATTCAAATTACCAGCGAATCCAAGTAGAAACACAATTACGTGATGAAGCCGATTTGATTATGGCTAGTATGATTAAAGATTTATTCATCTTAAAAGACGGTCAGATTGAAGTAGAAAATTTTTGTACTAACAATAAAAAAACCTCATTATTAAATGTAATGAAATCAGGAAAATTTGTTAAAACTGGCTTTGAAGGCGAAAATGTATTAGTGAACGGTAACGTAATAAATTTTTACAATCAAAACGTCAAAATTATTCCAACAGATTGTTCAAGTAATTCACCTACCTCTATTACTAAAAATGACACTGAAGCTGAATACACGATAGTTTTTACTTTAAAACTAAACAAAGGAAATAAAGAACACAGAATGAAATTCGAAAACACCGTACAGGTAATTGCTAATTCTAAGGAGGACGCAGGATGAAAAGGTATTTAAGTGACAACCAAGAAGGGTATTCATTGTTACTGACTTTAATAATTATTGTTCTATTTTCGATTTTAGGAGTAAGTTTAATAGCTATGTCTTTTAACGGCACAACTAAAAATGAGATAAGAGAAGATATCGTCCAGTCTTCAGATTTAGCTAGTAAAGGTATCGAACATGCTAATGCTCAAATTACCAAGGAATTAAATGAAGCCGTAACAGCTAGTGGCATTTCAGCAGTTGAATATGTAAATAAATTAAATAGTGTAGTAGATAAATACAAATGTTCTGGCAACAAATCAATTACTGGACAAGCTACATCCGGAGCAGGAACCAATTATACAGTTTGTATTTTTAAATCAGTAGATGATTCAGAGAGCATGATGACAATAAATTCAACTCAAAAATATTTGCGAAAAATCATCACTTTTAAAAGTACGGGTATCTCTGGTGATAAATCAAACATACTTTATGCGAAATACAATATTGGTTCAACACAGTATCCTGAAGTATTAAACTATGCAGTAGGTGCTTATAAAGTAAAAGATAAAAGTGATACAACTAGATTCCCTCCTATACCTGGAGAAGGTAATCTGTATTTAAATGGTGGAGTGACCATAAAAGGTGATTTGAAAGTAGATAATGATCTCATTGTTTCAAAACGAGGGATTTGGAAAAGTGGTTCAACTGCAATTTCAGAAGAAAGTTTATACCCAGAAATTTCTGGAGTCGATTCAAGAAATAATTCTAAACTTTTTTTAGGCGGTAACTTATATCATTTCACACATCCTGCTCGCACAAAAGAAAATTGGAACTATAAATTTACTTATGATGATTATATAGATGGAAAAGATATAGGAAATACAAGTTATTATTCCAAGTATACAGATGATACAAAACTTTTTTTTAATGAAATTAAACCCAAAAGAGTTAATCAATTTGTTGATATAAAACCTATTGATTTCACTTCTAAAAAAGTAGCCATTTACTTTGATAGTAATAATTTAAATAGCTATAAAAATAAATTAAATGACTTTAAATTTTCGAATATTGTTTCTTCATCAGATGTTTATTTAGCTACTACTTATGTAACTAATGAAAAAGTAGATTCAAAATGTAAAAAAAATTGCGAGATGAAAGTAGCTTATAAATATGATAATGATTATGTGCTAAGTGGCACAAATATATTTGGTAAACCTGATATTAAAAATTCTGGAAAGTTCGCTACTTCAGGTAATTTATCAATTTCTGCAGAATCCACCACCTTTAACAACGGAGCTTATGTCGGAGGAAATTTAAATATTACTGGCAATACCGCTATAAAAGGCATAATCTATGTAAAAGGTAATTTAACTATAACTAATGCAAATTTAGACAGCGATGCGATTTTCTATGTTGATGGAACAGTAACGATTACAAAATCAGTAATTGCAGGAATAGTTTATAAAGATGCAAGTAATGAGCCTAAGAAGAACAGAATTGGATCTTTGATCATTTTTTCTAAAGGAGATATTAAGTTATCGAATAACTCAGAATACCAAAGCACAGCTAGTGATTTTAAGGCTTATTTTTATAGTGAAAAAACCATGGAGCTGTACGGTGTTGGGTCAAATATTATAATAAATGGTGGAATATCAGCTCGTAAGATTATATTAAATGCAGTTAGAGGCGATACACAACCAGGACGATCATGTTTTTTTTGCAATTCTTCGTTAGATGTAGATAATATAAGTGATCAAAAAAAGAAAGATTCTAGACTACAAATAATTTATAACCCAGAAATTATTAGGACTTATTCTGAATTAGATATCGATGAAGAACCTTGGATTAACAATATCTCACCTCCTATTGAATTAGAAAGAAGCTACAATTCACCTTAATCAAAATAAAAGTCCAAGTTCAAATTGAACTTGGACTTTTTATTCTTTATTTCACATATGCTGCAACTTTGTTCCGACCTGCTTGCTTCGCTCCAATATACAACGCCCTGTCCGCATTCCGGATCAGTGCCATGCCTTCGTCACTATCGTCAGGTGCAGTTGATACGCCGATACTCATCGTGATATGAATGACTTGTTGCTGGCGGTCTTCTGCAAGGTCGTTTTCAATTAAGAAGTCGTATTTCTCGATACGCTTGCGGAGATTTTCAGCGAGCAGCATGGCCCGTTCTTTGCTGTAGTTTTGAAGCAGTACGACAAATTCTTCACCGCCGTAGCGTGCGATGGTTCCTTCAGTTCCAATTTCTGCTCTAAGTATATCTGCAAGCTGAACCAAGATGTCATTTCCGCTTTGGTGTCCGTAGCGATCGTTGACGCTCTTGAAATAATCAATGTCCATCATTACGAGTGACAACTGATCTAGCCTACCTGCTTTCATTTCGTCGATACAACTTTCTAGACTTTCGTCTAAATAACGATAATTGTACAATTTAGTTAATCCGCAACGTTCGCTTTTGTTGATGATTTTTTGCATATAGCCTGCTTTTTCAACTGATACTGCAAAATACGTGCTGAGGATTTCTAAAATTTGCAGTTGATGCTTTACGAAAGCGTATTTCTTTTTTGATGCTAATAAAAGAACGCCTTCGATTTTGTTGTTACGCGCAATCGGTGTAGCCATAATGCTTTGAACATCTTCTGGCAATTTTCCGATTTTGAGGTCTTTCCACTGTTTTTTATTGTCGTATATATATGAGTCACCTGTCGTAATAACTTTTCCGACAATGCCTTGATTGTAAGAAAACGGAGCGATTTCACGTGGCTGCAATTGATTGTTCTCGTAAATGCGAAGTATTTGTTGTTGTTCATCTCGGTAATCGATGATGTACGCGTATTCGACTTTGAACATATCGGCCACTTTGACCACAAATTGATCAAGTACTTCTTCTATTTCTAAACGATCTGCAAGGTCATGTCCGATCAAGCCCGCTTTTTTTAAATCACTATTAATCTGTTCTGAGTTATTGTACATTTTCATCACTGCCGTCATTGTAAAAAACGGAACCCCGAGTAACACGAGCGCTGCCATTCCAATATAGGCTTCAAACAAATACAGTGCAATGGCGTAAGGGAATATCACAAACATCAAACCAAAATCCCAAATCGCATCTAAGGATAGGAATTTACTATGTTCGCCGATGGAATAATCGTATAAATAGTAAATTATTTGGTTAACAAGTACCGATACCACTTGGAAAATCAGACCAAAAACAAGTACATTTGATAAATCTAGTGAATTGAATTCTCCACCTGCTAGCATATAGGTTAGACCTGCAATGAGCGACACGAAAAAAAACATAAGCGAATTAAACGGAATTCTCAACGATTGCTCTTCGTTTGTGCGACTTCTATACAAGACGATAAACATTGCTAATTGAGTTATTAAAATTTCAACAAAGATTCCATATTTCAAGAATACTGCGACTGTGACCCATTGCACCAAAAATGTCGAAGCTCCATTAATATTCATAGGCATAAAACTCATGAGTATAAAAAACAATGTATAAGCTACCAAATTCCACGGCTCCATTATGACTGGTGGAAAGAAGTTATAGATGGTCAATAAGCCTGCAGGAACAATGAGTAGCCACAAACTCCACAGAACAACTTTACGTTTTTTATGATTTTCCATAACATCTTTCCTTTCATACACCTCAAAAATCAATTTGTGTTTAGACTCGATAAAGACTAAAAAACAACTTTTCCGCATCATTTAGTAGCGTTAACAGGTAAAGAGAACCAGTGACTATAGTCACTTCCTCTTTATTATATACAGGTAATATATCATACGATTTTAGAATTGTCTTCCTTTTACTTCTATTTTCTGAAAATAATATTTTTGATGACAATGCTCGGTCATCATCAAAGTCAACAAATGTAAAATGATCGCTTATCGTTTCTAACTGACGCAACACGTTTTTATAGTCTTTTCCTTTCAAAATTCCCATAACAATATGAACAGGGCGATCTGGAAAAGTTTCTTGCACAGTTTTAACAAGTGCTTCCGCACCTGCCTGATTATGTGCTCCGTCAAAAATAACACCAGGAAAGATTTCTTCAAATCGATAAGCAAGCGTAGCAGAAGATAAAGCGTTTAAAGATTTTTCTTCATCAAATTCTTTGCTTATTAACTCTTTAGCAGCTTCAAGTGCTAACGTAGCGTTTCCAAGTTGATGAGATCCTTTTAATTTTAATGGCACGGTTAGTTGTTTTTTTGGTTGAATGACTTCAGCGTGAAGGTTATCCGCCGTTTGCTGAACGAGTTTCAAAGCTTCTTCTGGCAAGTTGCCAATGACGACAGGCTTCCATTTTTTTATAATCCCTGCTTTATGCCAAGCGATTTTTTCTATGGTTTCTCCTAAGAAATTGGTATGATCAATAGAGATCGACGGGATAATAGCAATTTCTGAATCGATGACGTTTGTGCTGTCAAGCGCTCCTCCCATCCCTGCTTCAATAAGGATAAAGTCAAGTGCATGATTTTCAAAAACGATAAATGCAACCAGCGTTAATAGTTCAAAATCGGTTACTGGTGTTTGTAAACAACTCAATTGTTTCATAACTACATTTAGTTCCTGTGAGCTAATGGGTTTTCCATCGACTTGAATTTGATCATGGAGGTCTTCAATACACGGAGAGTAAAAAGTACCCACACGATAACCGTGTGCTCGCAAAATTGCTGACAAAAAAGTTGCTGTAGATCCTTTGCCATTTGTTCCGGCTAAGTGAATAAACTTTCCAACTTTATGCGGATTTCCAAACTCTTCGAGCGCTGCTGTAATCGCTTCAAGTCCCGGATGAATTGCTGAATCTGTATGTATGTTCCATTTGCTTTTATAATGCTCAAGTCCGATTATCATTAGTAGCCTCATTTCTTTAGTAAACATGATACAATTTTTAAGTATGATATTAGCACGAAGGTGGAGTGAATATGACGAGTTGTTGGGTTATTTACAACGGAAGCTTAGTTTCCGATAAGTTTGCAGATCAAGCTCGTCTTGTTGCAGGTGCAGCAGAACGAGCTGGTATCACTGTAAAAATTATGAAAAATTATGAAACTATAATGGATTTATCAGTCAACTTAAGTATACCCGATTTTGCTGTATTATTGGATAAAGATATTTTACTTGGCTATTTTTTAAAAAGCAGAGGTGTACCCGTTTACAACGATCCTGCTGTTATCGACTTATGTGACAACAAAGCCACACAATATGTTCAATTGGCTGCACAAAACTTGCCGATGCCGCGAACCATCGTTGCCCCTAAAGTATATCCGAGCTTTTCCATCAAAGATTCTGGTTATTTCGAAAAAGTGATTGATCGTTTAACATTGCCCATGATTATAAAAGAAGGTCACGGCTCTTTCGGCATGAAAGTGTATTTAATTGAAACAAAAGCGCAATTTTATGAAAAAGTGGAAAGTTTACGAGGAGTGGATTTTGTCTTTCAAGAATTTATTGAAACGAGTCGCGGTCGTGACATTCGCGTCAATATTGTGGGTGGTAAAATTGTGGCCGCGATGTATCGTCATTCCGAAACGGATTTCCGTGCCAATATTACAAATGGCGGTGTGGCATCCCCCATCACTTTAACTTCATCACAACAGCAATTAGCTTTAACCGCTGCTCATGCAGTAGGCGCTATATTTGCAGGTGTGGATTTACTGTTTGGCGAAAACGATGAGCCTTTAGTTTGTGAAGTGAACGCCGCTGCGCATATCCGCAATATTTTGAATGTCACGGGCATTAATGTCGCCGATGCCATGATTGCTTATATACTGGAGGACTTGTCATGAAACTTTTGTATGAAACACAAGACGCTATACGCAACCACGGATTTATCGATGATTTGCAACGCGTTGGTGATTTCGAAGTGGTGTCTTGGGACGATTGGAGCGACGAAGGTTTGGTTTTGCTTGCAGAGCGCTTAGCCGGTGATGTCGTTGTTTTCCGTGCACGCCGCCCTCAAGCCGCTCGTTTTTTGGAAGATCAAGGCATTCACTTAGTTAACCGCGCTGAAGTCAATCGCATTGCGAACGATAAATGGCAAAGCTTTAAGTTGTTTCTGCTGCTCGGAGTTGCGACCGTTCCAAGTTATCGCCAAGTCCCACACTATCCTTGTGTCGCTAAAACAACAACAGGTCATGGCGGTGAGGAAGTATGGTTGCTCGAGTCGGCTGATGACTTGCCCAAGACGAAAAATCCACTTGTTTTCCAGCCTGTTATTTCGCACGTAGCAGACGTCCGTGCTTATATAATCGGTACGGAAGTCGTCGGCGCGGTAAAACGCAGTGCTACTGATTCCTTTAAAGCCAACTACTCACTTGGTGCTACCATTGAAAAACATGTCTTAACAGCGGCGCAACAAAAAGACGTCGTGCGCATTGCCCGTGCGTTAAAGAGCGATTATATTGGCATCGACTTTTTACTGCTCGAGGATGGCCAGCATGTATTTAATGAAATTGAAGATCCAGTGGGAGCTCGTTCGTTTTATCAAACGCATGAAGAAAACATCGCAGAGTTGTTGGTGAATCATCTACACAAATTAGAAAAAAATGCTCCTTTCCGTCGAGAAGATCGACCACACTAAACCAAAAACCGCTTTCCCAATTGGGAAAGCGGTTTTTTCGTTTTACAAGTTTTTTAGTTCTTCGATACGTTTTTCAACCGTTGCGTGTTTTTCTAGGTAATCCGCTTGTTTCGCACGTTCTTCAGCAACTACAGCTTCGGGTGCTTTTGAAACAAAACGTTCATTGGACAATTTACTACTCACCAGTTTTACTTCTTTTGCCCATTTTTCCAGTTCTTTGTTGAGTCGAGCAAGTTCTGCATCAATGTCAATCAAGCCTTCAAGTGGCATGAACAATTCAGCACCTGACACTACTGCTGACATTGATTTTTCAGGAGCAACTAAGTTTTCGCCAATCGTTAACGTTTCTGGGTTACAGAACCGTTCGATGTATGCGGCGTTTGCTTCTAATACCGCATGCGTATTGGCGTCTTTTGCAGAAATCGTCAATGGCACTTTTTTGCTCATTGGCGATTGTACTTCTGCACGAATTGTACGAACTGAACGAATCACATCCATTAACAGCTTCATGCTAGAAGACTGGCTTTGGTTTGTTAATGAGTCATCTACTGTCGGCCACGCAGCAATCGTAATCGATTCGCCTTCATGTGGCAAGTTCTGCCAAATCTCTTCTGTAATAAACGGCATGAACGGATGCAATAAACGCATTGTGTTGTCTAATACATACGCGAGAACTGAACGCGTCATTTTCTTCGCGTTTTCATCTTCACCGTATAGTGGAAGTTTAGCCATTTCAATGTACCAGTCACAGAAATCATCCCAAATGAAATTATAAAGCGAACGTCCCACTTCACCAAATTCATAGCGTTCAGCAAGTTCAGTGACTTGTTCAATGGTTTCATTTAACCGTGTTAAAATCCATGAATCGGCCACTGACTTTTTGCCCGATAAGTCGATTTGGTCGTACGTCATGCCTTCCATGTTCATCAACGCAAAACGTGATGCGTTCCAGATTTTGTTGGCAAAGTTCCATACTGACTCTACTTTGTCATTTGAATAACGAAGATCTTGTCCTGGAGACGATGCTGTTGCTAGGAAGTAACGCAGCGAATCTGCTCCGTACTGTGAAATCACATCCATTGGATCGACACCGTTACCTAGTGACTTCGACATTTTGCGTCCTTCAGCATCGCGAACCAGTCCGTGAATCAAGACGTCTTTAAACGGTTTTTCACCCGTAAATTCGAGTGCTTGGAAAATCATACGCGATACCCAAAAGTTAATAATGTCATAGCCTGTCACTAATGCATCGGTTGGGTAGTAACGGCTAAGATCTTCGTTTTCTTCTGGCCAGCCAAGTGTTGAAAACGGCCACAAAGCAGATGAGAACCATGTGTCTAATACATCTTCGTCTTGCGTCCAGTTTTCAGCGTCAGCCGGTGCTTCATGACCTACATAAATTTCATTGGTTTCGTTATGGTACCAAGCTGGAATTTGATGTCCCCACCAAAGTTGACGAGAAATACACCAATCGCGAATATTTTCCATCCAGTGCAAATACGTTTTTTCAAAGCGATCTGGCACAAAATGAACGCCGTCGCCATTTTTTTGTGCTTCTACAGATGCTGCTGCAAGAGGTTGCATATCTACAAACCATTGTGTTGAGAGATAAGGTTCCACCACAGCACCGCTTCGCTCAGAGTGACCCACAGAGTGCATATGCTCTTCGATTTCAAACAACACATCCATGTCTTGTAAGTCTTTAACGATTTGCTTGCGACATTCAAAACGGTCAAGTCCTTCGTATTTCCCGGCGTTTTCGTTCATTGAACCATCTTCGTGCATTACGAGTACACGTTCTAAATTGTGTCGGTTGCCAATTTCAAAGTCATTCGGATCATGAGCTGGTGTGATTTTGACAGCACCACTGCCGAATTCTCTATCTACGTAATCGTCCGCTACAATTTCAATTTCGCGACCAATGATTGGCAAGATTACTTTTTTACCGATTAAATGCTGGTAACGTTCGTCTTTCGGGTGAACAGCCACAGCTGTATCGCCAAGCATTGTTTCGGGACGAGTTGTCGCAATTTCAATATGCCCACTGCCATCTGCAAGTGGATAACGCATATGATAAAACGCGCCTTTAACGTCTTTGTGAATTACTTCAATATCTGAAATGGCTGTTTTGGTATTCGGATCCCAGTTGATGATGTACTTGCCGCGGTAAATAAGTTTTTTCTCGTATAGTTTTACGAATACTTCACGTACTGCCTTTGACAAACCATCGTCCAACGTAAAACGCTCACGTGAATAATCAAGACCTAAGCCTAATTTCGCCCATTGCTCACGAATGTGACCTGCGTATTGATCTTTCCATTTCCACGATTCTTGAAGAAACGCTTCACGACCCAAGTCGTAGCGTGAACGGCCTTCTTCTTTCAGCTTGCCTTCCACTTTTGCTTGCGTTGCAATTCCGGCATGGTCCATTCCTGGAAGCCATAACGCATCAAAGCCTTGCATGCGTTTCATGCGTGTTAAAATGTCTTGCAAGGTTGTGTCCCACGCGTGCCCTAAGTGCAACCTGCCGGTAACGTTTGGTGGAGGAATCACAATAGTATAAGGTGTTTTGCCGCTTTCTGGTTTGGCTTCAAAGAATTTTTGTTCGACCCACCAATCGTAACGGCCTTTTTCAATCGATTGCGGATCGTACTTTGTGGACATTTGTTCAGTCATGGAAATTCCTCCTTTAATTTCTCGTAGAACGCAAAAAACTCCCGTCGTCTGTAAAGGACGAAGGAGTTTTTCGCGGTACCACCTTTATACACAGGTCTATGTGCAGACCCGGCTCTCAAGTTTCATAACGGATGTTCAGTCCGGTTCCCGCTACTCGTTTCACGGCAACTGCTCCGAGGTGACATTCAACTGGACGCACATAAAGACCTCTCACCCAATGGTCTTCTCTCTGAAATGTACGCACAATTTACTATCCTCATCAACGCATAAAATATCTAATTACTCTTATTGTACTCAATATCTAGTTTTAGCGTCAAGTTTATTTTCTGGTTGTGATGGTTAGTGTGGCTTTCTTATGTCGCTCGGGTCGCTTTGGGCATGGCTCTCGCAATAAGACCGGAAGTACACCGGTCTTATTGCTTCGCCTAGCCCCTGGTCGCGCCTCGCTTAGAGAATAGCGATTTGCTTGATGGTTTGTGTTTATAGTTAGTGTGGCTTTCTCATGTCGCTCGGGTCGCTTTGGGTATGGCTTAGACAATAGAACATCTACTGGTAGCCTAGTGTTTATAGTTAGTGATGCTTCTCATGTCGTTCTTTAAATGATTAGAATATTAATTGGTAGTAATTTTTTTACATGAAAAAAAGCTGAGACACCTGAAATTTTCAGATGCTTCAGCTTTTGGCTTTGTTAACGTGCCAATTTAGCAAATACCGTGTGGAATGCTTCTACAGTTTTTGCGATGTGCTCTTCTGTATGAGCAGTTGATAAGAACATGCCTTCAAACTGAGATGGTGGCAAGTAAATGCCTTCTGCTGCCATTAAGCGATAGTAATCTGCGAACAGCTCAAGGTCTGAAGTTTTGGCTGATTCGAAATCTACTACCTTTTCATTTGTAAAGAAAACACCGATCATTGAACCTGCACGGTTAACAGTATGCGGGATGTTGTATTTTATTGCAGCTTCACGGAAACCTTTTTCGAGTTGATCGCCGCGTTCAATAAATACATCGTAGCTTTCATTGGTTAAGCGAGACAACGTTTCAAAACCTGCGCGCATGGCAAGTGGATTCCCTGATAAAGTACCCGCTTGATATATTGAACCGCTCGGTGCAACTTGTTCCATAATTTCACGCTTGCCACCGAATGCACCGACTGGTAATCCCCCACCGATTACTTTGCCTAAACACGTCATATCCGGTGTTACACCATAATAGCCCTGTGCACAGTTATAGCCTACACGGAAACCGGTCATAACTTCATCAAAGATAAGAACCGTGCCGTTTTCATGCGTTAAATTGCGAAGCTCTGTTAAGAAACCGTCATTTGGTGGAACCACACCCATGTTTCCTGCAACGGGTTCTACAATAACTGCAGCTAGTTCATCACCAAACTCTTGGAACACCAATCGAACACTTTCAAGGTCATTGAAGGGAACAGTAATCGTGTTTTTAGCAATTGATGCTGGTACACCTGGTGAGTCTGGCAAGCCTAAAGTTGCAACGCCTGAACCCGCTTTGATCAACAAGCTGTCAGCATGGCCGTGGTAACAACCTTCAAACTTCAGGATTTTGTCTCGTCCTGTATAACCGCGTGCTACGCGTAATGCGCTCATCGTCGCTTCTGTTCCTGATGAAACCATGCGGACCATTTCAATTGATGGAACGCGTTCCATGACTAATTTCGCCATCGTGTTTTCAAGTTCAGTGGGTGCACCGAAAGATGTGCCTAGTGCCGCTGTTTCTTGAATCGCTTTTACAACATCTTCTTGTGCATGACCCAAAATAAGAGGGCCATAGGATAAGACATAATCAATATACGTATTGCCATCAACGTCTGTAAGGATTGCGCCACTTCCTGATTGCATAAAGATCGGATCCATATTAACTGATTTAAAAGCACGAACCGGGCTGTTAACGCCGCCTGGCATTAACGTTTTGGCTTCAGTAAATGCGGCTACTGATTTTTCGTATGTCATTTTTTCCCCTCCAACCAGCGTGCTGCGTCTTTCGCGTGATACGTCATGACGATATCCGCTCCTGCGCGTTTCATGCTCAATAATGTTTCTAACACAATTTTTTCTTCATTAATCCAGCCATTTGCTGCAGCTGCTTTGACCATGGCGTATTCACCTGATACGTTATAAGCAACAATTGGAATATCAAAATTATCACGTACTTCTCGAATAATGTCTAAGTAAGACAATGCCGGTTTTACAATCATGAAATCTGCGCCTTCTTGAATATCTGACGTTGCTTCACGTAAAGCTTCCATACGGTTTGCTGGGTCCATTTGGTAGGTTTTACGATCTCCAAATTGCGGTGTGCTATGAGCCGCTTCGCGGAAAGGTCCATAATAAGCAGATGAGTATTTTACGCCATACGACATAATCGGTGTGTTTTCAAAGCCTGCTTCGTCTAGTCCAGAACGAATCGCTGCGACAAATCCGTCCATCATATTTGATGGCGCAATAATATCTGCTCCCGCTTTTGCTTGAGACACTGCCGTACGCGTCAATAAGTCTAATGATTTGTCATTTAAAATCACACCGTCTTCGATGACGCCACAATGGCCATGGTCGGTATACTGACAAAGACAAGTGTCGGCAATAACGACCAATTCAGGATGACGGGTTTTTGCGAAACGGATTGCTTCTTGTGTAATGCCGTGATCGTGATAAGCTTGCGTTCCAACAGCATCTTTTTCATTTGGTACACCAAACAAAATCACTGATGGAATCCCAAGATCGACAACTTCATCAAGTTCAACCCCTAATTTATCCAGTGAAAATTGAAATACTCCGGGCATAGATGAAATTTCGTTTTTCACATTTTCTCCTTCAACAACAAAAATCGGATAAATAAAATCCTCTTTATGTAAGCTTGTTTCGCGAACCATTGAACGGAGATTAGCAGAACCACGCAAACGGCGGTGACGATTAAAATTCAATTTTTTCATTTAGACAAACTTCCTTTCGCTATTTCATTGATAACTTCAATATACGTATATTTTTTAGGCGTAAAATCGACTTTGCCGCCATGATCTACGATCGCTTGTTTTGTCACATGGCCAATCGCTGCAACTTGGATGTTTGACCAGTTTCCGCCTGCTTTTCGATAAGCTGATACAGCAGAAGGACTAGCAAAAAGAACAATGACATCAGTTAATTGGGTCACAGCTTTCGCGTTTTCGATATTCAACACTGTATCGTAAACCGTCCATTCATCCACTTGCATCGACATAGAAGAAATGGTGTTTTTCGCCATTTGCCCTTTAATGAACAAGCATTTCGCTACTCCAGAAACAGGTGGAAATTCTTCGATAAAATGATCCGCACTAAAAACTTTCGGGATAAAATCGACGTGATGTCCGTGTTTTTGTAAAACTGCAGCAGTTTGGTCACCTACTGCCGCTATTTTCGCTGATACGTTTTCGTTACATGCACAAAATACTTCAGCGCTTGTGCGACTAGTGAAAATTAGCCAGTCATAGCCCGTGAAATCCGGTTTTTCTGACTGGCGAACAGCAGTTTCAACAAGTGGCAAATATACGGTTTCCGCGCCATATGATTGTGCATGGGAAATCGCTTCTACTGGTTTTCTAGAACCGGTAAAAACGATTGTTTTTTCTTCAAGAAGTGGATTAGAACTAGACATCGCTTTCAGCTTTGACGCGTTGAATCAACTCATAGCCGCCTTGTGCACTAATTTTCTCAGCAACTACTCGTCCTGCTTCAATTGGATCGCGACTAATTGCCATTTCCTTAAACACTTGGTCTGCTTCTGGTGAAGAAATAAGTCCTGTAAACGTAATTTCACCTTTGTTTACTGTTGCATATCCAGCGATAGGTACTTGGCAACTGCCATCCATATCTTTAAGGAATTTACGTTCTGCGTTAACAGCTAAATACGTTTCTTCATGATTTAGTTTACCCAACTCCGCTATTAACTCGTTATCGTCTTCACGGCATTCAATTCCAAGTGCACCTTGTCCGATTGCGGGAAGGCAATCTTCGACTTCTAGAAATTCAGTCACTAAATCGTCTTTCCAGCCCATCCGCTTTAAACCTGATGCTGCTAACAGAATTGCATCAAAATCGCCTGCTTGTAATTTCGCAAGACGCGTATCAATGTTTCCGCGAATCCATTGAATATCCAAGTCTGGACGTATTAAAAGCAATTGTGAACTGCGGCGTAAACTACTTGTTCCAACTACTGCGCCTTTTGGCAAGTCCATTAACTTTACATGACCATTTGCAATATATGCATCGCGTGGATCTTCACGTTCAGGAATACAGCCGATTGCAAGTCCTTCAGGTAACGAAGATGGCATATCTTTCATGCTGTGAACAGCAAAGTCTATTTCACGGTCAAAAAGAGCTTGCTCAATTTCTTTAACAAACAGGCCTTTGCCGCCTATTTTCGAAAGCATAACATCCACAATGCGATCACCTTTTGTAACAATTTCTTTGATTTCAAATTCAAATGGTGCGTCTGCCGCTTTTAACTTTTCGATAAATTGCTTTGTTTGTGTCATCGCTAATTTACTTCTTCTCGAACCTACAATAATTTTTCTCAACTAAATCCTACCTCTCTTTAATACCAAAAATGAAATTCAGATAATCGGCTGCCTAAAAAGAAATTAATAAGCAACACTAAAAACATATACGTATGCGCCATTGCGTAATTCATCCCATTCAAGGAACCTTTACGGTGTCGCCAAAGAATCCATCCGTATAACACCAGCAAGATAAACGATCCCACAATCTTCATGTCAAACACTGAAAACTCCGACAGTGAAATAATCGCCCATTGCATACCTAAAACTAAAGAAACAAACAATAACGAAATACCGACTAAAATGGAAATTGTCATAAATTGCTGTGTTTGTCCAAGTGACGGCAAGTTTGCCCATTGCTTTGTCCATTTCTTTTTCTTGAGCATTCTATATAAAACCATGTGAAGTGTCGCAAACACAAAAGACAGCGAAAACGCCACATAGGATAGAATCGCAAAACTGACATGAATAAACAGCAGCTCTGATACTAACGCATCTCCAACAGGTGACCGTTCGATTTGTACGGGTGAAAACGTATGAATCGTCATAAAGATAAATCCAATGACATTGATGAAAAATACAACAAAGTCAAAGCGATAGAAAATCCTCAAAACGATCGACAACGTCACCAACAACCAGGCATAAAAATAAATACCTTCAAACAAAGTCAATATCGGGAATCGCTGCGTTTCAATGATATACAGTACTAAAAATACAGTTTGCATGACCCAAACTAAACCAAGCAAGCTCATTGCAATTCGACTGGCTTTTTTTTCTTTATATAAGTAATCGATAAAATAAAAAACAAGGCTGATAGCATATAGAATAACCATAGCTTCATGCAGCCTTGCCATTGTTAAATCAGCCATCCCATTCCCCTTCATCTCCATAATTAAAGACGTCCCGTCTCTACATTTTAACATATAGATTCGAAAACGCCTCTTTTAAAAAGCTTAAAATGAATAACCCGGAGTTTCAGTTGTAGAATTTTGAGCTTGAAGAACAGTTTTTTCTGTATTCTTTTGTGGAGCTTTAGACTGCTTCTCGATTTCTATTTCAACTTCATCTTCAATACCAAAGATTTGCATGAACAATTCAAGTTGTTCGCGAGACTTAGGCTTTCCGCCCATTTCTTTCGCTTGCAAAATCGGATCTTTCAACAATTGATTGATGATTGATTTTGTATGCTTGTTTAGCACTTTTTTCTCTCGCTCTGTTAAGTCTGGCATTTTGTTTTCAATACTCGCCATGGTCTCAGCTTGTATGCCCAGCGCTTTTTTGCGAAGCGCAGAAATTACCGGTACAACTCCAAGCGTTGTTAGCCAGTCGTTAAACTCGAGTGCTTCTTTATCAATCATTGTCATGATTTCACCAGCTGCGCGTTCACGTTCTGCTAAGTTCGCTTCTACAATGCCTTGCATGTCGTCAATGTCATACAAGAAAACGTTTGGCAAATCACCAATTCGTGGGTCCATATCACGCGGAACTGCGATATCTACCATAAACAATGGTTTGCCTTTACGAAGTTTTTCAACAAACTGCATCAATTCAAGATCAATGACAAAATCAGTCGAACCTGTAGACGAAATTAAAATATCTGCTTCTAGCAACGCACATTGCAATTGATTTAATGGTTTTGCGTTACCACCAAATTTATCTGCTAACAATTCAGCTTTTTCAAATGTCCGGTTGATGACTGTCACCCGGTCGGCTCCACTGCCTTGCAAGTTTTTAATCGCCAATTCGCCCATTTTTCCAGCACCTAAAATAACAACATGTTTGTTTTTAAGCGTACCAAAAATCTTCTTGCCAAGTTCAACAGCTGCATACGATACCGATACTGCATTCTCACCTATCGCTGTTTCAGAATGTGCGCGTTTCGCTAACGTCACAGCCTGCTTGAATAATTGATTGAATACTGTACCTGTCGTGCCATGCTCTTGTCCTGCAAGAAAACTATTTTTTACTTGGCCTAAAATTTGAGTTTCACCCAAAACCATAGAATCAATACCCGCGGTTACACGAAATAAATGCTCGATTGCTGCATCTTGTTCGTGAACAAATAAATACTGAGAAATGGCTTCTTTCGGCAATTCGAAATAATCAGCAAGAAATTGCTTCACGTAATATCTTCCTGTGTGAAGTTGATCTACAACTGCGTAAATTTCTGTCCGGTTACAAGTAGAAACAATCACGTTTTCCAATATACTTTTTTGTTGTTTTAACGCCTGCATCGCCTGTGGTAAGTCTGATTCGATAAATGACAACTTTTCACGAATTTCCACGGGTGCAGATCGGTAATTCACACCAACTACTAATGTGTGCATGGGTACAAAACACCTTTCACGTTCAATATTTCATCTCTATTCAGTATATCACTTTTGTGCTTTGTTAGAACTGCAAAATTGTGAACAAGACATGAATGTCATGCTTAATGATAATTATTATAATCTAATAGTATCAAACAGATTTAACGGTCACAAGTATAACGCTCTTAGTCGGAATTGGCTGTTAATAAGCGCGTGGATGAGTAAACTTTAGCGCATACAAAAAAAGCGTAACCCGCAGGTTACGCTTTCTGTTTACATTCTGTTTTCAATTTCCTGCCATGCTTCATCTCTGCCAAGTCCAGTTTCAGACGAGAAGATAATGAGCGGATCGGTTTTATCCATATCCAATGTTGTGCGAACAATTTTCTTATGCTTGTCCCATTTGCCTTTTGGAATTTTATCTGCTTTTGTGGCAATGATAATACATGGAATGTCAAAATGCTTCATGAATTCATACATCGCGATATCGTCTCTACTTGGCGGATGTCGCAAGTCAACAATTTGAATAACCGCTCGCAAAGGCTCACGGTTGGTAATGTACCGCTCGATCATTTTGCCCCATGCTTCCCGTTCTCCTTTTGAGACTTTGGCATAGCCATAGCCCGGTACATCGACATAAAACAATTGCTCTTCGATTTTATAAAAATTCAATGTTTGTGTCTTCCCCGGTTTTGACGAAATACGTGCCATGCTTTTACGGCCAATCATTTTGTTTATAAAAGAAGATTTACCCACATTGGATCTTCCAGCTAACGCAAATTCCGGCAAGCCGTCTTCTGGATATTGATCCGGTCGAACAGCACTAATAACTAACTCTACCTTATTAACCTTCATTCATTTACTCCTTCTAAAGCAATTTCCAAAGCCTCATCTGCTTGAGACACTAGTTTAAATGTCATTTCATTGCGGATTGTCTCTGGTATGTCTTCTAGGTCTCGCTCATTGTCAATCGGCAAAATGATGGTCTTTAATCCAGCACGATGGGCACTCAAGGTTTTTTCTTTAATTCCACCGATAGGTAAAACACGACCACGCAGTGTAATTTCGCCAGTCATGCCAACTTCACGACGAATTGGACGCTTCGTTAATGCAGAGACCAAAGCTGTCGCAATCGTAATCCCAGCAGAAGGTCCGTCTTTTGGAACAGCGCCTTCTGGCACGTGTATATGAATATCATGAGTTTCATTGAATTTTGGATCAATGCCGAGAGATTCTGCACGTGCACGAACAAATGACAATGCCGTTTGCGCCGACTCTTTCATCACATCTCCTAGTTTACCCGTCAACTGCAACTTGCCTTTACCTGCGGATAGCGAAACTTCTATTTGAAGAGTGTCCCCTCCAACAGTTGTGTATGCAAGTCCCGTCGCCACACCGATTTGGTTTTCGGTTTCAGCCATTCCGTAGCGGAATTTACGTTTTCCAAGATAAGCTTCTACTTCTTTTTCTCCGACAATTACTTGTTCTTTTTCTTTAGAAACAATTTGTTTTGTCACTTTTCGGCAAATCGAAGCAATTTGGCGTTCTAGCCCGCGGACACCTGCTTCGCGTGTGTAATAACGAACAATGCTGACAAACGCTTCATCTTTAAACGCTAACTGCTCTTTTGACAATCCGTGTTCTGATACTTGTTTTGGCGTTAAGTGGTTTTTCGCAATCATTTGTTTTTCGATTTCTGTGTATCCAGCAATTGTGATGACTTCCATACGGTCACGTAGAGGTCCGGGAATTGATCCCAAATCGTTTGCTGTCGCTACAAAAAGAACATTCGATAAATCATACGTTTCTTCAATATAATGATCGCTAAATGAATTGTTTTGTTCAGGATCTAACACTTCAAGCATTGCGGAAGACGGATCGCCACGGAAATCATTCGACATCTTATCAATTTCATCTAATAAAAAGACCGGATTGATCGTTCCACCTTTTTTCATGCCTTGAATGATTCGACCAGGCATTGCCCCCACATAAGTGCGACGGTGACCACGAATTTCAGATTCGTCACGAACCCCACCAAGCGATACACGAACAAAGTTACGATTGAGTGATTCAGCAATCGATTTAGCTAACGAGGTTTTACCAACACCTGGAGGTCCGACTAAACAAAGAATCGGGCCACGCAAAGAATTTGTCATTTGCTGAACGGCTAAATATTCCAAGACACGCTCTTTGACACTCTCTAATCCATCATGGTCACGGTTTAAAACAGCTTCTGCGTAGCTAATATCCAAACGATCTTCTGTTGATTTTGACCAAGGAATCGTTACTAACCATTCAATATAGTTGCGAATAATGCCACTTTCTGCAGCTGCAGATGGTAATTTCTCATAGCGGTCCAGCTCTTTCAAAGCAATTTTTTCAGTAGACTCTGGCATTTCAGCTTCTTCAATGCGTTTTTTCAAATCAACTACTTCAGCAGATTTCCCATCTTTATCGCCAAGTTCAGACTGAATCGCTTTCATTTGCTCACGCAAGTAAAATTCTTTTTGTGTGTTTTCCATAGCTTTTTTAACGCGAAGATTGATGCGTTTTTCAAGTTCAGCTACTTCTTGTTCACTGTGCAAACGTGTAATTAATAATTCTAATCGTTTGCTGATATCAAACGTTTCTAACACTTCTTGTTTTGTAGCCACTTTCATCGATAAGTGTGATGCGACCATGTCTGCTAGACGGCCAGGTTCTTCGATATCCGCTACAGTATTGTATGTTTCGTTGCTTACTTTTTTAGAATTTTTAGAGTGATGTTCAAAATGCTCTAATAGTAAACGCATTAAAGCATCTTGTTCAGCGTCTCTTTCTACTTCATCCGCAAAAGGCGTCACTTCAACCATCGTGAAATTATCTTGTTCTTCATAATTTTTTATTTGGCCACGTTCTAATCCTTCCACTAGTACACGAATCGTACCGTTTGGTAATTTCAACATTTGTTTTACATAAGCCAATGTTCCAGTTTTGTGAAGATCTGCTCGTTTGGGATCTTCAAGACTCATGTCTTTTTGTGTTGCTAAAAAGACCATGTTGTCATCGAGCATTGCTTGTTCTAATGCCGCAATAGATCGTTCACGGCCGACATCTATATGCAACACCATTGTTGGGAATACAAGAAGTCCACGCAATGGCAATAAAGGTACTTGTTTTGTTATTTTTTTCTTAGCCATGTAGAAAGTCACCTCCGGAAAATTTTTAACCATACTTTAGTTTACCTACACAACTAGGTGCTGTAGCTTTTCTTTGTCTAGCTTAAGCGACCAGCTCCTCGGGTCATAAGCCACTCTGCCTATGTGGCAAAAAACGCCACTTCGCCAGTTCGTCTTATGCCTATCGGAGCTAACCGGTCGCTTTCGCTTTTCTTTGTCTAGCTTAAGCGACCAGCTCCTCGGGTCATAAGCCACTCTGCCTATGTGGCAAAAAACGCCACTTCGCCAGTTCGTCTTATGCCTATCGGAGCTAACCGGTCGCTTTCGCTTTTCTAACAAAAACGGACCAACTCATGAAAGTGCGGATGCGCACGATCAGAGTCAGCCCGTATCATCCTATTGATTGGTCTTGCTTTCACTTAGTAAACCGTATTTACTTAGTGAACTTCCACTCACTTACGCGGATGTTTTCTCATCATTGTCGCTAACGTACTCTGTACCATCTTCTAGAATTAGTTTAGGAGGCACGCTGTCGGCAACTGTTTCTTTTGTAATGACACATTCAATAATGTCTTCACGTGAAGGCAAGTCGAACATAACTTCAAGCATCGTGTTTTCGATAATTGAACGAAGTCCACGTGCACCAGTTTTGCGTTCAATGGCCAATTTTGCAATAGCTACAAGGGCTTCAGGCTCAAACGTTAATTTGACGCCATCTAATTCCATCATTTTCTGGTATTGCTTGATCAATGCATTTTTAGGCTCAGTTAAAATTTGGACTAGCGCATTTTCATCCAATTGTTCAAGACTTGCCAATACAGGCAAACGACCAATAAATTCTGGAATTAATCCAAATTTCAATAAATCTTCTGGAATCAATTGGCTAAGCAATGATTTTTCGTCGATTTCTTCTTTGTTTGGATCTGCACCAAAACCGATGATTTTGTTGCCTAGACGACGTTTAATAATTTGATCTACGCCGTCAAATGCACCACCTACGATAAACAATACGTTTGTCGTATCGATTTGGATAAATTCTTGATGCGGATGCTTACGTCCGCCTTGCGGTGGAACGCTTGCAGTAGTTCCTTCTAAAATTTTCAGAAGGGCTTGCTGTACTCCTTCACCAGATACATCACGTGTAATCGATGCATTTTCAGATTTACGAGCCACTTTATCGATTTCATCAATATAGATAATCCCTTTTTCTGCTCGATCGACGTCATAGTCTGCAGCTTGGATCAGCTTTAATAAAATGTTTTCTACGTCTTCACCTACATATCCAGCTTCCGTTAATGAAGTAGCATCTGCAATAGCAAAAGGTACATTCAGAATACGTGCCAATGTTTGCGCAAGTAACGTCTTCCCGCTCCCTGTTGGTCCGATAAGAACAATATTAGATTTAGACAACTCGACATCATCAATGATGCTGTTTGAGTTGACGCGTTTATAGTGATTATACACTGCAACTGCCAATGATTTTTTCGCTTTTTCTTGACCAATTACATAGCCATTCAAAGTATCTAAAATTTCTTTTGGCTTAGGTACTTCTTTAAACTCTACTTCTTCATTTGTACCAAGCTCTTCTTCTACGATTTCCGTACAAAGCTCAATACACTCGTCACAAATATAAACACCTGGTCCCGCGACCAGTTTACGAACTTGCTCTTGTGGTTTACCACAAAACGAACATTTTAAATGTTCTTTTTCGTCATTGAATTTGAACAATGTATTCACCCCTATTCAAGCCATTATCTTACAAGATTAACGTAATTGTAGCAACTAATTAGATTCACCGTCAATTTTGCGGTTTCGAGCCCTTATACCTTGTGTTCTATGTAGTGGAAAACAAGGTGCGTTTCCGCACCTTGTTTCGCCCATAACTTATATATTGCTTATGTGTTATTCAGAAATTTTAGCGTTGTCCACGAGGAACTCAACTGTGTTTTGCATGCGGATATCATTTTCAAGCATTTCAGTTCCACCTAAAGCTGTTTTAATCTGTTCATTGTCCATGTTGAACTGACCAGCCATTTTTTCAAGTTCTTTGTCGATGTCTTCTGAAGTAACTTGCATGTTTTCAGCTTCAGCAATTGCTTCAAGTGTCATTGAAACGCGTACGCGTGTTTCAGCATCACCGTGCATTTGCTCACGAAGTGCAGCTTCATCTTGACCTGAGAATTGGTAGTACAAGTCAAGGTTCATGCCTTGTTGAGTCAAACGCTGTTCGAAATCGCTCATCATACGGTCCATTTCAGTATGGATCATTGCATGAGGAATATCGATTGTTGCGTTTTCGGCAGCTTTTTGAACTAGCTCATCGCGAAGTGACGCATCTGCAGCTGATTTTTTCTCAGCCACTAGGCTATCCTTCATTTTTGTGCGTAGTGCATCCAAGCTTTCAACTTCAGGATCGATTTCTTTAGCTAACTCGTCGTTAAGCTCAGGAAGTTCTTTTCCTTTAACTTCGTTTACTTTTACTTTGAACGTTGCAGCTTTTCCTGCAAGTTCAGCAGCGTGGTATTCTTCTGGGAATGTAACTTCAACTTCTTTTTCTTCTCCAGATTTTGCACCAACCAATTGCTCTTCAAAGCCAGGAATAAATGAGTTTGAACCAATTTCAAGCGAGTAATCCGTGCCTTCTCCGCCTTCAAATGCTTCTCCGTCTACAAATCCTTCAAAATCGATAACTGCAGTATCGCCTTCAACGATTGCTTCGTCTTCTTTAACAGTCAATTCAGCTAAACGCTCTTGGTTTTCTTTCAACTGGTTTTCGATGTCTTCGTCAGATACTTCAGTATCTGGTTTTGAAGCTTCAAGACCTTTGTATTCGCCAAGCGTAACTTCAGGCTTCACAATTACTTTAGCTGTGAATACAAGCGGCTGATTTTTTTCAATTGTTTCGATGTCGATTTCAGGACGATCAACTGGGTTGATTCCTGCTTCTTCAACAGCATTTGCATAAGCGTCAGGTAAGATGAAATCTAATGCATCCTGGTAAAGTGATTCTGCGCCAAAACGTTTTTCGAACATTTGACGTGGCATTTTCCCTTTACGGAAACCTGGTACGTTAATTTCTTTTACTACTTTCTTAAACGCTTTATCAAGACCTGCGTTTACTTCTTCTGCAGGAACTTCTACTGTTAAAATCCCTGTGTTACCTTCTTGTTTTTCCCATTTCGCTGACATATTATAAGCCCTCCAAACATTTTCTAAAAAGTCATTTTACGTTTTACTACGATTTTGACAACTTCAATATTATAGCACACATGTGGACAGGTTCAACTATTTCTACCCATTGCGCATTTCAAACCATAGTTCGGCTTGCTGGATAAACACTAATATCTTTTCATCTTTATCAAATGATGACAAACCCTCGAAAAGTCCTGCCGTATAATCCATATACGCTCTTGCTACTTGTTCTTCACTATACTCATCCCATATGAACGGATAAAGCAAATAAATATGCCGTTCAAATAGCTCTTTCACCAAGTCGTTGCGCGTTGGATCTTTTGCTAACGATTCTGACATAATGGCAGCAATTTTGCGGATTCGTTCATTATTCACTGGATCCGGCAACTCTGTGACAGTAAATACACCGTCATAATGAAATTTTTGAATTCTTATTTGTGCTTCAACGTTTTCTTGTGACAGCATAAATAATATGTAGGTCTTCGTCAATAAATCCGCTTCTGCATGTTCAACAATAGCGACTAACTTCTTTTTTAGTACTTGGTACGAAGTCGGTGGCAATGATAAAATGAGCTGCTCTTGTTCTGATGGATGCAATGCTAGAAAGTTTTCGATTGCATAAAGCGAAGCATCTACCTTTTCAGTCGCTGCGTTCACCGCAATGCGTTCGTTTAATTCTCGTAATTGATGAAACTGCTCTAAGCGCTCTTCAGGTAAAACTTTTTCTTCTATTAAGACTTTAATCATTTTTTCCGCTTCTGCAAACTCACGGACTTGCATCAAGATGCTTATGTATAGCTCCATCGTTTCCAAATAATGAATTGGACCAACTTGTAATAGTTCCCTGCACACTTCAAGAGCTTCTTCAAACTCGCCTAGCTCATACAGACAATACGTATATCCACCTAAAGCAGCTGTGTGTTCAGGCTCGTAAGTGAGTACTTGATACAAGCTATCTCGTGCATCTTCATAGTTTTCTTGCTTTAAAAAAGTCATTCCTTCGGTCAGCAAGCGATCAACTGTCGTTGGAAACACAATGACATTGCCTCTACGTTTCAACTCCTGGTATTTCTTTCGCATATTACCACCTCTTTTGTGTTTCATCATCATACCACATTCCCTTAAAGCAGAAAATAAAAACCTTGAGACAGTCTGTTTACCACAAAGGTTTTCGTTCGCTGCTCAGTTCCATCATTTTTGGAATTAAAGACAAGCCAATCGCAAATAGCACTACCATCAACACGATTGTGTAGAGGAGTGGAATATCAATTATCGCCGTAATAAGCAAGGGCAATAAAACCAGCCAGTTTATAAACGTCATACGCTGCCGTGATTTCGGTGTTGCATATTGACTAGCTCCGCAATGAGGACAGCGCATCGATCCACTAAACTTCCAGGATGCTTTAATAGATTGTTTCCATGTCCACTCTGTTCCGCACTTTTGACATGTTGGCATAAGAACGCCTCCTTAGTTATATAGTACGTTATGTGTGGGGAATGGTTTCAGAATGAATGGATTCAACAACAGATGGATGATCAAATCTCTTCAATACATCTAATAGCAGAATTACAATTAAACAGAAAACAAAAAACTCCATGCTGTTCAATGAACGGCAAGGAGTTTTTTGGGGATTATGTACATTCCTATAATGTCCCAGGAGGGATTCGAACCCCCGACCGACGCCTTAGAAGGGCGTTGCTCTATCCAGCTGAGCTACTGAGACGAAAGCTTTCTTAAAGTCCAGACGGTGGCACCTGCAAATGCGGGCGACTTTGCTTTTCTTTTGAAAGACAATTTTAATTATAGAAATGATTTAAAGAAAAGTCAATGCTATTTTAAAAAAACATTAAAATTAAACAACGCGATTTATTTTTGTTCGTCTAGCCATGTTGGCATGCTCTGTTTTAATTCACGTAAAGCATTTCCTCGGTGTGAAATTGCTGCTTTTTCGCTAGGCACTAGTTCAGCCATTGCTTTGTTTAGCGCAGGAATAAAGAATATCGGATCGTACCCAAATCCATGTTCGCCTTTACGTGCTTCGAGTATCATTCCTTCGCAAGAGCCTGAGAAAGTTTCAGTTGGTTGTCCTGGATTTGCAACTGCTAGTACACAGCGAAAACGTGCTGTGCGTTTGTTTTCTGGCACGCCAGCAAGTTTGTCGAGTACTTTAGCGATGTTGGCGTCGTCACTTTTAGCTCCACCTGCATAACGCGCTGAGTAAACTCCGGGTTCTCCGTTTAATGCATCAATTTCCAAGCCGCTATCGTCTGAAATAACCGGAATGTTTAGTGCTTTTGAAACTGCTTCTGCTTTTAAAATAGCGTTTTCTTCAAACGTTATACCCGTTTCTTCTACGTCCATATCTTGAGCTACATCTAGCAAAGTCAACACCTCATAGCCAAGCGGCGACAAGAGAGCTTCAAAATCTTTTGCTTTGCCTTTGTTTTGTGTTGCGATTACTATTTTTTTCATCATTCCGCAGACCCTTTCTCACCAATACGCGCAGCTAACTCGCCTAACGCATCTCGTTGCATGTCAATCAACTGACTAATTCCCATTTCTCCAAGGTCTAGCAATTCGTTTAACTGAACGCGTGTGAACGTAGATTCTTCACCCGTTCCTTGTAACTCTACAAAATGACCAGCACCTGTCATCACTAAGTTCATATCGACTTCAGCACTTGAATCTTCCACATAATTCAAATCTAAAATTGATCCGTTTTCTTCAGTAACTCCTACACTTGTTGCTGCAAGAAAATCGGTTACCGGAAATACTGGAAGCTCTAGCTTGCCAATAGCCATGGTCATCGCAATAAATGCGCCTGTAATCGACGCTGTACGCGTTCCACCGTCTGCTTGTATGACGTCGCAGTCGATCCATAGCGTTCGCTCTCCAAGCTTCTCAAGATCAACCACAGCACGTAATGCGCGTCCGATCAACCGTTGTATTTCCATTGTTCGTCCACCGATTTTCCCCGCTGATGCTTCGCGGCGATTTCGGCTATTCGTCGCACGTGGCAACATGGAATACTCTGCTGTGATCCAGCCTTTACCTTGTCCACGTAAAAACCCTGGCACTTTGTCTTCAATCGTTGCCGTACAGATCACTTTCGTTTGTCCTACCGTAATTAATACCGAACCTTCTGGATGAATCAAATAATCAACGTCCACTGATACAGGACGCAGCTCGTTTGTTTGTCTATTATCGATGCGTGTCATAAAAATCCTCCTTGTATATGCTCAAATAGCTTACCATATTTCGCAAGTAACAACAAAAACCCAACAGCATACGCCGTCAGGTTTTTGGAAATCGAATGCTATGAATAATCGGTTCATCTATCCTTAACCACTTCTGAATAATTGAGCCGAAAATCTGTGTAGATCCCGATGTATAAAAGCGGTGGACTGGTCGTTGGCTCCATGTTGCTAATTGGCTTCTATACACTAAAAAACGCTCGACATCTTTAGCCGTTTCCTCGGCTGAGGATAGAACATGAACTGTATCACCAAGAACTTCTTCAATAAATCCTTGGAGCAACGGGTAATGTGTACAACCTAATATCGCAGTATCAAATTCCTCATAAGCAATAGACGTTAATGTGTCATGGACAATTCGATGAGCAAACTCTCCTTCGTACTCGTCACTTTCAACCAAAGGCACAAAGCGTGGGCAAGCAAGCTGTACAACTTGTGCAGAAGACACTAACGACAAAATCGCTTTTTCATAAGCTCCACTTTGCACCGTTCCATGCGTACCTAAAACGGCAATTTTTTTAGTCGCTGACGTTTTAATAGCCGCACGTGCTCCAGGAAAAATAACGCCAATTACCGGAATCGGCAAGTTTTTTTGAAGTGAGTGCAGAGCTGCAGCTGTTGCTGTGTTGCAAGCAATGACTAACATTTTTATATTTTTTTTCATTAATGCATTGGCCATTTGCCATGTGTAAGAACGGACTTCGGCAAGTGGACGCGGACCATATGGACATCTCGCGTTATCACCGATATAGTAAATTTGCTCATTTGGCAAGAGCCTCATTATTTCTTTTGCGACGGTAAGTCCACCGACTCCCGAATCAATTACTCCGATTGGCGCATTCAACGTCATCGCCTCTATCCTATTTCATGTTTGTGTGTAATTTTTCAAGTAGCGCAGCAAAATTTCCCGCTTCATCTTTTGTAAAGTCTGCTAATACAGTTTGCAAGTATTCTTGACGTTTTTGAATCACTTCTTCAATGACGCGTTCGCCTTCTTTTAACAATTTTATCCGAACAACGCGACGATCTTGTTCTTCACGAATTCGAACAACCAGCTCATTTTTTTCCATACGGTCTACTAAGTCCGTTGTTGTACTAAAAGCTAAGTACATTTTATTCGATAAATCGCCAATTGTCATATCCCCGTGCTCAAACAACCATTGCAGCGCAATAAATTGAGGTGGTGTAATGGTATAAGAACTTAAAATTTCTCGACCTTTTTGCTTAATGATTCCAGCAATGTAACGCAGTTCTTTTTCCATAAATGCGATGCGTTCTAATTCATGGATTGTTTCTTGTTTGTCTTCATTCATTACTCGTCATCACTCCTCAGAAACTCTATGTTAGTTCTATAGTGAAGGTTTTTTATACATCTGGCAAGAGCCCGTTACTCTTTAACGGCTACTAGATGCGTTGTGCGAAGCATGTCGATTTCTTCTTTAGACCAAGGATGGCCTTTTCCGGTTTGTTTTGAAATTTGGACAATTACGCCTCGCCCTGTAAAGCAGGTTTCTTTTTTTTCATTCACTGTCCAGTAATGAATATCCGCCGAGCTTGTGCCAACACGCGCAACTTTCACATACACCTCTAACTTTTCATCAAAAAACACTTGCTGCACAAAGTCTACTTGCATATCTGCGACAACTGGAAACAACTCATTGCCTGCTTCAAGCCACCGCTGCATCAAGCCCATGCTTTTCATAAATTCAATTCGCGCAAATTCAAAATAAGCAATAGGTACGGTGTTATTAACGTGACCAAACATATCCGTTTCAGAAAAACGCACTTGAACCGGCGCGGAAAAAAAGAACTCTTGTTTCCACTTTTGAAAGTCTTCAATATAACTTGCTTTCATATGTACCTCTCCTTACTCGACTTTTGATGGAACTAACAACTCTTGCTTTGCAAAAAGTTCTTTGTTTTTGTGTTCTATTTACATTGTCTGTACTTATTTATCTTTTTCATTTTACTAGTATATCAAAATCTTTAAGAAAGAGCAGACGTTTTAATTGTAGGCAAAAATAAAAACCCCGCAGCAGCGGGGTTTTATCAAACTACTAGTCAACCATTCTGTCACTTCCGAAGAAGTTACGGAACATTTGAACAGTCGTATCGCGATTTAATGCTGCGATTGACGTGGTCAACGGAATTCCTTTTGGACAAGATTCTACACAGTTTTGAGAATTTCCACAGCTTGCTAATCCACCTTCGCCCATAAGAGCGTTCAAACGAGCATCACGGTTCATAGCACCTGTTGGATGTGCGTTCATTAAACGAACTTGAGAAAGTGGCGCAGCCCCGATAAAGTCAGATTTGTCGTTGACGTTCGGACATGCTTCAAGACATACACCGCACGTCATACATTTAGATAGTTCGTAAGCCCATTGGCGTTTACGTTCAGGCATACGTGGTCCATCTCCAAGGTCATGCGTACCATCGATTGGCACCCACGCTTTAACTTTCTTCAACGAGTCGAACATACGACTGCGGTCAATGATTAAATCACGAACAACAGGGAATGTTTTCATCGGTTGAAGACGGATTGGCTGTTCTAACTGATCAACTAGCGCCGTACATGATTGACGTGCTTTGCCGTTGATGACCATTGAACATGCGCCACAAACTTCTTCTAGACAGTTCATGTCCCAAGTTACAGGAGTGGTTTTTTTCCCTTCCATATTGACAGGGTTACGACGAATTTCCATCAATGCCGAAATGACATTCATGTTCATCTTATATGGCAATTCGAACTTTTCCCAATACGAATCTTCATCCGTAGAGTTTCTGCGTTCGATTTCAAATATGACTGTTTTTGCTGCTTCACCCATGTAAATTAGCTCCCTTCATAATTATGCTTTTGCTGAATAATCACGTTTACGCGGTGGAATTAACGCTGTATCGACTTCTTCATAATGGAAGATAGGTGCCTCTAAGCCATTAAATTTAGCCATAGTCGTTTTCAAGTATTCCTCGTCATTACGTTCCGGGAAATCCGGTTTGTAATGAGCTCCGCGGCTCTCGTTGCGGTTAAGCGCGCCGATTGTGATTGCTCGAGCCAAATGAAGCATATTGCGCAATTGACGTGTGAACATCGCACCTTGGTTACTCCAAAGCTGTGTATCCGTAATGCTAATGTGATTAAACCGCTCAAGAAGTTCTTGGATTTTTAAATCCGTCTTTTCTAAACGATCGTTATAGCGAACTACTGTTACGTTATCTGTCATCCACTCGCCAAGTTCTTTATGAAGAACATATGCGTTTTCTGTACCGTCTAATGCTAAAATTTCTTCCCATTTGCGTTTTTCTTCTGCTTCATACTGTTCGAAAATAGTTGATGGAAGATCTTCTGCCAACACTTCGAGACCGTTGATATATTCAAGCGCATTTGGTCCTGCGACCATACCACCATATATAGCTGAAAGCAATGAGTTTGCGCCCAAACGGTTTCCACCGTGCTGAGAGTAATCACATTCTCCTGCTGCTAAGACACCAGGAATGCTCGTCATTTGATGATCATCCACCCATAGTCCGCCCATTGAATAATGAACAGCAGGGAAAATTTTCATTGGTACTTTACGTGG
This sequence comes from Planococcus versutus, assembly GCF_001186155.3. Lineage (NCBI taxonomy): Bacteria > Bacillati > Bacillota > Bacilli > Caryophanales > Caryophanaceae > Planococcus > Planococcus versutus. The sequence continues at coordinate 1,330,517 of NZ_CP016540.2, read as the reverse complement.
GTCATCGCCTGTGAATTTCTCATAGATTTCGATGATTCCACCTAATTTAATATCCAGTTCTTTCGGGTCTTTGTGAGAAAGATCCAAGTACACCATATTCTCGCCATTAATGCCGAGTTTTTGGTTAACACATACGTCAAAAATTTCACGTGTTGCAATATCACGCGGAACTAAATTTCCGAAAGCCGGATACTTTTCTTCAAGGAAATACCAAGGCTTGCCGTCTTTGTATGTCCAAATACGTCCGCCTTCTCCACGAGCCGATTCTGACATTAAGCGCAGTTTATCGTCTCCTGGAATTGCCGTTGGGTGAATTTGAATAAACTCACCGTTCGCATAGTATGCACCTTGTTGATAAACGATCGAAGCCGCTGAACCTGTATTAATAACAGAATTCGTCGATTTCCCGAAAATAATCCCTGGTCCACCAGTTGCCATGATAATAGCATCTGCGCGGAACGATTTAATTTCCATTGTCGTCATATTTTGAGCTGTGATCCCTTTACCGACACCTTGTTCGTCAAGAACAAGACCAAGGAATTCCCAACCTTCGTATTTCGTGATCAGTCCGGCCACTTCGTGACGACGAACTTGCTCATCTAATGCATACAATAATTGTTGGCCAGTTGTTGCACCAGCAAACGCTGTTCTGTGGTACATAGTTCCACCAAAGCGTCGGAAATCTAAAAGACCTTCCGGCGTACGGTTAAACATAACGCCCATCCGATCGAACATACGTATAATTCCAGGTGCTGCCTCTGCCATTGCTTTTACAGGGCGTTGATTTGCTAAGAAGTCGCCACCATACACCGTGTCATCAAAGTGGATATCCGTAGAATCCCCTTCACCTTTTGTATTTACCGCTCCATTAATCCCGCCTTGAGCACATACTGAGTGGGACCGTTTAACGGGAACGATTGAAAATAAATCGACCGGTGCGCCTGCTTCTGCTACTTTAATTGATGCCATTAAGCCAGCAAGTCCGCCACCGACGATCGTAATTTTGCCCTTCGCCATGTTAGTGTTCACTCCTCTTTTAGTTCACCAATAATTGAAACATTCTTAAACGAATGCAAACAATGCTCTGATACCAATGATTGATAATACAACAAATACTAGAAGCGTGAAATAAGTTGTATATCGCTGTGCTGATGCGGATTGTGTAATTCCCCACGTAACTAGGAAAGACCAAAGTCCGTTTGCTAAGTGGAACGTTGCTGTTAAAACACCGGCGATGTAAAATGCCATCATCCACGGATTATCTAAGATGTTGGCCATCATGTTAAAATCAGCTTCAGCAGCTGCTCCGATCGCGACTTGGAATCTTGTTTCAAAGACGTGCCAAGCGATAAAGACTACTAGGAAGACCCCTGTATAGCGTTGTGCGACAAATAAAATATTACGCAAGTAGCTATAATGTCCAGGATTGTTCTTCGCAGTAAACGCTATGTATAGACCATAGAAAGCGTGATACATGATCGGCAGGTAAATAACGAAGATCTCCAGGAAAATAACGAATGGAAGATTTGCCAAAAAATAAGATGCCTTGTTAAACGCTTCTTCACCCTGTGTTGCAAAATGGTTAACGATTAAGTGCTGCGTTAAGAATAAGCCGATAGGAATAATTCCTAACAATGAGTGCAGCCTGCGCATTAAAAATTCACGATTGTTATCCAAAATTTTACCCCCCTCAAACATTGTTTGGCAGCATCAAAGCAAGCGAAAAATTCCGAATGCACATGAAGCCGCACACCATCATGATACAATAATATGACATATTTATTGTACTCCCACCCTTTAAGAGCGTCAAGGCAACTCAACTTTTTAAAACAGATAGTTACTATCTTTCCAAAGGAAGTAAAATGCAAAATCAATCTTTAAACGCGTTAAAATGTAACCGTTTTAATAGAATTCGCCAAAAAGCGATTCTCTAATTGAGAATCGCTTTTTGGTTGCTATTGCGTGTAGAGCATACACACAAGCATTACTATTCTTTTACGAATGAGAATTTGAACGTTTTGTGAATCTTGTCACGATCCTCTAAATTATCCATCAGTCTGTGGCAGAAACGACTATTTCTTTAGAAAACTGGACTTCAGCTAAATCGTATACTTTATGCAAAGCATTTGCAGCTTGTTCCATATTCGACTGGGGCACAACAACTGAAATTTTAATTTCAGACGTACTGACCATTTTAACCGGGATTTCTTCCCCTCTTAAACTATCGAACATCCGCGCGGCAACTCCTGGATTGGATACCATTCCGGAACCAACAATTGATACCTTCGCCAAATTCTCTTCTATATTGATTGATAAAAAACCCATTTTTTCATGTACCTCTGTTAATGCGCTTCGAGTTTCTTTTAACTTGTCTTGGCTTATTGAAAAAGAAACAGATGGTGGAAATTCGTCGCTAATACTTTGAACAATAATGTCTACATCAATTTGGTTTTCAGCAAGTGTATTGAATATATTGGCCAATGATCCGTTAAAAGGCTTTTTATATGTAACGGTCACTCGTGCAACTCCGGATTCAAATGCTATGCCACGGACGATTAAGTTTTTCTCCACAGTGATCACCTCTTGTATGATTGTGCCAGGCTCGTCAGAATAACTGGCTCTGACCGATAACGGTACTTTATTGTTTTTAGCAAATTCAACAGCTCTTGGATGTAAAACACCTGCTCCTAAGTTCGCGAGCTCTAACATTTCGTCATAAGAAATTTGTTGTAGTTTCCGTGCACCGGTCACACATCTCGGATCAGCTGTGTAAACGCCGTTGACATCTGTATATATTTCACATTTTTCTGCATTTAATGCTGCTGCAAGTGCGACAGCTGTTGTATCGGATCCTCCTCTACCTAGTGTTGTAATGTTACCCATTTTATCAACACCTTGAAATCCAGCCACAACACAAAAATACCCTTTTTCTAACACACGTTCAAGACGTTCTGTGTGAATATGTTCAATCCGCGCATTGCGTGGCACTGACTCTGTTGCAATTCCTGCTTGCCAGCCAGTAAAAGACAACGCTTTGTATCCTAGCTTTTTAAAAGCCATGGCTAGTAAAGAAATTGTGACTTGTTCACCTGTAGCGAGCAACATATCCATTTCACGTTTAGAGGGCTCTTGTGAGATGGCTGCTGCAAGTCCAAGCAATGTGTCCGTTGTTTTGCCCATTGCAGATACGACAATGATTACACGCTTGCCTTGCTCTTTTTCACGGATTGCTCTTTTCGCAACTTCTATAATTTTTTCAGGAGTTGCGACGGATGTTCCGCCAAATTTCATAACGATTGTTTTCATTCTATCCACTCCTGTATTCAGTGTGTGGCTCTCAAATTGGTTAGTACTTTCGCTAACACAAAAAAAGGCAGCTTACCGCAATCGCGGTAAACTACCTCTTTCATCATGTACGAAAAACGCCCATGTGAGATAGCCCTCCAGAGATTGACTCTGACAGCTCTGCATTTGTTAAATGCAGAACCAGCATACGCAACAGCAGTAAATACGCACACTTCGGCGATCATCCCTTTCACCATTCATCACAGATTCTGCAAATCTCCGAATGCTTACTATTGATGTTCGCGCCTCTATCATCACTTTTCCAAGTGATCTAATTAGTTACTTACATTACCATGTTACGATTCGCTTGGCAACGTCTCTTCAGCAAAGTGCTTTTCGATCGATTGCGCAATTGCTTCAGGCATTCCTGCTTCTTTCATTTCTTCTACGGATGCTTCTTTGATTTTTTTAACTGATCCAAAATGTTTCAGCAATTGCTGTTTTCGTTTTGGACCCACTCCTTCTAAACCATCAAGTGCTGATTGAATAGAGTTTTTGCCACGTAACTGTCGATGAAACGTAATTACAAAACGATGGACTTCGTCTTGAATGCGCTGCAATAAATAAAACGCTTCACTCGTTCGTTTAAGTGGCACAATTTCAATTGGTGAACCGTACAGTAACTGGGAAGTTTGGTGCTTCGCGTCTTTTGCAAGACCTGCAATTGGAATCGATAAGCCGAGCTCATCTTCTAAAATTTCACGTGCTGATTCCATTTGTCCTTTTCCACCATCGATGACGATCAAATCAGGCAATGGCAATCCATCTTTTAATACGCGTGAATACCGGCGACGAATCACTTCTCGCATCGCCGCATAATCATCGGGCTTTGACGCATTGCGTGTTTTGTATTTGCGGTAATCTTTTTTAGACGGTTTCCCGTCAATAAACGTAATCATCGCAGAAACTGCATCTGCACCTTGAATATGCGAGTTATCAAATGCTTCAATTCGCAAAGGCGTTTCGATGTTCATCGCCTCTCCTAAATCCACACAAGCACCAATGGTTCGTTCTTCTTGTCGTTCTAACAATTGGAATTTTTCTTTAATGGCTACTTCCGCATTTTTCTTGGCAAGAGCCACTAATTCTTTTTTCTTACCGCGTTGCGGAACGAGTACGCGAATGCCAAGCCATTCTTTTAACATTTCAGGATCATCTGCTTCAGGAATTAGAATTTCACTCGGTTTGACGTGATTGGCTTTTTCATAAAACTGACCGAGATAAGTCAAAAACTCTTCTTCTGGATCACGATAAAGTGGAAACAGCGATACGTCTCGCTCTATCAATTTGCCTTGTCTGACAAAAAAGACTTGCACGCACATCCAGCCTTTGTCCACAGCATAAGCAAAAACATCGCGATTGGTAAAATCGTTCATCGCCATTTTTTGTTTTTCCATGACAGTTTCAATCATATTAATTTGGTCACGATATTCTTTTGCGCGTTCAAATTCCAGTTTTTCAGCCGCTTCTGACATTTTTTCAACCAACTGTACTTTTACTTCACGAAATCCACCATTTAGAAACTTCGTAATGCCATCGATCATTTCTTGATAGGTTTCTTTTTCAACCGGTTTAACACACGGTGCTAAACATTGACCTAAATGATAATACAGACATACTCGGTCAGGCATCGTATGACATTTCCGCAGTGGGTACAAACGGTCGAGTAGTTTTTTTGTTTCTGCTGCTGCGTAAGCATTTGGATAAGGTCCAAAATATTTGCCTTTATCTTTTTTTACTTGTCTTGTGGTGATTAGCTTTGGATGACGCTCTCCTGTAATTTTTAAGTAAGGATAGGTTTTATCGTCTTTTAACATAATATTGTATTTAGGATCGTACTTCTTGATCAAATTCAATTCAAGAATCAATGCTTCTTTATCTGAAGAAGTAATAATATACTCAAAATCTTCGATCTCATTGACCAATCGTTGTGTTTTTGTATCGTGACTACCCGTGAAATAAGAGCGTACACGATTTTTTAACACTTTTGCCTTGCCGACATAAATAATAGTATTTTGCCGATCTTTCATCAGATAACAGCCAGGTTGATCAGGAAGTATCGCCAATTTGTGTCGAATCAATTCATTTGCCATTTTATCTCACCCTATTAAAAAACCGGGCACCATCACTGGACCCGGTTAAGAATTATGCGTGTTTTTCAACCAATTCAGCTAATGCTTCTTTTGGTCGGAAACCAACTACTTTATCAACTGTTTCTCCGTCTTTCAACAATAACAATGTTGGAATTGACATAATGCCGTAGTTTCCAGCAGTTTCCTGGTTTTGGTCTACATCCACTTTTACAATTTTAACTTTATCGCTCATTTCAGCATCTAACTCTTCTAGTACTGGAGCGATCATTTTACATGGTCCACACCAAGTTGCCCAAAAATCTACTAAAACGAGTCCTTCTGCTACTTCTTCTGAAAAGTTCTGATCTGTGCCGTGTACGATTGCCATGAATAATTCCTCCTTATGATTAACCAAACTATATACGAAGTATATCACGCGATAAAAACACTAGCTATTTTTTTGCCTACTCTTCTGATCTCCCATAAATACGCGTATTAAATGGACAACAAACTGTTCGCTATTCTGATAAAGCTTACACCAGCGCACTACTTCTTTACACTTTGTCACTTGCACCACAAGTAAAAAATTAGTATATATCTATTAAAGTTCATACACAAAAACAGGTAGAGAGTTTTTTCTTTTCTCTCCACCTGTTTAAGTTCAGCAATTAACCGTTTTAAAAATTACATAATTTTTTTAAATTCTTCTGTCAGCATTGGAATGACTTCGAACAAGTCTCCAACGATCCCGTAATCTGCTACTTTGAAGATGTTTGCTTCTGGATCTTTGTTGATCGCTACGATGACTTTCGAGTTGGACATACCTGCCATATGTTGAATGGCTCCAGAAATACCAGCTGCGATATAAAGATCAGGTGTTACCACTTTACCTGTTTGCCCAATTTGGAGTGAGTAATCGCAATAATCTGCGTCACACGCTCCACGTGATGCGCCTACAGCTCCGCCGAGAAGGTTCGCCAATTCTTGTAATGGTTCGAATCCTTCTGTACTTTTGACACCACGGCCTCCAGCAACGATCACTTTCGCTTCTGAGAGATCGACACCTTCAGTTGATTTGCGAACAACATTTTTAATGATGGTACGTAAGTTCGTGATATCAACAGATAAAGAACTTACATCACCTGAACGTTCTTCTCTTTCAAGTGGCGCAATATTGTTTGAACGAACTGTAATAAAAGTAAGTCCGCCTTTAAGTTTTACTTTCTCAAATGCTTTACCAGAAAAGATTGGGCGGATAAAGACAGCATCATCGCCTTCGCCTTCAATGTCTGTTACATCTGAAATTAAGCCCGCTTGTAATTTAGAAGCGATTTTGGGTGCCAAGTCTTTGCCAACTGACGTATGGCCAAAAACAAGACCTTCAGGTTTTTCTTGTTCAACAACAGCCATAAATGCTTGACCATAGCCATCAGATGTATACGATTTCAAATGTGGATGTTCAACTGTGATGACACGATCTGCACCGTACGCCACAAGTTCAGCTCCAAATTCAGCCACTGTATCTCCGATCAAAACAGCCACTACTTCACCACCGCCAGAGATTTTCTTAGCAGCCGCGATGGCTTCAAATGAAACATTACGTAAAGCACCTTCGCGCGTTTCGCCTAAAACTAATACTTTCTTCGCCATAATCTGTTTACCCCCTAAGTAGATGTGAAAAATATATGGAATGTTTCTTCATGTTTAGTTAATTGAGAAGTGCCCAGCTCTTCGGGTCATAAGGCAACCCAGCTTTGCTGATCTACTTTATGCCCGTAAGAGTCAAAACAGACAATTCCACTTTTTTAAATTAAATTACTTTTGCTTCATTGCGTAGCAAGCCGACAAGTTCTGTTACTTGGTTCGATAGATCACCTTCAAGAATGCGACCAGCTGCTTTTTTCTCTGGCAAGTAGATTTCGATTGTTTCTGTTTTCGCTTCTACGTCTTCTTCTTCGATATCTAAATCATCCAATTCCAATTCTTCAAGCGGTTTTTTCTTCGCTTTCATAATTCCTGGAAGTGATGGATAGCGCGGTTCGTTTAAGCCTTGTTGAGCTGTTACAAGAAGCGGTAACGATGTTTCTAATTCTTCCGCATCTCCTTCGATGTCGCGAACGATGGTAACTGTTTCGCCTTCGATGCTCAAGCTTGTAATTGTTGTTACGTAGTTGATCCCAAGCAAGTCAGCCACACGCGGTCCAACTTGTCCAGATCCACCATCAATTGCAACGTTACCAGCCAAAATCAAATCTGCTTCTTTGTCTTTCAAATATTCAGCTAGTATGTATGCAGAAGTAAACTGGTCCATTTCTTCAACATCATCTTCAGTATTAATCAATACGGCTTTGTCTGCACCCATTGCAAGTGCTGTGCGAAGCTGTTTTTCTGCTTCTTCATTACCGATTGTAATAACTGTTACTTCGCCGCCATGTGCATCGCGGACTGTGATAGCTTCTTCAATTGCGTATTCATCGTAAGGATTAATGATAAATTCTGCTCCGTCTTCCTGGATTTGCCCACCAGAAATTACGATTTTTTCTTCTGTGTCAAACGTACGTTTTACTAATACATAAATGTTCATGAACGAAAACCTCCCAAGTATTATTTCCCTTTAAATTGTGCTTCGCGTTTTTCCAGAAATGCCTGGATTCCTTCTTTTGCATCTTCCGAAACAAAAACAGTTCCAAAAGATTGAGCTTCAGCATTTACGCCTTCATAATACGACGCGGGCTTTGCATATTGCAACATTTGAATCGCTGCCTTTACAGAAACCGGACTTTTTTTCGCGATCTTACGTGCGATTGAAAGCGTTTCCGAAAGAAGTTCTTCTTCTGCAAATACGCGGTTAGCCAACCCATAATGCGCGGCTTCTGTTCCAGAAATCGGATCGCTCGTTAACAACATCTCAGCCGCTTTCGCTGCGCCTACGTATCTTGGCAAACGCTGTGTTCCTGCAAAACCGGGGATTAAACCTAATTGAAGTTCCGGTAATCCTAGTTTAGCATTTTCAGTGACAAATCGCATGTGACAACTCATTGCCAATTCTAAACCGCCACCTAAAGCCGCTCCGTGAATCGCTGCAATTACAGGCTTATGAAAAGTTTCAACGCGTTCGAAAACTTCTTGACCACTCGCTGATAACTTTGAGAATTCTTCGCCTGAAGATACTTGCGTAAATTCTTTAATGTCAGCTCCTGCAGAAAAGAATCTGCCTTCTCCGTGCAAAACAATGACACGAACTTCTTCGTCATTTTCCACTTGGTTCAGCAATTCATTGACTTCTAAAATAAGCGAACGAGATAGCGCATTTGCCGGTGGACGATTAATCGTCGCAATTGCTATGCCATCTTCTTTTTTCCAACTGATAAATTCCATCTAATGAGCCCCTTTCTTTAAGCCTGCATACCCTTTAGCAGCAAACGTTGAACTTTTGGTGCAAGTTCGATTAAATCATACTTATGATCATTCATGACCCAGGTTGTAATGGTCTCATCCATTGTACCAAAAACCATCTGTCTTGCTAAACGAATATCCATTTTTGCATCAAATTCCCCATCTTCCATTCCTTTGACAAGAATTTGATCCATCAATTTTAAATACTCACGCAACACGTCATTGATCTTTGTTCGAAGTTCAGGATTTGACTGTCGCAATTCAAGTTGCGTTACAATCGCTAAATGAATATCGCTAGCTAGCAGTTCAAAATGACTTTCAATCATAAGCCCTAACTTGCTTGATGCCGTCAAGTCGCGTGCAATGATTTGTTCTAATTTACTGACGAACACACCCATTTTTTCTTGAAAAACAGAAATTAAAATATCTTCTTTGTTTTTGAAATACAAATAAATCGTCCCATCGGCGACGCCAGCTTGTTTTGCTATTTTTGAAACTTGCGCTTGATGATAGCCATTTTCGGCAATCACAATAACTGCAGCATCAATAATTTGTTTGTATTTCGGCTTGTCTTTTCTCACTATAATGTCACCACCCAAAAAAATATAAAAATATGAATGGCGATTCATTCATATTTTTATATTATAGTTTATTTTATAAAGTGTCAAGTTTTACTGAGTTGCGTAGTTTTAGCTAATGGAAATTTTTAAGAAAGAACAGATTCTTTTTGTTTAGCAATTTCTTCGTCTACTAACGAGCGACGCAAGATTTTCCCGATTGCTGTTTTCGGAAGTTCTTTACGGAATTCATAAACACGCGGTACTTTGAAAGAAGCCAGTTGCTCTCGGCAATACGCATTGAGTTCTTCCTCAGTTACAGTATAACCTTCTTTCAAGACAATATACGCTTTTACAGTTTCTCCGCGATACGGATCTGGTATGCCCGCAACTACACATTCTTGAATAGCCTCGTGTTCGTATAGTACTTCTTCAATTTCTCGCGGGTAAATATTAAAACCACCTGCAATAATCATATCTTTTTTGCGATCGACAATAAAGAAATGTCCTTCATCGTCCATGTAACCAAGATCTCCTGTTAACAACCAGCCATCAACAATGGTGGCAGCCGTTTCTTCAGGTTTGTTCCAATACCCCTTCATGACTTGAGGTCCTTGAATTGCGATTTCCCCAATCTCACCATTTGGAATTGGAATTGTTGTACCTGTTTGGAAAATCTTACAATTCGTATCCGGGTATGGCATACCGACTGATCCTTTTGTTCGCTCTCCCCAAACCAAGTTGGAATGTGTTACTGGCCCTGTTTCAGTCAATCCATAACCTTCTACTAATTTACCGCCTGTCAGCGCTTCAAATTTCTCTTGTACTTCTACTGGCAGAGGCGCAGATCCACTTAAGCAAGCTTCGATTGAAGACAAGTCGTATTTAGCGATATCCGGATGGTTCATTAATCCAATATACAAAGTTGGTGCACCTGGAAAAAGAGTTGGTTTTTGCTTATCGATTGTCTTTAAAGCCGTTTCTGGATCAAATTTTGGTAACAATACCATTTTATCACCAAGCATGACAGATAGGATTAAAACCGTCGTTAAGCCATAAACATGGAATAACGGAATAATTCCCATAATCGTTTCTTCGCCTTTTTTGCATTTATACAGCCAGCTATCACACATTGTCGCATTGGAAATTAAGTTTTTATGCGTCAACATGACGCCTTTGGGAGAACCTGTTGTGCCTCCTGTATATTGCAGTAATGCTAAATCTTCTTCAAAATCGAACGGTGTTTCTACAACAGTTGGCTGAGAGATTTTCATAACTTCAGTAAACAAATGGTTGATGCCTCTATGTTCAACTTTAACTGTCATGCCGTATTGTTTTTTCTGGATAAATGGATAAACAAGATTTTTCGGGAAAGACAGGTAATCTTTGATCCCTGTAATAATTACATTTTCTAGTTGTGTTTCTTTAATAACTTTCGAAATTCTCGGAAACAAAATGTCTAGTCCAATAATTGCTTTTGCTCCAGAATCCTTCATTTGGTAGGCAACTTCTCGTTCTGTATAAAGAGGATTGGTCATTACCACAATTCCACCTGCATATAACACACCATAAAAACTAATAACAGCTTGCGGACAGTTTGGCAACATGATAGAAACTCTATCACCTTTTTGTATACCTAGCTTTTGAAGATAATTTGCGAATTTCATAGAAGATTCGTAAAGTTCCTCGTATGAAAGTTCTTTCCCCATAAAGTGAATCGCTGTCTTTTTTGGATACGTTTCATAAGCACTCGTTAAAAATTGTTGAACGGGCATCTTTGGATAAGTTAGCGTATGGGGTATTTCAGGCGGATAATGTGCAAGCCATGGCTTCTCAGTCATCCTTTTGACCTCCTAATTTTTAATTGAATCGTGCGAATATTCCTACTTTTAGTATAGACAAGAATGATAACGCTTTCAAACTTTTTTTTATGAACTTAGGAGAAATTATTTTATCTCTCCTATTTCTTATCATATAAAAAAAGGTCAGCTCAACAGCTGACCTTTTCGTCAAAAGACGAACAGAAAAATGATTCCTACAATTACAAAAACCGCGCAAAACACAAACAAGATTTTAATAAGGTTTTCCAAAACATCCAACTCCTATTGAATACTAGCTCCGATTACATACGATAATCCGACAGAGATAACCATTGAAATTAACCCAACTGATCGATTATCTTGTTCGATTTCTTCATCTACTTTAAACTTTGGCGTCAAAAATTCAAACAATACGTAAGCGAAAATCAGTAAAGTAAACCCGAATAGTCCCCATGCAACCATTTCGAATAGAGAATTATGCTGTTCGATAGAAAAACGAAAAATATTGGTCACACCAAAAATTTTTCCACCGGTAGCCATAGCTACAGCTAAATTTCCTTTTTTGATTTGTTCCCAATTATTGTATTTAGTCACAATTTCAAAAATGACCATAGCGACAACTAAACACAACACTACAACACTGAAATAGCCGGCCGATTCGACCAGCGGATGTGTCCAAAACCCTGATTCGGTCATTTCTTATACTCCTCTACAAAAACTTACTTTAATTCAACGACAGTCACACCAGAGCCACCTTCACCTGATTCACCAAAGCGATAGCTCTTTACACGCGAATGTTTTTTTAGATATTGCTGAACCCCTTGGCGCAATGCACCTGTTCCTTTGCCGTGAATGATTGATACTTGGTGGTAATTTGATAATAACGCATCATCCAGGTATTTTTCAACACGCGCAAGTGCATCTTCGTATCGTTCACCGCGTAAATCGAGTTCCATTTTCACATGACTATCTCGATCTTTCAATGTGGTCATTGAGCGCGTTTGTTGTTTTTCTGGTTTTGTATAAGACAAGTCAGATTCAGGTAATTTCATTTTTAAAATACCGATTTGAACAATCCATTCATCTTTTGAAACTTTTTCGACCAATGTGCCTTTTTGACCAAATGAAATCACTTTTACTTCATCATTTGGTTTTAACGGCTTGACTTCATTGTCTTTTGCGGCTTTTTTCAAAATGCGGTTTTGAGGCGTTGCTTCTTCCAAGCGTTTTTTTGCATTGATCAATTCATGTTCTTTGACCATTGATCCTTGGTTTAGTTGCATTTTACGTAAGTCTGAAATAACCGCTTCTGCTTCTGCTTTTGCTTGCTCCACAATTTTTCGAGCTTTTTCTTTCGCTTTTTCTTCCAGTCGTTCTTTTTGCTGCTCGTATTCTGCTAGTTGCTGAGTCAATTCTTTTTTCAATTGCTCAGATTCTTTTAGTACTTCCAACGTACTTTCTGCATCTGCTTCAGCTTCACGACGACTTTTTTCAAGAGACGCAATCATGGAGTCCACTGCTTTGCTATCTGTCCCTGTAAAACTTTTCGCATGACTAATAATGTGGTCTGGCAATCCAAGACGCTTTGAAATTTCAAAAGCATTGCTTCGGCCTGGTACTCCAATAAGTAAACGATAAGTTGGACTTAATGTTTCCACATCAAACTCGACACTCGCATTTGCAACACCAGGTCGGTTGTAACCATATGCTTTAAGCTCAGGGTAGTGTGTTGTTGCGATAACACGTGCGCCTCTGCCATGAACTTCATCTAGTAGAGAAATCGCTAAAGCCGCTCCTTCTTGAGGGTCAGTACCTGCTCCTAGCTCATCAAAAATAACCAATGAGTTTTCATCAAACTTCGTCAAAATATCAACTATATTGACCATATGCGACGAGAAAGTACTCAAGCTTTGCTCAATCGATTGTTCATCGCCAATATCCGCAAAAATTTGGTCGAATACTGCAAGTTCAGAGCCGTCAAGTGCGGGAATTGGCAAACCAGACTGAGCCATTAATGTTGCGAGTCCTACGGTTTTTAAAGTTACGGTTTTCCCTCCGGTGTTCGGACCGGTAATCACGATTGCTGTAATCTCTCGTCCAAACTCAATATCATTTGGCACAACTTCATCTTTAGAGATCATTGGGTGACGCGCTTTTTTCAACTTAATATAACCTTCTGTATTCATTATGGGCTTTGTGCCTTTATGAGTTACACCATATTTTGCTTTTGCTAATATTAAATCAATTTCACCAAGTACATCAACCAATACAAAAAGCTCATGAGCAACTTCTTGAACTTGCGCTGACAGCATTAATAAAATTCGGTCGATTTCTTCTTTTTCTTTCATCTTCAAACGACGAACTTCGTTATTCGCTTGTACGACAGCATCTGGTTCGATAAACAAAGTTTGACCTGAAGAAGATTGATCGTGAACAATACCGCCATAATGATTACGGTATTCTTGTTTGACTGGAATAACAAAACGGTCATTTCGAATCGTTACAATCGAATCTGATAACATTTTGGAAGCATTTTTGCCACGAACTAAACTTTCCAACCGCTCACGAACACGACTTTCTTGTGTTCGTAGTTGTTGGCGAATCGAACGCAATTCAGTGCTTGCACTGTCTAAAACAGCACCGTTATCATCAATACACATATTAATAGCGTGTTCTAGTGCTGTCAGAATTGGCATCGATTCTTTTTTCTTTAAGAAATGAGGAATCTGCACGACGCCTTCTTCTTGAATGGTTTCAAAAAATTGACGCAAAATACGACTTGCACGAATCGTCGATGATACTTCCATTAATTCTATCGGGCTCAAGCTTCCACCAATTTGCGCTCTTCTAGAATGAAGTCGAACATCAAAAATACCGCCCATTGGCACATTGTTCTTGACGCGCAAGACTTGCGCGCCTTCATCCATTTCTTCTAACAGCTGATTGACTTTGTTTAGATCAGTAGATGGCAATAAATTATCTACATGTGCTTTTCCGAGTGACGAAGTGCAGTAACGTGCCACTTCATCGCGAATTTTATAAAATTCAAGTGTTCTTAATGCGCGTTCTGCGATCATTTAAGAACCTCCTAACTTTGGATATATAGTAAAATATCGATATTCCGCAGGTCAACAGCGCTTTTGGGCCATCAGGATGTAGATCCGAAAGCTAAGGCGACAAGATGTCGCAAGTTAAAACCATGAGTTTTTATTTCGATTTGTTAATAAATTCTTTGAACTTTTCAAGTGACCATGTATTTACTATGGTGTCTTTTTTTAGCCATGCTTTTTGGGCATGCTTGACGCCGGTTTTCATAACGTCTAATCCTTCAATGGCATGGGCGTCTGTGTTGATTGCGACAGGAACTCCTTTTTCTTGAGCCATTATTAAGTAAGGCACAGCGAGGTCTAAGCGATACGGACTGGCGTTTAACTCGACAATTTTGCCGTATTCTTTTGCCCAGTCTAAAATTTGCTCCACATCCGGATTATAGCCATCGCGCTGGCCAACAATTCTGCCGGTCGGATGCGCAATCATGTGGACATATGGATTTTTCATAGCCGTTAATATACGGTCCATAATTTGTTCTTGTGGCTGTTGGAAACTCGAATGGATACTGGCAATGACAAAGTCTAATTTTTTGAGCATATCGTCATCAAAGTCTAATGTTGCGTCAGGCAAAATGTCCATTTCTGTTCCTGAAAATACCTCTATCGCATCATACTTTTTGTTCAATTCTCGAATTTGACTATTTTGGTCGGTTAAACGTTCAGGTGTTAAGCCATTAGCCACTTTTAAGTAATGAGAGTGATCTGTGATGACCATATATTTATACGATTTCGCCACACAAGCTTCAATCATCTCAGTTAGTGAATTGGCACCATCTGACCAAGTTGTATGCATGTGCAAATCACTGCTAATATCCTCTATCGTCACAAGTTCTGGCAACTCTTCTAATCGATCTAGTTCTCGTCCATCTTCACGAACCGATGGTGGAATAAACGGCAAACCGAAATGAGCAAAAAAATCGATTTCTGTTGAAAACGTTTTAACGCTGCCATCTTCTTGTTCAACGCCGTATTCACTAATTTTTTGGTTCTGTGATTTTGCCAATTGACGCATTCTCACATTGTGATCTTTTGATCCTGTGAAATGGTGTAACGCTGTCACAAATTCTTCAGGAGCCACTAAACGGAAATCCACATCGATTGGTTCTAATACTTCTACAGTCACAGAAACTTTTGTGTCTCCAGATGCAATAGTTTCTTTCACAGGCAATGCTGCTAAAAGTTGCTCTTTTACTTTTGCAGGTTCAGCAGTTGCGATGATAAAGTCTATATCTTTACTCGTTTCTTTCGTCCGTCGAAAACTTCCAGCTACTGAAAACTCAGTGACTTCCGCAATTGATGTTAAGACATCTTGAATAAACGCCACGGTTTCTTCCGTTTTCCAAATCGGCTGACGATCCGGTTTGGTTTCAAAGTCATTGATCTCTTTCAATATCTTTTCTTCTGATTTCGGACCAAATCCCGGAAGTTTTTGGATTTCCTCATTTAAGCAAGCTGCTTTTAAAGTTTCCATCGAATCAATACCCAATTCTTTGTAAAGTTTGGCGATTTTCTTGCCACCTAATCCTTGAAGTTTCATCATTGGAATCAGCCCTTTTGGCACTTCTTCTTGAAGCTCTTCGAGAACGGTTGACTTATTGTCGTTTATCAATTCGAGTATAACGTCTCCTGTGCCTTTTCCGATACCTTTTAGTTTGGTGACATCTTCAATTTCGTCTAAACTGCGCTGATCGAGTTCAAGCGCTTGAGCGGCTTTTCGAAAAGCCGATACTTTAAACGGGTTTTCCCCTTTAAGTTCCATATACAATGCAATTTTTTCAAGTGTTCTGATGATAATCTTCTTATTCACCAAAAGCCCTCCTCGTTTCGATTAAAAAAACTTCCCTCGTAAGAGAGAAGTTCCTACTACATATAAATATACCACCATTCTTTTACTTTCTCAGAGAAATAAGGTGTGTTCTCAATCATTGATTGAGCAATACTGGAATTCTCTAACTGGTTTTGCACAACGTCCACCGGAAGTAGCGCAAATACATAGATGAAAATAAATAACAGGATGTATGCTTCAACAAATCCTAGAACAGCACCAAGTATTTTGCTGAAAAAGCCAAGTACTGGCAAAAATTTCAGAAAATCAAACATTGATGCAAGCAACTGCAAAGCAAATTTTACGACAAAGAAAATAAGTGCAAATGCTAATAATTGATAGAAAGTTTGATCTAAATCCAATTTGTCTACAGCAAGCGTAAACTGAGAGTTTTCATTTATGGCCGGATATGGAATCCACAGTACGAAGTATTCAGACAGTGGTTTATAATAATTATAAGCCGCGACTAATGCAATAACAAATCCAACCATGTGAATCAACTGAACGATAAATCCTCTTTTGGCGCCCACGATGATGCCACCGATTAGTAAGATGAGTAAAAGAATATTTAGCATTTACGTCATTCCTTTAATTTTTTTATTTCATTTTCTAATTGTTCAACTTGCTCTTTCAGTTTAAGATAGTCATGTATCGCATTTGACGCAGTTAACACAGCAAGCTTTGCTTGGTCGAGTGATGGATTCAACGCATTAATTTCACGCATTCTACTATCAACCATCGATGCGACCAGACGCATATGACCAGAAGTTTCAGTACCGACCATTTTATAGGTGTTGCCATAGATGTCTACGACCGTGTGAATTTTATGTTGCTCAGACAATGCAATATCCCCCTTTGGAATTCTTTACCCATCATACCATGAACACAAGCCGATTGTGAATCAAAGAAAGGTGACTTACCCATGTCAAATTTAGTTCTAAAACTTACAGAAGACAGTCTTCTCCAAGTGATTGCTCACTACCAGAAAAGCAAAGTCACTTCCAAAAATCCATATGCTCGCTTTAGCGCTAAAATATCCGATACCGTCGTGACCGTTTACACATCTGGGAAAGTCATGTTTCAAGGAAATGGGGCTGCACGAGAAGCAGCAAAATGGGGAATTCCCCCTGCAGCTGGCAAAATCGTCTCAACCAAAGGAGACAAACTTCCTGACGATTTTGCCCAACTTTCGGTTCTCGGATCTGACGAAACAGGTACCGGCGATTTTTTCGGACCAATTACCGTCGCGGCATGTTACGTACCGGCCGACAAAATAGCGCTTGCTCATGAGCTCGGAGTTAAAGATTCCAAACAATTGACAGACGATTGGATGCGCAAAATAGCTCCTGACTTAACACAAACATTCGCTCACAAAGCGCTGACTTTAAAAAACGATAAATACAACAAAGTCCAAAGCCAAGGCTGGTCACAAGGAAAAATCAAAGCTTTGTTGCACAATCAAGCACTTAAATATGTTCTAAACGAGATTGCACCCGAAAAACCAGACTTTCTCTTAATCGATCAATTTGCAGAACGCGGCATCTATTATAAGCATATTAAAGACGAACCAGAAATCATTCGTGAGAACGTCTTGTTTTCCACGAAAGCGGAAGGTCTTCACGTTTCAGTCGCCTGTGCGTCTATTATCGCTCGCGTTGCATTTCTTGAAGAGATGGACCGGATGAGTTTAGGCGCTGGCGTCACCTTACCAAAAGGCGCAGGAAAAATTGTGGATGAAGTGGCTGCGAGGATTATATTAAAGCATGGCGAAGAGTATTTGAAAACGTTGACGAAAGTACATTTTGCGAATACCAGGAAAGTATTGGCACTGGCGAAAAAACACGGCAATTAAAAAAAAGATGAATCCAGTGGATTCATCTTTTTTTAGCATTACTATCAAATTCCTTTAACTTCTCAACTCTGCTCCAGCTTCTGTCAGAGCCGCTATTACTTTTTCATGTGCGTTTGTCACTTCTTCATCCGTCAACGTTTTCTCAGGATCGAAATAAGTTAACGAGAAGGCTACTGATTTTTTGCCTTCTTGCATTTTGTCGCCTTCGTACAGATCGAATACGCGAACGTCTTTTAATAGCTTGCCGCCTGCATTACGAATCGTCGTTTCAATCGTTGCAGCTGCCGTATCTTTTGAGAGCACCAATGCTATATCACGTGATATAGCGGGATAACGCGGTACGGGGGTGTAAACTAATGTATCTGTTTCTAAATTTAACAAGGCTGCCAGATTTAATTCCATGACAATCGTTGTTTTCAAGTCACGCATTTTTTGTTCTGACGGGTGCAATTGGCCAATGACGCCAATGCGTTCGTCGTTTAGCATAATAAACGCCGTTCTGCCTGGATGTAAGTCGTCCATTTGACCACGCTCGAATGTAAAGTTGACGCCTAATTTTTCCCCAAGACTTTCCACAAGTCCTTTTAAGACGAAAAAGTCTACTGGCTTTTTCTCACCTTGCCAGCTATTATCGATCCATAAACCAGTGATTGCCACTGCTAAATGTTCTTGTTCGTTCAATAACTCATCGTCACCTTTTAGGAAAACAGATCCCGTTTCGTACAATGCGACTGAATCCATACGTCTCGCTGTATTATACGTAACCGATTCCAATAAATGCGGCAATAGGCTTTGACGCAAAATGCTACGTTCTTCGCTCATCGGCATTAACAAACGAGTGGCTTCTGTTTCATCTAATGCAAACTGCTTAGCAGACTTTACAGAAGTTAACGAGTACGTTATTGTTTGCAACAACCCAGCACCTTCCATTAAGTTGCGCACGATTCGGCGTTTTGCTTGATAAGGTGTTAATCCACCTGGTGTTGTTTCTGCTTTTGGTAACGTTGCCGGAATTTCATCGTATCCGTAAAGACGCGCAATTTCTTCAATGATATCTTCAGGAATTTGAATGTCTTGACGACGTGTTGGCACAGAAATAACCAATTGCCCATTTGCCGCTTCCGTATTAAATTTCAAGCGATTTAAAATATCCCACATGTCTTCAAAGGAAATTTTCATGCCTAAACGACTGTTAATAAAATCTGGAGATACGTTAATGATTTTTTCTTCTTTGTTTAATTCGTCAAATACGACAGATCCAGCTAGCACTTCCCCACCTGCAAGTTGAGACAGCAATTGCGCTGCACGTTCTGCGGCTGGAATGACACGGTTTGGATCTACGCCTTTTTCAAAACGAGTACTTGCATCACTGCGTAACCCATGATCTCTTGATGTTTGACGAACAGAACCTGGTTCAAAATAAGCAGATTCAATGACAACTGTCGTTGTCGAGTCACTGACTTCTGAGTTTGCGCCACCCATAACACCAGCAATCGCGACTGGTTTTTCACCATTCGTGATAACCAATTGATGAGCAGCTAATTTACGTTCAACATCATCTAACGTCGTAATCGTTTCGCCTTCTGTTGCTTGGCGAACCGTAATGGTACCCGTTTCCAATAAATCGTAATCAAACGCGTGAAGTGGCTGACCGTACTCCATCAAAACAAAGTTAGTCACGTCGACTACGTTATTGTGAGGACGGATACCTGCTGCCATCAAGCGCTGTTGTAGCCACATTGGCGACTCTTGAACTTTAATGTTGCGAACAACTTTAGCCACATATAATGGATTTGCTTTAGGTGCGTCGACTGTTACAGTCAACATAGATGACGCCCTGTCTACTGCTTCTTTATAGCTAATTTCCGGCAACTGAACGTCTTCTGATAAAATCGCTCCAACTTCATAAGCCACACCAATCATGCTCATTGCGTCTGCGCGGTTAGGCGTCAAATCAAATTCTAATACAGTATCATCTAAATGAAAGTTTGTAATTACATCCGATCCAGTTTCTGCGTCTTCTGGCAATACATAAATGCCTTCAGCGTATGCTTTTGGAACAAGCTTGTTTTCAATGCCAAGCTCTTGTAATGAACAAATCATGCCATTGGATTCTTCTCCACGAAGTTTTGCTTTTTTGATTTTGATGCCCCCAGGAAGTTTTGCTCCAGGTCGTGCGACAATTACTTTTTGGCCTTGTGCAATATTGGGTGCTCCACAAATAATTTGCGCTGTTTCTTCGCCGACATCGACTTGGCAAATTGATAATTTATCTGCTTCAGGATGTTTGACACAAGATGCAACATAACCTACGACAATATTTGTCATGCCATGCGAACGATCGATAATTGCATCGACTTCGATACCAGAACGCGTTATTTTTTCTGCTAATTCTGCGGGTGGGAATTGTTGTGTATTTACATAGTCTTTCAACCAATTAATAGATACCAGCATGTTTTATTTCCTCCTTAAAGTTCTGTACGTTGGAATTGAGAGATAAAGCGAACATCGTTTGTGTAGAAATGACGAATATCTTCGACGTTGTATTTCAACATCGCGATTCGTTCAGCGCCCATGCCAAAAGCAAATCCTGTTAAGCGTTTCGAATCATAGCCGGCCATTTCAAGAACATTTGGATGCACCATTCCAGCGCCAAGAATTTCGATCCAGCCTGTTTTTTTACAGACATTACAGCCACTGCCGCCACATTTAAAGCATGAGATGTCCATTTCAACAGATGGTTCTGTAAATGGAAAGAAGCTTGGACGAAGACGGATCTCACGGTCTTCACCGAACATTTTTTTAGCGAATACTGAAAGTGTTCCTTTCAAATCGCTCATGCGAATGTCTTCTCCGATAACCAATCCTTCAATTTGCGTAAATTGATGCGAATGCGTTGCGTCGTCACTATCACGGCGATACACTTTGCCTGGGCAAATGATTTTAATCGGCTCTCCGCCTTTTGCTTCCATAGTGCGTGCTTGAACCGGTGACGTATGCGTACGCAGTAAAATGTCTTCTGTTATATAGAAAGAATCTTGCATATCACGTGCTGGATGACCTTTTGGTAAATTTAATGCTTCGAAATTATAATAATCTTTTTCCACTTCTGGACCTTCGGCAACTTCATACCCATTGAAATAAATAAATCTTCAATTTCTTCTACAACACGTGTTAACGGATGCGAGTTGCCTGTTTTCATAGGACGTCCCGGTAACGTGATATCAATTGTTTCGCTTTCAAGCTTGCTGTTGATTGCTCGTTCTTCTAAAAGCACCATACGGCTATCAAGTTGTGTCGTTACTTCTTCACGAACAACGTTCACCAATGCCCCCATTTTCGGACGTTCTTCAGCTGGGAGTTTGCCCATGCCTTTTAACAAATCTGTAATCGGTCCTTTTTTCCCTAAATACGCGACACGGACATCGTTTAGTTCTTTGACAGTCGACGCTGCAGCAATCTTTTCGAGTGCTTGTGTTTTCAAATCCTGCAATTGTGCTTCCATTTTTTCTCCTCCTTAGACAGTAAAAAGCCCCGTCCCAGAAAAGGGACGAGGCATTATTCGCGGTACCACCCTAGTTATTGCAAATCGCAATCACTTGTTTACATAACGGCTCTTCACCGGCCCATCTTTACAGTATTTCTACTGGTCCCGTTAGGCAGCTCGCGGGGTGAACTTCTGAGGCGTTTACATATCCGCACTTCCAGTCAAGGTGCAGAATCTCTGTCATGTAAGGACGCAACGTACTTTTCCCGTTCTTCGCTTTTACTTATTTACTTTTTCATTATACGAAAGTTCTACACTTTTATCAAACTTAGTTTTTAGGCACTAAGCTGTACAATAAAATCCCTGTAGCTACTGCTACATTCAATGATTCTGCGCTACCGTAAAGTGGCACCATTAAATTCTGATCTGCTTGCTGCAAAAGAACTGGATCTACTCCACTGCCTTCATTGCCAACAATTAACACAAATTTTTTTTGCGTTTGAGCTTCGTGAACCGGTGTTGAGTTTTGCAATGCTGTTCCGAAAACTTCAATACCCCTCGCTTTTGCTTGTCCAATCCATTCCACCAATTCGCCTTTTACAACTGGAATTTGAAAATGCGATCCTTGTGCTGAACGAACTGTTTTCGGATTAAATGGATCTGCGCAACCTTTGCCCAAAACGACTGCATCGATGCCGCTAGCTGATGCTGTTCGTATCATCGTGCCGATATTTCCCGGATCTTGAACTGCATCAATCATCAGTAACTTTTCCCATGATTTTTGTTCATCTTCCGTAAATTCCGGTTGTGCACAGTGTGCGAAAACCCCTTGCGTGTGTTCTGTTTCAGAAATTTCTTTTGCTACAGCCGCTGTTACAGAATAATAAGGAACGCCTTCAATATCCCAGTCTTCTGGAATATCCACTCCTTCGCGTACGATTAATGATTTGACAAGGTCTTTTTTACGAAGTGCTTCTTCTGTTAAATGAAATCCTTCTACCAAGAATTCTGCAAATTTGTCCCGCTCTTTCCGGGTTGTGCTAAGCTTTTTCCAATGCTTAACAAGTGAGTTTTGATTGGATTCGATTCTTTTCATTATAACTTCACGCCTTTATTTCAGAATAGCTCAAGTATAGCATACAGAAAAGCGGAAGCGCCCATCTAGCCCCGACAAGCGCTGGAAGCCTTTACAGTAATGGCGTCCTTTGCCATTGCTGTAAAGGCTGAAGCGACTCGAGGGACTGGGCGCTGGAGTCTGGACACAGCTTAGATTTTGTCCGTGAAAAAATCAAAGCCAAGTGCCGTCAAAATGCCAAAGGCTAATGTCCACGCAGCGATGCTAATGGTCAGCCAAACTGTCGTGTTCTTTTTTGTCGCACCCAGTGTCATTCCGATAAAAGCCGCGATGTGTGTACCAATTAAAATAGGTCCCAGTATCGCTAGTCCTGGCAACCCGTATTTGTTCCAAATTCGTTTGGCACGCTCATTTTTTTTCGAGACGGTTTTGCTTTTTGCTTTTTGTCGGTTATTGTACCAAATCTGAAAGCGGTCAAAGCCGATGATTAATGCGAGAACTGTCACCATATTGCCGACAAATGCTAGTAGCATTACCCAAAATGGAGACAACCCCCATATGATGCCGAGTGGAATAACTAAAGCAATTTCAAACCAAGGAATAGCTGCTCCTAGAAATACGAGAAAATATTCATAGATCATTCATCTTCCTCCTTCAAGTGCTTACGGATTTCTCTGTAGTAAATGACGTATTGTAATAATGCGACTGCCAATATGGAAAGTACGATATAAATACGCGGCAGCGGAGAAAACATTGCAAACACCGCAAGTGCTGGCAAACTCCAAGTCATAAAGGTATAGACTTTTTGAGAAGCAATGCGCGTAATGTGTGTCATGCCTTCATCTTGCTCTAAATACTCAGGTGGACGAATAGCAAAAGATGGGATTTTCTGTGTAGGATTCATAGTGTTATGACGTCTCATTTTTATATAAAAAATGAGCAACATTATTAAGTATAAAATAATTGATCCTACAATAATAAATCCTTGAACCAAACCATATTCTACTAGTATGCTTTGTTCTACTTCTGTATTGACAATTTCAGTTGTTTCGGGTGAATTGACTCCAAACAAAAATATGCCCAACACTACGATAAATCCCATCATCCACAACGGATACTGCATGCGAAAATCATTTTTCATGGTCAACATCCTCCTCTAACCAAAATAAGTCATTGACGTTTGTTTGCAATGCTTTTGCTAATTTTAACGACAAAGTAATCGAAGGTGAAAACTCGCCTTTTTCAATAAAAGCAATGGTTTGGCGAGTGACATCCACTTGTGTACCGAGATCGCTTTGTGTGAAGCCGTACCGAGCTCTGAGTTCTTTTACTCGATTTTTGAGCATCTGCTTCATCCTTCCTTTATTTATGTTAGGTATATATAACATAATGTACATTATACTTAACATTAAGTCAACTAAAGTTAACATTCAGATAAAAACATTCTGGTTATTGAGTTTGTTTGCGGGATAGAGAAAGTTAGTTGCATAATGCACATTTTTCTTTTCGCTACCTCTCTGTTTGTTTGCGGCAAGAGCGTCTTTATTTGCATAAAAATCACGTTGTTTGCAAAGCAAAAAAACCCCTCGCCGTAGCGAAGGGTTTTTCGATTTTATTCGAATGTAATGCGCGCGACTGTATCCTTATCGAGCTTTTTGATCACTTCGATGATCAATTTTACGGCATTTTCGTAATCGTCTCGGTGCAAGATGCCTGCGTGCGAATGGATGTACCGCGTGGCTACACCGATTGCAAGTGCAGGAACACCATTTGCAGTTAAATGGATAGATCCGGCATCTGTTCCACCGCCAGCAATCGTTTCAAACTGATACGGAATGCCCGCTTCGTCAGCCGTGTCGACAACTAGTTCGCGTAATCCACGGTGAGAAACCATAGAAGCATCGAAAAGCAATAGTTGTGGTCCGTCACCCATTTTACTAGTAGACTCTTTGCTTGTGATTCCCGGTGTGTCACCTGCGATCCCAACGTCTACTGCAAATCCGATATCTGGCTGAATTTGAGCAGTGGCTGTTTTCGCGCCACGCAAACCAATTTCTTCTTGAACAGTACCTACTCCGTATACGACGTTCGGGTGGTCAACGCCTTTTAGTCCTTTTAAAACGTCAATCGCAATGGCACACCCAATACGGTTATCCCATGCTTTGGCCATTAATAATTTGTCGTTGTTCATCACTGTAAATTCAAAATACGGTGTCACCATATCGCCTGGCGTGATGCCCCATTCTTTCACTTCTTCACGAGATGAAGCGCCGATATCAATAAACATGTCTTTAATTTCAACAGGTTTTTTACGTGCTTCTGCTGTTAAAATATGTGGTGGTTTTGATCCGATAACACCTATAATTTCTTTATCGCTTCGCGTTGTAATCGTGACACGCTGCGCGAGCATAACTTGCGACCACCAACCACCTACTGGTTGGAATTTCAAAAATCCTTTTTCATCTACTTGTGTAATCATAAAGCCGACTTCGTCCAAGTGACCAGCTACCATGATTTTCGGCCCATCTGCTAACCCTTCTTTTTTAGCTATTAAGCTTCCTAGTCCGTCTGTTTCAATTGAATCAGCAAATGGAGATATGTATTTTTTCATGACTTCACGTGATTGGCGTTCATTTCCTGGTATGCCATTAGCGTCTGTTAATTCTTTTAACATTACTTGTGTTTCATCCAACTTAGTCATTATTTCGACCTCCTAAATAGTTTACTACTCACTTAGTATAAAGCAATTTCTACCAATTATCAAAACATTCGTTTATCAATATCCTTCATTTTGACGATCGTAATTGGTTTTGTTCTTCTTCATGTATGCATCAAGCACTTCATCGTAGCTAAATTCTAAAGCAACGGCAATTCCGCCGTAACAACTCCAGATTTCCATGTAGTTCGACATCGAGTAATTTTTAAGAAACGCTTGAATCGCATACTGCGTTTGTAAAAAAAGCTCTGTTAAGTCTTTTTCAGAAATCGGCTCTGGCCAATTTTCTAATGTATTTAAATCTTTTTCA
Organism: Planococcus versutus; assembly: GCF_001186155.3. Taxonomy (NCBI): domain Bacteria; kingdom Bacillati; phylum Bacillota; class Bacilli; order Caryophanales; family Caryophanaceae; genus Planococcus; species Planococcus versutus. The sequence continues at coordinate 1,304,952 of NZ_CP016540.2, read as the reverse complement.
ATACCCAGTGATAGTAAAAAGTGGATTGAGTCCACATATTCTTCTAGAATCACAGAACGCTCAGACGCTTTTTTCGAACTCCAAAATTTAAAGCAACGTGTTTCATTGGCAAGTTCTGCTAGTTCCACTAGTAATGAAAGACCTTTTTTACGAAAAACGTCTTCTGTTATGTTCTGATTTGATTGAATAAAATGATCTAATTCTGCTTGCATTTTGAATAATTCTTGTAATTTCATAAAGAACTCTCCTTTTCAAATATATCTTGAAACTAAACTGCTTTTGGATCGTATAATGTGTATAGGACTATGGAACTCAGGGGGTAATTTTAATGGCTTTTCTTATACGCCTTATTGTATTAGCATTGATCATCTATTTATTCTATCGCTTGATCCGCTATATTGTCGACCCAAAAAGAAAGTTAGACACCGCTCTCGAGTCTGGAAGTTATTACTTTTTAGATGACGTAAAGAACGTTCGAAAAAACTTCTTTGTTGCATTACGCGGTGTGCTATTTGAAGGTGAAAAATACTTGGGCACGACTGAAAATGCGTTTGAAGTTGTTTCAATTTCTGTGTGGGTTGAAAACCCAGATCGGCTGCAAGGCTTCACAAAAGAAGATTTTCACTTTCTTGAAAAAGAAATCAACATGAATTACCCAGACGCTAAAATCAGCTGGCAAAACCCAGTAGAACAATTAATGAAACACAACAGCTAAGTAGTTAATTTGTTTAGAAATTTTGATAGCTCCATCCTATTATGGCAACATCGAGCATGGCCAGAACAAGAAAACCGATGCGAAAGTTGGTGTGCTTTGTTTTATGACGAAATAACATCATGCCGAGATAAGCGCCAATGCCACCGCCTACAATCGCAATAATCCACAAGTTTTTTTCAGGAATGCGTTGTCCATGATGTTGCGCTTGGCGTTTGTCTATTTTCATCATGGCCATGGCCATCGCTGATAGGATTGCTATATAACCCAAAATAATCGAAAACATAAGATTTTCCTCCATAAGAAAAGACTGACGAAAATTCGTCAGTCTTTTTTATTGTTCGCTTTATGCTTGAGCATTGTAGCTTTCTAGTTGTGTGATGGTCTATTGGCCACAATGAACAGACACTTCCGCTTTTTTATTATCTAGCTACAGTGCCTAGACCCTCGGGACTTAAGTCAACCCTCTATGTGACAAAAAGCGTCGCTTCGGTGGTCCGCCTTAAGCCTGTCGGGTCTGAACAGGCACTTTCGCTTTTAATTACTTAGTTACTGCTTTTTTTGCTTGATCAACCAATGCTGTGAATGCAGCTGCATCAGATACAGCGATTTCAGCTAGCATTTTACGGTTGATATCGATACCCGCAACTTTTAATCCGTGCATAAGACGGCTGTATGAAATTTCGTTCATACGTGCTGCTGCGTTGATGCGTGTAATCCACAATCTACGGAAATCACGTTTTTTGTTGCGACGGTCACGGTAAGCATAGTTACCTGACTTCATAACTTGTTGATTTGCTACTTTGAAAAGGATGTGCTTTGCACCATAATAACCTTTTGCTAATTTAATGACCTTTTTACGACGCTGACGCGTCACTGTTCCACCTTTTACGCGTGGCATATCACATTACCTCCTGCTGAATATATAAAATTCGATTTTTTGTTTCGCTTTTCTTATTTCATGTTATAGATTAATGATTTGATGCGTTTCAAGTCGCCTGAAGAAACTAATTTCCCTTTGCGAAGTTTACGCTTTTGCTTTGTTGATTTGTTTGCGAATAAGTGACTAGTGTGCGAGCTGTGGCGTCTTACTTTACCAGTACCCGTTTTTTTGAAACGTTTTGATGCGCCGCTATGGCTTTTCATTTTCGGCATTTCGAATTCCTCCTAAACAATGATCTCTTTTATTCTTTTTCGTTGATTGGTGCAAGCATCAAGAACATGCTGCGACCATCCATTTTCGGGCGCTGTTCAACTGTCGCAACGTCTTTGCACTCTTCTGCGAAGCGTTCAAGAACACGTTGACCAATTTCTTTGTGCGTAATTGCACGGCCTTTAAAACGAATAGAAGCTTTCACTTTGTCACCTTTTTCAAGGAACTTGATCGCGTTGCGAAGTTTCGTGTTGAAATCGTGATCGTCAATTGAAGGGCTTAAGCGTACTTCTTTGACGACAATCACTTTCTGATTTTTACGGATTTCACGATCTTTCTTTTGCTGCTCAAACTTGAATTTACCATGGTCCATGATTCGAGCAACCGGCGGCTTAGCTTGAGGAGCCACAAGAACAAGATCCAAGTTGACACGAGCTGCAATTTCAAGTGCTTCGATGCGTGTTTTGATGCCAAGTTGTTCACCGTTTTGATCAATAACTCGCAACTCACGTGCACGAATACCGTCATTTACATTAATGTCTTTGCTAATAGTAATCCACCTCCGGATAGTGTCGCGAATAGCTTAAATGTGTGAACCGGCCGAACCGGTTTACAGGCTTCCGATCAAAACAAAAGCGGATGGACCACAGAGGTCCACCCGCAAATATGACGACACGCGTCTTTCTGCGTGTAAAAGTCAATCGTGTATACCTGCCAACAATCGGTCGATCAGGTGAGAAGCGGGTGCTCCTGCTTGCACATATAAGTATTCTATAACCTTATTCATAATAGCATTTACACATGCTACTGTCAAGCTGTTTAACGAAGTTCGCTTTGAACTAGTTTAACAAAGTCTTCAAACGGCATGCTTTCAGATTTCTGCTCCCCGTACTTACGAACATTAACCGATCCATCTTCAAGTTCTTTGTCACCGATGACAAGCATATACGGCACTTTTTGCATTTGTGCTTCGCGAATTTTATACCCCAGTTTTTCATCTCGCTCGTCAATATCGACACGAATTTTATGACACTGCAGTTTTTCTTGCAATTTTCTTGTATAGTCGCTGTGAGCATCAAGCGATACGGGAATCATCTCAACTTGGATAGGTGCTAACCATGTTGGGAAAGCTCCTTTGTATTCTTCTATTAAGAAAGCGACAAAACGCTCCATTGTAGAAACAACTCCGCGGTGAATGACAACCGGACGATGCTGTTTGCCATCTTCACCAATATACGATAACTCAAAACGTTCTGGTAGTAAGAAATCCAGTTGAACTGTCGACAGGGTTTCTTGTTTACCAAGAGCTGTTTTCACTTGAACGTCTACTTTTGGTCCGTAAAATGCTGCTTCGCCTTCTGCTGCTTCGTAGTCGATTCCCATTTCATCCATTGCTTGTTTCAACATAGTTTGTGCACGGTCCCACATTGCATCATCGTCAAAATACTTTTCTTTGTCTGCTGGATCACGATAAGACAAACGGAACGAATAGTCCTTAATGTCGAAATCCTTATAAACTTCAACAATTAAATTAACAACTTTTTTAAATTCTTCTTTAATTTGGTCTGGACGAACAAATAAGTGAGCATCATTTAATGTCATTCCACGAACACGTTGAAGTCCTGATAATGCACCTGACATTTCATAACGGTGCATCAATCCAAGTTCAGCAATTCGAACAGGCATTTGACGATACGAATGAATGCCTTGTTTGAAAATCATCATGTGGTGTGGACAGTTCATTGGACGCAATACCAATTCTTCATTATCCATTTTCATCACGGGGAACATGTCATCTTGATAATGATCCCAATGTCCACTTGTTTTGTACAACTCTACGCTACCTAGTACAGGTGTATACACGTGTTCATAGCCTAATCGTTCTTCTTTATCGACAATATAACGTTCGATGATACGTCGGATGGTTGCACCTTTTGGAAGCCACATTGGCAAACCTTGACCAACTTTTTGAGAGTTCATAAATAAGTTTAGTTCTTTTCCGATTTTGCGGTGATCGCGTTCTTTTGCTTCTTCAAGCATTTCAATATGGGCTTTTAAGTCTTCTTTTTTGAAAAAAGCAGTTCCGTAAATGCGTTGAAGCATTTTATTATCGCTGTTCCCTCTCCAATAGGCGCCGGCAACACTTAATAATTTAAATTCTTTTAATTTACCAGTGGATGGTACGTGAACCCCTCGACAAAGGTCGAAAAAGTCGCCTTGTTCATAAATGGATACTTGATCATCTTCAGGAATGGCTTCAAGAAGTTCCAATTTATATGGATCTTCAATTGCTGCAAATCGTTTTTGTGCTTCTGCACGAGTCACATCATGTCGAACGATTTCTACGTTTTCATTGATAATTTTTTTCATTTCTTTTTCAATCAATGGCAAGTCTTCTGATGTAATCGCTGACTCTGTATCAATATCGTAATAAAAACCGTTTTCGATGACTGGACCCACGCCAAGTTTTGCGTCTGGGTACATCCGCTTGATGGCTTGTGCCAATAAATGTGCAGTGCTGTGGCGCAGTACTTCTAACCCTTCTTCAGATTCAGGTGTGATGATCGCAATCTCTCCATCTTCTTTTAACGGTGCACGCAAATCGACTAAGTTGTCGCCCATTTTTCCAGCTAATGCTTTTTTCCGCAACCCTGGGCTAATTGATTGTGCGATTTCCTCAGTAGTTATGCCTTGTTCGAATTCTTTTACTGCTCCATCCGGGAATTTTAGTTGAATCATGTCTGCCATGCCAATCTCTCCTTTTAGTTAGATCTCGATCAACTGTCTATGCCACAGGGTCTGGTAGACGCTCATCAGTTTTCTTGTCTTGGTTTTTGTCTAGCTGCAATGACCTGCTCCTCGGGTCATAAGCTGTCTTTCCTGCGCGGCAAAACACCGCTTCGGAAGTCCATCTTATGCCTGTCGGAGCAAAACGGCCATTTCCGCTTTTCTCGGTCTAGCTGCAATGACCTGCTCCTCGGGTCATAAGCTGTCTTTCCTGTGCGGCAAAACGCCGCTTCGGAAGTCCATCTTATGCCTGTCGGAGGTCCGCAGGATGCGGATCACGTAAGCGTTGCGACAGGAAGTCGCGCACTTAGCTTATGTTCCTCTGTACAGCGGCTTGCGCTTTCTTTTTCTCCACACAAAAAAGCTCCATCCCAAAAGGGACGAAGCTTTAGCTCGTGGTTCCACCCTTCTTCACTTCAATAGGGACAAATCCGTATTGAAAGAAGCTCTGCATCGGCTAACAGGCCGGTACCGTCAGCTGCTACTAAAAAACTGTTCACAGCTGCTGCTCGGAGGGGGTAAACAAGAAAAACTTAACTTAAGAAGCTTACAGCCTAGGCTTCTCTCTCTGAAAGTCGTAATTTCCGCTCATGTCCTCGTCATTGCATGTAATATCTTGATTTGATTGTTATTACTATAAACCGAATTGTTCCAAAATGCAATAGTTCTAGCGCTTAATTTCGTCGATTACGTCCATCAAGCATAACGGGCGTCGTTAACGCGCGAATGCGTTCCATGATGCGCGCCGCTTTTAAATCTTCTTTCTCACCACGCTGTGAATACGTTAAATGGTATTCTAGCTCGCTGTAACTAAAGTTTGATGACATAAACGTCGGTAGCTTTTCTGACATCCGGTAATGAAGAATTGTACCGAGTACTTCGTCACGCGTCCAGCTCGACATTGCTTCTGCTCCAATGTCATCGAGCATTAAGACATCTGCTTTTTTCACATAATCCACTTTTTCCTGTAAAGTTTGATCTCCAATCGCTTGTTTCATTTCACGCATGAATTCAGGTACAAATACCAATACTGTTTTGACATTGATATCAGCTAGTTCGTTAGCTACTGCGCTTAATAAGTAAGACTTCCCAATTCCGAATTGTCCGTAAAGGTATAACCCTTTTTCAGGCAAGTTGTCTGGACCGGTTGCCTGATCTAGAAATTCACCAACTGTCCGAAATGCTTCCATGCGGCTATCGTCTAATTCAAATCCTGAAAGTGTTGCTTGCATCACTTCTTTTGGCATATACATGCTATGGATTAAAGATGAGGCGTGACGTTTATTGTCGTTAACGTCTTTCAACCGACATTGTGTATACGAAATACCAATGGTGCCACGTTCCAGTACAAGATTCGGTTCAAAGCCTTTCAAATGGTTGATACACCCGTCAAGACTTGGACATTTATTGCAATCATGGGACTGGTCGATATACTCGTATAGCTTGTGAAGTCCTCTGTCAATTGTAGGTGCATCAATTTCATCTGAATGGTCTTCAAGAAATTTTTGAACACCTGGATGAGCCAATACTTCTTTACGCATTTCACTATAACGCTCAGAAAAAGCAGGTGCATTGACTACGCGTTTTAAGGTTTCGCTAATCGGTTCCATTTAACCACCTTTTCCTTTCTTCAGCGCCAGTTTCGCAAGAAGCTTTTGCTTTTCAATTTCTAGACTTTCGTTTTTCGGCTCTGCTTTAAGAGCAGACACTTGATCTTTTTTATGAAACCATTCCGGCAACTTTTCTTCACGCACCGGTTTATGATTCCCATTACCTGTAAATGGCTTAGCCGCAGTTGTTGGAGAACCTTCAGATTTCCATTTCATATATTGCGTATGTTCGACACGGGCAATTTCCATCGCGTCTTTAGCCGTTGTAATATTCTTGCGTAACCAATGTGAAGCGATTTTTTCCACGTAAGCTTTTGTTAACTTCATATCTGTGCGAAGCAAAACGTATTGAAGCAAGACATTCACCACAGCCGGTTCCATTCCATGGCTTGTAACTAATTGATTTGCCAGTTCGAGATCCGCCGGCAAAGGCTCACTGCCATTAGCAATGTCTCGCAGTATTTGAATAGGTGGTGCGGTCTCTAAATAAACTAGTAATTCATCTTGTCTTGTTTTTGGAGATTCATCTATGGTCGGTTTTTTTTCCGCTACTTTATACATTTGAACAAGCTGAGGTGCTGTTGTAGAAACTTTTGCTTTGTAATATTCGGTTGCTTCTTTTTTCAAGTTTTCGATGGATAAATGATAGTTGCCTTCAATTGCTCGCATGACAACTAGTTGCATATCGAATGGTCCCCAACTATACAAGAATGCTAATTTCGCAATATAAGCTTTAATGCTAGCTGTCAATACGCGTCTCGGTACCATTGACTCGGATAAACCTTGCTGAAGCAGATCAAAATCAAAATCTGACTCTGTAACATAGCTACCCTTTTTACGCTCTTGAAAATCTTCTTTTTCAGGGGGATATCCCACTTTTGCGTGAACAGGTTGGAAAATATCTGTAAATGTTCGCGATACCTCTTTAAAGTCAGCAGGAATTTCAGTTTCAATTAAAAAGCGTTTGCGTATTTTTCGGTATGACGTTTCCCCGATTTTACTAAACAAAAACATCGACAGCAATGGATCCATAAAAAAAGTTTTCGGATCGAGTGGTGGACACAATTCATATATAAAAGAGCGTTCACTGCTATCGTTTCTATAAGTTTTCAGTAACCCAATCGCTTCTAATTGAATTCTCGCTTCAAAAATTTTTGAAATCGGAATTCCTAAAGTATTCATCACTGTATAATGACTCGACTCTTCTGTCGATGCTTCACCTTCAGCCCATAAAGTTAAGTAAAGCGATATTGCTTCTGCTCCAATCATCGATTGATACAGCATAGTCAAAAGCTGGCGATCGTAATTTGAAAATGGATATGGCAACCGAATGCGGTAGGCATCTGCAGGTTGCAATTCTTTATAGTAAGCAGTCATACTACACCACCTTAATCGATTTTCTTGTCTTCCGGACTTTTATTCAGCAAATCCTTCAGCTCGTCGATAAAAACGGTAATGTCTTTAAATTGGCGATATACAGAAGCAAAGCGGACGTAGGCCACTTCATCAATTGACGCCAATCGATTCATGACCAACTCTCCAACTTCTTCCGATTTCACTTCCGGATTCCCTGCTCGGCGAAGGTCTTTTTCGATATTGAACACAACTTCTTCCAGCACTTCTAAAGATACCGGCCGTTTTTCGCACGCGCGAATTAATCCACGCAATACTTTTTCACGGCTAAATTCTTCACGCGACCCGTCTTTTTTGACGACAATCAGTGGCATCTCTTCTACTTTTTCAAACGTGGTAAAGCGATAACTGCAAGATTCACATTCTCTTCGCCTTCTGATTGATTTCATTTCGTCTATTGGCCGTGAATCAACAACGCGTGTCCCATTATGTTGGCAAGCTGGACATTTCATTTTGACATCTCCCTAACTTCTCTATCTAGTGTATCTAGTATAACAAATATTCGTTAAAAAAATAGAAAAAGCAGAGGATTTCATCCTCTACTTACGTGTTTTTAGTTAAATGGATTATATGGTTACTGAAACTTTGGATTTTTCGACATTTACTGGACCCATACCGCGTGGCACTTCTATAAGCTCGCGTGATGTTGAACCTAATGCTTCTGCGATATATTCCGCTGCAATCGTAGGATCTAAATCACCACAAGTGTAGACATCTACACTCGCATAGCCATGTTCCGGAAAACTGTGGATGGTCAAGTGAGATTCGGAAATGATCACAACTCCGCTAACACCTTGTGGAGCGAATTTGTGAAAAGCTACCTCTCTTACTTCAGCTCCTGATTTGAGTGCTGCATCAACAAAAGTTTGTTCGATATAATCCATATCGTTTAATTTGTCAAAATCACACTGCCAAAGTTCTGCAATTACGTGACGTCCCATTGTTTCCATGGTTCGTTTTCCCCCTTTGATATCATTTTGTTTTTTGCGCAAAATATTCAAAGTTGACTACCACGGGGGAAAGTTAGTCCAAAGAGGTCCTAACCCTTTAAGCAGTCATGTGAATAAAAAATCTTACGCTCCTAATTCCGAAGTGTACAATGGAAAGTCAGAAGTGGTAGCTATTTTTTAACTACGATTCATAGTATAAAACGGATCTATTGGAATTGCAATCATAAATAGCTAATTGCGCTTGAATTTTCTAATAAAGACTTTCACAAAAAAAGCTCGCACTTTTTACAACAGAAGTGCGAGACGGCTTTTTTATTTAGACACTAGCACTAAAGCATTAGCAACTTTTTTAGTCAAATCAATGACACGCGCGGAATAACCCCATTCGTTATCATACCAAGCCAAAACTTTCACTTTTCGTCCTCCGATAACCATCGTTGTTAATCCATCAACAATTGCAGATTGTGGGTTGCTGTTAAAGTCCACAGAAACTAAAGGTTCCATTGATAAACTCAAGATTCCTTTTAAATCATTTTCAGAAGCTTCTTTAAAAGCACGATTCACTTCTTCAATCGTAACATCCATTTGCAAATCCACTACTAAATCTACTAATGATACGTTAGGTGTCGGTACACGCAACGCCATACCATGAAGTTTTCCTTGCAGTTCCGGCAAGACAAGTGATAGCGCTTTCGCAGCACCCGTAGAAGTGGGAATAATGGATTGTGCACATGCACGTGCACGACGAAGGTCTTTATGTGGATTGTCTAAATTTTGTTGATCGTTCGTATACGAATGAACTGTCGTCATTAAGCCATTTTCAATACCAAATTTGTCATTTAGTACTTTTACAACAGGTGCTAGACAATTTGTTGTGCAGCTTGCATTCGAAATGATATCGTGTTGTTCGATGTCTAATTTTTCATCGTTTACACCCATAACAATCGTAATGTCTTCTTGTTTACCAGGTGCTGTTAAAATCACTTTTTTAGCACCGGCTTCTAAATGAAGTACCGCTTTTTCACGTGAATTAAATTTTCCAGTTGCTTCGATAACAATATCAATACCCATTTCTTTCCACGGGAGATTCAGAGGATTGCGTTCATTTACTAATTGAACACGCTTACCATTAACAATTAATGCATCTTCTTCTGAAGATACCTCACCTGAGAAGGTGCCGTGATTTGTGTCATACTTAATCAAATGCGCAAGGGTCTCAGCTGGATATGACGCATTGACTGCCGTAATTGTTACGTCATCCATCAGAATTGCCTGTCTGAAAACCATACGGCCAATACGGCCAAATCCGTTAATTGCTATTGAAACTGTCATGTAAGAATCCTCCGTTTGTAATTAAGTTATACTCATTTTTTTAATTTCATATATAGTATAACACAATCATCTATTTAGAGAACCTTAAAAGCGATCTTTTATTGCTTTTTAAGGTCTCCATGCCAGCGTTCTAAAATACGTTTTAATTGCTTTTCAGTTTCATCGATTGTTCCATTATTGTAAATAACAGCGTCTGCACCATCTTCTTTTACAGACATAGGCAACTGCGAGCTAATGCGCACACGTGCTTCTTTTTCTGTAAAACCATTTCTTTCTACTAGTCGATTAAACTGATTTTCTTCCGTCACACTAACCACCAAAATCTTATCAACAAGTCGTTGAAGACGGCTTTCAAATAATAATGGAATGTCCATAATGATAGTTTCATGTCCTTGTAACAAAAATTCTTGACGTTGCTTGAGCATTTCTTGTCGAATGGCTGGATGGATAATGTCATTCAATATTTTTCGTTTTGCTGGATCATTAAAAATAATTTCTCCAACTTTCGCACGATTCATCGTACCGTTTTCGCTGATTACTTCTTTTCCAAATGCCTGGATGATTTTTGCTAGTGTGGCAGAGCCTGGTTCAACAACAAGTCTCGCTACAAGATCAGCATCGATAACTGGATAACCTGCACTCTTCAACATTTTAGATACAGTACTTTTTCCACTGGCAATACTACCCGTCAACCCAATAATCATGATTTATCCTCATTTCTGACAGCTCGGACAATAAACAGACGCCCGGCCGCCGATTTTCAAGGTTTTCGTCATTGCGCCACAAACTTCACATTGTTTTTTCCCATACATACCAAAACGATTTTGCATACTGCCTGATTCACCGTTAACATTTCGGTAATCTGAAATTGTACTGCCTCCTGCTTCAATACTTTCGAGTAAAATAGCGACAATCACTTCGAATAATTCTATTTTCCGCTTTTGACTAATACGACTTGCTGAACGTTTCGGATGAATTTTCATTTTAAAAAGTGCTTCAGTTGCATATATATTGCCGCAACCTGAAATGATTTGTCCGTCCATGATAATTTCTTTTATCGCTTTGTTTTTATATTTTTGACTTTCGGCCATAGCTAAAAAATGCGCGAGAGCTTTTTTTTCAAAAGGTTCTGGTGCCATCAGTAATAAAGGTGGGAAATCCCCTTCTTGTTGCAACACACGCATTTCTCCAAAACGGCGAATGTCTGAAAACACCAAAAAATTCCCATCACTCAATGTCAAAGTGACATGAACATGACGACGAAATTTATCTTCGGCAATCGATTCAAGTCTATCTACATAAAACCAGGCTCCAGACATTCCTAAATGATTAACCAATAAAAACTCATTGTCTTTTCGCAGTGTAAAATAAATGTATTTACTACGTCGTTCAACTTGAATAATTTGTGCACCCGTTAAACTATGAATAAAACGATCTGCTTCCATCCGCTTGATAATAGCTTCTTTTCCATTTTCTTTAGACAAACGGATAACAGTTGAAACCGTTACTGCTGTAATTCTTTTACCAATAGAAACTGGGCGAATTTGCCGAACGACTCCTTCGACTTCTGGAAGTTCTGGCATCTTAATGCCCTCCTATCATTTCGTATTGTACCAACTAGAGCCATGTGCAATATCCACTTTTAACGGCACAACTAGTTTCACTGCATTTTCCATTACTTCAGGCACTAGCTTCATTAGCTTATCTAATTCTTCGGGTGGTGCTTCAAAAATCAATTCATCATGCACTTGCAATAACATCCGCGTTTGCATGTCTTCACGTTCTAATGCTGCATCCATGTCAATCATCGCTTTTTTGATAATATCTGCCGCGCTGCCTTGAATGGGTGTATTCATCGCTGTGCGCTCTGCAAAGCTACGCAAGTTAAAGTTTGAACTCGTAATATCCGGCAAATAACGTCGGCGGTTCATCAAGGTTGTCACAAACCCATCACGTTTGGCATCTGCTACAATCGTTGTCATATAAGTCTTGACGCCTGGAAAGCTAGCAAAGTAGCGCTCAATAAAATCGGCTGCTTCTTTACGTGGAATATTTAAGTTTTGAGACAAACCGTAATCGCTAATACCGTAGACAATTCCAAAGTTTACTGCTTTTGCTGCTCGGCGCATGTCACTCGTCACTTCTGATTCCGACACGTGAAAAACGTCACTTGCTGTTGTTGTATGAATGTCACGATCATCTTTGAAAGCTTGTACTAATCGCTCATCTTCTGACATATCTGCAAGCACACGTAATTCGATTTGCGAATAATCCGCTGCTACCATGACCCATCCAGGTTCTGAAGGGATAAACGCTTTGCGGATTTTCCGCCCTTCTTCAAGTCGAACCGGAATATTTTGCAAGTTTGGATTGGTTGAACTAAGTCGACCGGTTGTTGTCAAAGCTTGTTGGAATCTCGTGTGAACTTTGCCATCGTCGTGAATTTCTTTTAGTAAACCTTCTATATAAGTAGATAATAGTTTTCCTAACTGACGATACATTAAGATGTGCGAAATAATTTCATGTTGCCCTTCTAGTTTTTCAAGAACATCGGCTGCTGTTGAATAACCTGTTTTGGTTTTCTTTAATGCTGGCAAGCCTAGTTTTTCAAATAAGATGACGCCTAATTGTTTAGGCGAATTAATATTAAACTGTTGTCCAGCCAGGCTGTGAATATCCGCTTCGATTTTATCAAGCTTGTGAGACAATTCTTTGCCCATTTCGGATAATTGATCGCGGTCAACACGAACACCAAGTGACTCCATTTGCCCTAATACAGTAGCTAATGGCAATTCCAATTTATCGTATAAGTCAAATTGTTCGTTTTCTTCAAGCTTCTCCATTACAAGAGGACGAACTTTCCAAATCGTACGTGCTTTTCTAGCAATGTGTTCATGCAAAATGGCATCTTCTGGTACTTTCTTTTTAGCACCTTTGCCATAAATTTGTTCATTAGTAGACACGTCTGTTTGGCCGTACTCTTGAACAATACTCGCCATATCTGTATACGTTAACGACGGATTGACGATATAAGCTCCCAGCATTAAATCAAAATCCACACCTTTTAATTCAATGCCATAACGAAGAAATGCTGCTGTTGCAGCTTTTGAGTCTGCCATGAACTTTTTCTTAGTTGGATCCTTAAACCACGCACGAAATTCTTTTGACTGCTCTACGACGTTCATCGGAATAACATAGGTTTCACTTTCGGTCGCAAGTGACACTCCAAGCAAATCACAACTGTGGTATTGTTCATCGTAAAGTTCCAGATGAACAGCCATCTCATCTTGTAATATCGACGAATCAATCGTCGTTAATACATCAAAATGCACTTCTTCTTTTACAGTTTCTTCTGCTGTGTAGTCCATTTTTTGAAGCAGTGACTTAAACGAGAGTTCTGTCCATATTTTTATTACCTCTTCTTGATTGGGCCCATCATAGCTTAAATCATTGATTTTAACTTGAATTGGCGCTTGTCGTTCAATTGTTGCCAATTGCTTACTGATATAAGCAAGATCTTCATTAGCTACTAATTTTTCTTTCATTTTGCCTTTTTGCTGTTCGATTGCATCATAGACTCCTTCGACAGACCCGTGTGCTGCTAGAAGTTTTAGCGCAGTTTTTTCACCGACGCCTGGCACACCCGGTATGTTATCAGAAGCATCGCCCATTAGGCCTTTCATGTCGATGATTTGCTTTGGCGTTAAGCCGTATTTTTCTTGAATATGTTCCACTGTGTATTTTTCAATATCGGTAATGCCTTTTCGTGTAATGTAAACAGTTGTCGTCGGAGAAGCCAATTGTGTCATGTCTTTATCTCCAGAAATGATGACAACTTCCTCGCCTTCTTTTTCTGCTTCTAAGCTTAGCGTTCCGATAATATCATCTGCTTCGTAATTATCTAATTCATAGCGTTTTATACCGTACGCATCGATTAATTTGCGTAGGTATGGAAATTGTTCAGATAGCTCGGGCGGCGTCTTTTGTCTGCCTCCTTTGTATTCGCTAAACGTTTCATGGCGGAATGTTGTTTTTCCAGCGTCAAAAGCTACAATCATGTGCGTTGGTTTTTCTTCATCAATTATTTTTTGAAGCATCATGGTAAATCCGTATACAGCATTTGTGTGAATGCCATTTTCATTGGTTAATAGCGGCAAGGCGAAAAACGCGCGATACGCCAAACTATTCCCATCTAATAAAAGTATTTTCTTTGCCACAAAATTACCCCTCTCCATAAAAAAAGCCGTCATTCTCTTTATTTTACCACGCGGGCAAATAGAAGAGAAATAACGGCCTCAAGCTTAGTCGAAATTACCGGATAAGATATCTGCATATGGCGAGTCCGATGGCAAAATAATGACCGTGTCCTCACCGATTGTTTTCTTATAAGACTCTAATGAACGATACAGTTCGTAAAACTCTGGATCTTTCGAGAAGGACTCGTTATAAATTTTTGCAGCTTGTGACTCTCCTTCTGCTTGGATCAACGCAGCTTCTTTACGTGCTGTGGCAATTACTTCTTGTGCTTGTCGGTCAGCTTGCGCTTCCATTTCACGTTTTTTCGCGTCTCCTTGAGATAAGTAGTTTTGAGCTGTGGATTCACGCTCTGAAATCATTCGTGTGTAAACCGATTGTTCGTTTTCTTCTGGTAAATCTGTGCGTTTAATACGGACATCTAATACTTGAATGCCATATTTATCTTTTTTCAACAACTCGTTTACTTTCGCAGTAACGCTATCGTTCACGCTACCACGCGAAGAATTTTCATCGTTAATAATTTCTTCATAGTTTAATTGTCCAAGTTCAGTGCGGACTACTGAATAGATAAACTCTTCCATACGTGATTCAGCATTGACAATTGTTCCTGCGTTTGAAATCAACTCAAGTGGATTATCGACATGCCAAATGGCATAATTGTCGATAATGATGCGTTTTTTGTCTTTTGTATTAATTTCTGCTTCAGATACATCATAGGTCATTTGATAGTTTGGCAAAGTCGTAACACTTTGGATAAATGGTATTTTCATTTGAATGCCGGGTTGTTCTTGGATTTTGACCACTTCCCCAAACTGGCGAACAACACGATACTCATTTTCTTTGACGATATAGACATTTGTCACAACGATTAACAATAAGACAAATGCAAGCACAAGACCGACGATTAGTTTCCAGTATTTCTTGAAATCAATGGTATCTTTTGGCTCTCTATTTTTTTTAGGTCTTTCATATGGATTGAATTTTTTTACTTCGTCTAAAGGTTTATTGGATTCCATTAATCGCCACTCCCTTCTTCGGTTTCAGTTTTTGGCGGAACCGTTGTTTGCAAACCTTCAAGTGGTAAGTATTTCATCGTACCGCCTTCATCATTCATGATGTATAATTTGGCATTTGGCAATACCGCTTCTAATGTCTCCATAATAATCCGTTGCTTTGTTACTTCCGGATTGTTTTCATATTCTTTGTAAAGCTTATTAAATAGTGCGACATCTCCTGTTGCTTGTTGGATACGCGTTACTTTTTGTCCTTCTGCACGTGAATTAATGGCTGCTTTTTCACCCAATGCTTCGTTGCGTTTTTGATTTTCGTATTTTTTAGCCTCGTTGATTTTGGTATTCATTGTTTCACGAGCATCTGTTACATTAGTGAATGCTGCACGTACTTCTTCGTTTGGCAACTCTACGTCTTGTAGTTTTACAGCTAAAACAGTAATACCGATATCGTATTTCTCTATTAGCGATGCTAACAAATCACGGGTTTCGGCTTCGATTTCTGCTTTCCCAGAAGTTAAGGCATCATCAATTAATGAGTTGCCGATGATTGAACGAATTGATGCAGATGTAGCATCGTGCAAGATATCTTGTGGTGCTTCTGCATTGAATAAGTACTTTTTCGGATCTGTAATTTTCCACTGAACAACAAGATCCGTCAATACGATGTTTTCGTCTCCTGTTATCATTTTAGTTTCTTTATCAAATGCGACAATTTCGCCTTCGTCATTTTGGTTGTAGCCGAACTTTAAGCTGTATGTTTCTTTTGATAAAATTTCTGTTTTTTGGATCGGCCAAGGCATTTTAAAATGCAAGCCGGCTTCTGTATTTGTTTCATTGGCTACTCCAAACGTGATGATCACCGCTTGTTCAGACTCGTCTACTGTATACCAAGAAGTAAAAACAGCTACCAACAGAAGAATTCCGGCAATGGCTAAACCAATTACCGCTAGTAATTTTTTTGTTGTCATAATAATCCCCCTTTATTGTCTCTATATCCTTACTACGGAATAATTGTAAAATAGTTTCATTAAAATAAGAAAAAGAGTCCCCGAGAGGACTCTTTTTCTTATTTTGCAGTTGAATGGGGGTTCATTTAAACCTTATCATTCAACTGTAAAGCCAGTATGAAGCCAGTGTAAAGTTACCATTGATTGTTTTTGTACTTTTTATAATAATTGACTTGTCGTGCTAATAAATAAAGTTTGCGTTTTAAATGTTTATCTTTTTTATAAAATAACGGATTGCCATATTGTCCTTTTTTGATCAAGCGCTTAATATCTTTAAGCACCGCTTTGTTGTCAACAAAATTGCGTAAAACTGCTTTTGGAACAACCGTAAACAAGAAGTCCTCATTCAAATAAGTAATGGGTTTTTCTGTTTGATAAATTAAATCATCTACAAGATATTCCGCCATGTTGTGACCCAGAGCTGTGACGTAATAACTTGAACGACCTTGACGAATATTTACTTCGAATACTTTGAATTTTTTATCACGGGAATCGTATTTTAAATCGAAGTTTGCAAATCCAGTATAGCCTACAGCTTCAAGGAAGTTCTGCAGTTTGACCATCATGTCTTTATCAAAACGAGTAATCAATGCTGTATAGTTGCCGATTGCCGTGACAGTATGTTCTTGCAAGACTACTTGAGCAAACGTTACAAGTTGTGTTTTGCCTTTAGAATTGGCATAAATTACTGAATCCCACATATACGTGTCATCTCCAGGGATATAATCCTGAATAATTAACTCATCACGATAGCCTCCTGCTTTGATTTGCTGAATAACTGTGTGCATTTCTTTCGGACTTTCAACTTTATACACTTTTTGTTGGCCTTCAAACTTATTTTTTGTGTATTCAATGCCATTACTCGGCTTAATAATTACCGGAAACATCATTTCTTCTTCAAAAGGAGTATTTGAATTGCAGTCATAAAAGAAGGTTGTAGGTGTTTCAATACCATGAACTTTGCAAAGCTCATAAAAATTCGCTTTTACCTGCAGCTGGTTCATCAAATCTTCGTTTATATAATTAAACACGTAATGCTCGCGTAAAACTTTCGCATTTTCAATGATTAGTCGAACATATAAATCATTTGTTCCTACAAGTAAAAGTGTTTGTCCTGGAGATCGGTACTTATCTGCAATATCCATTAAAATATTCGCAAATTGAGCATCATCTGCCAACCCAGAACGCAATTCAATTGTTTCTGTAATAGTGCTTAACGATGTAAAAGATAATGGTTCTTTACCGACCAGTATTGGTTTAATGCCATACGCTTCATGAAATGAAATCGCCATGTTGTAAGCATTCATATCTGTTCCGATTATAATGGGTAAAAATGGGTATTTAGTTTCCATACTGTCCTCCTAGATTAATCAGCCAAAGGCAAATAGATAGTAAAGGTAGTGCCGATCCCCACTGTACTGTCGACTTCTACTCGTCCATGATGCGCCTCGATTAAGTGTTTTACTATAGAAAGTCCAAGACCCGTGCCACCTGAATTTCGGCTCCGGGCTCGATCGACACGATAAAAACGTTCAAATAACCGCTCGATTTCTGTTTCTTCAATGCCAATTCCCTGGTCTACCACTTGTATAATAGCTTGGTTATCTTCTACTAATAGCCGTATAGTTATAACAGTTTGACTACTTGAATAAGTAACCGCATTGATTAACAAATTCACCATCACTTGGATTAACCGGTTGGGGTCTCCTAAAACCAAAACCGGTTGAATTTCAAGCTTTACATGAATGAATTTTTCAGTAATCTTTGATTGAATCATTTCAATCGCTCGTTTAATAATAGCTTCCATGTCCGTTGGATGCGCATTTACTCTAAATCCGTTTTGTTCAACTTTAGACAGCTCTAACAAATCATTGATAAGCATTTCTAAGCGGTTGCTCTCGGTATAAATAATTTCCAGAAACGACAACAACGTGTTGGTATCTTGGTAAGCACCATCTAGTAACGTTTCGGAAAATCCTTTAATAGACGTTACCGGTGTTCGCAACTCGTGGGAAACATTAGCTACAAAATCTTTACGAATTTGTTCTAGCCTTTTCAATTCTGTAATTTCTTGAAAAACAATCACAATTCCAAGCCAACGTTGGTGATCTCCAATAACAGGTGCTCCGTATACAGTAAAATTTTTTAGTTTTATGCCGGATACAAATTCAATTTGAACGCGTGCGAGCGTTTCTGTCATAAACACGGTTTCGATAAATCCTTCTACTACTGAAGGAACTTGAATTTCTTTATAAAACTTGCCCATTACACTTTCAGGCGTTAATCCGAACTCTTCTAAAAAAGGCTTGTTTACAAGTGAAACGGCACCTTGCTTATCAATCATGATTAATGCACTGCCCATGTTTTCGATTAATGTTTTTAGACGTTCTTGTTCCATGACACGTATAGCAGTAATTTCTTGCAAATTTCGAGCCAAAATGTTTATCGTTCTACTCAATTCGACTGTTTTTTCAGCATTCGATTCGGACGCTCTTGCCAGATAATTGCCTTTGACCAGTTCCATAGCAGTCTCAGTCGCATTTTCAATTGGTTTGATTGCAACGTCAATAACGCGACTTCCGACAATAGCTGATAAAATCATGACCACTACAAATGAAACAAATAAGATCAACCAAATATCGGTTTTATCTGTAGCATTTTCATAAAGTGGCAAAAGCTGAAGTACAATGATAAAAAGAGCTGCCAACATCAGTCCTATCCATACCAATAACGTGATGAGTAGGCGATGCCGTAAAGAACTCATACTTTTTTCGGCCCTTCAAATTTATAGCCCAATCCACGTATAGTTTTGATAAATATCGGTTTTCGACTATTGTCTTCTATTTTGTCACGCAAGTGACTAATATGAACATCAACAATGCGTGTGTCTCCCGCAAAATCGTAGTTCCAGACAGCACTAAGCAATTGATCACGTGTTAACACTCGATTTTTATTTTCCATCAAATACACCAACAACTCAAATTCTTTAGGTGTAAATTCTATCTGTTTTTTATCGAGAAATACTTCAAATTGATCAGGATAAACTTCGAGTGTACCGAGTGATATCGGCATTGAAGAATCTTGCTCAGGACTCGGGACTTGACTCGCACGTCTTAGCACAGCTTTAATGCGCGCTACAACTTCTCTTGGACTAAATGGTTTTGTCATATAATCATCAGCGCCCAGTTCAAGACCCAACACTTTATCAAATTCATCACCTTTAGCAGTTAACATGATAATCGGCGTATTAATTTTTTTCTGTCGTAAAGACTTACAAACTTCTACACCATCCATCGAAGGCAACATAAGATCCAAAACGATTAATGACGGATCACCTTCTAAAGCCAACTCATAGCCTTGTTTGCCATCATGAGCAATGATAGTTTCAAAACCTGCTTGAATCAGGTTATAGGAAAGCAATGTCGCAATTGAATGTTCATCTTCGATTATCAATATTTTTTTCAGCATTTTACATCCTCCACATTCAGTTTGAAACCCCCATTTCAAACTGCGTTAGCCTTTATTTATTGCATGAGCCGTTAATCTTCAGCGATTCGCGGTGGATTGGCCGTAATTTTTCCTTGTACTACGATTTCACCTTGTTCATCAATTCCTTTAACTTGAACGATTACTTCATTGCGCTCAATATCTACTTTGACGACTTCTAAGTTAAAATCGATTGTCGCGTAATGATAGACTGGCTTTAAAAAGTCTAGCTGCTGACTAACAATATAAGATCCCGGACCCGGTATATATTTAGATATCGCAGAAGTTAAAATTCCCGTTAACATAATATTTGGTACTACAGGTTTCTCAAAAGACGTCTTTAACGCAAAATCATGTTGGATGTAAAGCGGATTGCTATCATTCGTCAAACCCAAATACAAGAGAAGATCTTTGTCTTCTATTTTTTCTGTCAGCTTTAAGTTCTCACCGATTTTGATATCTTCCACGCGCTGACCTAATTCCCGCTTTTTCCCAAGCAACAAATAACATCCCTCCATTATCTTAATATCCTTATAGTATCAAGTTAGTCAATGAAAGTGCAAGCTCTGATAGAACCAACAAAAGACAAGTTGAGAGCATTCTTCGAATAAAAAAAGTGAGCAGGAACGCACCCTGCCCACTTTTTGTCTTGCTTACTTTAATACTTTCATTACTGCTTTAACAGATTCTGCTGATTGGTTTAATAATGCTTTTTCTTCTTGGTTCAGATCAATTTCAATTATTTTTTCGATGCCAGCTGCGCCCAAAACAGTAGGTACACCAAGATAAATACCTTCCATTCCATATTCTCCCTCTAAATAAGCGATAGATGGAAGAATACGGCGCTGGTCTTTAATAATTGCTTCTGCCATTTCAACTAACGCAGCTGCAGGTGCATAGTAAGCAGAACCATTACCTAGTAAGTTGACAATTTCCGCTCCACCTTTACGCGTGCGCGTGACAATTTCATCTAAACGTTCTTTGGAAATTAATGATTCAAGTGGAATACCGCCTGCATAAGAATAGCGTACAAGCGGAACCATATCATCACCATGTCCGCCCAATACAAAGCCTGTGACGTCTTTAACTGAGACATCTAGCTCTTCGGCTACAAAAGTTCTAAAGCGTGCAGAGTCTAGTACTCCTGATTGTCCGATTACTCGTTCTTTAGGCAAGCCGGATGCTTGAAAAACAGTATAAGTCATTGCATCTACTGGATTTGTCAAAACAATAATCGTGGTATTAGGAGAATACTTCACAATATCTGTCGTGACAGCTTTCATTACTTTCTGATTGGTTTGAACCAAATCATCACGGCTCATTCCAGGCTTACGTGCAATTCCTGCGGTAATAATGACTAAATCAGAGTCTTTTGTATCTTCGTAATTAGACGTACCCTTTACGCGCGCATCAAATCCAAGAACCGGACCTGCCTCAGCCATATCCAAAGCTTTCCCTTTTGCGGGGTCTTCCATTGGTGGAATATCAACTAACACCACATCGCCTAATTCTTTTTGAGCCAATAAGAAGGCTGCCGTAGCCCCTGTAAATCCAGAACCGATTACTGAAATTTTTGTACGTTTGAATGTCATGAAATATCTCTCCTTTTGGTAGATTATTTTCATCAATTTAATAGCATACTAATATTGCACAATACAATGACGTGATCCCAGGAAGTCTTCGTTGTTTTGTGCTTTATCTATTCAGTCAGATTAATGAATACAGATTTTTGTGGATACTTAAAATCATACAAAAAAGGGAGGGAAAAAATCCCTCCTCTCTTTTAGTTTTATAGATTTTTGATTAATTCGTCAGCAAATGCAGAGCATTTTACTTCTGTAGCGCCGTCCATCAAACGTGCGAAGTCGTAAGTTACAACTTTAGAAGCAATTGTTTTCTCCATAGAGCTTGTAATCATTGCAGCAGCTTCTGCCCAGCCAAGGTGCTCAAGCATTAGTACACCTGAAAGGATAAGTGAAGAAGGATTTACTTTATCAAGACCTGCATATTTAGGAGCTGTTCCGTGAGTTGCTTCGAAAATCGCATGTCCAGTATCATAGTTGATGTTTGCTCCAGGAGCAATACCAATTCCGCCGACTTGTGCAGCTAAAGCATCAGAGATATAATCTCCATTTAAGTTCATTGTTGCAACAACATCGAACTCGCTTGGACGTGTAAGAATTTGTTGCAGGAAGATGTCCGCAATTGAATCTTTAACAAGAATTTTGCCTGAAGCAAGTGCTTCTTCTTGTGCTTTATTTGCAGCGTCTGTCCCTTTATCGTCTTTAATTGCATCGTATTCGTTCCATGTAAATACTTTATCGCCGAATTCTTGCTCAGCCACTTCATAGCCCCAGTTTTTGAAAGCTCCTTCAGTGAACTTCATGATGTTCCCTTTATGAACAAGTGTTAATGACTTGCGGCCTTCAACGATTGCGTAGTTGATTGCAGCACGAACTAAACGTTTTGTTCCTTCTTCTGAAATTGGTTTAATGCCAATACCCGAAGACTCAGGGAAACGGATGTTTTTAACGCCCATTTCATCTTGTAGAAATGCGATCAATTTTTTCACTTCGTCCGAACCGTTAGCATATTCAATACCAGCGTAGATATCTTCTGTGTTTTCACGGAAAATAACCATGTCAGTATCTTCTGGGCGTTTAACCGGTGAAGGTACACCTTCGAAATAACGAACTGGACGCAAGCAAGTGTAAAGATCCAACTCTTGACGAAGTGCTACGTTTAATGAACGGATACCGCCGCCGATTGGCGTTGTTAAAGGACCTTTGATTGCAATTAGGTATTCGCGGATTACGTCAAGAGTTTCTTCAGGTAACCATTCGCCAGTTTGGTCAAATGCTTTTTGTCCTGCTAAAACTTCTTTCCAAACAATTGATTTTTCTCCGTTATAAGCTTTAGTTACTGCTTCTTCTAAAACGCGAGATGCTGCATGCCAAATATCTGGTCCTGTCCCATCACCGATAATGTATGGAATGATTGCATTGTTTGGTACGTTTAAAGTGCCGTTTTCTACTGAAATTTTTTCGCCGTTAGTCATGTTTAATTTCCTCCTGTAGTCAAATTCATAGGGCTGCACAGAGTGCAAGCCCTATAAGTTGTATTTTTATAAGGTGCTGGTATTAAACGTTGCTTATCTTTCTTCAACAGGTACATAAGCTTGCAAACCAGGTCCGATGTATTCCGCACGCGGACGAATTAGGCGGTTGTTTGAATACTGCTCTTGAATATGAGCCAGCCAGCCCGATGTACGCGATAATGCAAAAACAGGTGTAAATAAATCATGTTCGATGTTTAAGCTGTGGTACACAGAAGCTGAGTAGAAATCTACGTTTGGCGGAAGGTCTTTCTGGCCTGTAACGATTTCATCGATTTTCACCGACATGTCATACCATTTTTCTTCGCCTCGGATTTTCGTCAGTTTTCGAGACATTTCACGCAAATGCTTTGCACGTGGATCGCCTTTGCGATAAACACGATGACCAAAGCCCATGATTTTTTCTTTATTAGCTAACTTTTCGTTGATAACTTTTTCTACATTGTCGACCGAACTGATTTCAGTGAGCATTTTCATTACTTGCTCGTTTGCGCCGCCGTGAAGAGGTCCTTTTAACGCGCCAATTGCAGCTGTTACGCCTGAATAGACATCAGACAATGTCGCTACTGCCACACGAGCTGTGAATGTTGATGCATTTAACTCGTGATCAGCGTGAAGTACTAATGCTTTGTTAAATGCTTCTTCTTCAATTGCTTCTGGCACGTTGCCAGACAACATGTATAGGAAGTTTGCAGCAAAGCTCAAGTCTGATTTTGGTGCGATTGGTTCTTGGCCGTTGCGAATACGTCCAAAAGCAGTAACCAAAGTCGAAATTTTCGCTTGAATTTTAATGGCTTTACGATAGTTAGCTGCAGGTTCCATAACTTCTGCTTCTTCATCAAACAAACCAAGCATTGAAACAGCTGTGCGAAGTGCTGCCATTGGATGCACACTTTTAATATCGTATGTTTTAAAGTGATCAAGTACAGCTTGTGGAACCGCCATATTGTCTGCTAGTTGTTGCTTTAGTTCTGCCAATTCTTCAGCTTTTGGCAAGCGTTGATGCCACAACAAATAAATTACTTCTTCAAAGCTAGCATTGACGGCTAAATCATCGATATCATAGCCAACATATGTAAGTGTGTCATCAATGATCGAGCTGATCGCGGATTGCGTTGCTACTACACCTTCTAAACCTTTTGATGATGTCATTTAATTAGCTCCTTTTCCATATAATTCATCATTCCAAAAAAAAGCAGAATGATGGTTCATCTGCGTTTGTGAACTTCTGCGTTTTCCCTTACTAAGCCATTATAATCAACTTTGTAGAGTTTGTGAATGAAAACGATTATAGAAATTAAATTTCTTTAAAAAAATGATGTAAACACTCGGAATTATCCTACAATAACCCGAGTGTTTTTCATTTTTTTATGGATCAGCTTATAGATAAATGGCTTATAGATTTTCTGCGTTGGATTAAATAACAGTGTAAAACCAACTGCGTCTGTGATAAATCCAGGTGTTAGCAATAATACGCCTCCGACTAAAACAAAAGCCGCATTTAACAACTGTTCACCAGGAGCCTGAAAACTATTCATGCCACTTTGAATATCTCGGAATGCTTTCATGCCCTGTTTTTTAGCAAGAAAAGCACCAAGTAAACCAGTTGCGACAATGATTGCCATGGTCGCGAAAAATCCAAGCTTGCCCCCTGCCCAAATTAATAAAGCTAATTCAAGAGATGGTACAATAATTAAGGCCAAGAAAATCCATTTCATCATTTTGACCAGACTCCTTCTTATGAATTACAGAACGCTAGCATGGCCATGATAGACAATGCCTGAATCTGAATCCATCGTTATTTCATAATTGTTTTTGATAAGTGAAGTAGCTTCGCTAACACCAACAATGACCGGAATTCCGAGACTTAAGCCAACTACGGCAGCATGGCTCGTTAGTCCGCCTTCTTCTGTAATAATTCCTGCGCATTTGTTGATGGCTGGCATCATTTCGCGATCTGTTCCAACCGTAACGATAATTTTACCTTCCGTATCGATAGCTAAAGCCTCTTCTGCATTTCGAACAACCACAGCTTCAGCAAAAGCAACAGTTTTACCAATTCCTTGACCTTTTGCCAAGATATCTCCAATCACATGGACTTTCATCAAGTTTGTTGTACCTGCGTGTCCTACTGGAACACCCGCTGTAATAACAACTAAATCTCCGTGCTTTACGTAGCCATGCTTTAAACTTTCGTCTACTGCATTTTCTAGCAATTCATCTGTTGAGTGAACTGAAGCACCAATAATCGGTTGAACTCCCCATACTAGCGTTAATTTACGTGCTGGACGCTCTGCAGATGTGACTGCGATAATGGGTGCTCCTGGACGGTATTTAGAAATCATTTTAGCAGTTGTTCCGCTTTCAGTTGGAGCAATAATCGCTTGAACTTTCAAATTCAAAGCTGTATAAGCCACTGCTTGACCAATCGCTTCTGTCATATTCGACTCTTTTTCTTTTCTTCTGTTGGAAACAATTTGCTTATAGTTTAATGCAGCTTCTGTCGTTTCAGCAATGCGGTCCATCGTTTTGACAGATTCAACTGGATAAATTCCTGCAGCTGTTTCACCCGACAGCATAATGGCATCTGTGCCATCAAAAATAGCGTTCGCTACATCGCTTGCTTCAGCACGAGTTGGACGCGGGTTGCGTTGCATCGAATCGAGCATTTGAGTTGCTGTAATTACCGGTTTACCCGCACTATTGCATTTTTCGATCAATGATTTTTGAACTAACGGGACTTCTTCAGGAGGAATTTCGACACCCAAATCGCCACGCGCAACCATTAACCCATCAGATACTAAAATAATTTCGTCAATGTTATCGACACCTTCACGGTTTTCGATTTTCGGAATAATTTGAATATGCGAACCTTCATTTTTTTCTAGCAAACCACGAATCTCCATAACATCTGAACTTCTTCTAACAAATGAAGCAGCTACAAAATCAACATTTTGTTTGATTCCGAATAGAATATCCTGTGCATCTTTTTCTGTGATTCCAGGCAGTTGAACAGATACCCCTGGAACGTTAACGCCTTTTTTACTTTTTAATGTTCCAGCATTTTCAACGATTGTATTGATAATTCCATTTGCAGTATCTAAACTTTCAACACGCAATTCAATTAATCCATCATCTAGTAGAATGACTGACCCTATGTTGACGTCTTCGATTAGTTGTTCATACGTAATAGAAAAACGCTCAGCAGTTCCTTCTACTTCTGACATTGAAATTTCGATACTTTGACCCGTTACTAATTCAATCGAGTCATCTTTCATTTGATGAGTACGGATTTCTGGACCTTTTGTATCTAATAAAATCCCGACGATTTTATTCGCTTTTTCAGCCGCTTGACGAATACGTTGGATGCGTACAGCATGTTCTTCATGATTACCATGGGAAAAGTTTAAGCGGGCTACGTTCATTCCTGCTTCAATCAATCGATCTAACATTTCAGGTGATTCACTTGCTGGCCCAATGGTGCAGACAATTTTCGTTTTTCTCAATAAACTCACTCCATTTTTCTTTTTAAATTGCTAATTCTTTAGACAATGTATACAAACTCATATCTGCTTTGTGTTCAGTTGTAAACGCCTCTGTCATATCATAGTCTATCACTTGGTGATTCTTCATGCCAATCGCCCTTCCTCCGTGACCTTCTAAGAGGACTTCCACTGCATGTGCACCAAACAAACTACCTAGAACACGATCTCGCGCCGTTGGTGATCCACCGCGTTGAATGTGGCCGAGTACGGAAACGCGTGTTTCAATATCGGCTTTTTCTTTTATCAGCATTTTTAATTCATTTCCGCCCATAACACCTTCAGCAACAATGATGATGCTGTGACGTTTTCCACGATTGCGACCTTTTTGCAAACGTTCAATCATGTCATCGATATTGTAACTTTCTTCTGGAATTAAAATAGTTTCGGCTCCGCCTGCAAGACCAGCCCATAACGCTAAATCCCCTGCATCGCGCCCCATCACTTCGATGATGAATGTGCGTTCATGGCTTGTTGCTGTGTCACGGATTTTATCGATTGCCTCGATGACCGTATTCAATGCCGTGTCAAAGCCAATTGTATAGTCTGTTCCTGGAATATCATTATCAATAGTTCCCGGTACACCCACACATGGAAAGCCTCTTTTTGTTAAAGCCATAGCTCCATGATAAGATCCATCTCCACCGATAACAACCAGCCCTTCAAGACCTTCTTTTTCCATATTTTCTATAGCTTTTAATTGGCCAGCTTCGGTGCGAAACTCTTCGCAGCGAGCTGAATACAATTTAGTGCCTCCACGTTGAATAATATCACCAACGTCTCCAGCCTCTAACGTTTTGATCGTGCCTTCAATCAGTCCTTGGTAACCTGAATAAATTCCAGCTACTTCGACTCCATGAAAAATTCCTTTTCGGACGACTGCACGGACAGCTGCATTCATGCCCGGCGAATCTCCTCCACTAGTTAACACTCCAATTTTTTTCATTTACTATGTCCTCCTGCAGTCCATTTACTCACTTAACCTTACCATGCTAAAGCATTGCTGTCAGTTCTAAATAGCCAGTCAGCATGTTAAGTATTTGTTAACTTTGCATTTATTTTTTCGCGGGAAATAGTTTGTTGTTCATTTTAAAACCAAAAAAAACCGCCTAGGCGGTTTTTTATTATTCGCTGAATACACCAATTGCTTTAAATTTTCTATAGCGTTGATCAACCAATTCTTCTCCTGATAAGCCATTCAATTCTTCTAATGAACGTCTAATCGCTTCTGAAATAATAGAAGCTTGTTTTTGCGGATCGTGGTGCGCACCTCCACGAACTTCAGGAATCATGTGTTCGATGATCTTCATTTCTAGTAAATCAGGTGCTGTGATTTTCATCGCTTCTGCAGCCGTTTTTGCAAGTGCTGGATCTTTCCAAAGAATTGACGCAGCTCCTTCTGGAGATATGACAGAAAACGTTGAGTTTTCTAACATTAAAATTTGATTTCCCACACCTAATGCGAGTGCCCCGCCACTGCCACCTTCGCCAATTACAATGGATAACACAGGAACTTCAAGTCCTGCCATTTCAACTAAATTACGAGCGATTGCTTCACTTTGACCACGCTCTTCTGCAGCCTTACCGGGATATGCACCTTTCGTATCAATTAAACAAATGATTGGGCGCTTGAATTTTTCAGCTTGTTTCATTAGACGCAATGCTTTTCGGTAGCCTTCTGGATGCGGCATACCAAAATTTCGTCGAACGTTTTCTTTGGTATCTTTGCCACGCTGATGACCAATAATTGTTATGGGCTGTCCGTGGAAAGAGCCAATACCACTAACAATAGCTTCATCGTCTCCATAAAGTCGATCTCCATGCAATTCGATAAAATCATCAAAAATCATTGGAATGTAATCAAGCGTCGTTGGACGTTCTGGGTGGCGCGCTACTTGAACACGATCCCATGGTTTCATGTTTTCATAAATCTCTTCTTCAAGTTTTGAAAATCGCTCTTCTAAGGAAGTGATTTCAGAGCTCAAATCCACTTCGGCATTTTTTGTGTATTCTTTTAGCTCTGAAATCTTCGCTCGTAATTGAATAAGCGGTTCTTCAAATGCCAATGTTTTTTTGCCATTCTTTTTAACCATTCGTGACCGCTCCTTTCGTATGAAGGCGCACAATGGTGGCCAATGTCTGTTGCATTGATTCGCGATGTACAACTGCATCTAATTGTCCATGTGCCAGCAAAAACTCGGCTGTTTGGAAATCTTCTGGCAGTTTTTCGCGAACTGTTTGTTCGATTACGCGACGTCCTGCAAAACCGATCAATGCTTTTGGTTCAGCAATATTAATATCTCCAACAGAAGCAAAACTTGCTGACACACCGCCAGTTGTAGGATGTGTTAAAACTGAAACAAACAATAATCCTTCATTGCTATGTCGTTTTAAGGCAACACTGGTTTTTGCCATTTGCATCAAAGACAAAACACCTTCTTGCATGCGAGCCCCGCCACTTGCTGTAAAAATAAGAAACGGTAATTTACGATCTGTAGCTACTTCAATAGCTCGCGTAATTTTTTCACCTACTACTGAACCCATTGATCCCATGCGGAAATGTGAATCCATTACAGCTAAGACAATGTCTTGACCTTGCAATTTCCCTGAACCTGTTAACACAGCTTCATTTAAACCTGTTTTTTCGCTATCTGCTTCTACTTTTTCTGTATACCCAGGAAAACCAAGTGGGTTTTCAGATTTTAAATGATCATCCATCGACTCAAAACTATCAGCGTCTAACAAGCTATTAATCCGCTCGTAAGCTGTCATTTTAAAATGATGATCGCATTTCGGACAAACTTTTTTGTTTTTTTCAAGGTCTTTTGTTAATGTAATTTCTTTGCATGTAGGACATTTGGTCATCAATCCTTCAGGTACATCTTTTGCAGATTTTGATGGCATAGTTGCTTCTTTGCTATCTTTATTGCGTTTAAAAATATCACGTATGATTGCCATTGCGCGTTCTCTCCTTTTTTAACCAGTCACTCCAAGCTTTAAACTCATGTACAGCTGTAGTTGTATCTTGTTTTTCAATTGCTACTAATGTTTTGTCCATATAGTCAACTTCGTTAACAGAAACCGTCTTATCGTATGGATTGCCGCTATATTGCGTCAATAAAAACCAGATTTTTAATGACAATCGGTTGCCGGATAAAACCATTAACTCTCGCACAAAATCTTCACGATGAAAACCGTCTTTTTTTAATCGAGAGCGCAAGCTATCCCATATATTTAATTGGCTAGTTGTTCGATTTTGACAAATTGTTTGGATTGCTGCAATTTCATGGAGCAATCGTGTTTCCCAAACATCTTCGTGTGATCGGTTGTCTTGTAAAATAAATGTGGATAAAACTTCAACCAATTTATGGTTTCGATGATCAGACAAAAACGTGCCTTCTCCTCTGCGTGTTTCAATCAATCCCAGTAATTCAAGACTACGCAATGCTTCTCTTAAAGTTGAACGACCTACTTGCATCTTCTCAGCCAATTCTCTTTCAGATGGAATACGATCACCTGGCTTTAATTTTTCTTGTCGAACCATATCACGAATATCTCGTACTATATCCAAATACCGTTTAGATTGATTCATGACGTTGCCTCAGTTCCCATTTTTTTGAAAGTGGTCTGACCACTCATATTCTATACCTTACAAAAAAAATCGTTCTACGTAAAGAAAAAACTGCTTTTCTTTTAGAAAAGCAGTCAATTTTCTATAATTTTACAAATAATCGCCGTTTTTTGATTGCGATTTTCAACCAATCCTTGAATTTCAAGAATCATTTGAGGTTCTAATAATAAATTATATTTAGCATACTCAACTGGAAATAGCGTGACCGAAGCAAGACCTGTTTCATCCATTACAGTTAGAAATGCCATTGCATCTCCTTTTTTTGTCCGGATTCGTTTAATGTCTTCTAATACACCTAATACTTTCACAGATTCACGATCACGTTTAGTTTTCAATGATTTAAGTGAATCGTAAGGCTTTTTCCGATGCTCTTTTTCGCGTTCAATGGGGTGCTTTGATAAATAAAAGCCCAGCACTTCTTTTTCGAATTCTAACTTTAAACTTTCCGGTATAGCTGAAGCCTTTGTGTATTTTGGTTTCATAAAGCTTGATCCCATGTCATCAAACAAACCTGGATCTTCGTTTGGCTTGACCAATTCCGCATGTTTAATGGCGCTGTCAAGTGATGCTAACATCGTACCGCGATCATGACCCAAGTCATCAAGAGCTCCTGCTTTTATTAGCGGTTCAAATGATTTCCGGTTTAAATGCAGTGCTGAAATACGTTCAGCAATATTAAACAAGCTGCTAAACGGTCCTCTTTCTCGAGCTTCGAGTATCGCTTTGATAGTTGATCCTGGCACGCCTTTTACCACGTTTAATCCAAAACGGATTTGGTTTTCTTCCACCGAATACAAATAACCACTTTTTTGAATACACGGTGGTAACAGTGGAATGGTTTTTTCTTTTATTTCTTGCATTAATAGTTTGGTTTTTTCCGCGTTGCCCGCGCTATTGTTTAATAGACTCGTGTAAAAGTAAATCGAGTAATGCGTTTTCATATAACTAAGCTGATAAGAAATCAAACTATAAGCAACTGCGTGACTTTTTGGAAACCCATAGTCGGCAAAACGAACGATTAAATCATACACTTCTGTTGCCTCGGCTTCTGTAAATCCTTTTGCTTTTGCACCACCGACAAAATGTGTTCTTTCTTCATCTAAAATTTCTCTTTTTTTCTTACTAACGGCACGTCTCAGTAAATCGGCTTCTCCTAAAGAAAACCCTGCCATTTTGGCTGCAATTTGCATAATTTGCTCTTGATACACAATAACGCCGTAAGTTTCTTTTAAAATCGGCTCCAAGATTGGATGTACGTATTTCACCGTTTCTTGTCCATGCTTTCTTCGTGCATACAACGGAATGAATTCCATTGGTCCTGGTCGGAATAAAGCGTTCACTGCGACAATATCGCCAAAAGCGGTTGGTTTGATTTGTTGAAGCGCCCGGCGCATGCCATCAGACTCTAATTGGAAAACACCTGTTGTGTCTCCGTTTGCCAATAACGTGTAAGTTTCAGAATCTTCAAGTGGAATACTACGGTAGTCGATTCGCTTTTTTGTATCCCTATACACGTAGCTACGTATTTGCTCTAAAATTGTTAAATTCCGCAATCCAAGAAAATCCATTTTCAACAAACCAATGGCCTCAAGTTCTTGCATGGGCCATTGCGTTAAGTAAATACCTTCACTGCCTTTTTCAATTGGCACATGATCCACCAAAGGCGTCGGACTTAAAATTATTCCTGCTGCATGAGTCGACGCGTGGCGAGGTAATCCTTCTAATTTCAACGCTGTTTTAAACCAGGATTTTCGTTCTTCTCGTTCGATGATCCAGTTTGTTAAAGTTTGAGACTCTTTTAGCGCTGAACGCAAAGATGTTCCGGGACGATTTGAAATCATTTTTGAGATTGCGTCTAACTCTTCTGATTCAAATCCAAAAACACGTGCTGTGTCCCGTGCAACAGCTTTAGCTGATAACGTACCAAATGTAATAATCTGTGCAGTTCGAAGGGCTCCATATTTCCGGGCTACATACTCGACGACTTCGTGACGTCGGTGGTCTGCAAAATCAATATCGATATCCGGCAACGTCACTCGTTCTGGATTTAAGAATCGTTCAAACAGTAAGCCGTGCTTAATTGGGTCAACATCTGTGATTTTCAATGAGTAAGCTACAAGTGAACTGGCTGAAGACCCTCGTCCAGGACCTGTCATAATGTCTTGATCTTTTGCATATTTCATAAAATCAGCGACAATTAAAAAATAATCGATAAAGCCCATTTTAGAAATAATCGATAGTTCATAGTTTAACCGTTCTTGATAGCGCATCGAAAAACCAGGTACTCGTTCTTCGAGACCTTTTTTGCACACATCTGCGATAAAAATCGCCTTATCAATTTTTTCGGACAAAGGAAATACAGGAAGCAATTGTTGATTCATTAAAATGCTCACTTGACAACTTTCTAACATGTCAGCCGTTTGTTTGAGCCATTCTGGACGATCTTCAAACCACGACTCGAGTTCTTGTTGACTTGGGACGTAGGCATTTCCATGTTCTGGTTTTTGTCTTTCGGGATCATTCATTTTTAGCCCTTGCCCAATCGCAGAAGCTACTTCATAGGCAAATGCGTCTTCTTGGCGCAAGTAACGGATTTCGTGTGATGCCATCACTTGCAGACCTGCTGTCTCACAAAGGTCAATAAAGGTCGCTTCGTATTCAGACAACACACCACCGGGACGTTCGATACTGCCAAGTGCTGCGCTACCAAATAGTTGCTTTACGTAATCAACGACCGGAGCGCGGTCCGTTAATAGCCATTCTGCTTTGTTTGGAACAACACACACTAAACCTGGTCGATATGCTTTTAGCCATTGTTCAGGGATTGCTTGTTTATCGCGTGTGGATAACGCGCTCGAGATTTTCAATAAATTATCATATCCTTGATTTGTTTGAGCGTATAAAACGATCGGATAGAATTGTTCTTCATATTCGATAAAAGCCGAAAGGCCGACAACCCCATGGATGCCGGCACGGCGACACGCTTCCCAGAACGGAAGGATGCCATATAATTTTGTATTAACAATTGCGACTGATGTGGCTCCTTGTTCCATTACTAACGGAAAAAGTTCGTCAAGGCGCACCGTGCTTTTCAGCAAATCAGCCGATGTGCTTATATGCGGATAAACCATTGACAACAGACTCTCCTCCTCAGATTGCAGCTGCGCAGATTTCTGCGAGACGCTTAATTACACGGTCTGCTTCTTCCCACGAATAAGCCGTAGCTCCTGAAGCCATAGGATGTCCACCGCCGCCATATTCTTTTGCCAATGTGTTAATAATTGGTCCTTTTGAACGAAGACGCACACGGATTTCTTTATCTTCTTCGATAAAAATAACCCATGCCTTCATACCTTTAACATTTCCGAGAGAACCGACCAATAAAGAAGTGTCTGAAGCAGTCACGTCAAATTCTAGCAAAATGTCTTTTGTAATTTTAACATGTGCAGCTCCATTTTCGTCCATTTTGAAATTTTGATAAATGTATCCTTGTAGATGAAGTAAGTTACGATCCATTTCATACATGCCATTGTGTAGTGCATTGCGATCAAAATCATACTTGATCAATTCTCCTGCAATCGCAAAAGTTTTTTGTGTTGTGCTCGGAAACAAAAAACGTCCCGTGTCACCAATAATTCCTGCATATAACAATCGAGCAGCTTTTGCTGATAAGGTCCAACCTTCTTGCTCATGTCCTGCCATGTATAGTTCGTATACTAATTCCGATGCTGAACTAGCCGTTGTGTCGACAGAAACGATGTCACCGTATGCATCATCATTTGGGTGATGATCAATTTTAATAAGCTTTGTCCCCGTATTGTAACGTTGATCATCCACTCGTTCAGTATTGGCTGTATCTGTAACAATAACTAATGCATCTTCGAAATCTTGAGTTTTAACGGTATCAGGAAAATCTAAAAAGTCCAGTGTGTAATCATGTTCACCTGCCGCTAAAATCCGTTTCTGTGGATAGTTTTGTTCCAATATGTATTTCAAGCCAAGCTGAGATCCATAAGCATCTGGATCAGGGCGTACGTGACGATGAATAATAATTGTGCTGTATTGCTTAATTGTGTCGATGATTTGACTGTTCATTTCTAAGTTCCTCCGTTTATAAGGAAATCCATTCGCAATTCCGCTCAATTCTCAGTACAATTAGAAATGAGTTTTGGAATTCAGGAGGTCCTTATGTTAATTTTTGTGGTTTTAATTATTGTATCATTTGTCATTTATTTTTATAACAAAACAAAGCAATTTCGTACACGCACCGTTTTGCCAATCCGCAAAAAATGGTATGCTGCACGAGCATCTATGGCTTTAGGTAGCTTTGTCGCATTTTTCGGCATTAACCAACTATTTATTTTTCAGTCTGCCATTACGTATATCGTTTCTGGTGTGTTCATTGTACTTGGTTTAGCCTTAGTGTATTACAACTACAAAGCATCAAGACATTATCGAGCATTTTTAGAAGAAGAAGCAGATTTAAATCCTTAACTTGTAGGATACGGAGGCAGCAGGCATACCCGAG
Source organism: Planococcus versutus (assembly GCF_001186155.3). Classification (NCBI taxonomy): domain Bacteria; kingdom Bacillati; phylum Bacillota; class Bacilli; order Caryophanales; family Caryophanaceae; genus Planococcus; species Planococcus versutus. The sequence continues at coordinate 1,270,416 of NZ_CP016540.2, read as the reverse complement.
AGTATGCCTGCTGCCTTTTTAAGTCGTGTTTTTTTCTAGTCAACGATCTAGTAATTGGAAAGTTAACATTGCTTTGCCGACTGTTTCATTGTCCAACGAAACTTCCACTTCCACTTTTGCAGACTTCCTGCTTATGTCCAAAATGCACGGTCTTACCAATATAAGCGAATCTAATTGAACCGGCTTCAAAAAATAAACAGTAAGATTTTCTAATACACTATCTTTGCGGTTTTTAGTTTTCAGAACCGCAGAAGCTGCTTCAGTTAAAACCATTGTATAAGCGCCATGAGAAATCGAACCATATGCATTGGTCATTTGGGGAGTAACACGAAATTCCAATAGAAGTCTGTCATTTAGTTGCTGGTGAAGTTGACTTTTAATAATGTCATCAATTGTTTCGCCTTGCTGAGGTTGACGTTGTGCTGTTTGGATAGCTTTTAAGACATCTTGCCTGCTAATAACTCCTTTTAACTTGCCGTAATCATCGGAAACCGGCAACAAGTCAATGCCTTCCCAAATCATTCGATGCCCCGCGGCTGCTACGCTAGTTTGCGTCGAAACCGTAATCGGTTCTTTCGTCATTACTTTTTCTATCGATTCAGCGAGAGATTGCCCAATGACATCCCGAGATGTTAGTATGCCAACCAATCGTTTGGCATTGTCAACAACCGGAAATCCACCATGGGTTGTTTCTTTATTTAACGTGTGATAACGACTAATCGGTTCTTTTAAATTTAAATAAGCTGTTTCTTCTAATGGAATCAAAATGTCTTCGATCAATAAAATTTCTTTTTTGATCAATTGATCGTAAATAGCGCGATTGATCATGGTTGCTACCGTAAACGTATCGTAGCTCGTCGAAATAATCGGAAGTTCGAATTCATCTGCCATTTTTTTAACTGCATCTGAAGCCTCAAATCCTCCAGTCACCAATACCGCTGCTCCAGCGCGAAGTCCGTATTCGTGAGCTTTGTAACGATTTCCAACAATCAGTAAATTACCTGCTTCTGTGTAACGCATCATGTCTTCTAATTGCATGGCTCCGATTACAAATTTGTTCAAATACTTATGTAGTCCAGCTCTGCCACCCAGCACTTGTCCATCAACAATATTAACGATTTCTGCATAAGTCAGTCTTTCAATATCTTCTTTTTTTTTGCGTTCAATGCGAACCGTTCCAACACGTTCAATCGTAGACACTAATCGCTTAGTTTCCGCTTCTTTAATAGCGCGGTAGGCTGTACCTTCACTTACTTGCAACTCTTTCGCTATACGCCGTACTGAAATTTTCTCACCCACGGCTAAAGACTCAATATAGACCAATATCTGTTCATGCTTAGTTGCCATGATTTCACCCATTCTTTCTGCGTTCCTCTACCTTCTAGTGTAGCATATAATCAAAGGTGACTTATGAGACTGGTCTTCGCAACTAGACGTAACCAAAAGTAAAGAGGTGAATTCAAGTCTAACAAGTGTTAGACAAAAAAACCCACAAAAAGTGAGTTTTTGTGGGGGTTACTTTTTATAGTTTAATGCTTTCGCCTGACTTTAAAATATTTACTTTAGCGTTTTTTACTAACGATTTGAAATAAGCTGGATCTTGCTCGATCGGTGGAAAGGTATTGTAGTGAACCGGTACGACCACTTTTGGTTTAAGCAATTCAACCGCATAAGCTGCATCTTCTGCTCCCATTGTGAAATGGTCGCCAATTGGGACAAACGCCACATCAATATCATTGCGCTCACCTAACATCTTCATGTCTCCAAAAACTTCTGTATCACCGGCATGGTAAATTGTTTTGCCTTCTGCTTTAAATAGGATTCCAGCTGGCATGCCACCATAGATTACTTCTCCTTCTGCTGTTGTGAAAGAAGAACTGTGAAATGCTTTTGTAAACTTCACTACGCCAAAATCGAATTCGTGTGCACCGCCTAATCCCATACCTACTGCGTTTAAGCCAAGACTGTCTAAATAATTAGCTAGTTCAAATATAGCTATAACTTGCGCATTATTTTTTTTCGCTAGTTCAACGGTATCGCCAACGTGATCGTTATGGGCATGCGTCAAGAGGATAACATCTGGTTTTTCATCAGCCACTGTTAAATCTGTTAGTTCATTGCCGTTAATAAATGGATCGATTAATATTGTATAATCACCTGTTTTAATTTTTACAACTGAATGACCGTGATATGAAACGTGCATAAAATCCCTCCAATGAGTTTTGAAAATAGCAAATTTAACATACTTAGCTGTATTATACCCTGAATTTTGATATGCTACACCTGTAGAGGAGGAATTTACACATGACTAAAATGAATCAACTGCAACAATATTTAAAAGAACAATCAATCGATGCTGCGTTTATTACTGACCCTTATAACGTTTTTTACGTAAGTGGCTTCCAAAGCAATCCACATGAACGTTTACTGGGTGTTATGGTATTCGCTGAAGCTGAACCGTTTTTAATTTGTCCGAAAATGGAAATGCCAGATGCAAAAAATGCTGGCTGGACTGGTGAAATCGTAGGCCATGAAGATACTCAAAATTCGATGGATATTTTGTATCAAGCAGCTCAATCACGCGAGATTGAATTGAAAAGCTTGGCTATTGAAAAAGCTCATATGACAGTTGAACGTCACGAATCGTTGTTATCTGCCTTCGGCTCTTTATCAATTGCTCAATTAGATGATCAGTTAAATGCAATGCGTGTCATTAAAGATGATGCAGAACTGGAAATTTTACGCGAAGCGGCAGCATTAGCTGACTATGCAATAGAAGTAGCTGCGCGCACGATTAAAGAAGGCATTACGGAAGTTGAAGTTATGACAGAAATTGAATTAGCCTTAAAAAAACGTGGAGTCACGCATATGTCATTTGATACCACTGTATTAACAGGCGCAAGAGCGGCCTCTCCACACGGTAAAACAGGCGATTATAAACTCAAAACAGGTGATTTAGTATTGTTTGACCTTGGGGTTGTTCACAAAGGTTATTGTTCAGATATTACTCGTACGTTAGCACTTGGCGAACCAGGCGAAGAACAGAAAAAAGTATATGACATCGTCTATCGTTCTGAAATGGCTGCTCTTGAAGCTGTCAAACCGGGTGTAACAGCAGCTGAACTCGATCAAATTTCACGTAAAGTGATCACTGATGCAGGATACGGCGAATACTTCACACACCGTTTAGGTCACGGTCTTGGAATCGATGTTCATGAATTCCCGTCTATTCACGGAGAAAACCACATGAAGATGGAAAAAGGAATGGTCTTCACACTTGAACCCGGAATTTACGTGCCTGGAAAAGTGGGCGTACGTATTGAAGATGACGTAGCGGTGACCACTGATGGCTATGAAGTGCTAACAAAATACCCAAAAGAACTTCAAATTATTAATAATTAAAGTGAACAAGTGACATCAGAAATGTCTGATGTCATTTATTTTCACAAAAATTTTTCAAAGATTCATGAAATTAACGTAAATTAAGCAGGGATTTTTTCATTTAACGCGAATAAGTATTAATGAGAGATAAAAGGAGGAATGTAAGATGACATTAAAATACACACAAATTCTTGTAGCAGTGGATGGTTCAAAAGAAGCAGAATGGGCTTTTAAAAAGTCAGTAGGAATTGCTGGTCGAAACAACGCTACATTAAACTTGGTCAATGTAATCGATACTCGTTCTTTTGCTGCAATTGAAGCATATGATCGCTCAATTGCGGATCGTGCACAAAAATTCGCAGAAGATTTACTAGAAGAATATAAAAAAGAAGCGATGGCTGCTGGAGTTGAAAAAGTCAATATCGTGGTGGATTATGGTTCCCCTAAATCGATGATTTCACGAGACTTAGCTCAAAAAGTAGAAGCAGACTTAATTATTTGTGGAGCTACAGGATTAAATGCTGTAGAACGCTTCTTAATTGGTAGTGTTTCTGAACATATCGTCCGTTCTGCCAAATGCGACGTTTTGGTTGTACGAACAGAAGAAGCGCAAAGCGATGCGCCAACAGAATATTATTCTGCCGACAAATCAGGGAAACCGGATAATTTGTAAACAACAACACAAAACCCTTTCACAAAATGTGAAAGGGTTTTTTTTATGGTTTTACTTTAATGACTATTTTTCCACGTGCGTGATGCGTTTCACTTAGTTCGTGAGCTTCTTTTAATCCTTGTTCTGAAAAATCGAAGACATGCCCAATTGTTGGTTTAAACTCGCCAGTAACAAACAAATTTGCCAATTGCTGCAAATGCTCTCCATTTGGCTCTAACCAAAAACTGCTGGCTTTGACTTCGTGTTGTTGTGCTTGCTCTTCAGATGGCTGGCCGGCAATCGAAACTAATTTGCCGCCTTTTTTCAAGACTTTGAAACTTTTCTCTAGTACATCTCCACCCATCGTATCAAGCACTGCATCAAAATCTTCCAGCAGCTCACTAAAGTCTTCTTCTCTATAATTAATTACACGATTTGCGCCTAATGACTTGACCAGCTCATCGTTTTTATCACTTGCCGTTGTGGCTACGTACGCCCCGATGCTATTGGCAATTTGAATCGCCATCCCACCAACTCCACCTGCTCCAGCATGAATCAACACTTTGTCGCCTTTTTTCACTTCCGCAAATCCAACTAAGCATTGATACGCAGTTAAACCAGCTAAAGGGATTGCTGCCCCTTCTTCAAATGACATGCTTTCTGGCATGTGTGCAAGCAAGTTTGCTTCAACTGGAACAAATTCTGCATAAGTGCCTTGGCGTGTTGTTGCCGGTCGTGTAAACACCCGATCGCCGATGTTAAAATGTTTGACGTTGGCTCCCACTTCAGCAACTACTCCTGCAGCATCCCATCCTAAAATAATAGGAAATTCCCAAGGTAACATTTCTTTTAAATACCCTTCACGTAATTTCCAATCAATTGGATTAATGGATGTAGCGTGAATTTCAACCAATACTTGGTCTTCGTTAATCGTTGGTTTATCAACTTGTCTTTCTTTCAGCTCTTCTTTGCCACCATAGTGGTCAATAACGATTGCTTTCATCTCGAACATCCCCTTTCGCTGTTATCTTAATATACCCTCTTTTCACAATAGTATACACTTAAACGCTTTAGCTCCTGAGACTCTTTTTTTAAACTATCATTTGTTATGATTAACCTTCTTCACAGAAAGAGGTTCCCAAACTCTCCTTCTAAAAAACTTATGAAAAAACTCCGTCACCTTGCAAGAAGATGACGGAGTTTTTGACTTATGCTTTTTTAACAAATTCAGATTTCAATTTCATTGAGCCAAAGCCATCAATTTTGCAATCAATGTCATGATCGCCTTCGACTAACCGGATGCTTTTTACTTTTGTACCGATTTTGAGAGTAGATGAACTGCCTTTGACTTTCAAGTCTTTAATAACAGTTACAGCATCACCATCTTGTAATACGGTTCCGTTTGCATCTTTGACGATTTTTTCTTGTTCGCCTTGTTCAGTTTCTGTCGCTAGGCTCCATTCATGTGCACATTCGGGACATACAAATAGGTTGCCATCCGCATACGTATATTCAGAATTACACTTTGGACAATTAGGGATTGTTTTCATTTTTTCCTCCACCTGGTCTTTCAAAAACCACAATGCATGAGACCATTCTTTTTCTACCAGTATACCAAATTGTTGAGGCGTTTGTTATTTTACAACCAAGACTGGACATTCCACATGAGTCAGAATTTTGCTACTCACACTGCCAAGCACAATTTTAGATATTGGATTCAAGCCTCTGCTGCCCATAACAACTAAATCAAAATTTCCGTCATTGGCCATTTCAATAATGACTGGCGCGGGTCTTCCGTGCATGATTTCAATTTTATAAAACGTTTCATTTTTTTCTAATGCTTCCCTTATCGGTTGAATTTTTTTCTGACGAGATAGTTCGAATTCGATTTGACCTCCATCGTGACGCTGTTCGTTGCTGTCTTCATCAAAATCCGCCACATAAACCACTGTCACTTGTGCACCTTTTACTAAAGAGGCAATTTGTGCAGCTTGCAAACCTGCCCGATTGGAGTTATCTGAACCATCTGTTGCGACTAATATTGACTGATACATTGACATCTACTCCTTTAACTGATTTCCATGGCTTAGAAGCAAAATTTATCTCCACTTACTCTATTCGACTTTGCGGATAAAATACCTTCTTTTATGAGAAAACCCGACGATTTAACGCATCTCTTCGTTACTGCATTGTTAGTTAAAAGTTAAAGTCTTTCCTGTAAACCCAAATATCACCGTTAAAACAGGAGACAACAAACAGAAAAATGCAAATGGCAAATACTCCAATGTCGGCACTCCAATGACTCCTGTGACGAAAATTCCACAAACACTCCATGGCACTAATGGGTTTACAACCGTCCCAGCATCTTCCATGACACGACTTAAGTTTTTTCCAGCAAGTCCTACTTTATCGTATGGTTCTTTAAAAGCTTGCCCTGTTAACAAAATAGACAAGTACTGTTCGCCAATCAAAATATTAATGCCAATTGCCGTTAAAGCAGATGCGGCGATAACCGAAGATACTTTTTTTAAGGCACGTTCCACTTTTGTTAATAGGCATTGGACAATTCCCAATGTAAATAATAAGCCTCCCATGCTCAAAGCTAATAGCACAAGTGCTACTGTAAACATCATGCTTTCCATTCCGCCTCTTGATAGCAACCGGTCAATCTCTCCTATGCCTGTAGTAGATACGTAACCGCTAAAAAGTACATTAAAAATGGCCGAGGTGGTAGAAACTTGATGAAAAAAAGAAATGGCAATGGCCGAGATCGAGCTAATTGCCAATGTCATCAATGCTGGTACTTTTAAAAACGTTAGCACCACTAAGACAAGTAACGGAATTACGGTATACCAATGTATCATTCCGGTTGCCAACAGACCTTCTTTAAACTCATTAACGCTTTGAGCCGTTCCAACTGTTGCTCGTGGTGACAACACAGAGAATAAAATCAATGTCAATGCAAATGCAGGAATTGTTGTCCACCCCATATTGCGAATATGCTCAAACAAATCGACCCCCACAATAGACGACGATAAATTCGTGGTATCGGAAAGTGGCGACATTTTATCTCCGAAAAACGCACCCGAGACGATAGCTCCAGCTGTTATGGCAAGTGATAAATCCATCGCAGTTGCCATGCCAATAAAGGCCACACCTATTGTTGCAACTGTGGTTAACGAGCTGCCGACAGACAATCCAATTAATGACGTTACAATAAACACAATAGCAAAAAAGAAGGTCATGGAGATCAATGTAAATCCAGTATAAATCAATGTCGGAATCGTACCACTAATCATCCAACTGCTGATCAACATGCCGATAAAGAAAAACAAGAAGATGGCACTCATTCCTGCTCCGGCACCTTCGACTAATCCTTTTTCTAATTGTCGGTATGTAATATTTTTCATTAGTCCATACAAGATCAACAATAAAATGGAAAGCAAGATAGGAATATGCGGAACCGATTCGAATTGAATAATACTAATGCTAATTAACAAGAAAATAGAAATGGTGATGATCATGGCTTCCCAAAACTTAGGTTTCATGACTGGCTTAATGGTATGCATAATAAACACTCCTTTTCTGTATAAAAAAAGAGAAAACCCCCGCCCCAATAAAGGGACGAAGGTTTTCTCCGCGTTACCACCCATTTTGATTTTCAGCTCATGCCGAATATCCACTCTTTAACAAATCGATGAAAACTGGTGGCGTATTTCATCCAATTTGCTGCCTGAATTTGCACCTGTCATTCAGTCTCTAGTTGCTGCTCACAAATTGTCTACTAAACCATCAATCGATTAATCTATAAAATAAATAAAAAATAATTTTAAAAAGTATATTGAAATAGATTTTACCAGTCTTTTTGCACGAGTCAATAGTTTTTATGAAAAACGTGTGTTTACAACATAAGTTTTCAATAAGCGGTCATAAAAAGACTGTTTATTTTTCGTAAAAACGACCATGAATACATAGAGGAAAATCAATACATAAATCATACCACCTATCCAATAATCCAGTTGGTGTAGGTCTGCATCTCCCAAATAGATCATTCGATAAGCCATATAGTGAGACAGCTCCCAAGGCAAAAACTTTATGAGTGTTCGAACAGTTGCTTGTCCAATAGAAAGCAGTTGATTGTTGTCATTAACTACTTTAATGTGCATTTGACGTTTTCCAAAAGATTGCTTACCTATTTTTGAATCGGCCACAATAAAGTAAAGAGATACTGGAAGCGTGATAAGCATAAACCCTGATAATTGGGCAGTAATTCGAGACCCTTGAAACCATTCTTGTACAGAAGGCATTATAAACACAGAAAAAAGAAAGACGACTCCCATATAGGTAAAAATCAATACATAGTCAATGGCAAAAGCACGTAACCGTGACCAAAAGCCAGCATACATTCAAGATCACCTCGCTTTATAATGGCATCGTCCACAAGTTTGAAAGCATATTTGTTTTTTGATATAAAAAAAGACAAGAAAAAACTCTTGTCTACCTTTAAAACTACTTTCTGAACTTACTCACGTACCCATTTTACGGCGATTATTACTCACTTTTTTTGTTTGTTGGCTTTTCATTTTTTTCGTTGCAAGTGAACCACTGCCACCACTTTGTTTATCTAAAGATTGATTTTTCTTAGCTTCTAATTGGCGTTTTACTGCTTCTTGAAGGCTGACTTTTTTTGGCGCTTCGTTTGACTCAGTCATTGTGCATCCCTCTTTTCGTCCCAGTATCATACATCTGCTAGTTAATAACTTTAGTATACCATAATTAGCGGGGACTATTCTTTGTTTTCTTTAAACCAATTTGTTACTTGAGAAAAGAATTTAGTCATGGATTCGGGTTTTGACATGTTCGGTACACGCGCTAATAATACTTCTTTCGGAGCTTTAATACCTTTTTTCTTTTTCTGCAACACCAGAATTCCTTTTGCATGTGCTGAATTTTTAAAGAGGCTTTCTGGCAATTCCATCACCGATTGAATATATGCATGTTTTTTCAAAAAGCTATGCAATTGACTGGCATGTTCAGATTCAAACAGCGCTTTGGGAACGATAAAGAATAAATAACCGCCTGCAGCTGTATGTTTTAACGATTGCTCAATAAACAAATGATGAGCGTAAGTCATGCCTTCGTCTGCTTTTAACTCGTAAGTTGCTGCTGTTTCGTCATCAGGATAATAACCGACCGGCAAATCCGAAACAACAACATCAACAGGATCAATTAATAAGGGCTGAAGTGCGTCTTGCAAATAAAAGGTAATCGGTTGTTCAACTAGATTGCCAGCATTTGAAGCAAGACGTATTAACAAATCATCCAGCTCCACACCGGCTCCTGTCATGTGACCATCCAAATAATTCATAACGGTTAACAACAAATTCCCTGTACCCACAGCAGGATCTAAAATTACCGCTTGCTCTTTTTTAACAAATAATTCAACTAAGTAACCAACCAAGAGCCCTAGTGCATCGGGTGTCATTTGATGATGTGGTTGAATGTGTTCTTTCATGCCTTTTAGTACTGCTAGCTGAAGTGCTTTCCGAACTTCCTCTTTGCTAGCATCTACTTCAGGCTTTATAATTCCGTCTAGCCAATTTTCAGTTGTCGTCAACAAACTTTCCAAATAAGCATTTTCCTGCTCTTTTTGGATTTTTGTTGTATGGTCATCAATAAAATTAAAGGTTTTTTCCATCGCTGAATTCATGCTTTCGCCGTCCTCAATAAGGAAACCCACTCTCTCGAGTGGGTTTCTTTGTATTAGTTTGTTAACTCTTTAACTGCGTTTAATGCATTTTCATAATTGGGATGGTCCGTTCCTTCAGGTACATATTCAACATATGTGACTTGATCATTTTCATCAATAACGAAAACTGAACGAGCTAAAAGCCGAAGCTCTTTCATCGTCACTCCGTACGCTTCACCAAATGATAAGTCACGATGATCTGACAAAATCGTAATGGTGTCTGCCTTGTTGATGTCCATCCAGCGTTTTTGTGCAAATGGTAAGTCGACCGAGATGGCCAATACGTCTACATTGCTTCCTAAAGAAGTGGCTTCATCACTGAAACGCTTGGTTTGATCTGAACAAACTCCTGTATCCAAAGATGGCATTACGCTAACTAAACGAATTTTTCCAGTAGTGTCTTTTAATGATACTGGCTTTAAGTCGTTTGATAGAACCGTAAAATCAGGAGCCTGATCTCCTACTTTCACTTCTTTGTTAGGTAAAGTAACAGGATTTTTCATAAATGTAATTTGTACCAATCAATACGCCTCCCTTTCAATATAGTTTCATCATACTAAAAGGCTTGGGTCTCTTGCAACTCAGATCCCTCTGTAGGTTTTTTCTTTACTACTTGGTTTTTACGGAATGATTCTTCATGGACTACTGTTGTATCCGCGATAAAGTCGTGAATGCCTTGTTTTAAAGGAGTAAAGCCAATAATCCAATAAAGCGGTAAAATGGTCACCGAAATAAAGCGACCAATCCATTCACGAAACAACACTGTCCCAATTGAAAGATTATCCGATTTTAAAGAGATTACACGGATGCCGATGATCATTTTCCCGACGGTTTGTCCAAGAAATTTTGTCATCATTACAAAATAGCCATAAAAAATAACACCCGATACAATCGCATACGGTGCATACCATGGAATTTCCGTTGTCTCCATACCAATTAAAGCAAAGACTGGCTTCGCTAAAATAGACGTTAAGCCTCCAACTACTAGCAAATCAATTAAATAAGCCCAGAATCGAACCCAAAATCCAGCTGGTTTCCGCTCATAAATAAGAACTTCTCGATAAGTGGGTACTTGAGCAAGTGGTGTGACTTCCACTTCAACAGCATTTGTTGTTTCATGGTCTGTCATCGTTGTCCCTCCTTATTTATCACCGTATAAATACATCATACGTGGAGAACTGTATTCAGTAAGTAGTTTTGAAATCATTTGTGTTTCGATATCGTTACCAAAAAAAGAATTCATTTTCATCGATAGTAGAGAACCCCAACCTTCAGAAGCCCCATATTGAAATACTTCTGCATTACCTAAATCATAATCCGCTTTTACTTGCTCGATCACATCTTCTTCAAATCCAATAGCATCAGCTAAATTAGCTTCTACTGCTTGACGACCATTCATGATTCGACCATCCGCTACAGCTTTGACTTCTTTTTCTGTCATGTCACGGCCTTCTTCAATTACATCTACAAATGACTCATACGAGTCATCCAGCATTTCTTGAAGCAGCGCACGTTCGTCTTCTGTCATTTCACGCGTTGGACTCATGATATCTTTATATGGACCTGATTTGATTGTGACGAAATCTACACCGTACCGCTCTGCTAGTTCGCCATAATTAACGCTTTGCATAATAACACCAATTGAACCTGTTAAGGTTTCTTCGTTCACAAAAATTTTATCTGCTGGTGCTGCAATGTAATACCCTCCTGAAGCTGCCATTGCACCCATCGACACGTAAAATGGTTTTTTTGTTTCTTCTTGAATTTCAGTGATTTTGTCATAAATTTCTGCAGACTCGACAACACCACCGCCTGGAGAATTGACAGCAAGAACGACCGCTTTAACAGAAGGGTCTTCTTTAATATTTTCTAACTGTTCCATAAAAAATGAATGGTTGTAGCCACTTGTTCCAAATAGCGATGATGTGTTTCCCGTATCTTGGATAACACCTTCTACATTTAAAACAGCAACACGAGAATCAATATCTCCACTTTCTAGAACCACTTCAGAGACGCTCGATTGTGTCGTTGCCATCATTTCATCAATGCTTTCCGCAAAGCTTCCTTGAAGAAAAGCAAATGCTGAGTTGATGACGACTGAAATTCCTAATACAGCTGCAGCCACTATTAAAGCGATCCACCGTTTCGTATTCATGTACACCATTCCTTCCTAAGTTACTACTCAGTACTATACGTGATAAACACCAAAATGTTTCATGAAATCAAGTTTAAACCGAAATTTTCTTATTCGCCTTTCGAATTCCTCGAGCTTCAATAATTTTTGAAGAGGTAAACAAGATTAAGGCACTCCAAATTAATGAAAAGGAAATGATATTCACTGTATCAAAAGCTTCTCCGTAGATAAATACACCTATTACTAACATTAAAGAAGGAGCAATATATTGTAAAAACCCAACCATGTACAAAGGAATAAGCGGAGCACCTATCGCAAACAATAATAATGGGAAAGCTGTAACCAAACCACTAGCGATTAAAAAAACATCTGTCGACAATCCCACTTCCAAAAAAGAAAGACGATCAACCGACATCAGGTAGAAGTAATATCCAATTGCAAGTGGAAAAACAAATAAAGTTTCAATTGCTAATCCGCGCAGCGCATCTAAACGAATAGTTTTTTTGATTAGCCCATAAAACGCAAAACTAAAAGCCATACCAAGTGCAAGAAGTGGTAACGAGCCAAAAGAAATTGTTAAGATCAATACGCCTGTTGCAGCTAATAAGAATGCGATTTTTATAGCTGGTGACAATTTTTCTTTTAGAAAAATAGCACCCAATAACATAGATATTAACGGATTGATATAATAACCTAAGCTTGTTTCGACAATCCGGTCATGAGAGACTGCAAAAACGTATAAAAACCAGTTTATTGAAATCAAAAACGACGCCAGCATTAACAAAAAAAACTGCTTTTTCGATGACCATAACTCTTTTAAATCTAACCATAATTGACGTCCTCCATTAAATAGAAGAATAAAGCCCAGTGTCAATAAAAAAGACCAGATAATTCGTGCAGCCAATACTTCATCTGCAGGGACATGAGAAATTTGTTTCCAAAAAATCGGCATAAATCCCCACATCGTATACGTTAAAACAATAACCAAAACACCTTTTTTTGAATCTACCATCCTGTATCGCGCACCATTCTTTATTAAATTTTATATTCCGAAATAATAGTCTCATTATAGGCTTCCTAGTTACAGAAAGTAAATAAAGATAAACTCTATTTCAAAAACACTCACTAGCAATTCTTGCTCAAATTCAAGACAAAACATGGCATCTCTTTTTCTCAGAAAAGAGATGCCATGTTTTGTCTACAGTTATTTTTTTGTGTCTACTTGTTGACGGAGTTCCACACGGCGGATTTTACCAGAAGCCGTTTTTGGCAATTCTGCTAGAAAGTCAATCGCACGTGGGTATTTATAAGGTGCAGTTAACTTTTTTACATGGTTTTGTAACTCTTTTACTAATTCCTCCGAAGCTGTCTGGCCTTCGACTAATACAATAAATGCTTTAACGATCGTACCTCGCACTTCATCTGGTGCTCCGACTACTGCACATTCCTGAACAGCCGGATGTTTAACTAAAGCATCTTCTACTTCAAAAGGTCCAATTGTATAACCTGCTGAAATAATGATATCATCTCCACGTCCTTCAAACCAAAAATAGCCATCTTGGTCTTTTGACGCTCGATCACCTGTTATGTAATAGTCTCCACGGAATTGCATACTCGTGCGTTCAGGATCTTTAAAATACTCTTTGAATAACGCCGGTGTTTCAACGTGAACTGCAATATCTCCAACTTCGCCCACTCTACATGGCGTGCCAGAATCATTAATAATTTCTACGTCATTGCCAGGTGTTGGTTTGCCCATCGATCCAATACGTGACTCCATACCTTTCATAACACCCACCAGCAATGTATTTTCAGTTTGGCCATAGCCGTCTCGTACTTCTAGCGAAAAATATTCTTTAAAAACATTAATCACTTCTGCATTTAATGGCTCGCCTGCTGATACGGCACTGTGCAAAGCAGATAAATCGTATTTCTCTAAATTTTTTTGTTTGGCCATTAGTCTGTACTCTGTGGGTGTACAGCAAAGCACATTGATTTTACGCGTTTCTAGCAGTTGTAAGTACACAGCCGGATCGAATTTACCATTGTAAACAAATCCTGTTGCACCACTGCCAAGTGTTGCTAAAAACGGACTCCAAATCCATTTTTGCCATCCTGGACTCGCAGTTGCCCAAACTGTGTCTCCTTCTTTTGCACCAAGCCAGTGCTCCGCTGAAGTACGGAGATGCGCATATGCCCAGCCATGACTGTGAACCACACCCTTTGGGTTACCAGTTGTACCAGAAGTATAAGACAAGAATGCCATGTCGTCTTTTTTAGTTGCAGGTGTGCTGTATTCATCTGATGCGTTTTCCATTTCACTTAGCAAAGAAATCCACGATTGATCTGAATTTCCAATAACAAATTTTACTACATTGTCCATTTCTTTAACGCTTTCAAATTGATCCATAAATGGTTCATACGCAATCACAGCTTTTGCATCACTATGACGTAGACGATAAGCAATATCTTTTGCTCGGAGCATTTCGGAACTTGGAATTACCGCTAACCCCGCTTTTAATGCACCAATATATGCAACATACGCTTCAATAAGGCGCGGTATCATAACAAGTACTATGTCACCTTTGACTAGCCCTGCTTTTTCAAAGCTATTTGCTGCACGATTTGCACGTTTTATCAATTCATCATATGTAAGTTGTTGTTTTTTTCCTTCATCATTTTCCCAAAGAATCGCTAGCTTGCTGTCTCCTGTTGCAAAGCGTTCAACTTCTTCCACTAAGTTGTATGACTCGGGTGCTATTAGTTCTTCTCTTTTCAAGCTAATTTCCCCTTTGTTTTAAATGTAATTGTTATTCTTGTATCATCATACAATAAAAAATTAATTATTCATACAATTTAACTTTTTTCATTTCGAGCTATTTTTTTCTAGAAAGCAATTCCAACAGTTTTTGTTGTAATCCCAATAAAAAAAAAGACTCCTTAAACAAGGAATCTCTACATTTATAAAAGACCTTCAAACTGATCTACTTTAGTGCGTGGGAATTTAATCGTTTCTCTTTCTGCTACAGCTTTTTTAATTAATTCATCAAAAGACACAAAATTTTCGTAGTACTCGACTTTTTCAAGTTTAGGCCGAATTTTAGGGTTTGCTGGTGTAAAAATTGTGCAACAATCTTCAAAAGGTCGAATGGAAATATCATACGTGTCAATTTGCTGAGCAGTTTCAATAATCTCCAATTTATCAGTCGCAATTAATGGACGCAAAATAGGAGTATTTGTCACAGCATTAATAGCCTGTAGACTTTCCAACGTTTGACTTGCTACTTGTCCTAAGCTTTCTCCTGTAACAATAGCCCGACAATTCGTCTCGGCTAGCACCAAATCAGCAACGCGCATCATCATTCGACGTGTTGAAGTCATTGTAATATTATCGGGTACTTGCTTGTGGACTTCTTGTTGCAGATTCGTGAACGGAATGATGTGTAAATTAACCGATGATCCAAACTGCGACAAACGCTCTGCCAAATCATACACTTTTTCTTTAGCTCGGTCATTCGTAAATGGTGGGCTAAAAAAATGAATAAGTTCTAAGCGAACGCCACGTTTTAACATATGATACCCTGCAACTGGACTATCAAGTCCTCCTGATAGCATTAACAACGCTTTGCCACTTGCTCCTACGGGTAAGCCACCTGCTCCTTTAATAACCTCTGCCATCATGTACACAGCTTCTTCACGCACTTCTATTTTTAAATCAATTTCAGGATTTTTCATTTGAACTTTTAAATTCGGAAATTCTTTTAATACATAAGTACTGATTTCTTTCATAATTTCTAGTTTGTCATGAGGAAATGCTTTGAATGGTCGTTTCACCGATACTTTAAAACTTTTATCGGTATTGTCTAATTTAGCAATCACTACTTCTGCTGTTTTTTTCATCATGTCCATATCTAAGTTGCAAGCAGTAACTGGACTAAACGACTGAATACCGAATACAAATGGCAAACGTTCAATCACTTGAGCCAGTTCTTGCTCATTGTCTGATGTAATGAACATGCGGTCACGTTCTGCTTTTATGCGTATTTGCTTTAAATCAGAAAAGGTTTGTCTAACATTATCACGTAGTCTGCCAATAAATGAACTGCGATTCTTGCCTTTTGTTGATAATTCGCCATAGCGTACAAGAATTTGGTTGGTTTTCATAAAAGTTAAACTCCTTTAATCACACGGTATACCCGTTGAAATGCTTTTTTAAATGCGATAATGTCTTGTTCTGTTGTAAATTCACCAAAGCTAATACGTATCACACCATCTTTAAACTCACGTGGCACGCCAATTGCTTGAATAACTGGACTTTCTTGATTGTTTTTAGAAGAGCATGCACTTGAAGTAGAGACAATAATTAACTCTTTTTGTAAACCCGATACGATAATTTCGCCTTTAGTCCCTTTCACTGCAATTGCCAGTATATGAGAAGCAGCTTGCTTTGGACTAATAATTTTTACTCCATTAAATGATGAAAAAAACTGACGCAGTTCATGATTCCATTTGGAAATCAGCGGATGAGGTGATGTTAACCGCAACGCTTTTGCTAAAGCGACTGCATTTGGAACAGAAACCGTACCACTCCGGTTGCCAAATTCTTGACCCCCTCCAAATTGAACTGCTTTTATTTCTACATCTGAGTAGGCTAATAACCCACTACCTTTGAGCCCATGTATTTTATGGCCTGATACAGACAACAAATTTGGCATAGCTGTAGAATCAAATTCGAGTTTGCCAATGCTTTGAATAGCATCTACATGGAAAAAAATACGACGTTTTCGTAACAATCGAGCTATGTCTGCAATTGGATGGATAGTCCCGATTTCATTGTTTACATGCATAAGCGATACTAGAATCGTATCGTTTCGTAAAGATTTCTTCAACTTTTCCATACTAATTTCACCCGTGTCTCCAACAGACAACCTCGTCACTTCGAACCCTTCTTGTTCTAAAATAGCAAGAGTCTTCAATACTGATGGATGTTCTGTTTCAGAAGTGATGATGTGTTTGCCACGGTGCTGGTAGTTTCGAGCTGTACCAATCAATGCCAAATTATTCGCTTCTGTACCGCCTGAAGTAAACACAATTTTTTTCATATGTAGCAATTCTTTTAATTGACTACGGGCTGATTCTAGTAAATCTTCTGCTTGATTGCCCATTTCATGGAGAGATGCTGGGTTGGCGTAAAACTGTTCGTTCACTTTCACAAATGCATCCAACACTTCTTTTTTGGGCTTTGTTGTTGCACTATTATCCAAATAAATCACTATTCTACCTCCGAAAAGAAAACCACCAGCATATTAGCTAGTGGTTTTCCGTTTTTTAAATTTCTGCAGCGTCTTCTTTTACCAATACTTCAATTTGTTTCATTGAACCCGGTTCAAAGTTTTCAACGGCTGTTGCGGCTTCTTCTAATGCTTTTGTATAACGAAGCTGTCTGAATGATTCTTCAGCTTCTTCAAGTTTCGCATCTAGTTGAAGATCCGATTTACGGTATCGATTACCATACTGAATGATTCGCTCAATTAACAAAACGTTCTCAACCAGTTCAATTGCTTTTTCATAGCCTTCATTCACACTTTTTTCAGCTTGTTCTAAATAATTATCCACAAGTTTAATATTTAATGGAATTTCGCGCAACGTTTGAATCGTTACAAATAACTGTTCTTCAGCTTCTTCTAAACGAACATCCATATCTTCTGGAATTCCAGGGATATTGGCTTTATGCAAAAGACGGTCTGTTTCTTGCAGTTTGCGTTTGAGCTGTTCGACAGTCGCACGAGCATTATTTTCATCAATACGTAAACTTTTGAGTGCTGTCATAAAATCAATTTGTGTCGAGTCGACAATTGATAAATCCTCACGAATGTGAATCAATTCTTCTTGCAGACTGGAATAAGCAGATTGATCTTCTTTCAAGCGTGACACGAGCAGTTCAAAACGTTTTGCCAATTGCTCCATTTTGTCCATACAAGACTTCGGAATCGCAGCTTCATTTTCACTGATTTTATAGCTATGCTGAACATATCTAGATTCTTCTTCCATTTCTTGTGTGTCACGTGCGACAACTTCTAAATGGCGTTCAGTTTCAATGCAGTACTCGTCTACATAATGCTTCGCTTCAACTTCTTTTTCTAGCATTTCATAAAATGAATCGATACGATCTTTGATTTTTTCTACCGCTATTTTTGATTGAACGATTTCCAAGTTGGCGATATTTCCCTTGATTGCTGCCAACTCTTCTTCGATTTCATCTAATTGCAAGGTTAACTCTAAATGCCCAAGGTAATATGAATTTTCTTCCATTTCCACTTTTCCTTGGCGCAATTCAGCAACATGGGAAGGGATTTTTGTTTGAACTTCCACTA
Source organism: Planococcus versutus (assembly GCF_001186155.3). Taxonomy (NCBI): domain Bacteria; kingdom Bacillati; phylum Bacillota; class Bacilli; order Caryophanales; family Caryophanaceae; genus Planococcus; species Planococcus versutus. The sequence continues at coordinate 1,252,126 of NZ_CP016540.2, read as the reverse complement.
ATAATGGTGGGATATCATCGACAAGTAAAAATGCTTCTTCGCCTTCTGAAGATAAATTAATGACGATTTCCCGCGCTTTCAAGTAGTTGCCTTCATCCGTTAACTTTTCGTATTCATCAAATAATGGAATAAACGATTCCAGTTTTTTCTCGAGTGGTTGGCCCGCTGCACCATAAGTTTGTTGATGAGCCAATAGATTTTTGCGTGCGCGTAAGTATTTTTCTTGAATAAGATCGATTTCACTTCGATTTTTTTCTTCACTACCAATCAATTCTTCAAGCTCCACTAATATGGTATTCATTTCTTGATCTACATTATCGATTTTAACTTCTGTATCTTGCTCGAGTTTTGATGCTTTGCTAAACCTGAAACGATTGATTGCCTCTTCGGCATCGTATAGTGAAGCATCAATTTTCGGAATATGCACATCCATAATTTCAGTCCATACATTGCGCCAGCGTTCGAACATTTCTTCGGTCTGACCATTTAAATTTAATTGTTTTACTTTAGTGAGTTCTTCAAGTATCGGTTTGTTTTGTATTTGCAGTTTTAACTGTTCCAAGCGTTCAATTTCAGCTAAATGTTTTTTACGAAACATAAACCCAATGATTGTTATCGCCAATAGAATGATGACCGCAATGATGATATACTCCATCATAAGTCACATAGCCCCCTGTTCCAAAATCACATTACCAGTTATACGTAAATGTATTCATGATTCATCTATTTTAACATGTATTCTACTCTTTTGTTTGCCAAATTAGAAGAAAATCGATTATATTTTTTAATAAATAGAAAAGAGGTGCCTTTATGAAACGAGATGGTCACATTCATACTCCCTTTTGTCCGCACGGGACAAAAGACTCAACTGAATTGTATATTAAAAAAGCAATAAAGTCCGGATTTACGGATATTTCTTTTACTGAGCATGCGCCTCTTCCTTCCAACTTCACAGATCCAACTCCTGCACAAGACAGCTGCATGAGTATGGATCAGCTATCGTTGTATATAGATGAAATAACACACTTAAAAAAACAATATCAACGTGAAATTCATATTCGTTTAGGATTAGAAGTGGATTATATTGAAGGTTTCGAAAAAGAAGTACGTTCTTTTTTAGATGGCGTTGGTCCTGCACTCGACGACACCATTTTATCAGTTCATTTTCTAAAAGTAGCAAACCGCTATTTTTGTGCTGACTTTAGTAAAGAAGTATTTGCAGAACTCACAGCTGCTTGTGGTTCTGTAGAAGCTGCTTATGCACTTTATTATGACACACTTGAAAAGTCAATTTCTGCAGATCTTGGTCACTTTAAACCAAAACGCATCGGTCACCCAACATTGATCCATAAATTTCAGTTAGCACATGGTGAACAACTGGATGACGATGCACAAATTCGTCGAACTTTGCAATTGATGAAAACAAATAATTTCGAACTTGATGTCAACGGTGCTGGACTTTCAAAAACTGATTGCCAAGAAGCATACCCACCGCTTTCTTATATTGACTATGCTAAATCACTAGGCATCCCACTCGTCTTTGGATCAGATGCTCATAATGTCAATGACTTGCATAAGCATTACGATAAATTTTATACTTATTTAAGTTGAGCAGGTTAAACTTTTAGCAACAGTAGGAACAAATAGAAATGAGGGAAATTCTTATGTTTACACAAACAAGTTACAGCGGTAACAGTAGTGAACAGTACACGATGCTTTCAAAGCAACTAGATGCTTTGTTAGAAGGTGAAAATAACAGCATCGCAAACTTGAGTAATGCTTCAGCTTTACTTAATCAATTTTTAGAACGCATTAACTGGGTCGGGTTTTATTTGATGGAAGATGGCGAACTCGTTCTTGGTCCTTTCCAAGGTCTTCCAGCTTGTGTTCGCATTGCAGTCGGAAAAGGTGTTTGTGGCACGGCCGTTTCCGACAAAAAAACCATGTTAGTTGAAGACGTTCAAGCATTCCCTGGCCACATTGCTTGTGATGCAGCTTCTCGTTCAGAAATCGTCATTCCTTTAATGAAAGAAGATCAAGTAATCGGTGTGCTAGATATCGACAGTCCAGAGACAAATCGTTTTACGAAAGAAGATCAGCAAGGTCTTGAACTTTTCGTAGACGTATTAATGAAACATCTATAACAGAAGAAAGACCCGAAACTCAGTTTTTGAGTTTCGGGTCTTTTCATTAAATTTCTTGAAGCTTTGGTTTTACTTGCTCGAATGCTTTGCTTAAATCATTGACTAAGTCATCTGTGTGTTCCAGTCCAATCGACAAGCGCAATAAAGAATCACTAATACCCATTGCTTGTCTGCTTTCAGGAGGCACGACTGCATGAGTCATGGTTGCTGGGTGCTGAATCAATGTTTCAGCATCGCCAAGACTAACTGCGATCTTGATCAACGACAAAGCGTTTAAGAAAGCTTGTGCTTCTTTTTTTCCGCCTCTAATTTCAAACGAAATCAACCCGCCACCTTCGCGCATTTGACGTTTCGCAATGTCAACTTGCGGGTGATTTTCATCAAATGGATAATAGATATTTTCAACAATTTCTTGCTGTTTTAAAAACGCCACTATTGTTTTGGCATTGCTAACGTGTCGATCCATGCGAACATGTAATGTTTTTAATCCTCTTAACAACAGCCATGCATCAAATGGAGACATAATGCCACCCACATCTTTTTGTACCGTCATGCGAATATGTTGCATTTCTTCTGCATCACTTCCAACTAAAACACCACCAACTACATCTCCATGACCGTTCAAATATTTAGTCGCGCTGTGCAAAACAAAATCGGCTCCCATTCGGATTGGATTTTGCAAATACGGTGAACAAAACGTGTTATCCACAATGACACGGATATTATGTTTATTCGCAACAGCCACTACCGCTTCAAGATTGACTAACTCCATTGTTGGGTTTATTGGTGTTTCGACATAAATACACACCGTTTCTGGACGAATTGCTTTTTCTACTTCTTCTTCTGTTGTCATCGAAACTAAATCATGCGTAATGCCATATTTTTCTTCCATTATTTCAAGCAAACCAAACGTACATCCATATATCCCTCTCGAACAAAGAACGTGATCTCCAGCCTTTGTTAAATAAATCAAAATTGCACTAACCGAAGCCATCCCGGACCCAAAAGCTAATGCACCTTGACCTCCCTCAATTTCTGTCATTCGCTCTTCAAGCACACGAACTGTCGGATTACCAAGTCGCGAATAAATATTGCCTTCGCTGTTTCCTGCAAAACGATCTTCTCCTTGTTCTGCATTAGCAAATGAATAAGTTGAAGTTTGATAAAGCGGTGTCACCAAACTATCATGATGGTTGGAGCTGTCATAGCCTTTATGGATGACTGCTGTTTCAATCTTCATTTCTTTTTCTTTCATTGTACACTACATCCTTTCGTTCTTATTGAAAACGCTTACATATATACTCACTACCATTCTACCTTGAACGATAAAAAAAAGAAAGCTACCTTTGCTACTTAATTCTCTAGCTCGCTGTTGACTTAAGCTTACAAAATCAGTTATACTATGCTTTGTGTAAAATAATCGCAGCAGTTGTATGTGCGTGTTTGTCCATTTTGTTCCTCATAGTAGGTGTATCGCGTAACTCTTTGGCTGCTGAGCGAAGGTACAAGAATATAAAATGGCTTACAGCATGAATGCATCTGGTTTTTATTTTACTCTAAAAACCAAAAATAGAGGAGGAGACTTACATGTCTCGTTATACAGGTCCATCATGGAAACTTTCACGCCGCTTAGGAATTTCACTTACAGGTACAGGTAAAGAATTAGAAAAACGCCCTTACGCACCAGGTCAACACGGTGCTAACCAACGCAGAAAAGTTTCTGAATATGGTTTGCAACTACAAGAAAAGCAAAAACTACGCTTTATGTACGGAGTAAACGAACGTCAGTTCAAAACGTTGTTTAACAAAGCTGGTAAAATGGAAGGCAAACATGGTGAAAACTTCATGATCCTTCTTGAGACTCGCCTTGATAACGTTGTTTACCGTTTAGGTCTTGCGCGCACTCGTCGCCAAGCTCGTCAAATCGTAAACCACGGTCACATCCTTGTTGATGGCAAACGCGTTGACATTCCGTCATTCAGCGTGAAACCAGGACAAGCAATTGCTTTCCGCGAAAAATCAACTAACCTTGATGTAGTAAACGAAGCAATCGAAGTAAACAACTTTATTCCTGAATACGTAACTATCGATACTGATAGCAAAACAGGAACTTTTGTACGCTTACCAGAACGCAGCGAATTGTCTGCTGAAATCAATGAACAGTTGATCGTTGAGTACTACTCACGTTAATTTAAAATTGATTTCAAAAACCCATCAAACCTTTGTTCATTCAACGGTTTTGATGGGTTTTTTTTATTCATATAGTGTTCGAGCAGTTTGCAAACATGCTGTCGCATCGCACTAATAAAGTCTTATCACGAATTCTGGATGTTTTTATGGAGAATTCATATTTTTTTGCTTTAATATTTGAGCAAGCGTATTATATACTTCAATATCAATAAATGTAATACCCAGTTGCACTTGCCGTTTGAGCAATCATCGTATCAACTTTGAGTACACCTGACAAATCAATAAACTTTTCTTCACAACTAGCTATTGCTTTAAATCGACAAGGATCCTACGATTCACTAATTCCTCTGCGACTTCGCAATCTCCCACACCGCTGTCTTATCAATTTCACTCGTATTCATATATAAAGTGCCCATTTCTACTAGAACCACACGTATCAATCAACTAACACAATCAAAATTAACCTTCTCTTTACTTTCACTATAGGGTTTTTAAGTTATTACAGCGATTACCAGGAAAACTTTTCTTGTATCATGGTAAACTAAACAAAATGGAGGTGGAACTAAATGCGTATTATTTCAATTTGCCCAAGTAATACAGAACTATTGGCATTTTTAAACGCTGAACACATGTTAGTGGGTGTTGATGATTATTCAGATTGGCCACAAAACATTACAACTTTGCCAAAACTTGGACCCGATTTATCTATTCGTATGGATGAATTAGAAGCGTTAAAACCGGATTTGGTACTAGCCTCACTTAGTGTTCCAGGAATGGAGAAAAACGTTGATGAATTAGTACGACGAAAAATCCCTCACCTCGTTTTGGATCCACAATCACTTACTGAAATTGGACAAGACTTATTAAAAGTAGCTGAAGCTTGCGGAATTGATGCAACGGCTATCCACGCTGAATATTTATCTGTTATTGCAGATATCCAATCACGTGGACACAAAGCAAACAGTCGTCCTTCTCTATACTGGGAATGGTGGCCAAAGCCAGTTTTCACTCCTGGCAATATTAACTGGTTAAATGAGATTAGCAGCATAACGGGCGGCCGTAACCTGTTCGATGACACGGATTCTGCCAATATCCAGACAAATTGGGCAGACGTACTAGAGCGTCAGCCTGATTATATTCTACTTGCATGGGTTGGTATATTAACGTCAAAAGTGAAACCTGAACTCATTAAAAAACGTCCCGGCTGGAATGATATGAAAGCCATCCATCACATTCATGTGATGGATGAGGATTTGTATTGCCGCCCTTCTCCTCGCCTAATTGAAGGTGCCATTCGTTTAGGGAAACTAATTCATCCGGAACAATTTGAAGGGATGAAATTACCGCGCTTTATTAAAGAAAAAAAGTAAAGCGTTAGCGCTACTAGTTGCATGCTTCTTACAAGTCGAACAACAAGCCATCCTCGATTGGATGGCTTGTTGTTCGACTTTCTTTTTTTATAATCCAGCTTGTCCACGTCCACTTGCGTTTAAAGGATCATTATCAATCCGTCTTTTACCAGCTCTTATTGTTGTATCTGTGTCATTTTCAATAAGTAGATCCTGTTTTGTTGTAAACATGTCCTGACCACTGCGATTTGGTATGGTGTTTTCATCTTCTTCAACCAACACCAATATTTTACCTTCATTAAAATGGGTTTCATACATTCCCACTTTATTCTCTGGTACTCCAAGACGATTAAGAGTTCGAGCTAGTCCACCTGTAGCTCCCTCTCTTCCTGCACATGTCTTCGTGTTTTTAGCAATCGTTTCGGTTTCTTGATTATCTTTGCTTAATACTGAGATTTTTTTATTGTTATATCCTTGTTGCTGCAAATTTTCAATTGCTTGAATGGCTTCGTGTTCTGTTTTATAAAATCCAACTACTCTTGACATTTCTAACGCCTCCTTGAAGTTTTAGTAAAGTCAATCGCGTTCCACTTATTTTATCCTTTTTCAACTTATTTAAACGTATATTGATTGTGTTTGGCAGTATAAAAAAACAGCCAGAAAAATTCTGACTGTTTTTTTGAATATTTTTTATTGAAAGTGCACCATGTGGTATTTCTTTTTGCCTCGACGAATAATAGCAAAAACATCTTCTAAGCGATCTTTCGCATCAATGATGTATTCTAAATCTGTCACTTTTTCACCATTTACTGAAATTGCACCATTTGTAACATCTTCACGCGCTTGTCTTTTCGACGAGGAAATACCAGCTTCTACAATCAAGTCCACAATTGACTTGTCTTCTTTTGGCATTTCCACAGAAGGAACGTCTTTAAATGCGGCTTTCATCTCTAAAGAAGACAAAGCCTTCAAGTCTCCACTAAACAACGCTTTGGTAATTCGCTGAGCATCTGCAAGTGCAGCTTCCCCGTGAATCAGTTTTGTCATTTCTTCTGCCAGCGTTTTTTGCGCTTGGCGTAAATGCGCTTCAGTTTCAACCGTTTTTTCTAACGCCTCAATGTTTTCACGGCTAATGAATGTAAAAATCTTCAAGTATTTGATTACATCTGCATCAGCTGCATTGATCCAAAACTGGTAAAACTCATAAGGTGTTGTCTTTTTTGGATCTAACCATACAGCCCCACCCGCTGATTTCCCAAATTTTGTACCGTCTGCTTTTGTAACGAGCGGAATGGTAATACCAAATGCCTTTACTTCTTCGTCATGTGTTTTGCGAATCATTTCAAGACCTGAAGTGATATTGCCCCATTGATCTGATCCACCAATTTGAATACGGCAATTGTGTTCGTTGTACAAGTGGTTAAAGTCAATTGCTTGGATCAGCGTGTATGAAAACTCTGTAAATGAAATTCCTGTTTCTAGCCGTGACGCAACCGAATCTTTAGCGAGCATGTAATTAACTGAAATCAATTTGCCGTAATCGCGCAAAAATTCGATAACGCTCATCGCACCAATCCAATCACGGTTATTGACCATTTTTGCTCCGTTTTCTGATTTAAAATCAAAAATTTGTTCCATTTGGACTTTGATTCCGTCAACATTGCGATCAATTTGTTCAGTCGTTTGCAATTGACGTTCTTCGTTTCGTCCTGAAGGATCTCCAATCATCCCAGTAGCCCCGCCGACTAACAAAATTGGCTGGTGACCATGCATCTGAAAACGGCGTAATGTTAATAGCGGCACAATGTGTCCAATGTGCATACTATCTGCAGTTGGATCGACTCCACAGTATAAGGAAATTTTTTGTTCGTTCAATAATTTTTCCATACCTTCTTCGTCCGTTTGTTGGTATAGTAATCCACGCCATTGTAAATCTTCAATTAATTTGTTAGCCATTTCAATTCCTCCTCAAATTTTAAAAACCGATGAGTGCTATAAAAGTCCACATAAAAAGCCCCTGCATGAAAAAGTCATGCAGGGGCGCAATTGCGCGGTACCACCCAGCTTGGAGAATAAATTCTCCTTCTCATCATGTGTCAAACGGGACACTTCCGTAAACTCCAGACCTGTAATTCGATTTATGCATTTTGACCGATTTGCACCAAACACCGGCTCTCTAAACAAAATTACACACTCTACTTCGGATCTTTCACTGTTTAAATATGAAATATAGTAACAGTTTACTTTATTATCTCAACTTGTCAATAAGCTTAGTGGCATTTATAAGAATATGATATACTATAAAAGATTTTAGGAGGGCGATAACGTGCGTGAAAAAATTAAAAACTGGATAGATAACATTGAGAAAACCACCAATAGATGGACTTCAACCTCATGGTTCAAGCGAATGAGTATAACAACAGGTGTTATATGGAACTTAGCATTGATTTTCGCTATTGTATTCGTCACAGGTGGCGTTTTTGCCGCATCTGTTGGTGCAGGTTATTTTGCTTCATTAGTAGATGAAGAAAATCTACGTTCTGAAGATGAAATGCGTGCAGAAATTTATAGTTATGAAGAAACAACTGAAATGTTTTTCGATAATGATGTCTATATCGGAAAAGTCCAAACAGATTTAGAGCGAAAAGAAACCACGCTAAAAAATATTTCAAAAACTGCAATTAACGCCGTGTTGGCCACAGAAGATGAATACTTTATGGAACACGAAGGTATAGTTCCAAAAGCTATTTTCCGTGGATTGTTGCAAGATGTCTCAAACGCTGATAGCCAGACGGGCGGCTCTACATTGACGCAGCAACTCGTAAAAAACCAAATTTTGACAAACGAAGTTTCTTATGAACGAAAAGCTAAAGAAATTCTGTTGGCGATGCGTCTTGAAAAATTTATGACCAAAGACGAGATTATTGAAGCATACCTCAATATTATTCCGTATGGCCGTAATTCTTCAGGCGCAAATATTGCTGGTATCGAAACAGCAGCTAATGGCATATTCAACAAGTCGGCAAAAGACTTAAGTTTACCTGAAGCTGCATTTATTGCCGGCATTCCAAAAGCACCTTTTTATTACACGCCATACAATACATATGGCAAAGTAAAAGACGATGCTGGTTTACAACCTGGACTCGATCGAATGAAGACCGTACTTTTCCGTATGAAAGAAGAAGAATACATTACGCAAGAAGAATATGACGAAGCCATTGCTTTTGACATTAAGAAAAACTTCCGTAAAGACGAATCGCGTTCACGCGATAACAACCCCTATGTCACAAACGAACTTGAAAAACGAGCCATGCGGATTCTTATGGATGTTCTCGCTGAAAAAGACGGATTAGATCCTATAACACTAGAAGAAAACAATAAACTTTATGAAAAATATGCAATTTTAGCTGACCGAGCAGTTCGTTCAAATGGTTACCGGATTCACTCAACCATTAACAAAGACTTGTACTTGGCTCATGAAAAAGCTAAAGATGCTTATACACGATACGGCACAGAATTAACAATCCCTACCACCAATAAAGATGGTGAAGAAATCATGAAAAAACTTCCCGTACAAGTTGGAAGTATGATGATTGAAAACAAAACAGGTCGTATTTTAAGTTTTGTCGGTGGGCGCGATCATGAAATCGAAGCATTAAACCATGCAACACAAGCTTATCGTTCAATCGGTTCTACTGTAAAACCATTATTGGTTTACGGACCAGCACTGGACTTAGGCGTAATTGGTGCCGGTAGCCCAGTTGTTGACGTTAAATTCACTTTAAACGACAACGGTAAACCTTGGACACCAGCAAACTTTGTTCCAACAAGTGAGCAAGGCATCATGTCGGCACGCGATGCATTAGCACAATCTCAAAACTTACCGGCTCTTCGTTTATTCGGACAAATTAGAGAACAAATGCCAATCAATTACTTGATCAACGCAGGCTTTTCACGTGTTGAAGAAAAATCAAATGATTATCCTTCAACTGCATTAGGTGGCGGTGTTGAAGGCTCTGTAGAAGAACTAACAAGTGGCTATGCCACTATTGCCAACGGCGGAAAAAAAGTAGAACCGTATATGATTCAACGAATTGAAGACGCAGACGGTAATATCATTTTCGAACACGAAGTGGTTGAAAAAGAAATTTACTCGCCACAAACCGCTTACATTCTAACCGATATGTTGCGAGACGTATTTAAAACAGATCGTGGTACTGCGAACCGAGCAAATAGCTTATTGAACTTTGGTGCAGACTTTGCTGGTAAGACTGGTACGACTCAAGATACAAAAGATGTTTGGTTAGTTGGTTATAATCCAAACATTACAATGGGTCTATGGCTTGGATATGATAGTGAAAAATATTCTCTAGATATTTATCCGAATACTAATTTACAGCCATCTGTACGTGTAAATCAGCTGTGGGCAAGCTTAATGAACACAACTTATCAAACAGTTCCTGATTTAGTTGGAGCGAAGTCAACTTTCAAACAGCCTAAAGGTGTTGTTACTAAGTCGTTTTGTGGAATTTCTGGTTTAGCGCCAGGTGGAGCCTGTCAAAGTGCAGGACTTGTGCGTTCAGACTTATTTAACGAAAAAGTTATGATTCCATCGGAAAAAGATGATAGTTTGACAAGTGGTTCTTATACAACAATTAACGGTAAGCGCTATGCCGCATTCTCTAGCACGCCAAGCGAGTTCGTTTCAGGCGGTGGTATTGGCGTTTCTAAAAAATATATCGATCGCATGATGGCTCCATTTGGTGGAGACGCTAGCAAATTGTTCCCTGGCAACTCTAGATTTTCTTCTATTGTGGCAGGATCTACGTTCAACGCAGATAGTTCTACTCCAAGTGGTGTTCGTGCTTCGATTAGTGGTAATACGATTTCATGGACCAATTCTGGTTCAAATGACGTAGTTGGCTATCGCGTTTATAAAGGCGGGTCTCGCGTTGCTTCGATTTCAGAATCTAGAAGCAATTCGTATACCGCAAACGGTGCTGGAAGTTATGTAGTTGTGGCCGTAGATATTACTGGTAAGCAGTCTGCTGCCTCCAACAGCGTCAGCATTGCCGCACCAAAACCAAAACCAAAGCCGGAACCAAAACCAACTCCAAAACCTGAAGAAAAAGAACCTAAAAAAGAAGCACCTGAAAAAGAAGAAAAAGAACCTGAAAAAGAAGAGGCGCCTGCTGAAGAGCAAGAAGCCGAAACTGCTCCTCAAGAAGAAGCACCTGTTGAAGCGGAGCCTGAAGAGCCAGTTGAGAAAGAACCTGCTCCTGAAGAACCCGTAGAACCTGAAGAACCTGCTGAAGACGACGCAGCCTAATAACAAAAACCCGATTCGCTAGTTTTAGCGAATCGGGTTTTTTAAATAATTAGTCTTCCATCGAAGACAAGTCACCAGCTGGTAAATCTAATTCCCATGCTTTTAACACACGACGCATAATTTTACCGCTTCGTGTTTTTGGAAGTTTTTCTTTAAACTCAATTTCACGTGGCGCTGCGTGAGCCGACAGTCCTTTTTTAACAAACTGCTGAATGTCTTGGACCAACTCTTCTGAAGGTTTGTAACCATTATTCAATGCTACAAACGCTTTAATGATTTCCCCACGAATCGGATCGGGTTTGCCAATCACTCCTGCTTCTGCTACGGCTGGGTGTTCAAGTAATTTACTTTCTACTTCAAATGGTCCAACACGTTCACCTGAAGTCATAATCACGTCGTCCACACGACCTTGGAACCAGAAATAGCCTTCTTCATCCATATATGCAGAGTCTCCGGATACGTACCATTTATCTTTCAAGAAATAAGATTCATATTTAGCTGGGTTGTTCCAAATTTGACGCATCATCGCCGGCCACCCTTTTTCAATCGCCAAGTTGCCCATTTGGTTTGGTGGCAATTCGTTTCCTTGGTCATCTACAATTGCGACTTTGATGCCTGGTATTGGTTTACCCATTGAGCCAGGTTTAATTGCCATCGCTGGATAATTACAGATGGTTTGCGCTCCGGTTTCAGTCATCCACCACGTATCGTGAATTCGTTTATCAAATACTTCGGCTCCCCATCGAACCACTTCTGGATTTAATGGCTCTCCTACAGATAATACATGTCGCAGTGTAGATAAATCATATTCTTTTACTAACGCATCTCCTGCGCCCATTAGCATACGGAATGCTGTTGGCGCGCTATACCAAATGGTTACACCAAAATCTTCAATGGCTTTATACCAACCATCAGGAGAAAAACGCCCTCCGAGTATGACTGTCGTGACACCATTTAACCAAGGTGAAAACACGCCATAAGCCGTTCCAGTCACCCATCCTGGGTCAGCAGTACACCAGTAAATATCGTTTTCGGTGAAATCCAGTACCCACTTACCTGTTTGATATTGTTGAACCATCGCATATTGAGCATGTAAAACGCCTTTTGGCTTGCCGGTTGAACCTGAAGTGTAGTGAAGAACCAACCCATCTTCTTTATCTAACCATTCAAGTTCAAATTTATCTGAACGGCTTGATAAATACTTCAGCACATCAACCTGTCCTTTTTGCTCAGCCACATCTTCACCAACAATGAAAATGGTTTCAAGCTTTGGCAAGCGGTCATATGGAATCCGGTCTAGTAACTCAGTTGTCGTAATAATTGATTTTGCTCCACTATCGTCAAGACGGTCATAAATAGCACCTTCCATAAACGCTTCGAATAACGGTCCAACAATCAGACCCATTTTCAATGCACCAAACATTAAGAAATACAGTTCTGGCGAACGCGGCATGAAAATAAAAATGCGATCTCCTTTTTCCAAAGCTGAATTTTCTTTTAGTAAATTAGCAGCACGATTTGTCATGCGCTTCATCTCATAAAATGTATAAGACTCATTTCGATTTTGATCTTTATAGTAAAGAGCTACTTTGTTTTTTCGGTGAGATTCTGCGTGACGATCAATCGCTTCGTGGGCCATATTCATTTTTCCACTTTGATACCAACTAAATTCTTTCTCCACTTCAGCCCAATCGAAATTTGCGGCTACTTCTTCATAATTATGTAATTGATGTTTTCCTGCTCTTGCTGGTAGTGATTCTACTCTCATACTATCCATCCTTTCATATTGATTACTTATATTCTACAACATTGTCACAATTGAATGCGAATTATTTAAATTATTTAGAAAACACTACTTATGGTGAAGGCTTTTTTCCAAATCTGATCCTGTTCATGTATAATATAGCTAATTGCTACAGATCGGCGGTGAAAAAGTGGAACACAAAAAAACGTATAATTCTCTAGAGTTAGAAACTAAACACGGCGTTGTGGTTATTGAAGGACCTATTTATGGAAAAGAGTTGAGTGAACTTGATTTCCACGAAGACTTAGTAGCTTTTAGACCACCTGCCCAACAGCATAAAGCAATTACTGAAATTGCTGATTTACCAGAAGGACGGATTCTCATTGTTCGCGATGAGAAAATGATTGTTGGTTATGTAACATTTCTTTATCCTGATCCGTTAGAACGATGGTCAGAAGGCAATATGGAAAATCTTATTGAACTTGGGGCAATTGAAGTGATCCCCAAATATAGAGGCAGTGGTGTCGGTAAATCATTATTGAGAGTTTCAATGATGGATGATGCTTTTGAAGATTTCATTGTGATAACAACCGAATATTATTGGCATTGGGACTTGAAAGGGACGGGTTTAAATGTCTGGGAATACCGAAAAATTATGGAAAAAATGATGCAGGCCGGTGGACTTGAATATTATGCAACAGATGATCCTGAAATCAGCTCTCATCCAGCCAATTGTTTAATGGCCAAAATCGGAAGTCGTGTCGACAACGAATCTATTCAACAATTTGATCAACTGCGGTTCATGAATCGCTACATGTATTGATTTAACTTAAAGGGGTGCTTCTATTGTTAGTTGAAGAAATTATGAAAACTGAAGTATATACATTGAGATCCGATCAAACCGTTCAAGATGTTATGAATTTGTTTAAAGAACACCGAATTCGACATGCACCAGTTGTCGAAGATGAAAAAGTAATCGGTATTGTAACAGACCGTGATTTGAAAGAAGCAGTTCCTTCGAGATTTACCGTATCTCCTAAAGGAGAACCTTATAAAAAGAAAGTCTCAGAAATTATGACAGCAAATCCTGTCATCACGCACCCGCTCGATTTTGTCGAAGAAGTAGCGATGATCTTTTATGAACACAAAATCGGCTGCATTCCTGTAGTTAGCAATCAAAAACTAGTCGGTTTTTTAACAGAAACAGATCTTTTGTATACCTTTATTGAACTGACAGGTGCGCATCAGCCTGGTTCACAAATTGAAGTGCGTGTTGAAGATCGATCCGGTGTGTTATATGAAGTCTCTAAAGTTTTTCATCAGCAACAAGTAAATGTGCTAAGTGTACTCGTATACCCCGATAGAAAAAACAGCAATCAAAAAGTTCTTGTTTTCCGCGTTCAAACGATGAATCCATTAACGATTATCAGCGAACTGAGAAAAGAAGGATTTGAAGTTCTATGGCCAAGCACGCCACAGATGAACGAATGAGACACGCAGTATTTGTCTTTTCAGAAGATCAATTGGGGTATAAATTTTCTGAAACGCATCCATTCAACCAGAAAAGACTTGTATTAACGATTGATTTATTAGAAAAAATGAACGCGCTTTCAAGCGATTTGTTTGTTCCTGCACGGATTGCGACAGATGAAGAATTATTATTAGCGCATGATGAACGTTATATTGATATCGTCAAAAAAGCTAGCCGTGGGGAAATAACACCTGAAGCTGGTGAGAGCTATGGAATCGGTACAGATGATACACCTATTTTTGAAAACATGCATGAAGCTAGTGCGCGTCTTGTGGGGGGTACTTTAACCGCTGTAGATTATGTTATGGAAGGAAAAGCCCAACATGCATTAAATTTAGGCGGAGGTCTTCATCATGGCTTTAAAGGCAAAGCATCAGGTTTTTGTATTTATAATGACAGCTCTGTTGCGATTAATTACTTAAAGAAGAATTATAATGCGCGCGTGCTTTATATCGATACCGATGCTCACCACGGCGATGGTGTTCAATGGAGTTTTTATGACGATCCTGATGTTTGTACTGTGTCTATTCACGAAACAGGTCGCTATCTCTTCCCAGGAACCGGAAATATCAATGAACGAGGCAGTGGTCAAGGTTATGGTACGTCTTTTAACTTTCCAATTGATGCTTTTACAGAAGACGAATCTTTTCTCGAAATTTATCGAACATCGATAAGAGAAATCACAGAATTTTTTAAACCAGATGTGATTTTAACACAAAACGGTGCCGATGCTCATTATTTAGATCCTCTGACGCATTTGTACGGTACTATGGAAATTTACAAGGAGATACCAAAGATTGCACACGAACTCGCTCATGAGTATTGCGGAGGACGCTGGATAGGTGTTGGAGGCGGTGGCTACGATATTTGGCGCGTAGTACCAAGAGCTTGGTCGCTCATTTGGATGGAAATGAATAATATTCCATCTCCTACAGGTAAATTGCCAGAATCCTGGTTAAAAAAATGGCAACCTGAATCTCCTGTGAAATTAATTGAAACGTGGGAAGACCCACCCAATATGTACAAACCCATTCCGCGTAAAGCAGAAATTACTGATAAAAATGCACAAATGCTCAACAAAGCTTTGTATATGATGCGCAATAGATAAGAAAGTGTTATATATCCAACAAAAAAAGACCAACCGCTAAATTTTCCGGTTGGTCTTTTTACGTGCTATAAAAAAGTTAATCGTTTTTAGTTGATTGTCTTTCTTCAATTCGGTAAGGCAAAATTACTTGCTTTTCTTCAATTTCTTCTTTGTTCATGTACTTTGTCAACAAACGCATGGAAACAGCACCAATGTCGTACAGTGGAAACGCAACAGAGGTTAACGTTGGACGCGCCATACGCGCGAGCTTAGAATTTTCATAACTAATAATTTCTACATCTAATGGAATGTTTTTGCCTTGTTCTTCTAAAGCATGAATTACACCAACCGACATTTCATCATTACTGACAAAATAAGCAGTAGGCTCCATTGCCAATAAGCTTTGTGCGGCTGCTATACCTTCGTCGTATGAGTTGTTACACTCAACTACCAGTTTTTCATCGTAACCTAATTCAGCATCTGCTAACGCTTCTTTGTAAGCTTTTAGTTTATACTCTTTGTTGATCATTGAAGTGAACGGTCCTGAAATGAACGCAATTTTCTTGTGTCCATTATCAATAAATTTCTTCATTGCTTCATAAGCGGCTCCATAATAATCAATATTAACCGAAGCAATCGTCGCAGATTCATCAATAGATCCAGCTAACACAATAGGCGTTGGAGAACGTTTCATTTCTTTTAGCAGTTCAGTTGAAATGACATCACTCATGAATACAATTCCATCTACTTGCTTTCCGAGCATGGTTTCCAATAACTGAAGTTCTTTGTTTTCGTTTTGATCTGAATTCGACAAAATAATATTATAGCGATACATTGTCGCGATATCTTCAATTCCACGAGCCAATTCAGCATACAGGCTATTGGAAATATCGGGTATAATGACGCCGACCGTTGTTGTTTTTTTACTGGCAAGTCCCCTTGCTACTGCATTTGGACGATAACCTAATTCTTCAATAACTTTCAATACTTTCTTTCTCGTAGCCGGCTTAACGTTTTGATTGGCATTAACTACACGTGACACAGTTGCCATGGAAACGTTTGCTTCTCTTGCTACATCATATATCGTAACGGTCATTGTGCGCCCTCCTTTTCCACTCTTTCTTTAATCATACGACAAAAACTTCGATAATATCAACTAAAAAAGAAAAGCCGGAGTGACTCCGGCTTTTCTTTTTATACTTTCATTTCATATTGTTTCATGAATTTCATTAAAGCCTCGTAGTACTCATCGAATTGCCCTAAATCCATTTGCTGTTGAGCATCTGATAATGCAACCGCTGGGTCTGGATGAACTTCAGCCATTACGCCATCTGCGCCAATCGCGATAGCCGCTTTCGCTGCCGGAAGCAATAAATCACGGCGACCCGTTGAGTGAGTTACGTCAACAAAAACGGGAAGGTGTGTTTCTTGTTTTAAAATCGGCACTG
The DNA here is from genome assembly GCF_001186155.3 of Planococcus versutus. Taxonomy (NCBI): domain Bacteria; kingdom Bacillati; phylum Bacillota; class Bacilli; order Caryophanales; family Caryophanaceae; genus Planococcus; species Planococcus versutus. The sequence goes on along the minus strand of NZ_CP016540.2, from coordinate 1,235,304 downwards.
CTGAAATATCTAATGTATTGCGTGTTGCTTTTTCGTACGTACGAATTCCACGCTCACATAAAATAATGTTTTCATTTCCTGAAGCGATGATGTATTCAGCTGCATGAATAAATTCATCGACAGTTGCTGACATTCCACGTTTCAAAAGAACAGGTTTATTGATCTGTCCTACTGCTTTTAATAATTCAAAGTTCTGCATATTGCGTGCACCAACTTGGACAACGTCTACATAATCAAGAGCCGCTTCAAGATGTCCCGGTGTAACAATTTCCGAAACGACAGCTAGCTTGTATTGATCTGCAGCTTTTTTCAACATCTTCAATCCGTCTAATCCAAGTCCTTGGAAATCGTAAGGAGATGTGCGCGGCTTGTAAGCTCCACCACGAATCATTTTCAATCCTTTTCCACCAATTGCTTCAGCAACTTTCATCACTTGTTCTTGGGATTCTACTGCGCAAGGTCCAAAAATAAACGAAGGATCTCCTGCGCCTATTTGCTCACCGTTAATCGTAATCACAGTGTCATCCGCTTTCTTCTTGCGTGAAACAAGTAAAGCTTTGCGAATATCTTCTTCTTGCATATCCAATGCCGATTTAAAAATTTCTTTAAAAATATGGTCAACAGTTTTTTGATCTAATGGACCGTCATTATTATCTTTTAACAAATCTAACATGTGGCGTTCGCGTAAAGGATCGTAACGAGTGACTCCTTGTTTTTCTTTTAATTTTCCGATATTTTGAATTACGGAAGCTCTCTCATTAATAAGAGACAGAATCTGCAGGTTGACTGCATCTACTTTTTCTCTAAGCTGCTCTAAATCTAAATTATTCATTCTAACACTTCCCCTTTCGCGAATAACCCTTATCAGGTGACGCATATTATCATGATAGGACTATTATAAGCAAACTATTCGTGAAAGTCACGAAAAAAGTTTTAGCGCTTCAACGCGTTAAAGTTATTTTGCAAAAAAAAAAAAGCCAGAGCACAATGGCTCCGACTTTTCAAAAAATAAATTCTTTCATTGATTTACTTTTAATATCGTCATGGGAAGCATGCCAGTCCACTGTTTGACTTGTAAAATGAAACAATTGAGGCGACTCGTGTTTAACTCCAGTGATTTCTTCAATCGCTTTAGAAAAATCAGGATCTTCCTGCACAACAAGGTATAAGAAAATTTGATTTGAGTGCAACGAAGCATACTCATTGTATTCATCCCAAGCATTAGCGGATACGGGGCATGTACTGCTATGTTTAAAAAGCCAGTAATGCTGATTATGTGCTACTGCCTGCTTTAAACTATCCATACTGTCTACATGCGTTAAGTTCTTCATCTAAATCGCTCCCAGATTAATTCTTTTTATTATAGTTGTTGTTTGATGAATTTGAAGATGACTTGTTTTTGTTGTTACTGCTGTTGCTAGTAGTTGTATTTGAGCCAGTTGATGACGATTTATTACTGTTATTGTTGCTGCTAGTCGTGTTTGGACCTTTGCTGGCATTTGCAGTATTACTATTGTTGTTGCTAGATGTATTGTTTACTACTGATGAGCTTGACGTTGATTTTTTTTCTTCTTTAACTTCTTCAACAGCTTCTTTTAAAGCATTAGCCGTAGACGTAAAAGCATCTGAATTTTTAGTATCTGTTAGACTCGGTGTGTTTTGAACTGTCGAATGAATATCGATAGACTCTTCACCTTCAGATGAAGCTGTGCCATCGTCCATTGGTGAACTGCCAGCCTTCATGCTTTTTACTTTATCGACTACTTTTGTTGACTGCTCTTTCAATTGTTGTGCAAAACCACCCGAATCATCGCCATCAGCATCTGATTGTTGAGCAGCTTTTTCCTTTAATGAAGTAGCTTGAGTTTTAAGATCAGCTTGGAATTCTTTACCTGATTTAGGAGCTAAAAATAGTGCTGCTGCTGCGCCAATAACGCCACCTACTAAAATGCCGACCAAGAAACTTGATCCGCCGTTTGACTCCTCGTAATCGTAAAGGTCATCGTAGCGATTTGAAGCTCCGTATGACTGAGGTACATAGTCGCTTTGTTGATAGCTTCTGCTGTTATTGTCTTTATATTGTCCACCTTGTGTGTAAAAATCATTTTGATCGGATTGTGAGTAATAGTTCTTATTTTTGCTCATTAATATTCCCTCCAAAGGATTAAATAGTTAACTAAAATTTAGTATTGCCCGCTATGTGGTAGTTTTTTCTGTCCTGGAACAGGAGTTTGAGTAGCATTTGCACGAGCTTCATAAATTTTACGCTCAGTCCATTTATCACGAATGCCCATAAATACGTTACCCCACTGAACTACTTGTGCAATCTTATCTTCATTTTGTTCTACTTGTACCCCAACTCTTGACGTAATGTGGCGAACTGTAGAATTCAAATCAGTTACTGAGTTGCCGACACCTTTAACAGCATCAACTACACCATTTAGTTTTTCTGATTTTACTTGAATGTCTTCAGCAAGCTCATTTGTTTTGTGTAACAAATTTGTTGTTTCCAACGTTACTCCTTGCAATTGATTTTCAAGACCCGAAACAGTACCTGAAACTTCCTTTAATGTGTTTTTCAACGAATTTAATGTCACTGCCAACGCTACGCATAGAATTAAGAATCCAACTGCGGCTACGATCGCGGCAATGTAAAGCAAAATTTGCCAATCCATACTTTTTCCTCCTTGTAAATGAAATATGTTATACCTCTTTTTACCCTTAGGGTGGTAGGGTTAAACACTGTCTTTATCATTATTCGACAAAAACAGTTTTGTTCCTGCATAAAAAAACAGTTTAACTCAAAAGTTAAACTGTTTCCTCTTCATTTAATATTATTTCAAATGCTTCTTTGAACTTGGTAACATCTCCTGCACCCATAAACAAATAAACGGCACGACCATGTTTAGTGATCGAAGCTATCTCATTTAACTGTAAAAGCTCGCTATCTTGAATTTTTTCAGCCAAATCTTGAATTTTCATTGTTCCTGCTTTTTCACGTGCAGAACCGAAAATGTCACAAAGATAAACTTGATCTGCTTCAGCCAAACAATCTGCAAACTCTTGTAAAAAAGTTTGAGTACGCGTAAATGTATGTGGTTGGAAAACAGCCACAAGTTCACGCTCTGGATATTTTTGGCGGACCGATTGCAAGGTAGCACGAATTTCTGTCGGATGATGCGCATAGTCGTCAATTAAAATCCGATCTCCAATTGATGTTTGTGTAAAGCGTCTTTTAACTCCTTCAAAATCTTCAAATTGCTGTTGAATGATCTCTGCTGGAATGCTTTCGTAATGACAAAGAGAAATAACAGCCAATGCATTTAATATGGCATGATCCCCAAACATTGGAAGATGAAAAGTATGGAAAAACTCATTGCGAATGACTACGTCGAAAGTAGTGCCTTCAACTGTTTTCACAATATTTCTTGCTTGGAAATCATTTTCTTCTCCAAAACCATAGTAAACCACTGGAATGGGTGCTTGAATTTGTTGCAAATATTCATCATCACCACAAGCAATGATGCATTTCTTTACTTGTTGTGCCATTTCTTCAAAAGCTTTAAAGACATCATCGACACCCGTGAAGTAGTCAGGGTGATCGTAATCAATATTGGTCATGATGGCGTAATCCGGATGATATGCAAGAAAATGGCGACGATATTCACAAGCTTCCGCTACGAAGAAGTGAGAATCTTCTTGACCGACGCCTGTTCCATCACCTATCAAATAAGAAACTGGTTTATAACCAGCTAATACATGAGCCATCAAACCTGTGGTTGATGTTTTTCCATGGGCACCAGTAATTGCAATAGATACGTATTGGCTCATCAAATCGCCTAAAAATTGGTGATACCGAATAATTGTGGCACCTAATTCTCTTGCTTGAACCAATTCTGGATGGTCATCACCAAATGCATTCCCAGCAATGATGGTCATCTCTTTTTCTATATTTTTTGGATCAAACGGCAAAATCGTTATGTTCCTTTCACGTAAACGATCTTCCGTGAAAAAATGCTGATCGATATCTGAACCTTGAACTTGTTTCCCCATATCATGCATGATTTGCGCAAGGGGCTCATACCAGAACCTTTAATCCCGGTAAAATGTAAAACTGTCATAAATGGACCTCCTGTGGGAGTTGAAAATTAGTCTACATAAGTCGCTTAAAGCGAATTCTATAGCCGGTAAAGATAAACATAGTAGATGATTATATCATAAATGTGTCTTTCTTGAAAATGCTATTGTACTCAAAGCACTTCATTCTTTAGTGTATCGTTTCTAGCGATTGAAAGTGGGAAGAGACTTGTTCTTCAAAAATCGAAGTCGTCTGCGGAAAACCAGCAGACGACTCCTCGTTAACTAAAAACTTCTTCAATATCATTTTCTGTAATTAAAACTGTGCGGGCTTTGCTTCCATTTTGTTCAGAGATAAAGCCATGCTGTTCAATCAAGTCCATCAATCGCGCTGCACGGTTATAACCAATGTGAAATTTCCGCTGTAAGAGCGATGTTGAAGCACTTCCTTGCACCATGATAAATCGACAAACTTCTTCAAATAAATCATCTTGTTCAGAAGGAGACTCACTGCGTTTAATCAATTCTTCTTCTTTAAAAAAGTACTCTGGTTCTCCTTGCGATCGAACATGCTCTATTACTTTTTCAATTTCATCATCTGTAACAAACGTTCCTTGTAAACGGCTAGGTGCAGACATGCCATTTCCAAGATACAACATGTCCCCTCTTCCAAGTAGTCGCTCTGCTCCCTGAGAATCTAGAATAGTTCGGCTATCTACTTGAGAAGAGACAGAAAATGCAATACGAGTAGGGATATTGGATTTAATCAATCCAGTGATGACATCAACAGAAGGTCGTTGAGTGGCTATCACTAAATGAATTCCACATGCACGTGCTTTTTGAGCTATCCGGCAAATGGAGTCTTCAACGTCAGATGGTGACATCATCATTAAATCAGCAAGCTCGTCGATCACAATTAAAATATATGGAAGATGTTGTGCATAATTTCCTTTTTCTTTTACTAATTTATTGTATCGACTAATGTCTCGAACACCGCTATGTGCAAATAATTGATAACGACGTTCCATTTCCTCTACTGCCCACTTTAACGAAGCCGTAGCAGCTTTAACATCCGTAATAACCGGACTGACAAGATGTGGAATATGGTTGTATGGTGCCAGTTCAACCATTTTAGGATCGATTAACAACAACTTCAAATCACGTGGTGACGATTTATACAATAAACTAACTAATATCGAATTAATACAAACAGATTTTCCCGATCCAGTAGCTCCAGCAATCAAACCATGTGGCATTTTGCGCAGATCTAACGTGACAGGCTTTCCTGTTAAATCTAGACCTAGTGCTGCTTCAAGTGGTGAATCTGATTCTTCAAATACGGAACTTTCAATAATCTCAGAAATACGCACAGCACGACTTGTGCGATTCGGAATTTCAATACCGATTGAGCTCTTGCCTGGAATTGGTGCTTGAATCCGAATATCACGTGCTGCCAATGCTAATTTCAAATCATCTGCAAGGTTGCGAATTTTACTAACTTTAACGCCTTGTGCAACTTTTAACTCAAATTGTGTCACAGCAGGTCCTTGAACAGTACTCAAAATTTCAGCTTTAATTTGGAAGTGTGATAGCGCTTCGATTAATCGCTCGCCTTGTTCTGCCATCCATTCTTCGTCTTTCCGGTCGTTTTCTGGAGCCATCAAATAACTTGGTAACGGAAAACGATAGGCTTTTGCTTGACTTTCTGATACTGAATTCAGTGAATGTGCTGGTTGTTCAACTGTATTTATCGTTTTTTTTTCCGCTTGTAACTCTTGCCGTGCAGGTTTTTCATCATTTACTTGTGCACTAGACTGGGTTTTTTTAGTTAACAATTCTTTATCTGATTTAAGCATTAACACATTAAAAGGCACTGTTTTTTCACGTTTTTTTACAACTTCTGGCTTAATGATAGATTTTACTTGCACTTCTATCTCTGGTTCTTGTGTCAGGTTTGATTCCTGAACTGTTACCGGGTCTATTTCCGATTCTTGTTGTATTTCTGGTTCTAATTCGAGCTCTGGTTGTATTTCTATCTCTTTCTCTGTTATCAGTTCCATATCTAGTTCTTGATGTACATTTAATTCTGACTCTACGACTGCGTCATCTATTGAAACCAATTCAATTTCTGGAGATGTTGTTTGTAGATCCGTTGTTTTTTCTTGAGCCTCTTCTTTCAATGACGAAGTCTTTGCTTCCCGCTCACGTGCTTCTATCACAAATGATTCTGTATTCGACACCACTTTCGTTTCTGGTGTTACTGACTTAATCTCTGTATTCGACTGCTGCCCTGCTTCTTTTTTGTCAGAAGAACGAATTTTATGTTCAACTGTTGTTCGTGGTTTGTGGAATCCAGCTCTTGCTTTTTCTTGAATAGCTTCATCATACATTTCACGATCTAACTTACTTTCACGTTGCTCTTCAACCTTTTTTTGAATCGGTTCTGGTCGCGACACATTATAACCGTGAACCGGTGACACTGAACGACTTGGTTCAAAACGACGCACATTAACAGCAGGCGTTTCAATCACTTTACGTTTTTTTGATGGACGAATTGGTGCTTCTATTGGTCCCATTAGAGGTCCTTGTGCCGACTGAAATGCTTTTTTTCGTAAAACTTCTCTTTCTTGCTCATCAAATATCGGCATTTTCGAACTTGGTTCAGAGCGTCTCACATCTTTAATGAACTCATCTTTTTCTTCATCTGGAATAAGTGGGAAACGAAATGGTGCTTTTTCTTTTTTTTCGGTCGGGGCCGTTTCATAGATGACGTCTTCATTGTTTTCCTCTACGTCATCTGCTTCAGTAAACATACGATTCCATACGTTTTTAATCCAGCTCATACTCTATTACGCCTTCACTTCAAAAGCAGAGCCGATTTCTGCATCTTCAGGCAAGACAAGAATGCCTTTTGCCTCAGGTGCATCTGGCAAAGCTAATTCTTTTGCTGAACAAATCATTCCAGACGATGCCACTCCCCGAAGTTCCGCATCGCGAATAATCATGCCAGAAGGCATAACAGCTCCTACTCTTGCTATGACAACCTTCTGACCTTGTTCTACGTTTGGCGCACCACAAACAATCTGCAAGTGCTCGTCGCCTAGAGCTACTTGACAAACATTCAGTTTGTCAGCATTTGGATGCTTTTCTTTTGCTTCTACATAGCCCACAACAAATTTAGGTGAAAAATCCACTTCAAGAACAAAATCGATGTTATTTTTGGCTAACGCATGTTGAATAACTGTAACTAGTTCTTCTGTTACTTCTACTTGCTTATTTCCGGATATTTCCGCATAGCTCGAAGCATTAAATAAATTAAATCCAGCAATTTCACCTGCACCATCTTTAATTAATGTGACATCTCCAAATTGTTCAGGGTGAATTTTTTCTGGCGTTTCTGTTTGCAGTTGGACGAGCAACACGTCGCCAATTCCTTGTTTGTTATAAAAGATATTCATTTTTTATCGTTCTCCTCATTAGGTCTATTTTTCGCCATGATGAAAATTGGCTCTAGTTCCTCATTTTCATAAATGAACGATAAGGAAGTGATCGGCACTTTGCCATTCGTAAAGAAATGCATAGCCATTTGCGCGAGCACATCGTATCCCGTTTCATTTCGGATATCACCAATAATCAATACGTCTTGGTGAGGGACAGATACGGTCATATCTCCTGTTATTTTTAATTTCATTTCTTTTAAAAAAGATTCATTTAAAATTCGTGAAGCATCGTATCCATCGTTTTCATTTAGAAAATAAAAGACATTTCCTGCAACATGGTCTTCTTTTACAGCGGTTTTCAGTTTTCTCACTTGAAACTTCGCTATTTCTTTAATCTGCTCTTCTGTCAGACTTAATGAATTTACCACATTTTCATCAATTAAGCGATAGGTAGTCCCAGCATCCAACGCAAAATAAATGCGTGTTTCTGCCGTATGATCTGCTGTAATAAATTTATGTCCTTCATTCGATTCAGTCGGAAATGACGTTGAGCGAATCACCGGAAAGATATGCTCCGTTGATTTCATTTCACCTTTTGCTTCTTTTTCCATTGCTTCGAATGTTTCAGTGATGGTATAGACAATTTCTTGAATCGCTGCGTCCCCTTTTGCTTCAAAACGGTTAATGACTTGTGGCAACGAAATGCTCATCCCTTTGCCCAATTCTGTATGTTGGATATTCGCAACATCTTTTTCACGATCAAAACGCCACTCTAATTGGCGACTTGGCATACGCTCTCTTAAGATATTAAAAAGTTCTGTGGATTTCATCATTATTTTGCCTCACTTTCATAAATAAACGGTTCAGCCTATTTTAGGCGAACCGTTTTTGTTATTATTGTGACAATTTCGAAATAAACTCTTCGATTTCTGTTTGTGTTTTGCGGTCTTTACTCACATAGCGACCTGCTTCTTGACCATTTACGTACGCTAAAAAACTGGGAATACCGTAGATATCCAGTTCAATGCATAGATCAATAAACTGATCACGATCTACCGAAACAAATGTATAATTTGCAAATTTCTTTTGAATTTTAGGTAAGACTGGATCGATAATACGACAATCTGGACACCAGTCTGCTGTGAACATAAAAATTATAGCCGGCTCTTTTGTTAATGCATGAAATTCTTCAGTCGATTGTAGGTTTCTCATTTGAACAATCTCCTATTCTGTATAATTAATTGAACAGACTGTTTTCATCATCCAATTCATGTCTTCTGAAAGCTTGTGATTTGTTGTGATGGTTGATAGTTTTACACCACCAGTCCCAACAACTAGCTCCAGCTTATCCTCCGCAATTTCTGATACGGTGACAAAGCCAAACCGCTCATTCTGTTGGAACACTTCATCTGCTAGCCATAACTGCTGCGGATTCACTTTTTGCAATTCGTAAAAAATTGTGCTCGACTCATGTTCATTTGGATTGATAAGCAATGAAAAGGTATCGTCACCTTTTGTAATCAAACCTTGAAAGTCATTTTGTGATTTTTGGAGCACATAGCCGTTTGGTATGTATAAGTCCGTTTGTCCCATTTTTTCATTTATTGTTTTTGGCTCTGCTTCAAACGCATCTCGTGCATTTGATATTCCCTGAGTAACCAGTTCTTCTGGGGCTGTCGTGCAACCGGCTAATATGCCAATTAACAAAAGCAGCAAAATCATCCTTCCAGATCGAGGCACGCTCATTCCTCCTTGACATTACTGCTATTTACTTTAAAGGTGTTTACAGAGACATGCAACTTAATCGCTGTCACGTTGATACTGCCCAATTAATAATTTCACAATATGACTAAACATTTCTCCACGATTTACTAGACCACTCGTAAAAACACCAACAGCTCCTTTATGCTGACGGATTCCACTTTCATTGGCATAGTCATCCATAATGGATCCAAGCTCTATTCCCGCTCGAAGTTCTATTGCAATTTCCTCTGGCAAAGGAATCTGAGCGCCAGCCGCTGTATACAATTGTCCTTCTTGCGTTGCTAATGCGCCCCAGTTACATAAATATAGCATACCTTCCAATTCATAAACACCACCTTCTAATCCGATGGCAATGTCAAAGTTTCCAAGCGCGTTTTTTGATCGATTGATCGCGCCTTGACGTGTTTCTTGTTGGGAGAATGGTTGTGCAGATACTTCTGAATCTGAGTCTACTGCCGCTAAATCAACTGACCATTCTATGTTTTTCAAAACGCTTGATACGGCATTGATCTTTGCAGGATTTTTAGATGCAATTGCTGCACGTATTTTTTTCATATTCGCTAATCCTTTCAAAAAAAAGAGCCCGAAGGCACTTTTTTAAACATTTTTTTTGATTGTGTCAAGTGTTGTCCGATCTGTCGCTTTTACAAGCTTTGTTAGTAATTCTTTCGCTGCTGCGTAATCATCTGTGTGAATAATTGACGCGGATGTATGAATATAACGAGAACATATTCCAATTACTGAACTGGGAATTCCTTCGTTGGCTGTATGCACACGACCTGCATCTGTTCCGCCTTGTGAAACAAAATATTGATAAGGAATTTTATGTGTTTCAGCGGTATCGAGAATAAATTCACGCATACCCCGATGGGTCACCATGCTCCGATCAAGAATACGTAATAATGTTCCTTCACCAAGCTGACCAAATTCATTTTTGTCACCTGTGGCATCATTTGCTGGACTCGCATCTAGCGCAAAGAACAAATCCGGTTGGATCAAAGAAGCTGCTGTTTGAGCTCCGCGTAAACCAACTTCTTCCATAACTGTCGCACCAGAGAATAACTGATTCGGTAATTTTTCGTCTTTAAGTTCTTTCAAAAGTTCAATCGCTAAGCCACAACCATAGCGATTATCCCAAGCTTTTGCCATAATTTTTTTATCATTTGCCATCGGTGTAAATGGACTAAAAGGGACAATTTGTTGACCTGGATGAACGCCAAGTGCCGCTGCATCTTCTTTACTATCTGCACCGATATCGATTAACATATTCTTAATTTCCATTGGTTTGCTACGTAATTCTTCGCTCAGTAAATGAGGGGGAATCGAACCGATAACACCTGGTATTGTTTTTTCACCAGCAATAATGTCTACGCGTGTTGCTAGCATTACTTGGTTCCACCATCCGCCTAATGGCTGAAAACGAAGCATGCCATTATCAGTAATGTGGGTCACCATAAATCCAACTTCATCCATATGTCCCGCAACCATAATACGTGGACCATTTTCTTGACCATCTTTTACACCAAAAACACTTCCTAAATTGTCTTGGATCAAACGATCTGAGTATTTCTCTAGTTCTTGTCGCATAAATTTGCGGACAGCATGTTCATTTCCTGGAGCTCCCGGTAGTTCTGTCAACACCTTAAACATTTCACGAGTTTCAGCATTCATATGTATATTCCTCCTAACTAATTACCTTTATCAAGTTTAGAGCTTTTATCAGACTATTTCCAGTTTCAGCTCTTTTTTTTAAAGTTTTGTTACTTTCAAGCTTTCATTTCGTCCTTCAAAATATTTATGGTACAATTTATTCAGTAGACAAAGGAGGGATTTTAGTGAGAAATCGTGATTTACTTATTGGATTTGCTACAGGAATCGCTGCAGCATATTTAGTAACAGAAATATACAATCGTTCGGAAAAATTATATCCAGCAGATGACGTTTTAAAAGAAGTTAAATCTGCGTTTAAAGACGAAGGACCGATCGATGGTTCATGGATCTTCATGAAAACCGAACCTTACAAGCAACATGCGGTAACGACTGAAGTTTATAAAGGCGGCATCACGCGCCATAAAGAAGATGAATTGCAACAATTTGAATTTTTAGCTGATGCTTATACGGGCGCAGTAATTGAAGTAAAACAAGTATAAAAAAAGGAGCCCATGGGCTCCTTTTTTTATAGATTTTTTTCTTTACGTACTAGTGATTCAACAATTTCTTTGCCATCCATACTCCATTTTAAGATACGGTAGTAAGCATCATGATAAAAGCTGAAATAGTAACCGTTTTCTAACGCTTCTTTCATTAGCTTTTCTTTTGCATAAATTGAATCCATAGGATAGTCATCAAATGCTAAAACCCATAATGGATTTTGGTGAGCATGTGTTGGCATAATGTCTGCCATATGCAAAATGGTTTCGTTGCCACTAGTCATTTTGATGACACTGTGACCATCTGAATGACCTCCAGTGTGAATTAAAGTAAAGACATCAAACAAAGTCTTCTCGCCTTCAAATGTTTCCACTTGACCGACTATAGGTTCCCAGTTTTCTTTCCAGTATGTATTGCGTGACCGGATATTTGGATTTTGCATTTCGTTCCATTCAACTGCGGACACATGAATTTTGGCATTTGGAAAAGTTGAAACTAATTCATCACCTTGCCACTTGGTTAATCCTGCTGCATGGTCCCCATGAAGATGAGTCATCAAAATCGTATCGATATCTTCCGGCTCTAATCCAAGTTCTGCCAAGTTCTGTTCCACACGTGACTGTTCGGAAACACCTAAATTACGCAATTGACGATCTGTTAGTTTGCCATCACCAAGACCGCTATCAATTAAGATATTATGTCCTTTAAACTGTACCAATATTGGATGCGTTGGCAACTCGATTTGATTTTTTTCATTGCTAGGGTAACGTTTAGACCAGATGACTTTCGGTACTACACCAAACATTGTACCTCCATCTAAAAATGTTGTTCCTCCATCAAGCCAAGTTAAGTTCATCTCGTGAAATTGAAATTTCTGCATTTCTTTATCCCCCTTGTCATGATTACTCTGCTAAAAACTGGGCTTCTAACCGGTAAATCGGCTGACCTTTTTTCGAGAATTTTTCTTCATATTCTGTCATGATGTTCCATTCTGGTTCATTATCATGAAGATCTAGTGATACCTCTTTTAATAACATACCATAATTAGAAATACTCATGAGCGAATATTCAAAAAGTTTTCGATTATCAGTTTTAAAGTGAATTTCACCTTTTTTTGGCAATACGGTTTCGTATAACTTAAGAAACGATTCATGAGTCAAACGACGCTTTGCGTGACGTGTTTTTGGCCAAGGATCTGAAAAATTTAAGTACAGTCTATCCACTTCGCCTTTTTCGAAATAATCGTCAATTTTTTTGGCATTGACCTTTAAAAGACGCAAGTTTGGAACACCGTCTTCTTCTTCAAGAATGGTTTCTAGAGCCGTAACAATAACACTGTCAAAAAGTTCAATGCCTATATAATTAATATCAGGATTAGCTTTTGCCATACCAATAATAAAGCGTCCTTTACCAGTGCCTGCTTCGATGTGAAGCGGATAGCTATTGCCGAAAACTTCGTGCCAATTTCCTTTTTGTTGTTCTGGGTCCGGTATAACAATTTCTGGATGAGTATCCAGTAAATCTGCTGCCCATGGTTTAAAACGTGATCTCATGTTTCATCCTCTTTCTATCTGCTAATTTAGTTGAACTGATTTCCAGTCATGAAAACTTGTACGATAAGAAATTTTTTCATTTGGAATACTCATGCCTGCATCATCCCCGTCAACATGTCGACAAATGGCTTTATCAGTCGTAAGGATAAATTCTGGACCACTCATTTGGCTGACTTCATTAAAACGCGTATGTGTTCCGCTGAATACCGTACCAAAAACCAGTAACAGTTTCAAACGCGAAATTCCATGAACCACTGTTAATTCCAGTAATCCGTCATCGGACTTGGAAGTAGGTGAAATTTTCATACCTCCCCCAAAATACGGCTGATTGCTGACAGTTGCCAGCCACACATCTTCATAAACAAAGATGTCCGCATCACATGTCATCGTTAACTTAAATTTCTTAAACGTGAACAAAGTTCTAATTACATAAAGATAATAAGCCATTTTTCCAAAGCCGACTAGATTTAATTTTTTCTTGAGTATAGATTTATTTACTGCGATAGTAATCTCTGCATCAAAGCCAATCCCTGAGCTACTGACAAATTGATAACTTTCGCCATTGACAAAATCACCAAGATCTTGTCGTTTAAATTGAGGGTTTTTTAGAAACTGCTCAATGGATTGTGCGTCTTTGAATGTACCGTAAGCACGTGCAAAATCATTCCCTGAACCCGCAGCTATAGAACCAATCAGGAGTCGACTCTCACCTGCTGCCCCTACGATGATTTCACGCAAGGTCCCATCACCACCAAAACCAATCAACAAGACCTCTTGACAGTCTCCGCTATATGTCGCAGCAATGATTGTTGCATGCCCAGGAAATTCCGTTAATATGCACTCAAATGGAAATGAAATCGTTTTTCTAAAACGATGCCATCTCTTTAAAGCTCTGCCATTACCGGCAGTAGGATTGATAATAAACACTGTTTTCATAAGCACTCGCCTTTAAACGTAATAGTTAGATAAATTAGGCAGCATATAAACTGAAGAAATCGCTAGAGCTGGAAACTTTCTACGGTTTGTGCTCTTTCTTTAAACATATTCTCGTAAATAAAAAAAGTAAGCGTATAAAGAAACGCACACGTCGTCACTTTATATAGATTTACTTTTCCAATGGATAATTAACAACTTTTTGATAGCGTGGTATTTCTTTAGGTGCAATACGAAACAATGAAAATTCCATAACTTCAAACGAGATTGTAGCAATCGAAAAATACAGTTTTTCCGGTTTGCCACCAGCCCATTTGCTAGCCAATGTAATATGAGGCACAAACTTCTTTGGATCTGCTTTAACTTTTAATGTTTCTAAGGAATTATGTACTTGTTGCTGCAATTCATTTAGCTCTTGACTCGTTTCAAGCGCAGCATAAACAATTCGAGGAGTTGTTGGATTACCAAACGTTTTAATGCTAGTAATTTCTATTTTAAAGACTTTTTGCTTCACATTGGCCAGTAGCTTTTGGATTTTTCCCAATTCATTGTGGATATCTTCTCCGATAAACAACAAGGTTATATGCATATCTTCTGCATGTGTTTGCCTTTTATGACTTTGCAGCTTCCAACTATCTCGTTCTGTAGCTAATTTATCGGCTACGTCACGAGGTATTTTTATACCTATTACATAATGTGGTTTCACTTAGCATCACCTAAATCTAGTTTACCACGCGAACATACACAAAAAAATAGTGATTGGCTAGGACCAATCACTATTTTTAAATTATTTATGATTTTACGCCAACTTGAATACGTGCTTGAAATGCGGTTTGTAATTTACGGGTCAACTCTCCAGGAACGCCCTGTCCGATTTTTTGATCGCCAATTGCGATAATCGGCATTACTTCACTAGTTGTAGAAGACATAAAAAACTCATCCATTTGAAGTGCTTGAGTTTTTGTAAAGGCTGTTTCTTCTACTGGAATTTCCAACTCTTTACATAACTCAAGAATCACGCGTCTCGTTATACCATTTAATATGAGATTCGTCGCAGGATGCGTATAAAGCATACCATTCTTCAATCCATACATATTCGATGAAGAGCCTTCCGTTACAGTTTCACCACGGTGTAGGATGGCTTCAAAAAAGCCTTCTTCATAAGCCTCTTGTTTTGCCAATACATTACCAAGCAAGTTCAAGCTTTTAATATCGCAACGCAGCCAACGGATATCCTCGATAAACTTGGCAGTAACTCCTGATTCTAAACTTGCGACTGGACGCGCGACTGACTTTGTATTGCCGGTAATGACTGGAGTTGCTTGTGTTGGAAATTGATGTTGACGTTCTGCAGCGCCACGCGTGATTTGAACATATACGTAGCCCATATCGATCTTGTTCACTTCCACAAAATCATACATCATTTTATGGAATACGTCTTTCGTATAAGGAATGACAATTTTAATTTTATCAGCACTATCGTAGAATCGGTCAATATGTTCTTTTGCTGTAAACAAACTACCGTCATAAACACGAATTACTTCGTAAATACCGTCTCCAAATTGATAGCCACGATCTTCTTTCGAAATCACCAAATTTTCTTCTTGAATAAACTCACCGTTGTGCAAAATCAAATCCATGTCCATTCCTTCTTTCCTTATTTTTTGCAAGCTAATTGATAAATTGCTTCTGCATAAATGGCAGTAGCTTTAATTAAATTGTCAATGTCAACAAATTCATCTGCTTGGTGAGCAACATCTGGTTCACCAGGAAATAGCATACCAAAAGCTACACCTTTGTCTAACACGCGTGCATAAGTACCACCGCCAATGGCAATGAGCTCTGCTTTTTCACCCGTTTGTTTTTCATATGCGTTTTGCAGCGTTTTAATGAATGAATCATTTCCATCTAGATGATGAGGTCTAGAATTAGACGAAATTTCCAAGACGAAATTTTCTAGCTTATAAGCTGTGACTTTATCTTCAAACGGATAACTAATTGAATACCTCATGCTGACTGTAATCATCGCTGTTTTCTTTTTCTCAAAACGAATAATTCCTGCATTGAATGTGGTATCACCAGATTGGTCATCTGTATAATTCAAACCAATTTTGTGACCTCGTGAATCTTTGTAAAACATATCAGCGACAAAAGCTACAAATTTTTGACCATCGCCTTCTAGTCGATCCTTTAAAAATAATGCTAACAAAATACCTGCATTAACGCCATCATCTGGTTCCATAGCGTGTGCTGACTTTCCATGTAACGTTAGTTCAGTTGAGCCGTTATGCTGTTCGACTACTCCAGTCACGTTATGCTCTTTACAAAATGCTTTAAACTCCTCTTGCCATTCTGCCAGTTGGCCATTTAAAATAGCTGTCGCTTTGTCTGGCACCATGTTTGTTCGGTGACCTGCAATAAAAGATTCTAAAATCGCATCTTCATGCATGGAAAATGTTGAAAACACCAATGTTGCGATTCCTTTTTCGGCGTTGATGATAGGAAAATCCGCATCTGGTGTAAAGGCAATAGAAGGCATTTCTTCTGTTTCAAAATAACGGTCCATACAGCGGAATCCACTTTCTTCATCAGTTCCAATGATCAGGCGTACGCGTTTTGTAAATTCCACTCCTGCATCTTTTAACATATTGAGTGCCGTCCAAGCAGCTATAGTTGGACCTTTATCGTCAATTGCCCCTCGTCCATAAAGTCGACCGTTCTGAATTTCTCCACCGAATGGCTCTTTCGTCCATCCGCTTCCAACAGGGACGACGTCAACATGTCCTAAAATGCCAAGCAGTTCCTCTCCTTGGCCAATTTCCAGATGACCTGCAACATTTCCAACATTTTTTACCGTATAGCCTCGCGTTTTTCCTTTTTCTAAAAACCACTCTAATGCTTGTTTGACATCTTTACCAAAAGGAGCTGTTGGTGTTGTCTCTTCGCTCAATATACTGGGAATCGCAATTAACGCTTGCAATTCACTCAATATGGTCTTTTCACGTTTTTTAGCTTCTTGTAGCCAATCCATGGTTCACACTCCTTTTTGTTATGGCTATTGTACACCTTTTTTCATCAAATTAAAGATATTGTCTATAATTTGATGAAAAGATTCAGTCTTTACCTGTAAATTTTGTGTAAATAGAAGGGAATTCCTAGAAAAAATAATGTTTTTCCGTTATAATGAAATTGTCAGATTAGTAAGATTGACATATCTTTTAGGAAAAGGGGCTGTCTTTGGCATCTATTTTAAACTTGCTGCACTACTATCAGCACCTCGTCCGCTAGTCATTGCCAATGGGAAAAAAGATGAAGGAGTGGTTCAAGTATGAAACCCACAACCGATCGAATGCTCATTCGAATTAAAGACATGTATAAGTACATTCTCGAGAATGGGACTGTAACGACGCAAGATCTTGTTGACGAATTTGGCATCACTCCTCGCACCATTCAAAGAGATTTGAATGTGTTAGCCTTTAACGATTTGGTGTCCAGTCCAACTCGAGGCAAATGGACAACGACGCAACGAAAAGTGAAAATGACGTCCTAGAAGATTCCTAAACAAAGAAAATGACCGCAGTTATGCGGTCATTTTCTTTGTTTAAAGAGTCGTTTTTAAAACTTACTATTCGCTTTCTGTAGATAAAGCAGTCGCTCAGCATCAGCTTTGCCTTTTAAAAAATCAAATCATTTTCTATCTTTTAACCTGCTTACTTCTTCTGCTGTTAAATGACGATAGTCACCGAGATTTATGTCCGGGTCAAGACTAAGCGGTCCCATAGACAACCGCTTTAAATAGATTACGCGTTTTTCGACGCTTTCAAACATCCGTTTAACTTGATGGAATTTGCCTTCGGTGATGGTTAATTCAATTTTAGAAACTGCGTCACTTTCTAGGATCCGTAAATGTGCAGGCTTTGTCACGTATCCATCACCGAGTGCAACACCTGTTTTAAAAGCGTCTGTATCTTCTTCGGTTACAACTCCTTCGACATGTGCAAAATACGTTTTGTCCACATGCTTCTTAGGCGAGAGCAATTCGTGTGCCAACTTGCCGTCGTTTGTTAGCAACAAAAAACCTTCTGTATCTTTGTCCAAACGTCCGACTGGAAACGGCTCGAAATGATGTTCACTTTCAGTCAATAAATCGAGAACGGTTTTGTCGTGTTTGTCTTCTGTTGCTGAAATCACACCTTGTGGTTTATTCATCATTAAATAAATAAACTCCGTGTATATAATCGCGTCTCCTTCGATCGAAACAATATCATCATGTTCATTAACATGTATTTTCGGATCTCGGACGATTTCTCCGTTTACTTCAACTGCTTTTGATTTCAGTAAAATTTTGACTTCTTTTCTAGAACCGTATCCCATATTCGAAAGAAATTTATCTACACGCATTGTGTCACTCCTAAAAGCCTAATTTCCGCGAAATTTTTGTTATTTTCGAGCCCATCAATTTTTGTGCGAGTCCCGTCTTAAGACCAAGATAACCATAAACAATTATTCCAACTCCACCAACTATAAGTATGCGCAGCATTGATAAGAATTTATTGTCCATTCCTATAAACAAATCTAATCCAGATAGCGATAAGAAAACGGCTCCTGCCATAATCATATTTAAGATAACAATCAAAATTACGCGTCTTCCAACCATTTGCGAATGGTAATTCATTGTTTTAACAATCACTAACATGTTCATACCAATAGCCACTACATAACCAATAATCGTCGCCGCAATAGCGCCATCTGTTTCAAAACGTTCGATTAACGGTGTATTTAATACTGCTTTTAGTAATAGACCAGTAGACAAGTTAATAATGATCCATTTTTGTTTATTGATTCCTTGTAAGATAGAAGCCGTTACTGGGAATGCTGCAAACAAAATTGCTACTGGCAAGTAATGCGCCAAAATTTCAGAACCAACCTCACTGACTTCATAAAACACGTGGTATAGCTCATCAGACAACATGGTCATGCCGATAACAGCAGGTAAAGTTAAGAACAACAGCAACTGAATTGACTGGTCAAGTGTTCGTGATACTTGCAAATACTCTTTCCGCGTAAAGTGTTTAGTAATCAATGGAATCAATGCCATTGAAAATCCAGTAGCGAGCATTACAGGTATCATCACTAGTTTGTGAGCAGTCAAATTCAATATTCCAAGAAGATCGATTTCAGAGAAATTGCCACCAGAGCTCATTGCTCGGTTAAACGTCATTAAATCAACGAATTGGAATAAAGGATTGGCAATTCCAAGGAAAATAACTGGAACGGCATAAATCAAAATTTCTTTGTACATATCACGTAACGTCACGTCATACGATTCTACCGAGTTTGCTAATAATAGATTGTATTCGGGTTTTTTCTTTTTCCAGAAATAACCCAATGTGGCTATCCCTCCAAGCGCTCCAACTGCAGCAGATAATACAGCAAATTGAATCGCTGTTTTTGGCGTCCCGTCAAAAATATACAGAACGGCAAAAGACCCACCTAAAAGGAAGACAATCCGAACAATTTGCTCAACCAATTGTGACACTGCGGTTGGCATCATGTAATTATAGCCTTGGAAAAATCCTCTCCATAAACTCATAAACGGAACGACGATTAATGCGAAACTGACCCAGCGAATGGCTTCCGTAATGTCGCCTACTGAATAAATAAGTTCGTCTTCAGAAATGGTGATGCGCGCTAGTGGTTCTGCAAAGATATAAAGTAAAAGAAACGACACAAAACCAGTAATCATCATAGTCAAAAGACCCGACTTTAATAAGCGCCTACCGGTTTCGTAATCACCTAGAGAATTGTATTTCGCGGTAAATTTCGAAAATGCAATCGGTGCACCTGATATGGCTAGCGCCAACATCAAGTTATACGGGATGTAGGCATATTGATAAAGTCCAATGTTATCTTCTCCTACCATGCTATAAAACGGGATGATATAAAGAACTCCAAGTATTTTTGACAAAAATAGACCCAATGTTAAGATGGCTGTACCTTTAATTAATGACGACATTTTACACTTCCTGACTTGTTCATAATAAAAACAATCTACACGATAGTTTACACCTATAGATGAAATTACTCAACGTGTTTCACTACATCGTGTATACTTAAAAGAAAAACGAAAGCGAGTTCTTATTCTATGTATGACGTTATAATCGTAGGCGGAGGTTCCTCTGGCTTAATGGCATCAATTGCCGCAGCTTCTACTAACCAAAAAGTTTTACTGATTGAAAAAGGAAAAAAATTAGGAAAAAAATTAATTATTTCTGGCGGTGGACGCTGCAACGTAACAAATCGGTTGCCACTTGATGAAATTGTCAAACATATTCCAGGGAATGGTCGTTTTCTTCACAGCCCTTTTTCTGTATTCAATAACGAAGACATTATTTCTTTCTTTGAAGGACTTGGTGTGGCCTTGAAAGAAGAAGATCACGGTCGTATGTTTCCCGTTTCTAACCGTGCTCAAGACGTTGCAGACGCGATGTTTAAAGAAATGGAACGACTCCATGTCACCATATTATTGGATTCGCCTGTTAAAAAATTATTGATGACCGATGAAAAAGTGACCGGCGTTCGTCTTCATACCGGTGAAGAATATACAGCGAAAGCAGTGGTTGTAGCTGTCGGAGGCAAAGCGGTTCCGCAAACTGGCTCTACTGGAGATGGCTATCCGTGGGCAGAAAAAGCAGGTCATTTAGTTACAGAACTTTATCCAACCGAAGTACCGCTTTTATCAAAAGAACCGTTTATCGTCAGCCGTGAACTTCAAGGCTTAGCTTTGCGAGATGCTGCTGTCACCGTATTAAACAAAAAAGGCAAAGCGCTAGTTACGCATCAAATGGATATGCTGTTTACTCATTTTGGATTGAGCGGTCCTGCAGTGTTACGTTGCAGCCAATACGTCGTGAAAGAAATGAAGAAAAATGGTGGACAACCAGTGGAAATGCGTATTAACACCTTGCCGGATGAAAATACAGAATCTGCCTTTCAACTGCTAAACAATATGATGAAAGACGAACCCAAAAAATCATTGAAAAACGTTTGGAAAAGTTTGGCGCAAGAGCGTTGGTTGCTGTTCTTGATGGAACGAGCTGCTGTTGATCCACTGCTCACTGGTGCAGAACTGCCAAGTGACAAAGTTCGAGCTATGGCACAACAGCTAACGGCATTTGCCATGTTTGTTAACGGAACACAATCTATTGAAAAGGCGTTTGTAACTGGCGGCGGTGTTTCCATTAAAGAAATCGAACCCAAAACGATGGCTTCTAAAAAGAAACCTGGTTTATATTTTTGTGGTGAAATTTTAGACATTCACGGTTATACTGGTGGCTACAACATAACTTCTGCCCTAGTGACGGGCAATGTCGCTGGTCAAAGCGCAGCTCGTTATGCACAAGAGCACCAACTTGAGAGCCTCACTTAAAAGTGTTGGCGGCGTTAAATCTACCTTCAAAATTCAAATCAACTCGCTCCGAGCGATATATGAGAACCCAAAATCTACTTTTAATAACAAAAAGAGGCAGACCGGAAAAATTCCAGTCTGCTTCTTTTTGTTATTCGTTTTAAAATGCATCCAGAAGACTCCGCTTTTCTTTGTCTAGACTCCATCTTCCAGCTCCTCGGGTCTTAAGTCAGCCCTGCTGTGCGGCAAAAAACGCCACTTCGCCGGTCTGTCTTAAGCCTGTCGGAGCTACCGGAAGATTCTGCTTTTCGTTGTTAACCTACAACAATGTTAACCAGTTTCCCTGGAATCACAATGACTTTGCGAACTTGTTTGCCTTCTGTTGCTTTTTGAACATTGTCGTCTGCAAGAGCTGCTATTTCTGCTTCCTCTTTTGTGCAGTCTTTTGCAATGGCTAGTTTTGCTTTCACTTTGCCGTTTACTTGTACGACTACTTCGATAACGTCATCGATCATTTTCGACTCGTCGTACTCCGGCCAGTTTTCGTAAGTTACAGTTTCTGTATGTCCTAATTTTTCCCATAGCTCTTCTGCTAGATGAGGTGCGATTGGTGACAATAGTTTAACAAAACCTTCTACGTATGCTTTCGGAATCCCATCAGCTTTATAGCCTTCGTTAATAAAGACCATCATTTGAGAAATGGCTGTGTTAAAGCGCAATCCTTCAAAGTCATTTGTCACTTTCTTAACGGTTTGGTGATAGACTTTTTCCATCTTGCCATCATTTGCATCCGTTATTTTCGCACTCAATTGCTCTTCATCCATAAACAAGCGCCAAATGCGATCAAGGAAACGACGAGAGCCATCTAAGCCATTTGTTGACCATGCAATGGACGCTTCAAGTGGGCCCATGAACATTTCGTACATGCGCAATGTATCTGCACCGTGGCTTTCGATAATTTGATCAGGGTTCACGACATTGCCTTTTGATTTCGACATTTTTTCGTTTCCTTCACCCAAAATCATACCTTGGTTAAATAGCTTTTGGAAAGGTTCTTTTGTTGAAACTACACCGATATCATAAAGCACTTTATGCCAGAAACGTGCATACAGCAAGTGAAGCACAGCATGCTCGGCGCCACCGATATAAACATCTACCGGCAACCAGCGCTTCAATAGTTCAGGGTCTGCTAGCATTTCATCGTTTGTCGGATCGATAAAACGCAAGTAATACCAGCAGCTTCCTGCCCATTGTGGCATCGTATTGGTTTCGCGGCGACCTTTCATACCCGTTTCTGGATGAACAATATTGACCCAATCGGTAATATTGGCAAGTGGTGACTCACCTGTTCCACTCGGTTTAATATCCGTCGTTACTGGCAGCATCAATGGCAAGTCTTTTTCTTCTACGGGTGTCATCGTGCCATCTTCCCAGTGGATAATTGGAATCGGCTCTCCCCAGTAACGCTGACGACTAAACAACCAATCACGTAAACGATACGTGATTTTCTTGTCGCCAACTTTTTTATCCACTAGCCAATCAATGGCTTTTTCAATGCCTTCTTTTTTGTTCAATCCATTAAGGTAATCAGAATTGATCAATTCACCGTCGCCGGCATAGGCTTCTTCTTTGATATTGCCACCTGATACAACTTCCACAATCGGCAAATCGAATTGTTTCGCAAATTCATAATCACGCTCGTCGTGAGCCGGAACTGCCATGATCGCACCTGTTCCGTAAGTTGCTAATACATAATCGGCAATCCAAATCGGCATTTTTTCGCCACTCGCTGGATTGATTGCATAAGCGCCTGTGAAGACACCTGATTTGTCTTTCGCCAAATCGGTGCGTTCCAAATCACTTTTTGTTTTAACATCATCAATGTATTTTTCAACAGCTGCTTGTTGATCTGTTGTTGTAATCGCTGCTACCAATTTATGTTCAGGAGCTAGTACCGCGTATGTCGCACCAAAAATTGTATCTGGACGTGTTGTAAATGCGCGGAAAGAATGTTCGGTATCCGCAACTTGGAATTCCAGCTCTGCACCTTCTGATTTCCCAATCCAGTTGCGTTGCATGTCTTTCAAGCTTTCCGGCCAATCCAAGTCTTCTAAATCTTCAAGAAGACGATCTGCGTAATTCGTAATACGCAATACCCATTGACGCATTGGACGACGCTCAACCGGATGACCTCCACGTTCTGATTTGCCATCAATGACTTCTTCGTTTGCCAAAACTGTTCCGAGTGCTGGGCACCAGTTAACTGCTACTTCGTCAACATACGCCAGTCCTTTGTTATACAACTGAATAAAAATCCATTGTGTCCATTTGTAATAAGACGGATCTGTTGTGCTGATTTCACGGTCCCAGTCATAAGAAAATCCAAGTTCTTGAATTTGACGCTTAAAAGTTTCAATGTTTTTAGCTGTAAATTCAGCTGGGTCATTTCCAGTATCCAGAGCATATTGCTCTGCTGGCAAACCAAATGCGTCCCAGCCCATTGGGTGAAGAACGTTGTACCCTTGCATGCGTTTGACTCGGCTTAAAATATCCGTCGCCGTATAGCCTTCTGGGTGTCCTACGTGAAGTCCAGCACCTGATGGGTACGGGAACATATCTAGTGCGTAGAATTTTGGTTTTGATAGGTCATCCACCAGTTTAAACGTCTTATTGTCTTGCCAATATTTTTGCCATTTTTTCTCAACTAGTTTGTGTTTGAATGTCATTTTCGATTCCTCCTCAAAATAAAAAAATCCCGTCCCTTGAAATAAGGGACGGGATTTTCCCGCGGTACCACCCAAATTAGCGATGACTCGCTCAACTTGATTCCTTAACGCGGAAAACGGTGTATCTTACTTAGTTTCACATACACGGACTCCAAGGCGAGTTCATTTGCGCATTTTACCAGCTTGCACCAACCGCCGGCTCTCTGTCAAAAATACACAAACTACTAGTCCTCTTCACTGTCATTGGTTATTGTCTCTAGTTTAGACGAAGCACTGTTTTTTCGCAATAGCTTAAGAAACTTTGACGTTTTCCGTATTCAAAGGCGCTTCTGTAGAATCGATTATATCTTGAACAGTAAAGCCTTCAAATACCTCCACCAACACTAAACCCTTTTTTGTTACTTCAATCACTGCACGTTCTGTAATGATTTTATTAACCACACCTTTGCCAGTTAACGGCAAATCGCATTGTTTTTTGATTTTAGCAGATCCGTCTTTTGATACATGATCCATAATGACAATAACTTTTTTCGCACCGTGGACTAAATCCATCGCACCGCCCATGCCTTTGATCATTTTACCGGGAATCATCCAGTTGGCTAAGTCGCCGTTTTCAGCTACTTCCATCCCACCAAGAATAGCGACGTCAATATGCCCCCGCGAATCATCGCGAACGATTCTGCACTAGTGAAAAAAGCCGATCCAGGAATCGTCGTTACGGTTTCTTTGCCCGCATTGATGAGATCAGGGTCTACATTTTCTTCTGTTGGATAAGGTCCAATTCCTAGAAGACCGTTTTCTGATTGAAGTACAACAGTTTTGTTATCAGAAATAAAATTAGCAACCAGAGTTGGCATACCGATTCCAAGATTCACATAATCGCCATCATTAATTTCTTTTTCAGCGCGTTTTGCAATGCGTTCTCTCACTGCTTGTTTGTCCATGATTTTCTCCATCCTTTCCTAAATAGTACGTGTTGTTAAACGTTCAATGCGTTTTTCTTGGTCTGCTTGAAGTAATCCTTGCACATAAATGCTTGGTGTTTGAACATGATTCGGATCAATATCACCAGTTTCTACAATTTCTTCTACTTCTGCAATGGTAATTTTCCCAGCTGCTGCAGCAAGCGGATTGAAGTTTTGGGCGGTTTTATTATAAACAAGGTTGCCCATTTTATCAGCTTTATGTGCTCTCACTAATGCAAAATCAGCTCTCAAAGCATGTTCTAGTACATGTTCTTTCCCATCAAATTCGCGAATTTCTTTGCCTTCTGCGACCGTTGTGCCAACACCAGCTGGTGTAAAGAATGCCGGAATTCCAGCTCCGCCTGCGCGTATTTTTTCAGCAAGCGTTCCTTGTGGTGTCAATTCCACTTCAATTTCACCCGATAACACTTGGCGTTCAAACTCTTTGTTTTCCCCAACATAAGAACCAATCATTTTTTTAATTTGATTGTTTTTCAACAGTAAACCAAGACCCCACTCGTCCACTCCACAGTTATTGGAAATAATGGTCAAGTCAGTCACTCCTTTATCAACAAGTGCTAAAATTAGCTGTTCTGGTATTCCTACTAACCCAAAACCACCTACCATAATTGTGGCACCGTCTTGAATTTGCTCCACTGCTTCTTTTGCAGAATTGTATATCGGTTTCATCCCATTATGCCTCCTCTGACTCATCAACTAAAACTGATTATTAAAACGCTTCCATACCAATTTAAACAAACTATTACGCTAAACGCAATATTCATAAAAATTAACACAAGTACCCCAAGCATTGTTGACGGTTTCTGTGACATGCTACAATGTTATTAGAGGAGTTGTTACGAGTGAATACAGAATTTCCTTTTTCATCTGATGGAAAACGATACTATACATGGAATCGCCATTTACGCGATCATTTTGGCTTTAAAGTGATGAAAATCGCGTTAGATGCAGGCTTTGACTGTCCTAACCGGGACGGTACCGTTGCACATGGAGGCTGTACATTTTGTAGCGTCGCTGGGTCTGGTGACTTTGCGGGTAATCGCGTTGATTCGATTCCCAAGCAGTTCGACAATATAAAAGAAAAAATGCACCGCAAATGGAAAGATGCCAAATACATGGCTTATTTCCAAGCCTATACAAATACCCATGCACCACTGCCTGTCATAAAAGAAAAGTTTGAAGCTGCACTCGAACAAGAAAATGTCATTGGCTTAAGCATTGCGACGCGTCCCGACTGTTTGCCCAACGACGTTGTTGATTACTTAGCTGAATTAAACGAACGAACCTATTTATGGGTTGAGCTTGGACTTCAAACGGTTCACGAGCGAACAGCTCTTTTAGTTAACAGAGCTCATGATTTTGAGGCCTACATCGAAGGTGTCACGAAACTACGTAAGCGAGGCATTCGTGTTTGCACACACATTATTAACGGCTTGCCGCTAGAAGATCGTGATATGATGATGGAAACCGCACGTGAAGTAGCCAAACTCGATGTGCAAGGTATTAAAATTCATCTTTTGCACTTATTAAAAGGCACGCCAATGGTAAAACAATACGAAAAAGGCATGGTCGAGTTTTTAGAAAAGCAAGAGTATATCAATTTAGTAGCTGACCAACTTGAAGTGCTGCCACCTGACATGGTGGTACAGCGCATTACCGGTGATGGTCCAATCGACTTGATGATTGGTCCAATGTGGAGTGCAAACAAATGGGAAGTTTTAAACGGCATTGACGCAGAACTCGAGCGACGCAGTAGCTGGCAAGGAAAACTAGTGACAAAGAGTGTGACGTTATGACTTTGAAGCGCGTGTTGCCTTTTACAAAATCATTGCTTGAACAAGCTGTTTCTTTAGGAGACTCGGTCATCGACGGCACTGCCGGCAACGGTCACGATACGCATTTTCTAGCAGAGCTGACTGGATCTACGGGCAAGGTTTTTGCTTTTGACATCCAAGCAGAAGCAATAGAAGCCACTAACGAACGCGTCAAAAAATTTCAACATGTCACTCTTATTCACGACAGTCATGCCAAAATAAAAGAGTACGTTACGGAGCCAATTTCAGCAGCCGTTTTCAATCTTGGCTATTTGCCAAAAGGCGACCATAGCATTATCACGACAGCACAAAGTACGCTATCGGCTCTCGAACAAAGCTTAGATCTTTTAAAAATTAACGGTGTTTTACTAGTTGTCGTTTATAGTGGACATGAAGGCGGCCATGAAGAACGAGACGCTGTAATGGGATTTGTTTCAACTTTACCGCAAAAATTCTTTGACGTTCTTAAATACGAATTTATCAATCAGCAACATTCGCCGCCTTTTTTGCTAGCAATTGAGAAAAAATAGATCACTTATTAGAAAACGCAGAAAGGAACAAAATCCTTTTCTGCGTTTTTGTAGTATTTCTTTATACTCACTAAAGAAATCATAAAACAGCCCAAATAGTTTGGCCAGATAAGGCTGAGTGTTACTCGTTTGATCCCCAGTATGGATCTCCAAACGATCTCAAACAAAATAGCACCAGATTATGCGTCAGCTTATTTTAACAAAAAACAGATGCAATTTCGCCTGCAAAACGTTTACCAACATTCACAGCACATTGATTTTATCAAGCAAGTAGACGGCCAAAAAAGTTACCGAGAAGCCAATGACTGCCATTAAGCTCAATGCAGTCGCTGTTTTTTTGGAACCAGTGATTCGATTGAAAAAACAGAAAACCATTGGAACGTCATACCGGAATTAACTAATGCCTGAACAATCACACATTAAGCAGTGGAAACGCAGCCGAACTAATCATGCCATCAAGTTTTGCCAATCCAAGTGCATAACCACATCACTCATCTTGCCGATATAAACAACAAAAAACCCGCCAGCAAGGTTGCTGAAGAATAGATGCCAGAAACCATCAAGCTACTCTATTCAAATTCTTCTACAGTAATAATCAATAAATACGGCAATTGAATACGTCTGCTCTAGTCCTTAGAAAAAGTGAGACAATCCTGTAAGAATTACGATTATCCAACTATAATAAAAAAGCCCTAATTGAGCTTTTTTTTCAGCATACTACTATTTCACCAGTAACATCGGATAATTTGTACCCGCTACTTCATTTTCAACAAAATTCTACTTCATCTACTTCCACTTTAGTAATCCATTCAAGTCATCAAATACATAATCAGGCTCCAAATCAAGTTCTTCTAACGGCAAGCCTTTTCGGTTAATCCACGCGGTTTGAAATCCAAAACTTTTAGCTCCTGAAACATCCCAGCCATTTGATGACATGAATAACACTTCATAGCTTTCTAGTCCAAGCTTTTCTAACGCATAGTGATAAGAAGCTGGAGTCGGTTTAAATTGTTTTATGTCATCAATGCTGAGGACTTGGTTAAATAGCTCTTCTAGTCCAGCATGTTTAACCAAAGGATCTAACATATCATGAGAGCCGTTTGAAAATACGACTAAATTCTTATCTTTTAATTGCGTAAGAACTTCTTTTGATTCCGAGTAAAGCGGCAACTGAAGATAGGCTTCTAGTAAGTGTTTCTCATGTTGCTCACTTGATTGCAAGTCGTTTTCGTTAAGTGCATATGTTAAAGCGTCATGTGTAATGGAATACAATGAAGCATAATTACCCATAAGCTGACGAAGCATGAAATATTCCACTTGCTTGGATCTCCACGTCTGACTAATTTTCTCGCCATATCCAGGATATAGTTCTTCGCATTCCTTTTTAATCGCCGTTACATCAAACAATGTCCCATAGACGTCGAATACAAAAGCCTTGATTGAATCATTCACTTAAAACTCCTCCTTTAATTATTTCATCCATTCGCAGTTGATTGATATTCACTACATCTCTCTACTTCTATACCCTACATTAAGTAAATTAATTAGAGCTAGTTCAATTAATTGGGTAGCTAATGTGCTTGAAGTTATAGATGTATTCCCAAAAATTCAAGAAAGCTTCATTCACTAAAGCTTGGAAAATAAAAACCCGAATCTGCTCACTAATTAAAGTTTCGCTGATTGAGGGTTGATTTTTCACTTATCTTAGAAATAGTTCATCGGGTCCACTGCGTTTGAGCGAGCCCCATTCCAAGAACCAATGTGAACTTCAAAGTGAAGATGAGGTCCGGTAGAACGTCCTGTGCTGCCGACTAGTCCAACATTTTGACCTTGTGAGACTGCTTGGCCAGCAGAAACATTGATAGCGCTCATGTGACCGTAAACCGTTGCATACGATTGACCATTGATTGAATGCGTCAAAATTACGACGTTACCATAGCCACCCATATTACCTGCAAAAGAAACATAGCCAGATGCCGCTGCAGAAATTGGAGTGCCTGTTATATTAGCAATGTCTTGTCCAAGATGTGATTCAGCACCTGAACCAATATCTCTTCCGCCAAAACCTGATGAGTATCGTCCAGAAACGGGTCTAATAAACATAGCGCTAGGTGAAGGCGCTGCTTCCACTTTTTCAGGAATGTTCACAGAAGGAATTGATGCTTTTGGTTTGCTAGTTGGTTTAACTTGTGCAGATTCAGCTCTAGCACTACTTTCAGCTTCTGCTTCACGTGCCTTTTCTGTTGCAACTTGTGCACGTGCTTTTGCTTCTGCTAACGCTTTTGCATTGGCTTCTTCTTTTGCAACGATTGCACGAGCCTCTTCGGCTGCTTGTGCTTCGGCTATTGCACGAGCTTCGGCTGCAGCTTTCTCAGCTGCTATTTTTCGTTGACGCTCTTCTTCAGCTTTTCTTGCAATTTCTGCTAAACGTGCTTGCTCTTCCATAATTTGTTTTTCTAAATCTGCACTAATTTTGATAACCTCAGTACGTTTGTTTTCTAAACCGCCTTTTTCTGTTGCTAATCGTTGTTGCTCAGTCTCTAAGTTTTGCACAACACCTGCTTGTTTGGCTTTTTGGTTATCCAAAGATGATTTTAACTCCACTAATTCTGCGCGGTGCGATTCTTGTTCTGCTAGTTTAGACTCTACTTGTTTTTTTTGTTTGGCTAGTAGCTCTTTATCTGCCGCTTGTTGGCTCATAATTTCACGGTCAGCTTCAATTAATGTATTGACCGCAGAAAAACGATCTATGAAATCGACGAAACTGTTTGCACCTAGAAGAACATCAATATAGTCTACAGAACCGCCACTCAATTGGATTGCACGCGCTCGTTCTTTCAACAATTGTGTACGTTCCTCAATTTTTCGTTCCAGCTCTACAATTGATTTTTTTAGCTCATCGATTTCTATTTTCGTTTGATCAATTTCAGCTTGAATACTGTTAATTTTTGCTTCTGTATTATTGATTTGTGTGTTCAAATCTGTAATTTTTGCTGCAAGTTGTTCTAGCTTGGATACATTTCGATTGATTTGTCCTGACTTTTCAGTAATGCCTGAATTTAACTCACTTTGCTGCTGCTGCATGTTTTGCTGTCTCTGTTCTAATTCGCTTAATGTATCTGCATTAGCTGTTGGCATCAACATTGTTAAAGCTAATACAGAAGACAAACTAGTTATCATCCATTTTGAAATCATGTAGTCGATCTCCTTCCAATTCTTTAAATGTTAAATCTATGTATTTCATATAGGTGTGAGTCAAAATTGTATAGGTTTCTTCGAAAATTGCGACTCGCCTAGTATAACAGTTTAAAATACGCATACTGTTACAGAGACATTTCTTTTTCTTCTAATAATGAAATATTTTTGTAATATTTTAGAAATTCTAACTAGCAAAAAAGAAGCTCTCATTAGAGCTTCTTCTTGTTAGATAATGGTCTACTGTATCTATGCATTCTTATACTTATGTAAAAGGTCCTCAGGTATATGACAATAATCATTTGGACATCGGGCCAACCGGTCTTGATGTTCTTTTGCGCTCTTCAAGTAGTTTGTAAGAGGCCGCACTTCGACCTTAACAAGGTCAAAATCATCTCTCTTCCAAAGAAACGCCTTTGCTTCTTCTAAATGCTCAGATTTCTCGCTATATACACCCGTTCTGTATTTCTCGCCAACGTCTTGCCCTTGTTTGTTCAAACTGTACGGATCGATAATTTCAAATAAGTAACCCATTAGTTCTTTACATGTCACAACTGACGGATCAAACTCTGTTTTTACACATTCGGCATAGCCATCATAGTCCCCATCGAGAATGCAGCTTGTTCCGTTGGCTCTTCCAGCTTCTGTAAATGTAATGCCAGGTAACGTTTTTATAAACGCCTCTACTCCCCATAAACAGCCACCTGCAAGATATATTACTTCCATATTGATCCTCCTAGTAGTTTCGAAACAGCTAAAAATATTAATTTACTTGCTTTAACACTAGTTATGCCCACTTATCATCATCCATAATCCATTGCTTATTCTTCAAATCATAGGATTTATACTCATCGTGAAAAACAAAATACGAAGGCAAATTCAGTGAATCTCCACCGGCGGTTTCCCAGCATTGACGGAACCACTCTGCAAATGCTTGTTGTTCTTGTGGCACTATAGCCACTTCATTTTGCTCGTAAAAGTTAGAAAAGCCAGCATACTGGTTTTACGTTCAGCTTACTTTGAATCCTGCGGCGAAAGCAAGCACGATGCCGATTAAAACATCAGTCATTTCTTTCGGTGATTTTTCATAGCCGGTTTTGCGCTGGCCAGTATGACCCCTGCTGTGCCGTGCGCCATATGCAATTTGAATTGCGCTGAATTAATGTTGTGGTCACCGAGCGGAGTGAATGTAAATCGCTCCTCGAGCATCTCGAAAATTGCTTGCGGCAGTTCTTCATGAAGTCCTGGAATCGTGTCTTTGAGCAAATACAAATTGAAAAATGAGCGGTTATCGTAAACGAAGCTGATTAATTCAAACGAGTTCGCACCCATCGCTGGTGTCGGAATGTCCGCTCCAAGGTCGTAGCGCTCCGTACATGTCCGCTTGATTTGCTGGAACATTTCTTTACGAAGTTCAAAGAGTAACTTATTTTCAGTTTATCATACCTATAAAAGAGAGATGTTTTCATGATTAATTACACAGACAAAGTCATCCTTATCACAGGCGGAGGATCAGTTCTCGGGCTAGCCGCCGCCCCTTCGATCGCAGCACAAGGCGGTAAACTTGTTCTCGTCGATATGAACAAAGAATCGCTTGAAGCAGGAAAAAGCGATATTTTGGCGCAAATACCAGATGCGTCTATTAAACTTTTCGAAGCGAATGTTACCGATGAGCAACAAGTCCATAACTTCGTCTAGTTTACAGTTGATACATTCGGAAAAATCGATGGTTTTTTTAACAACGCGGGCATCGAAGGCAAACAGAACTTGACGGAAGACTATGGCTCAGATGAGTTTGAAAAAGTCGTTAGCGTCAACCTGAACGGCGTATTCTTCGGCATGAAGTACGTCTTGAAAATTATGAAAGAACAAGGCTACGGATCAATCGTTAATACAGCGTCTGTCGGCGGTATTCGCGGCGTCGGCAACCAGTCTGGCTACGCAGCAAGCATGGTGTTGTTGGCTTGACGCGAAACTCTGGTATTGAATACGGTCAGTATGGCGTCAGCATCAACGCCATCGCACCGGGCGCCATCATGACGCCGATGGTCGAAGGCTCATTAAAGCAAATGGCCGGTGACGACTGGGAAGCCGCGGGCACAGAATTTGTCAGCGTCAACCCAATGAAACGCTTCGGCAAGCCTGAAGAAGTTAGCAACTTAGTCGCTTTTCTTTTGTCCGATGCAGCTAAATTTATCAACGCCACCGTCATCCCGATCGACAGCGGCCAATCGTATAAATATTGATCACTCACACAACCTGGGCTTTCCCGGGTTGTTTTTTTGATTAACTCCAAAACTTCGTAGTGGCAAAGCGGGTCTTCGTAAGCAGTGGCATAGAATGCGTAAGATTTCTCAATCGCCTAAAGCACAATCAGCGCACTCCAATATTCATTGGGAAGTTTCGTTGAGAAGAAAAAAAGTGAATATAATAATTGGTCTCATTAGTTTTGATATATTCTTTTTACGCTCTCAATAGTCAATCTGCTTTTTTAAAAGAAATTTATAGTTAAAAATAATTCAACTAGTTTACATATCATCACATTATCAAAACTAATAAATTATGAACTCCCAAAAAGGAAGATAGCCAATATTGGTTATCTTCCCTTAAGCTTAAATCTATATGTTCGCAAAATCTTAATCTCACGAATAAAAAGGAGAAAAGATATGGTAGTGCACCCCAAAATTTAGATTTGAACTCTAAATTTAAGGACCACTATCCAGTTGCGGTTCTTTTATAGACAATGACAAAGTCATTTGATCAGTTGTCATCGTGTGAATCTGATGTAACCCAAGTTGCTTCTACGAATGTTGACGGCACCTTAATAGTTGATATTCCGAAATGGGCTATTTTACTCTCAGAGGTTCTTTTCTACTTATCTTTGAGAATTCGATTCAAAGGACTAAAAACGCTTCCAAAGGTATGCCGGTATTCAGTGATTTTTTATTTAGAAACTAGGCGAATCAGGATTTTCAATGTGAAAGGTTGTTTGAATTGTCTAGCTTTTAAGGGTTTATTGAGTAAGTACAATAGATATTAACTTCTCAGTCCACGGCCTTTTTCAATCAGATACCAATTGAATCCGTAAAGTACAACCACAAAAACAATCGAAATGAGAATAGAGAATAGAATCGGTACATCGATTACACCGAGAATCCCGAATCGGAATCCAGAAATCATGTAAACAATCGGGTTGAACTTTGATACAAACTGCCAAAATGGAGGCAACATCGAGATGGCAAAGAATACGCCACCTAGGTAAGTCAATGGCTGAAGAATAAAAGTAGGAACAATAGACACATCGTCAAATGATTTTGCAAAAATACCGTTCAACAGACCTGCTAAAGAAAACAAAATAGACGTCATTAAAAACGTTAATATGACAATACTCCAAGAATAGACTTGCAACGGAACAAAAAGTAGCGAGATAATCGTGACCAGTACCCCTACCAGAATACTTCTTCCTAGTCCTCCAATCACAAAGCCCCAAATAATAATATGGGTCGGGACAGGAGCGACCAATAGTTCTTCAATATTCTTTTGAAACTTTTGTGAGAAAAATGAAGACGAGACATTCGAATAGGAACTCGTAATGACTGACATCATAATCAATCCAGGGACAATAAACTCCATGTAGGAGAATCCTTCCATTTCGCCAATTCTTTTACCAATCAAATTCCCAAAGATGATAAAGTATAAGGAAGTTGTAATAACAGGCGGAACCAATGTTTGGATCCAAATTCTAAGATAACGGTTCGTTTCTTTGACCGCCAAGCCTTTTAATGCTACTAAATATAGTTTGAACATGTGAATCCTCCACTAAGCAGTTTCTTTTGTAAGTTTTAAAAATAACTCTTCTAATCGATTAGACTTATTACGCATCGACAACACTTTAATCCCTTGTTCTGTCAATTGGTTAAACAGTTCGTTGATTCCTTGATCACGCCCTACTTCCACAGAAAGAGATCCTTCATCCATAAGTTCACTCTTATAGCCTTTAATCATCGGAATTTGTCCTGAAGATTCAATATCTAAAATAATGGTTTCAAACTGAAGCTTAGCAAGCAATGATTTCATACTTGTATCTTCAATTAGCTGCCCTTTTTGAATAATACCAATATTGCGACATAACATCTCCGCTTCTTCCAAATAATGTGTTGTCAAAATTATCGTCGTACCATTATCATTCAACTCTTTCAGAAACGCCCACATCTCTCGTCTCAATTCAATGTCCACACCCGCCGTCGGCTCATCAAGAATAAGTAGACGCGGTTCATGCATCAAGGCGCGTGAGATCATCAGTCGACGTTTCATCCCTCCGGAAAGCATCCGTGCTTGAACATTTTTTTTCTCCCATAAATCAGATTGCTTCAAGTACTTTTCGCTGCGCTCTAATGCTTCCTTCCTTGACACGCCGTAATAACCTGCCTGGTTCACGACAATCTGTTGGACCGTTTCAAAAGGACTGAAGTTGAACTCCTGGGGGACCAGACCAATCTGCAGCTTCGCCTGCATTAACTGCGTGTCCATATCATAGCCGAAGACTTTGACTTTTCCTGATGTCTTATTGACAAGGGATGTCACAATCCCGATAGTCGTAGATTTCCCAGCCCCGTTAGGACCTAAGAGAGCGTAGAAGTCTCCTTCTGCTACTTTCAAATCGATGCCACGCAAAGCCTCAACGCCGCCAGTATAGACCTTTTTCAAGTCGTTTATTTCTAATGCATATGTCATTCACTTTATCTCCTAACTATCTTTTTGATTAGTTATATTTAAATACCTAATTGCCATTATCCACTCCCTTATATTCATAAAGCTTTGTGTATACATTTTTTAAATGCACCGATTGTGAAATTAAGCTAGACAACCGAAAAAGTCATTCGTGGTACCTCACAATGTATTTTCCGACCAAAGAAAAACATCAGAGTAATCACGAATGAACTACACCATCTTAACACGAATGAACTGGTGATGACAGAATCCTACCACCATCAAAATATGCACGTTTCAATCATCACTGAGCGAATGATTCGTTCCAGGCAACTAATTTATAATATCATTAAATTTCTGAAATCCGGGCATACAGCCCTCAATTTTCACAAGTAGTACGAGAGAATTAAGAAATGTTGCGGCTGCTGAAAAATGACGGCGAAGGAAACAGAAAATGCTCTCGCATAGTATTTCAACTTATATTCTTTTTCCTTTTACATCTCATTTTCTCTCCTTAATTCAACTTACCTATAATTACTATACCAACGGAATTCCATTGAAGTTCCATTTTTCTATAAAATGGGAATTCAGCAGATTTTTCTAATGAATGTGAATGTAACTTAACCCTAATTAAGTTACATTCATATTCTATAAAAAGATTCTGAAACGTCGTGATTTTAAAGGATAAATGAAACTTTATGTAAAATAAACAAGTATAGTAATCTGTAACCAATATAGCCAAGGAGGGAACACCATAAATGTTAGTTTAAATCTTTTATTAGTACCAGTAAATTCCATTTTTTCAGAGACTTTATTCATTTTTTAAACTTTACAAACATAATTGAATCTCTAGTCTTTAATGTACTTCGAACTTAACATAGGTGCTAGATAATTTTGGAAATTAAACCGTTCGCAAAAGTATACTTACATGAACGAAAAAAGAAGATGCTCAGGACCAGCATCTTCTCTAGTTTGCTTTTATAGGCTTCTGATAAGCTGCGATATATAAACTCTTATAACTCAAAAATATGATCTTAAGGTCTTAGAATACAGCCTTTTAAATGTATCATTTTTTCTAACAAATTGATTTCCCTTTGTAGTCCTGCTAACTTCTTTAAATTACCGTTACTGAATATAATCCCTTTCCATTGCAGCCATTTTAATTGATTTAAGAAGAAGAAAGGTATGCATTTAAGAAAGTAGGAAAGTTAGATTTTATTAAATCATACGAGATTGGAAGGAGTTTATCGGATGACAAAACTTCAGGATCCCCCACATGACAACGGAATGACCAAGCATGTCCGTTTGCGGAAAAAAGGGCAGATTACGATTCCCAACGAAATACTGGAACAGCTGGAGTTAACCGCGAATACCAATTTGAAAGTGACCGCGGTAGACGGACGGATCGTCCTCATTCCCATGATTGAAATCGCCAAAGACCAGGCTTGGTATTGGACCGAAACGTGGCAGCAAGACGAAAAAGAAGCCCAACAGGAGATCGACAAAGGGCAAACCAGTGGACCATTTGCGGTAGAAGATGCGCTTGCCTGGTTAGACGAAGAGGAATGAAGGTGACCGTTGCTTGTTTGAACTAGAAATCACGAATAAATTTAAGAAATCCTATAAAAAGTTTCACAAAAATGAGCAAAAGGCCGTCAGCGAGGCCCTTAAGCTCTTGGCAACTGCACCACCTTTTCAACCTTCCCTGAGAACCAAGCGTATTGAAGGGACGAAATCCACCTTTGAAGCCACTCCTAATATAAATATCCGGATTTCGTGGGAATACAGCCAGACAGCTGAACAAACGCTAATTTTGCGCAATTGTGGTCACCACCACGATTTACTAAGAAACCCTTAAAAAACAAGAAGTCATGAAGAAAGCCCTTCAATAGTGGAGGGCTTTTGAACGTAACATAATTACCATTAAGTTACATTCAAAACTAGTAAAAAATCTAGAAACTAGTTTTAAAAAATGGGGATTTACTGGAAGCACATTGGTATAATAACTAGAGACCAATAAAAGGAAAGAAATTTGTAAAAAACTTAGATAGGAGAATGATAGTGGCGTATTTAATTACAAAAGAGGTAACCAATAAACTCACATGGAAATTCCTCTGCGCAGTAGGGATTTTTGCATCCCTGCCGCTGATTTATTTTTTTATTGTGCACCGAAGTTACGAATTTTCAACTTCTTATGACATTTTTACGTTTTTATTAAGCGGTATTTTGGAACTAACGTTTCCAATTTTAGTTACGCTGATTTATTTGGGGTCTTTTTCGCTGGAAATCGACGATAGATTCCTTTTTTATACACGTTCAAGGATTTCTATCAAGAACTATTTAACCTTGAAGTTTTCCGCTAATTTCTTCTTGTGTTTCAGCATTTTTTTCTTGTTTACGTTTACTATGTTTCTTCTTTCTTTCTATGTGTTGCCACACTACGAATACATCCAGGCTGGGTTTGCCAATGCAGAAACGAACTTCTTTCCACTGAACAATCTGACTGCGGAATCATACACCTTGTCTCAACACACGTTTACCCAACTCTTTGCCTATGGCCCCTTGGCTTACGGCCTTTTCTATTCCACCTGGATGGGAATAAATGCAGCGCTTTATGCGTCCATCGGTTTCCTGTTGCTTCTTGTGTTGAACAATCGTTTCTTGGCTTTGGCCTTGCCTTATATCTTTTATCTGGTGGGAAGTTTTATGTTAGGGGCAATTGGTTTACGCATCTTCAGGTTCCATTACTCCATCTTTCCATTCGGCTTTGTCCAACAATCCTTCTGGGTGCCCTTTGTTCCGTTTGCCTTTTTAGTTTTCATGTGTGTGTTGCTGTTCTTATACATAAAGAAAAACGCTGAACGCTTGGACAATCTCCTATGAAGCTTCTCAACCACGTGGCACACGAGTTTGCATCATGGAAATGGTTCTTTTTCATCCTTTTTCTGTTGCCATACAGCTTCAAAAACAGAAATTTCATTGTGGCAGAGGCAACCGTTTATCAATTGCCATTGAACAAATGGGATGTTGTACTTGATCTCCTAAATGACCCGTTCTTAATGCTGTATTTAGCCTTGCCTCTGTTCCTTTTTAGTTTCAGTAACATTGTTCTCACAGAAAGAAGAGACGATGTTCTCATGAGGACAGGCAGTTACACAGGATGGATCGTTTATACGGTGAAAAAGATAATTCCCACTCTTATCGTCTTTTTTTCGCTTTGTCTCCTTGTTTCTAGCCTGGTCACGATTAAAATTCCTTTTGATTTCAATTGGAGTGATTTCAGCACCCAGTCCACTCCTGGAAATTACAGGATTTATCAATTACAGCAATACATCGACTTGCCATTCACCGCCCTTTTTTCACAAGTGATTCTTCTTTTTTTCTTTTTCTTGTTTATCCATTGTCTGTTGGCAACTGTCCACTTATTCTTTCATTCTAAACAGGTGATTCTCTTAGTAAATATCGTGGTCTTCAGCGGGATCCTTGTCTCGTTTAAAAAGCCTCCCTCTGAATGGATGTGGCTGCAGGTTTTAAATTACATTTTCCCTGCATATGCGTATGCCAATCTTGGTTCTCTTCTTCCAGCCTTGTTTGTATTGGGACTGGGGATAAGCTTATGTTTTGGGGTGGTGGTGTATTTCAAAACCCACTGGATTGAAAAGGCGAAGAAACGCTTGAAAGAGCACTATCTGGTCCTCAGTTTCTTGCTGGTGTGTATACTCGGAATCAGTTCGTCGGCATTGGATTTTGAGTTGATGCCACAGACCGTCTGGGATTTGTTTTACCTCCGTTTTTATGGCGTCTCTGAAACCGGGTATACTCTTCTGAGTTATTTATTCTTTTGTCTCGTTTTCTTAGGGATTGTTTTCTACTTTCAAGATTTCATGAATCAACAGTTGAGCAGTCAGGCTTATTATCTCCTCATCCGTTATAAATCGATGAACGTCTGGTTTCTGAACCTGCTCAAGGGAATGGCCGGCAAGGTGCTTAAATTCCTGTTCTTCCTCTTTGCCCTCGTTCTGGCCATTGGCGTTTTACAAGGGAAATCTGTCAATATGACCTTTTCCATCGACGTGCCGATTACGGTCATCGAGATGAGTTACCACTATTTTGTAAATGGATTTTTACAGATTTTTAATTACATCCTTTTGGCGTTTATCGTGAGGTGCATCTGGAAAGAACCCATTTATAGCGTGCTTATCCTGGCTGTTTTCATCTTAGGTGGACTTCCGTTTATTCATCAAGGGGGTCCCTGTTCCTTTTGGGTTGAATGCGTTAGGAAGTTTGACTGGGGAAGCCAACGAAATCTATTACCGGACGGGAATCTTAGGGGTCTATCTTCTGGGTGAGCTGGCATCATTGCATGTATTTTCAACAAGAGAAAAAATATATTTTACTGAGGAGTTTGAGTGCCATGTCGATCGTTGAAGTCAAGAACATCAGCAAGTCTTTTAAAGGCGTTCCCTTGTTTGAGAACGCGAATGCGGCATTTGCCAAAGGGAAAATCCATGGAATTGTCGGACCGAACGGTTCCGGGAAATCGGTTTTGTTTAAACTGATCTGTGGATTTTTGAAACCGGATAGCGGAACCATCGTAATTGATTCTGAGTACAGAACTGAAAACGTTGATTTCCCCAAGGGTTTTGGGATTGTCATCGATCGCCCCGGCTATTTGGCGAATAAGACGGGGTTTGAAAACCTGAAAAGATTGGCTGCCATTCAGAATCTGATCGGAGAAACAGAAATAAAAGAAGCCATGGAAACGGTGGGATTAAAGGCAGATGCGTCGCAGAAAGTGAAAAACTATTCTCTGGGAATGAAGCAAAAGCTTGCCTTGGCCCAAGCGATCATGGAAAAGCAGGAAGTCCTTATACTGGATGAGCCTTTCAACGCGTTGGATTCGGAAAGTGTCCAAAACATCCGCCAGTTATTGTTGAAATTCAAGGAAAACGGAAAAACCATCATCATGACCAGTCACAACAGCGAAGACATTGACTTGTTATGCGACCAGGTGTACCAAATCAACAACCAAAAGTTGGAATCGAAACTGATTCCTTCTACGTGAATTTAGCAGGAAAAAGACACGTTTATGAATACAAAAGGAGAGAAGAGGATCAGTTGATGATCCTCTTCTCTCCTTTTGTATTCAAGTACCATGTAATCCGATATATTTCAAAGAGCTCATCTATTTCTTAATCTTTAATGGACACTCTTCGCTACTGCAGTTGGGTTTTAAATGTAACTTAATTAGTATTAAGTTACATTCAAAAAATTATTTTGAAGCTGAATAAAATCCAACAAAAAGCCATCCTTTGCTTAGGATGGCTTTTATCAGTTGCCTAGATACCGTTTTAATTCCAAATAAAAATTTTCGCGTGTCACAAGCAATACAACCAGAACCAGTTCGCCCTCTTCATTTTCTTGTAGAGCATAACACAGCTCATAATTGATGCATCTCTGATGAAGGTTCAAACAGGAATAGCCTTTTAAATCCCCTTTTTTCGCTTCGCCAATGGCCGGATCCTTACGGATGCTCGTAATGGTTTCGTCCATTTTCCGATAGAGGACTTGGTCGGACTTCTTGATCTTTTTTAACTCTTTTCCAGCTCATTTGCTGAGCTGAACCGGCAACAAGTCTTCACTCATCTTCCAGGGCGTCTAAATAGTCGTCTAAACTTCCCTGGATGACAGGCTGAGCCATCGTTTCCTGTTCCAATGTTTGAAGGGCTGCTGGAATGTCTGCTTTGATTTCCTTGAATTCTTGTAACAACTCTTGTCCGGAAAAACCTTGAGCGATTAAGTCCTGCAAAATATCTGCGGAAAAATCGACTTCTTCGAATGTGGCAGGTCGGATGATGATCTCCGTCCCCGTAAATTCCATGACGGCTTCATCGGTAAGTCCAAGAGCCAAGTAAAAATCTTTGGGGATGCTCAATTGTCGTTGCTGCGAAACACGTACCCGTCTTTTGGCTTTTTTTCCGGGCTTCAGTCCGTGTTCAGACGCTCTGTTTTTCGGTATAGGAGCACTCATTAGTTTCACTCCTAACTTTAAAATAAAATTATTTATTTCTTTATTTTAAATAATATCACTTTCTTAGAAGGAATGAACGTTCAAAGTACTATAAGATTCCGGCTTTTAACGACTTGCTGAAGACTGTAAAAAAAGAA
Source organism: Planococcus versutus (assembly GCF_001186155.3). Lineage (NCBI taxonomy): Bacteria > Bacillati > Bacillota > Bacilli > Caryophanales > Caryophanaceae > Planococcus > Planococcus versutus. The sequence goes on along the minus strand of NZ_CP016540.2, from coordinate 1,193,849 downwards.
AAGTGAATGTAACTTATTTGCTATTAAGTTACATTCAGATTTGTCCTTCATTACCTGTACGACCTCTTTTATTTTTAAAGAACTCCATCACAAGAATATTTATGAATGCGTTTATCGGAATGAAAAATAGTAATGTCACTATACCCATTGAATCAAATAAACCTTCTGTCTGTTTATGAAAAGTTTGAACGTCCAATTTGTAAAGATAAGCCGAAGCAATTGAAAGAATAAGTGCATTTACAAAAAAGACTGCCAAAATTCTTGTCCATTTATTTGCTTTTGTTTTTATCATCCAAAGAGCTGCCAGAGAAGAAACAAGTAAAGAAAATAGAATAATTCCTAGAAATACTGGATGCAAATTTATCCCTCCTAGATTGATTTTGTTAGGATTTTGAATGTAACTTAATTCACAATAAGTTACATTTACTTCTCTTTGTAATTTTACCGCATACGCTTCTCATACTTCTAACCCCACCACATAACTGTTACAAAAAATGACCAGATGGTTGCGCTAGGCGCGACTGTAAATAAAATCAACAAATAGAATTCTCTATTATTTGAAGCGAATTCTTGTTTTTTAAATAGGAGAAATACCAAAAAACCTGCCACCAAATATAAAAAAATGCCAAGAACCGTCAGGCCAGTCAAGTAATAGACTGGGTAGATCATTACGAAGTATTCACTCAAAAAGTAAGCCAGTCCTTGCCCAAATACACAAAAAACGGTACCTAGTAAGAAGATGCTAATCAGAATCACATAAAAGTTTCTCATCAATGAACCTCTTTCTTTTAGTAATCAACTTTTCTAGCACATTTGAATGCAACTTAACTGCACATAAGTTATATTCAATTTCTTGATATTCTATGTTATTTTGGTTCTTCTGTTTTTATGAGCTTCTTGCAGATATATCCGACAATGTATTCCCTCTTTGTTATTTCTTCAATATCCTGATCTCCACTAACTCATCTAGTACCTGATCTAACTTTTTCCATAGCTTTGTATTTTCATATCTTTCATATGGATGTGTCATTCTACTAGTACCTCCACTTTTATTTTTGTATCTCTTCTCTATAATACTTATTTTACCATTCTTGATTTTTATAGATAGAGTCAATAAATTATTTCTCGTGAAAAAAGCGTTCGTAAAAGTACAGGTTTACAGACAAAAAATGAGTCTAGTACTCAAAAAGACCAATCATAATGATTGGCCTTATTTTCTTTACCCTATAAAAGTAATGGCATCGATGATAGCCTTGCATCTTCAATCAACTCTTGATCGGCCTCGTCTGTTAATCTTGCAGCGCTAGCTAATGGATCAATTACCTTTATCTTTTCACACAATACATACCCAGTTGTCTGATTGTTTACTACGCTGTTCTTGTTATTCTTGGTTCTTCCATTTACCGGTACATGAGTCGGGTAACCTTTATTCGTATTGGGGATTAGCAAAACCCAAATTAAGTCGGTCTCTTTATGTACATTTTCTTCTGAAACAACGATGGCTGGACGATAACCTTTTGCCGGCGACATATCGATCTTAATAATATCCCCAACTTTAAAAAATCTTGTCATCACTACTCCCCCAATTAAATAGTGCCTGTACTTTTCCATTGAGGATTAAGTACAGGCAAACGATTTTTGAGCCTATTAATTGCTTACCAATATTCTTTTCCGACTGGTTCTACTTCATCCCAAAATGCTTCAGACTCAGGTTTTTCACCATTATAACCAACAAATAACTTTTGAAACGGAGTTAACTGGCTTTTTCGAACTAATGAAATTCGATTTGGTTCAACCTCTACATCAAATACAGCATCATCAGTTGCATTGAATCCGGCTTCCTCAAGGATATCTCTTGTAAGCCGAACTGCTTTACTGTTACCCCAATTCTGAAGTTTAGCCTCTCGGTGACTAACTTTCTGCTTGATTTGCGGCATGTGAATCAACTCCTCAGAGTGCTATTTATATAACAAGTATATACAATGCATCTACAATGTATCTACATTCAGCATGCAATAGCTCTTTTAAGATTCTTCTATAATGGAACTCGATTAAAAAGTAGGCAACATTCGAAATAAACTCTTTTAATCAATCTAGCTGTTTATTTTCCTTCTGGTAATGTGTCAAATGTAAACTAACTTTTAGCTGCAAGACCGGCGCCGCCAAAAATTGGAGAGAGGCTTGCCACAAAAATGACGCGTCGGTATATTTCCTTCAACTTTTCGGGTGAATCTATGTAAGGCTGAATAAAAACCTCAGTTTTCTCAGCCACTTGAATCACTTTCTTTCCTATAGAAGTTGTTCTTTAGGTTGACGACTTCAGCTACCGCTTGTTCTGCTGACTGAAGGGCGCCTTCAAGATGCCCCCCGAACTGCGTACTCGTTTCAGTACCGGCAAAGAGAATTTTGTCCTGCCATTCCTCCCACTGCGGCGGCTTGCCGTATGCCGGAAAATCCATTAGTGGAATGGAGTCGTCCTCTACAGCGGTCTCAGCATCGTTGGACCAATCCTTATAAAAGATGGAACGCACATTTTTTGCCTCGGGTCCAAAAAGCCGAACCAATTGGTCAATTACCATTTCTTTTAATTGGTCCTCTCCCAGTTCTTGTCGTACTGCTGCGGGCATTCCAAAAAAACCGAAAAGCGCACCGGGGCCTTGCACTGGAGAAGCATCGTGAATTTCCTGCAAAGGACCAACCCAGCTTGTAGCATACCCCGCCAGTCCTGCATCCCTCCAAAACGGATGATCGTAAACTGCAACTACTTTTGCCTGACCAGCCATCCAAGTAGGCTTGTTGAGTAGATCCGTCATCACATCTGTAGGTAGCGAAGGTGAGAATTCAATGTGCTGGGCTATAATCCGAGGGGGTAATGCTAGGATGACAGCACTTGCCTGAACTTCTTCTTTTTTGCCATTCGCAAACTTTGTTTTAATGGTAATAGCGCCAATTCGATCAAATCGAATTGACGTAACTCGCTTCCCTAATTCGACTGTACCTAGCGGAAGCGTCTTCTCAACTCCAGCAATCAGGGATTGGACACCTCCTGTGAATCGCATGGACTTTTCCATAGAGCCTTCCGGCAGAACAAGACGTTGTGGCGGACCATTCAGGCTCCGCTCTGAAACCATGGCACCTTCAGTATATTGTTCAAACGTACCCAGATTCAGGCGGCTGGCAAGCCCAGCAATCACCTTCTCATACTGTGGCCAAAACCAAGTCGGCCCTAAATCAAATTGTTTCGATTCTGCTCTGTCGGAGACGGCAATACTCAACACTCTACCCCCGATTCGATCTCTTGCTTCAAGAACTCGGCAATTGATACCGTGTTCTACAAGTAAAGAGGCTGCATAGAGGCCGCTTAAACCAGCGCCGATAATGACTACAGGATGATTCACATTCGTTACTCCTTCCGACTGTGCATTTATTATTAATTATAGATTTTAAAGCGTTTTTCTATTTTTGCTGCTCTTCTGCATTTAGCACTCGAATTATGGGCTTGTTAAGATGTTCAAGTTTTTCAGCAGATTTCGGACCATCATGTCATAATACTGAAGGTCTCCTGAAGATCGCGCTAATAATTGGGCGCCCTGTACAAATGCCATGATGATCTGCGACTGTTCTTTTGAGCTAATTTGAGAATCCAAGATACCCATCTCCCTTCCTTGTTCGATGACGTTTTCTAGCCAGGTTTCATTATCCCGAAAGAACCCATTGATTTCATCACGGATTTCCATTGGAAAAGAAACAAGTTCAGCTGCCATCATGGAACAAAGGCAAAGTTTGGCATTCTCTACCAGTGGGTCACGGTAATATTGAAAAAACCGATAAAGATTTTCTTCAGGACTATCAGAGGATCGGCCAATCTGATTCAGCCCTGTCATGAATTCTGTCCGGTATCTTTTAAGAATTGCTTGGACAAGGTCCTGCTTGGCCGGAAAGTAATAATGAATGCTGGCTTTTTTGATGCCGATTTGTTCCGCCACATCCGCATAGCTAATGGCATTATACCCGCGTTCTTGAATCAGGTTTTGTCCAGTATCCAGAATCTGCTGCATGGTATCTATATTTTTTTTCATATACTCAACCTTCCATCTAAAATAAATTCCACTTATATCCTTAATCATATTACCAGCAAATAGCAAGGTTCTGCTGTTTCGATAAAGAACCTGCTAAATTGAATTGAAGCCCCTACCGGTTTCGGATAGGGACTTCGATTGCTAATATACCATAGGCAGCTGCAGAAAAAAATGACGTTCATTCAGAAAAACAGCAGATGTACCTGTACGTTGGAAAGATAAAGAAAGGGTAAGCCAAGCGTATTATCTCAATCTTGCTGTTACGCCACCGTCTACTGGCAATATCACGCCAGTGATAAAGGAAGCTTTGTCGCTCGCTAAGTACAAAATCGCTTCAGCGACATCCACAGGCTGTCCGTTTCTTCCGAGCGGATGGAACTCGTTGAACGTAGGAAGCACTTCGGCCACTTGTTCTTCAGACATAAAGGTGTTGTAGATCGGCGTTTCGATAACAGCAGGTGCAACAGCATTCACGCGGATGTTATCCTTGGCAAACTCTACTGCAAGGTTTCGGGTCAACGTATGTCTGCCGGCCATTGCTGCCGAATAGGCAGCGGAAGGAGTCGCTTCAACTGATTGAATCGCCCACATAGATCCTGTGCTGACGATTGCACCTCCTCCTCTTTTCTGCATTTCCGGAATCGCTGCTTGCGCTGGAAAGAATGTTCCTTTTACAATTGCATCCAAGTAATTGTTCAAATCATCTTCACCGTGTTCCAAAAAGCCGGTAGGATTGAAAATGCCGGTATTGCAGACCAATACATCCACGCCGCCAAACGTATCTACTGCTTTTTGTACCAATGCAGCCCCAGTTGCTTTAACACTAATATCTCCAGCTACATAATCAACTTTTTCTCCTGATGGATCAAGCTCTTTCATAGTTTCTTTCAACACGTTTTCTCTTCTGCCGTTGATAACTACTTTAGCGCCTTCTTCAAGGAACCGTTTAGCTGCCGCTTTCCCAATTCCTGATCCTCCTCCTGTAACAATAACCACTTTATCATTAAATAACATTTATTTTTCCTCCTTTAAATTGTGCTTTCTATTTGCTTGAGTGCTTACTTTTACATTCTACCTACTGGTAGGTAGAATGTAAAGCGTTTTAATTAATCCTTTTTATATTCCGATTTTAAATTTTAATGACTTCAATTTTAAAATTTTGTAAAGTACAATTTTCAGAGCAAAAAAGAAGAAGCTCACGCTTGAGCTCCTTCTCTTCCGATAATCCGGAATATGTAAACCAAGTTATTTGAAACTATCAACGATTTATTACGTAAGTATTTCCAGAGGTGAATTAAAATGATTTCATTTTTTATTTTTTATTTAATAGGAGTGCCCGTTTCTATACTATTGCATGAAGTAGGGCATGCTTTAGGAATCACGCTATTTACAAAAGAAAAGGCACATGTTTATCTTGGCCCAGCAAACGATAATAACGAAGAAAATTTTCGAATTGGAAGAATGCACTTTCATATCAAATGGGCATTCTTTGGTTTTTGTTTTGTTAAAAACAGAAGCGATTTCACAAGCTTTAAAAGTATTATGTTTTCAGCAGGAGGTCCAATTATCTCTTTGCTGCTATGTATTGCTGCTTATCTCGTTTCAGCTGATCTAACGCATTATGGAACCAAAAATTTTTTAAATGGAATTATATACTTTAATCTCATCTTATTTATTTTCACAAGCATCCCTATAACTTATCCTAATTGGTGGAAACCGAAACCTTATGCTGGACGTCCTTCTGATGGTTATCAGATCCTAACAGCTTTAAAATCAAAAAATAATTCAAGATGAATATCAACTGTTTGTAAAAATACAATTCACAAACAAAAAGGAGAAAAGATGCGCTACGTACAGCCCCTTCTCTCCTTTTCACTATAAGTAACTTCCGATAATGTGTCATATGTAAACTAAGCACTGACAGGAACTCTGTTCTTCTCCAGTTATACATAAGTCTTAGTTTTTAAGCCTCCATACACTCCCCCTAATATATGGTAGTATTATATTTAGTAAATCATTTATAAGAAAAATTATTGTTAATTTATCTAAAAAGTGAGATAGGAGGATTAGTATGATTTTAATTTTAGCTGCTTACATCGCTTTGCTAAGCTTTGCTGTTCACAAAATTGCTGGAGACGATAAGGAGAGATGGATCAATGCTGGCTATCTTACCGCTTTTGTACTCCCTCTTGTAGTTCATTTTCTTATTCTTAATATTGTAGGCGCTATTACTGGTGCTGGGATGGGTGCAAGTGCCGCAGGATTATTATTCGCAGTTGCAACATCAATTACCGGATTCGTCTTTTTGTATATCGGTTACGTCTCCAAAGCCGCGCGCAACCACTGATATTATTTGTAGTGTCTTTCTAAAAGGCACTTTTTTTGTTGATCTTTTAGAGTTGATTTATTATAAGAAAGTCATTCTGACCACCTTGTTTCTTGGTAAGAGTTAATTTTTATCACCAGTTTTTTCATTCATAGAAAGTCTAATAACTAGAAAACAATCGCAAAAGGACACTTAAATGAATAAAAGAAGGCAAGAAGTTAAATCAATCACTTCTTGCCTTCCGATAACTCATGATATGTAAACTATTATACTTCGTAAAATTATTCCTATTAATAGGATAAAGAGGTTTTATAAGCAACGGATTATTGTGTCTCCAAATGTCCTCACATCCTCTAAATAATCATATCCTGCAGGAGATCCAAAACTATTAAAAGCCCTCACGGCTACTAGATTAAATTGAGGAATTACAAGTAGTGTGACTCCTGTATAACCTAGTATCTGAAAAGATCCCTTTGGAACTAGCTCCCCTATTTCCGACTTTTTAGCGGGCAAGTCTTTGACAAACCATAAAAACCCGTTCTGAGGGAAATCAGCATCAATCGTTTCCGGACTGTGAATGGAAGTAGCTAACTCAATAATTTCACTCGGAACAACCTGTTCGTCCCCTACCAGACCCTTATTAAGATGAAGCCCTCCCCATGTGGCTAACTCTCTTACAGAGGCATACATATTTCTTTCATTTCCAGAAATGCTTTTTCCGTTGTACCAGCTCAAATCATCCGGATCTCTTATAACCTCTACCAGATTTTCATTTACTTCTGTGTACCATCCAGTTTCTGCAAAGTTCAATTTGTTAAACACCTGTTCAGCTAAGATTTCTGCAATACTCTTTCCAGTGGCATTTTCAATGACCTTGGTTAACGTATCGATCCCTACACCCCTATATGCCCAACTTTCTCCTGGTAAGAATTCTCTTTGAGTTTCCTCTCCATTATTTTTTAATCCATGCGTATGAGTTAAGAGATGCCTAATGGTGACTCCTTCGAAAAGTTCAGGCTCATTTGCCTGATAGTATTTCGTGACTAAATCATTTATAGACTTTATAAATCCTTCTTTAACAGCATATGCCGCGGTAAAACCAATGTAGTTCTTTCTGACTGAAGCAATATGAAATTGAGTTGTTTCCTGAATTTCTTTTGCATTTTCTTCTTTAGAATGCGTACCCCAATACTTTTCTACTACAACTTCATCATTTTGCATGATTAAAAGTGCAGATCCTGTGCAGTCCACTACGTTAGCAGTATTTTTAACATGTTCGATAACGGTTTCAAATGATGAATCGATTTTTTTATTGATAACCATATTCCACCTAATTCCTTCTGAATTTAAAAAGTCAAAATAATTTCTATGAATAGAAAAATCTTGCCGTTCTCTCTTTCATCAATTTTATCATTTTAATACTTAGTGAATACCACAAATAATTCCACATTTAACTAACCCGTTCGTAAAAGTACACTTTTGCAAATTAAAAAGACAAGGAACTTATAATTTGAACTGAGCCACAAATGTATCACTTTTTTAAATGTCTATCACCTGGTGTTCAGTTCACCTCTTCACTCTCTTTTTATTTTTGCATCTCCTCATAATTCCTAAGATATAAAATTAAATCATTATCTCCAACGTTCCATGGCCGCATCCAAATTTTCTATCCTCACTGATCCTTTTTGAAGAGGTATCGGACAAATTTGGTTAAATTCATGAATTTTATCGTTGAGTAACGCAACCCTTAATTGCACATCGCTTCTCTTTCCTTTGCTTAGTTGAAGAATCGCATCTTGAATCCCATCCCGAATGTCATGCTGGAGCTTTAGCCAATGGGGTTTATGCCCTGCCTCATTTGCCACGCGCTGAAAATGCTGAAAAAGATCTCCTGAAAAATATTCCGCTGACAAAGGCTTTCCGGCACCGGGCAAATCATCCATTCCACCTATTTTAGTATATTCCTTTAAAATGTCTCCAATTAAATCATTTCGTGGGTTCGAATCATATTTGCTCATCTGACCTCTTCCTCCTCTTCTTGGTAAAATGCAGCTTTTTGTGATTTCAATACAAAATAGGAAAAGACGATTGATGCCAGCAACATAATGCTAGCCATTCCAACAATGGTAACTCGCAAGGAAATCACATCTGCTAAGATACCGATTCCTAAGATGAACAGGACTTGTACGACACTTTGAACCAATTGAAAAATGCTGGTGACTCTTCCCATCAGCGCAACTGGAATGTTGTTTTGGTAAAATGTAGCCATGCCAGTATTCATGAAGACATTGAAAAAACCTAAAATCAGGAAGCCGATTGTAATGGTGAGGAACGACCAAGAAAAAGCATACAGGACATAGCCGACCGCCGTCATCACCAGACCGAGCACAATCATAAACCGTAAAGAGAACTTTGACGAAAAGATGGTAAGCAGAACGCCGCCACTAACTGAACCAATGCCGGTGATACTGATTAACAAGCTGTAGTCTACTTCGGAAAGCCCAATTACCTGTTGGGTAAACACGACTTCCTGGGCATCCATGGCGAACGAAAAAATCATGACCAGAATAAAACTCAGGTAAATAATAGCGATGTATTTGTTTTCAGAAAGGAATTGCTTAACCACTGTAAAATCACTCCATACTTGAGCAACGGTCATCTTAGGAATCGTCTCACGGTCAATCTCTTCTTGCTCTGGAAGTCCCAAAAGCAGAAGTGCTGCAATCACAAAGAAAATTGCATTGATCCAAAGGGTGGCCTGAATCGAGCTAAGCAGAATTAACGTACCGCCGATGGCGGGACCGATGATAAATGCACCGGAAGAAGTAACCGAACGAATGGAGTTGAAACGTTTTCTCTTTAATTTCGGCACTAGCATGGTTGTATAGGTGGTCGAAGAAGGACCAAAAAAAGACTTAGCGATACTCAGGAAAACGAGAATCACGTAAATGCCAACGATATTGGGAGCATAGGGAATCAATGCGATAAATCCTGCCCGCAAAAGATAAGTCGCGATAATGACTTTCCTCTTGCTGCGGTAATCGATAAAGCTTCCAGTCCAAAACTTCGTCAAGATGTTGACAATCGGTCCAATGATCCAAAGTCCGGCTACTGCTGCAGCAGAACCAGTCATTTGATAAACAATGATATTGATGGCGACCAGGTAAATAAAGTCACCGATGCCAGCAATGCCAAGTGAAGTCAGCAGTATGGCTGGATCTTTCCAATCTTTTAACTTTTTATTCATTTTGGCCCCCTATAAAATATATTGGGTCTTCTAAAAGCACTGTTATTTAAGCAAAGTATTTACTATTCTTATAATAACATTAATTTCCATCTGTAAGATATACGTAAAGTGTAGCCACGCATTCGTAAAAGTACATTTTCACGAACAAAAAGGAGAAAAGATGTATTGGTTACAGCCTCTTCTCTCCTTTGCAATATAAGTAGCTTCCGATAAGCTGCGATATGTAAACTCTATATCTTCTAATATTCTGCTATTTTCTTTAGTTCAATTGCCCGGTCCACAATAAATTGTTTCATATATTTTTCTAAAAATAATTTGTCGGCTATTTTTCCCAAAAGGCCAAGAGGAGAACGATAAACAAATCTGTCTTTCATGATTGTTCCACTGTCTTTTTCGATAAATTCATGCGTATGAGTAAAAGAATAGAATGCTCCTTTCACCATTTGATCTGTAAATCGATAAGGTTTTTCCATTTCGACGATTCTAGCTGTGAGTTTTTGCTTCACACCAAAATGAATAGCTTCCCAAGTTACGCTGTCTCCTTCTTCCATTAACCCTGTAGTCACTCCTGCAATAGCTCATTCTTTTGTCTTAGCAGTAGTTTCGGTATGTATATCAACATTTCTGGCAAGATCGAAACAAACTCTGATTGGAGCTTGGATATAAATTTCATGTGTGATAATTGGCATGAGTGAAATTCCTCCCAGCTATCTTCTTTGTCTTTAAAGTCTCTTAACTCAAAATTTTTTGGACTAATTTTTTTGATTCCATAGGCTTTAATCTATGTAAATGAAATTTTTATATTGACTACCATATTAACATTCATTACTACTCAACGAAATAACCTACTCTATAGTCCCCACAATTAAGCGTTCGTAAGAATACACTTCCGCGAACAAAAGAAAAAGAAGAAACTCATTGCTGAGTTTCTTCCGATAATGGGTCATATGTTAACTACATTTTGTACATTGGAAAAATCCCTTGTTTCTTATGCTCTGGATTATTATAGACTTTCTCGATATATTTCATCTATTTTATCGTTTATTGCGTTTGCTAAATAATCATCTTCATACTTATCAATTTTTTTAAGATCTTGAATTATATTAGCTACTCGTGTATCTGGATAGCCAAGTAAAGTAGGAGTCATTTTAGCATTGAAAAATTTTCCATCATCCAGTTTGACAATCCAATTATAATCAACTATACGCGAAGAATAGCAAACGATAGGATCGAGTGTTAAAGAAAACTTATGATGATCGACTTCATAATGTTGTTCCTCCAAGTATTTTTCCTTTAACATTGTAATTTTCTTGTCCTCAAATATAGCCATTATTAAAACTCCTCTTTTAGTTATAATTTCCTTTAATATTAAAAATTATTTATAGAATCAATTAATCAAGCACTAAAAATTTAAAAAATATCTGGTTATGAGTGGCCCCCTCTCGTTTTTGTATCAGCCTTCTAAATCTTTTCCTAGCTGACCGTTTTTTCGAAATTCACCAGCACTAATTCCTCACTTTTAGTTACCCGTTCTTTTGGAAAGGCTTCACCACTTCCCACTAAATACTATAATAATAAGGGGTGAAAAATATTTATTTAACGATATTCCCATTTTATTATTTCTTCAATAAGGTAGTTTCTTTTTAGTCTTAATTCATTAAGTTTAAATACTAAATCCAAATCCCTTTTCAACCCATTATGAGAGGAGTATTCTTTCTCGAATTTCTCACCTAATGTAGTAAATAGTTGATTCAAAAATCTTATATACTCATTCTCTTCTAAACTCTTGTTAGCAAGTTTAATAAATTTTAATACATCTTCTAAAGATTTTAATTCTAGAATCTCTTCGAAATTAAAATCAATTATATTAAAATCCTTAAAAATATCATTATTTTTTAATATAGTTAAGTTTACATTTTTTTTCAAAAGTTCATAATAACTTAAAGTCAACTCAAATGACCTTAATTCTAAATCATGTTGTTTTGTTTCGAATAGATAATCATATATTTTAGTGGTTAGTATGGTCATCAATAATTTCTTTTCCATTTTTCTTCCTTTAAGAGAAATAAACTCTGAAATACTCTGAACATCTAAATACGTTGAAGCTAATAAAAAATCTAGCATATCATTTAAGACTGCATCGTTAAAATAATTAGCTCCTACTAATTCATATATCTTAACTATATTTTTTAAAGTAGAACTTACAATAATAGGTTCAACACATCTAACATCGTCAAGATTTCTAATACTATGTCTTCTAGGATTTAACGAGCTATAATACTTAAAATTCAATAAGCCGTACTTATTCTCTTCTGGAAGCAACTTTAAAACTGTTTCCAGTAACAAAGCAGATTCACGTTGTTTATTATATTTCTCGGACGTCGATCTATTCAAAAGACTTGTTCCAAAATCTAAAATCTTAACTTCATAATTTCCTTTTTGATTATCCATTTCCTTTAATAAAATATTTTCTGAATGCAGGTCTCCATGTAACACATTAATTCTATGACACTCATTAACAGTTTGTAACACATCATTCAAGATTTTAAATCTAATATTAGCTGCTATACTTTTGTTAGCAGCTAAATGTTTTTTTAAAGTTACACCTTCCACCCATTCCATAATTGAATAACAATAACCTTTTTTAGAAATACCTGCTTTATAGATTGCTATAATAGAGGGATTATTTAAATGAGCTATTTTTTTTATTTCTTCTTGATACTTCTCAAAATAAATGTTGTAATGTCTAGATTTTACATTTGGTAACCATATTTTTACTGCACATAATCTGTCTGTTATATCTTCTCTAGCTTTTAAAACAATACCATTTGCTCCATTTCCAACAAACTCTATAAAAGTAATATCAGGAATAGTTAATTCTTGCCATTTATTCTTATCCTCATTATTTCTAATCCATTCTTCTCTTATAAACTGTTGCTTTAAATCCAAAGGTACTAATTTCAATTTATTATTTTCAAAGTAGTAGTCCATTCTTTCTTTAGCCATTTTCTATTCTCCTATTCCAATTGCAGAGCAAAAATATACGTTCACTTTTTTAATCATTAAGTGAGTTAATTTCATAATTCTGTTACATTCAGAATTCACATTACTTACAGGTTTTCTTCATTGCTAATTACGCCATATCGTTGCTCTTTGCCCATCCATTGGCTAACATCACGCCATTTTAGCTCTTTAGCGGAGATCCAGCTTACAGGATGAAGAAACGGGTGATTAATTTGCCATTCTTCATCCTCTGCCCAATAGAATTGTCCTTCTTCTAGTACTAGTTTTGCTCCATAGATAATTGAGTCCTGGTCTTCTGAACGTGGTTGTATATGAAAGTGAGTGACCCCTTTAAAGAGCAATTCGATGGCCGAGGGATCTCGGTATTGTCTTTGGAATAAAATACGGACGCATGTATCTAGATTGACTGACATACTCACGGAGAGGTCTTCATCAACGAAAGTCTCCGTCGACATATAAAGTTCTTTCAAACAGCTGTCGTGAAATCCTCCGAAGAGATACATGAAATTTTCAATGTCTGTAGAGCTATTAACCTTATTCCAATTCACTACATCCCATCCTTTTTAGCAGCATGATTAATTACCGTGTGAATACTCATTTTCTAATGTTTTGAATGTAACTTAATTCACAATAAGTTACATTCAGTTTCTCTAAATAAGTAACCTTATTTAAATTCTTCAGGACTCCATGTTGCTATTTCATTTTCTGGAACAGCCACAATTAACCAGTCGCCACCCCCATATCCGTCTCTATCTCCAACTTGCCAGCATTCATAGTTTTCATCATGCCCATTCACATACAATACTTTTCCGGACTCAAGCGAAATATACAGATGTGGCGAATCGTCTCCCAACCAAACATCTTTAACTTTTTCTCGTCTGTTTCTTAAAAGCAGTTGAAAAGATTCTTCATCATCTAGTTCTTCTAAGTTTTCTTTAGAAATCGTTATTAATCTCTCATAATTGGTAATGATAGCGATTTTCCTTATCTCGATGCTTAACCACAACATGTCCGGCTCTTGTTCAGAGAAATGTGTAAAATAGACGCGCACTATCCCAGGACTACTGCCAAACTGAAACCCATCAATCTGACTTCCAATGAGCAATTGTTTTAAAGCTCTCTCTGCAAAGTTTTTATTTTCTCTGTTCATTTCATCCCACCTTTATCCTTCACTTTACGAATGTAATTTAATTGCACATAAGTTACATTCAATTCCTCGATACTTATGTTATTTCTTCAATGTCCTGATTTTCAACTAACTCATCTAGTACCTGATCTACTTTTTTCCATAGCTCTGTATTTTCATATTTTCCATATGGATGTGTCATTATGCTATTTACCTTTACTTTCATTTTTGTGTCTCTTCTCTATAATACTTATTTTACTATTCTTAAGTTTTATAGATAGAAGTTGATAAATTATTTCTCGCTAAAAAACCGTTCGTAAAAGTACACTTTGACAAACCAAAAAGGCAAAGAGCTCATAGTTGAGCTTTTTTCCTTTTGGTGATTAAGAACTCTATCGATCATCGGTAAAATATTATTCTAGAAGTTCTGACATATGAATTTGCGCTTTTTTTACTGTAAATAAACTGTTTTAAACTGATGTTCACATGGTTTTCTTTCATGAACCCTGACTTCATCATTACCTACCCATTTAATATCTCCCAATAATGGATAGAGCAATTCGAATATTGGCTCTGTTTGATAAAGGACTTCTGAATAGATGTGCTTTTGTTCTTTATCTTCAACTACTAGTGAAGCCGTACAATTATATATCCCAATCTCTATTTCAATTTTCGCTTTCAATTTACGATTGGGACTTGATTTTGGCTTTTTATACGTTTTTTTAAATGTATATTTTTTTCCTACTACCTTTTGATACGCATATAAAAATGGCTCTTCATCCCAACCCTTGTCTTTACAAATAACCCGTAATCCATCCATCATTAGGTCAAGTGTCTTTTTCTTTTTCTCTAAATCGGATAGCTGGTAAAAATTACTTACATCATAGGGGATCGTTACAGGCAATAACCCGTCCATGATGACGGGTTGACAAGTCAATTCAGCATTTGGATAACACTCAAATTGGACACTACTTACATCATCAAAATGAAGTTTAGGTAAGAACTGTTCAAAGAGATAAACAATGCAGTTGGTTTCCACATAAAATTGACTTTGTTTAGGTTTATGATGTTGTGGTGAACGATCTTGAAAATTAAAGCCTCTAAATAACATTCAATAATCTCCTCCTTATGGTCTTGAGTGATATCTACTATCTACATCCTGCCACGACCATGTGGTGTCCGTGAAATCATCTCATAAGCAGCAATCGATTCGTAGCAAATACAAAGCTGGTTACTAAAGATTTCAATAATTCCAATACCGTATTTACAAGCTTTTTTCTTTTCATAATGCTTGATAGCTAAACCTGGATCCTATCGAAATTCGAATTTTTAACTTCATGGCACCGATTTTTGAATGTATCATATTTTCATTTGAAGTTGGTTTTGATGGATTTTATAGCAAAGCGAATGAAATAGGGAGACTGAATGTAACTTAATTAGAGTTATGTTACATTCGCATCTAATAAAAAAATGGAACTTGACTGGAAAAATATTGGTATAATCATCTGAGATCGTTAGTAGATAAAAAAGAGGTGTGAAAACACTAAGAGAGAGGGAAATCGTGTTCAAGACATTGAAATCTAAGAAGTTAGTAAAAATCTTATTATTTTTGGTGAGTTTGTTAATCGGAAGCTGGTTGTATGTAAGCTTTTTTATGAACTTATTGCCTCGTTTTTTCGGCAATATGGAAAATATCGAAAAGAACGTTTTAGCCGTTTTGATCATTGTTATTACTACCTACATATTGCTGCTGATTTTACTTAGAATCGACAGCAAAAAAGAAAGATATGTTCTTTTAGGTCTTTATTTATTGGTCTTAATTTTAGGGTTATTGCGCCTTGACCCACAGCACCGATACGCCACTGGAGAGATCGGATTAAATCCACTTGGTTTTATTTCAGATATATCAGGCGATGAGGCTTCTTTTTACGTCATGGCCATCAATCTAGCAATTTTTGTCCCTTTTTATTTCTTGTTAGCATACGCTAATATTCTCAAAGGGTTTTGGTCCAGGCTTCTCATTTTTGAACTATTTATTCTTTTAATTGAGTATTTACAGTTCCAATTTAATTTCGGCCTTTTTGATGTCTCGGATATTTTCTTATACAACATTGGTTTTTTAGTGGGATACGTTATTTCTTTGTCTATTTTAAAACTTTTAAAATAGGCAAAGAGACAAGGAACTGAATGTAACTTAATTGCTATTAAGTTACATTCAGAAAGAATAAAAAATTTCATTGAATTTCTATTTTCTAGTAAATTAAAACTTTAATTGAAGTCAGTTGATATGGTCAACCAGTAGTTTTCTTTGTTTTGGAAGTAGAGAGTCTGAAATAGGGCATTTATAAAATATTTGTTATTTTTTCTAAAATAAGTATATACATAATTTGTTAATTAAGTTACATTTATTACTGATATCAGAAATAATAATTTTTTTATCAATAAAATAAAAAAGGGGGATGGACCAAATTATTAACTTAAAAGGAAAAAGCCTATTTCCTATATTGAGTTTACTTGTTCTTTGCTTTGTACTTGCTGCATGTACAAATAAAACTTCAGAAAAAGAAAGTAATACATTAAATGAAATAAGCACTGGTGATGGAAACTTATCTGCAATTACCGCTGTACTTGAAAAAGAATTTAATGGTCCAGATAAGGAATATCTTCGAATCACTAACGATATTGAAGAGAATATGATAAAAGACGATGTCCAAACTTATGAAGATGGGGCGCCTGAATTAGCAGTATATGAGGATTATCTAGAAATGACTTATGGAGAGTATTTCACAGAAAATGGTTACTCTAGTTTTAAACCTTTTGCTTTCTATTACCATTCAACAAATGATTATAAGATGAAAACTGAAAATATAGAGATTGATCAGAGCTCAACTAATAAAGATTATTATAGTTTTGTCGTTCAAGTTAATTATCAAAACGATAGTGAAACTAAAGAATACGAAATTACTGGATCAGCTATTTGTCCAGAAGAGGGCAAAATTGGCAAAATCTCTTTCGATGTAAATGAAGATATGACAGAACAAATTATGAATAAACCTAATTAAAATTAAAAAGCGCTGACAGCTTCCCATTGAAAACTGTCAGCGCTTTTTAATTTCATTGAAAACTTAAAGGTAGGACATTTCATGTATGGAGTTGAACCATCGTTCTGGTTACATTTATTTCTCTTACTGATCATTTTATTCGTGTTAATGGCTTTATTTAATGCTATCTTACGAAGGTGGTTAAGAGTCGAAAAACCAAAAGCGTTTTACATAACCATGTAAATAATCAACACAAAAAAATCGACTGGAGTATCAGGGTCTTCTTTATGGTTGCAATGGTATTGGGGTTTTGAATGTAACTTAATTTACAATAAGTTACATTCAGTTTACTAAACATGGTCAATTTAAAAACTTAGCATAGGTGGAATTCTGAAACCCCATTCCCAAAACTTCGAACCTTGCGCCACAATAAACTTTTCAAGCCAGTCTTCAAAGGTCATACCGATATACATATCATCTTCTTCAAAGTTAACGCCGGTCTCCATGACATACAGATAACCATTGCCTACCGTTTTGTCCGTAATAATCAAGCAGCAACTATCGTATCCATAGGCGATTGGAAACCAATTATCTGGAAAATCATAGCCAGGAATAGCTCTAAATTCTAAAATTTCATCTATGGTGAAGAGTTCAAATCCTCCTCCATATTTAGGATCGTTAAAAATGAGTCCACCATGGTGAAGCCGCAGAAACTCTTTATAGTCTTCCGGCACAGTAAATGGCAACTTTTGCAACTCTTCTTCAGTTGCTGGAGGATTAAAAATCATTTCTGCTTTTCCGATATAGCCGTCTTCCTGTTGAACTTCTAGCAGGCCATTTGAATCCAGGCGCTTCCTTAAGATTTCTAAAGTAGTTTTTATTTTAGACATCATTGCTCCTCCTCTGGTTGCTCCTGTTTTTCTCTAAACTGAATGTAACTTAACTGCACTTAAGTTACATTCAGTTTCAAACATTCTCTACATTTAGATTAACATCAATCCCCATAATATGGAGATGGAATAATCAGCATTGCTTTCTCGAATAAAAGTGTTCGAAAACACACACCTATACTAAAGATGAGAAAAAATGTGATAGTGTTCGCATCTTCCCTCCCTCCTTTTAACTTTCACTTTTCTCTCTTACTTCCATAATAATTAGGGCAAGTGTACTTATAAGGGCTATTACATACATAATAGTTTTACTTGTTTCTCCCCAAGTGTCTATGGCAGCAATAGAAATTACTACTATTAAAAAAATATACCTTAAATACATTTTCATATTCTAAGTCCCCTTAATGACAGAAAGTTTTATCTAGTTGACGATGGTGTGATTCTAAATTTTATTTAATTGTACTTAAGTTACATACAAATTCTAATCTTTGCATCAAAAATTTCATCGGACTTTTTTTAAAGCTTTCTTTTTTTAATACCTTTAAGACTAAAATGGAACCCCTTGGTTTAATATACTTAAATTCCAAATGAATAGCTAGATAATTCTGGAAATAAAAGCGTTCGTAAAAGTACACGTTTACGAACACTCTCAAAAGGATTAAAAACACATGAAGAAGTCGTTCGCAAATATGGGTAAATATTTTACGAACGTTCGCGAAAATGCCGATACTTTTACGAACACTCTTTCAGAACAGTTTCAGTCTATCTACGCTTCTGCAGTTCTTTTGCAATCAACTCTAAGGTTTTTAGTTTGTCCTTAAAATCATAAGCAGGAGAAACCAACATCACTTCGTCTGCTCCGTATTCAGAAGCTAGTGCTTCTAATTGGTCTACCACTTGTTGCGGTGTTCCAACGACCATACGGCGACGATTTTCAGCGACTAGTAATTTTTCGAACTTGGAATACGGATACTCAAATGCCTTGTCAGGTGAAGGTGTGCCTTTTGAAGGTATTCCTTGCGCTCCCATAGACAAGGCTAAATCTATAGATGATGCTACTCGCTCTGCTTGTTCTTGTGTTTCTTGGCAAACTGCGAAAATGGCAAAGCCGACGTAGGGATTACCCTCATCGGAGGCTACAAATTGCTTTCGGTAATCCTGAGCAAATACTTGCCCACCTTGTCCATTGATAAAGTGAGCAAACAAATAAGGCAGCCCTTTTTCTGCAGCGAGCCATGCTGAATTTATACTGGATCCTAAAATCCAAATGGTGGGATAGTTCGCGGTAATCGGAGTTGCTTTCATACCATGATATGGATGATCTTCTGGAATAGAATCTGTCAAATACATGCGAAGATCGTCGATTTGAGTTGAAAATTGACTGGTATCTCGCTTTTTACCTTCGTTTAATGCATATGAAGCACGTGGCATCCCACCAGGTGCACGCCCCATACCTGCATCAATTCTGCCAGGATATAGCGCTTCGAGCAATTTGAAATTCTCTGCGACTTTAAAAGAAGCGTAGTGTGGCAACATCACGCCACCAGAACCAAGACGGATGGTATTTGTTACAGCGCCAAGATGTGCAATTAATACTTCAGGTGATGAGCCAGCAAGCGTTAGAGCATCATGATGCTCAGATACCCAAAATCGTGTGTATCCCCATTTTTCAGCTTGTTGTGCGAGCGTAGCTGTTTGCTTTAACGCTTCTTCGGCCGAACTGCCTTCTGAAATCGGTGACTGATCCAATACGCTATAATGTAAAGCCATCCAAATTCTCCCCTTTTACTTTTTCTTTTACGAACTACCTACTGTGAACGTAAGATGTTATGAATAAATGCTTGTCCAGCTAGAAAAATATCTTCTTTTTCCGGTTCTTGAAAAAGATCATGATAACAACATGTCCATTCTTTATAGCTAAACTCATTTAGTTGTTGCTTTAATAACCATTGTCGAGCAATTTCTTTTTCTGTAATCAAGTCTCGTTCCGCTGTATATAGACACGTTGGAATCTGTGGATAAACTTCCACAGCCACAGCAGTTTCTTTTATATACCTCTGTAATTCCTTAAACCATCTTGCTGTCATAACTGAATGATAGATTTTACTTTCGGTTTCATGACTATACGAAAGTGGGTCTCGCATAAGATGACGCAGCTCGATGCCATGCTCTATTTTTTTGGGCCCAACCCATTGTGTGATGCCTGAAAACAGATGTGGAGATTTTAATGGGAATTTTTTTAGTTTTAACCACGGTGAAGTAAAAATGGCTCCTGCTACATTCAATTTACGTTTACCCAAAACACTCATCGCAATAGTAGCTCCCAATCCGTGAGCAATCACAAATACAGGCAATTCATTTTTCGATGCAAGGTTAAGCATTTCATTTACTGCTTGTTCGTATTCTTCAAATGACTCCCTGTGAACTTTATCTCCGCTGGCATTTATGCCATGTCCTGGTAGGTCTCCTGTATACACATGAAATCCTGCCAAACGCCATTTTTCAATTTGCCACACATAGCGCAAATGTTGTTCATATGCACTATGGACTAGAACAACTACTGCTTTTGCTGTTCCTTCAGCTTGCCATTTCCACATCGTTCAACTTCCTTTCTTGCTTTATCACTTCTTAAGTCATGTTCTTATTTGACGTTTCGATTTGTTTTGATACGATTATAGAATATCTTATCTTGTTTAAAGGAGCTTTGCTATGATTTATCCATATAAAGACAAATTACCTCAAATCGACTCATCCGTATTTATCGCAGATTATGTCACGATTTCTGGTGATGTAACAATTGGCGCAGATTCTTCTATATGGTTTAATACCGTTATCCGTGGAGACGTTTCACCAACTATTATTGGCAAAAAAGTCAATATCCAAGATCTTTGCATGCTTCATCAAAGTCCTGGAAAAAAATTGTTACTTGAAGACGAAGTAACAATTGGTCACCAAGTAACGCTTCATAGCTGCACGGTGCGAAAAGGTGCATTAGTTGGCATGGGTTCTATTATTCTTGACGGAGCTGAAATCGGGGAAGGTGCGTTTATTGGAGCTGGCAGTCTTGTGCCCCCAGGCAAAGTTATTCCTCCCGGCATGTTAGCTCTTGGAAGGCCTGCAAAAGTCGTTCGCGAACTACGCGAAGACGACAAAAAAGACATGAAACGAATTGTTCGCGAATATGCAGAAAAAGGCACTTACTATAAATCCCTTCAAAAAGACTAACAAAAAAGGACGATCAGGAAGCAATGCCTGATCGTCCTTTTGCTGTCTTACTGTATTAAATGCCTGCTTGTTCTTTTAATATTGCTGCTTTATCTGTACGTTCCCAAGACAAATCTACATCCGTACGACCGAAATGTCCGTATGCTGCAGTTTGCTTGTAAATAGGGCGGCGCAGATCAAGCATTTTAATGATACCAGCCGGACGTAAATCGAAATTCGCACGTACTAAATCATCTAATGTATCTTCATCGACAACTCCAGTACCAAACAAATCAAAAGCGATCGATACAGGCTGAGCCACACCAATTGCATATGCTAATTGCACTTCACATTTTTCGGCAAGACCTGCAGCTACAATGTTTTTCGCGACATATCGAGCGGCATATGCAGCAGAACGATCTACTTTTGTGGCGTCTTTTCCTGAAAATGCTCCACCGCCGTGACGAGCATAACCACCATATGTATCTACGATGATTTTACGACCAGTCAAGCCTGCATCTCCTTGAGGTCCTCCAATAACAAAACGTCCAGTGGGGTTAATAAAGTACTTGGTATCTTCATCGATCCATTTCGCTGGCACCACTTCATTAATGACGTACTCTTTAATATTACGTTGAATTTGCTCTAACGTTACTTCGGGATGATGCTGCGTTGAGATAACAATTGTATCCACACGAACAGGTTTGTGATTTTCATCGTATTCCACCGTAACTTGTGTTTTGCCGTCTGGACGCAAGTATGGAAGAATATCTTCTTTACGCACTTCAGCTAAACGACGTGCCAATTTATGTGCCAACGAAATTGGCAATGGCATCAATTCTTCTGTTTCATTATTCGCGTATCCAAACATTAACCCTTGGTCGCCTGCTCCAATATCGTCTAGCTCTTTATCTGTCATTTGGCCTTCGCGTGATTCAAGTGCTACATTAACTCCGGCAGCGATATCCGGTGATTGCTCATCGATTGCTGTCAAAACTGCACTTGTTTCGGAGTCAAAACCATACTTAGCTCGCGTATATCCAATCTCTCTTACTGTTTGTCGGACAACTTTTGGAATATCCACATACGTAGACGTAGTGATTTCTCCAGCTACTAAAACCAGTCCTGTTGTGACTGTTGTTTCACAAGCGACACGCGCGTTTGGATCTTCTGTTAAAATAGCATCCAAAATCGCATCTGAGATTTGGTCACAAATTTTATCTGGATGTCCTTCTGTTACTGATTCTGAAGTAAATAATCGACGGTTTTTCAAAAAATGTTCCTCCTTATATCCTGCGAGATTGCTCTCGAAATTGATACGGTACTCGTTTCCCATGTCAAGTCCGTTCCAGACAATCTGGATTGAACTTCAAGCCGTATGTGGCCTTTGCACACGAGGATTAAGGGCATTTCACAAAAAAATCCCTTTTCTCATTCATCATGAGGAAAGGGAAAATCATCCTACGCACCTTTCACTCTTATCATCCAAGGACTGTTCACCTTGTTCAGGTTTGGCACCATCACTGCAACAGCAGCAGGTTGCCGGGTTTCATAGGGCCTGTCCCCTCCACCAGCTCGGAATAAGAGTATCCGTTCAATTTTTCATCATACGGAAATAGCATAGCAATGTCAACAACTTCAAGACAAAAATTGATTTTATGAGTTAACATTCTATTGTTTCCTCCTAAATCTTTTAAATACACGACTACTGAACAAAATAACTACAAGTTTACATATAAAAAATGATGCTCTGAACACAAAATAATATCTGACTGTGGATAATCGTCATAATAAGTACCTCTTTGATAAATAAAGAAATAACCGTTTCAATTATTCCAACCAATAAATTCAATATTTTTTACTATCCACAGCGGATTAGTGTAGACTAATCAGCCTAATGTGTTATACTAATGAACGAATATACATCCTCCCCATTACGGGAATAACAGAAAAGGAAGGTACATATATATGACTTCAGTGAACTTTGCGAACGACTTGAAGAATCTTTTGGCTGGCCAAAATGTGCATGTTCAATTATCAGTGCCACAATTAGTGGAAGCAGCAACATCCCGCAAAGAAGCGGTATTGACTCGGGAAGGCGCTGTAACGGCGGAAACAGGAAAATACACTGGCCGCTCACCGAAAGACAAATACATGGTGGAAGAAGAAAGTTCTAAAAACAAAGTCGACTGGGGCAATGTGAACCGTCCTATTTCAAGTGAAATTTTTGAAAATCTATACGCAAAAGTGCTTATGCATTTAAAAGAAAAAGATGCACTTTTTGTATTCAAAGGATTTGCTGGAGCTGATCACGAATCACGTGTACCCATCCAAACGATCAATGAATACGCTTGGCATAACCTATTTGCTCATCAATTGTTTATTCGTCCAACAACGCAAGAACTAGATGCACATGAAGCTGAATTCACAGTTGTCTACGCACCGACATTCAAAGCAGATCCTGCAGTGGATGCTACAGATTCTGAAACCTTCATTATTGTGTCGATGGAACAAGGCATTATTTTAATCGGTGGAACTGAGTACGCCGGCGAAATGAAAAAATCTATTTTCTCTATCATGAACTACTTACTTCCTGAAAAAGGAATTTTGCCAATGCATTGTTCAGCCAACGTTGGACAAGCTGGTGATGTTACATTGTTCTTCGGCTTATCTGGTACAGGGAAAACAACTTTATCCGCTGATGGCGATCGCAAACTAATTGGTGATGATGAGCATGGTTGGTCGGATAACGGCGTCTTTAATATCGAAGGTGGCTGTTACGCAAAAACCATTAATTTGTCTCGTGAAAATGAACCACAAATTTACGACGCAATTCGTTTCGGTTCGGTTCTTGAAAACGTTGTGGTAGATCCTGATACACGTATTCCTGACTATAATGATGGATCATTAACTGAAAATACGCGTGCAGCTTACCCGATGCAAGCGATTGACAACATCGTTGATCCTTCAGTAGCTGGACATCCAAAGACGATTGTCTTTTTAACAGCTGATGCGTTTGGCGTATTGCCTCCAATCAGTAAGTTAACAAAAGAACAAGCGATGTATCATTTTCTAAGTGGTTACACTTCGAAATTGGCTGGTACAGAACGCGGCATTACAACGCCTGAAGCAACTTTCTCAACTTGCTTTGGTTCGCCTTTCTTGCCATTACACGCAACGGTATACGCAGAAATGCTTGGCAAAAAAATCGACGAGCACGACGTTCAAGTTTTTCTTGTTAACACAGGTTGGACTGGTGGAGTATATGGTGTTGGAAGTCGCATGAAGCTTTCTTACACACGTACGATGGTTCGCGCTGCGATTAGAGGCGATTTGAATAATACGGCAACTGAAAAAGAAGCTATTTTCGGCTTTGAAGTTCCAACTGAAGTTCCTGGAGTGCCAAGCGAAGTATTAAACCCACGCAATGCATGGGCTGACAAAGACGCATACGACCAAAAAGCAATGGAATTATCACAAGAATTCCAAGAAAACTTTAAGAAGTTTGGTACTGTTGCACCTGAGATCAGTGTGCTAGGCGGTCCAGCCCAAAAATAAGAAATACACAAAACCCGTTCGGAGTAAAATCCGAGCGGGTTTTGTTAAGGATAAAGCGTAAATAGAAAAGTTTAAGCTCTTTGGGTCATAGCCATCTCAATTGTACAGCAAAACACACCGCACTGCCGAGTGGTCTAATGCTTTAGGAGTTACACAAATACTTCTGCTTTTCTACATCTCTTTATCTTTTATCCAATGACAAATCGCCTTTACTGTTTTTCGATTGGCTGCGGGTGGAAAAAAATGTGTATAGTCTGGAAAGTACCATGTTTCATGTGCTTGCCGATTTAGATTTAATGCTTCTTCTAGCAAATAAGCTTGACTTGGAGACACATGTACATCCTGCAGGCCGTGAATAATCAAAACGGGTGCTGTATTTTCTTCGATGCGCAATAATGGATTTCGTTCTTCAAAATTCATCAATGCTGTATTGGGTGTGCCACCATAGAGTCGTTTCATCATACGACGCATATCAGGACGTTCTTTATACGTTAATACCGTATCTGTAACACCTGCCCATGTAACGATCGAAGTTATATCTTGACGCAAAATTGTCGTCCATAATGCCATAATACCACCTCTAGAAAAAGCGAGTAAATGAACATGTTTGTTGCTGAATTTTTTTAACACGTCTACTCCGTGAACAGCATCCCAACGATCCCTTCCAGCAAATTCATCACGCCCTTCACCACCACGATTGCCTCTGTAATAAGGTGCAAACACAATAAATCCTTGTGCTGCAAATTGAGCAATCCTTGCAGGACGTACCATGCCAATCGATTGAATGCCTCCTCTTAAATACAAAATACCGCTATAGTTCCCTTGTTTTTTCGGTTCCGCCAACATTCCTTTTACTCTCAGTCCTTCTGACCAATATATGATTTCCGACAATTGAACATGTGGATTTGGAGAAGGATAATGTTTTTTCAAACTAATGGTTCCATTTTTCAAGTTGCTTCACCTTCTCTATTATCTTTCTCATTCCATCGTCCTTCATTAAAAAACTAAAATCACTATTAACTTCTATTTTTTCTCGCAAGACGATGCCTTGTGTTTCCATAAGTGAAATATTATCTACTCGATCTGCGATTCCAATAAAAACCGTTTTACAAAATGGGTTTTGCGTATAAACTAGGTATTCCGCAAACCACTCCAACTGACTCACTACCACACCTGTTTCTTCATATACTTCCCGTTTCGCAGCATCTTGTAACTTTTCATCTGCTTCAACTTTGCCTCCAGGAAATTCTAATCCGCGTTCGTTGTGTCTTGTCAAAACCCAGTCTTTATGATATCGACAAATAACAAGCACATGTTTACTTTCGAACGGAAATGCATTTTTTTCGAATGACAATTCACAGTGATCTCCATTTAAATCTAAGTACTTCATTTTTTCACCTCGATATATAAAAAAGCGTACACTTTTTTCAGTGTACGCTCGTATAGTCTTATTTTACTTCTTTTCACCTAAGAATGCTGATAACATCCACGAATGCTTTTCAAGATTTTGATGAATCGCATTTAACATATCTTCTGTCATGTCATCATCAACTGCTGCAGCTAAATGCATTCCTTTTTTAAGTGACTTCATAATTTTATCGTAGTCATTAACAATTGCGTCAACCATGTCTTCAGCAGATTCTTTTTTACTTGCTTCTTCAATTACTGACAGTTCTAATTGCTCTCTCATTGTAGCTACTGGTTTTCCTCCAAGTGCTAGCAAACGCTCAGCAACTTCATCCATGTGTAGAGTAGCTTCGTTGTATAATTCTTCAAATTTCACATGTAAGGTAAAGAAAGACGGCCCTTTTACATACCAATGGAAGTTATGTAACTTGGTGTAAGCAACTGACCATGTAGCAACTTGTACATTTAATTCTTGGTTTAATTCTTGTGACATTTCCATCCACTCTCCAATTCGTATGATAAGTTCTTTATACTTTAACTATACCTCTAATGACTTTACAATAAACATATGAAGTAATACATGAAAAGAGTTGAACCGTTATGAAGACTTTACTTATACGAATTTTTCGCTTTTATCAGCGCTTTATTTCTCCTTTGTCTCCGCCAAGCTGTCGCTTTTACCCAACTTGTTCCCATTATGGCATTGAAGCGGTCGAAAAGCACGGTGCTTTAAAAGGAGGATATTTAGCAACAAAACGAATTTTAAGTTGCCACCCTTTCCATAAAGGCGGAATTGATTTTGTCCCCGAGAAATGGCCACCAAAAAAATAATTGGTGGTTTTTCTTGTGTTTTTAAAAAGCATGCTGTAATATTCTATTAGTGAACAAAACGTAATCGTTACTATTTGGAGGTTATTATGAAAAAAACATTCTTATTTTTCGCTTTTATTTTACTGTTAACGGCTTGTGGACAAACAAGTCAGAAAGAACAAGGCACCGATAATAGCAGCTCTAAGCTACAAGTATACACTACCGTTTACCCATTAACTTATTTTACTGAACGGATTGCTGGCGATTTAGTTGATGTCCAATCTATTTATCCTGCGGGTTCGAATGAACATACTTTCGAACCTTCTCAACAAGACATGATCAAACTTGCTGATGCCAATATACTGTTCTCTATCGGACTAGGTTTAGAAGGATTTATTGATAGTGCAAAAAAAACGTTAAAAGATGAAAACGTTGAATTTGTCGCGACTGCCGATCGAATTTCAGATACAGAATTGGAAGCAGCGCTTGGTCACACCGAAGGCGATCATGAAGAAGAACCTGCGGAAGAAACCGAAAGCCATGACGGTCACGCTCATGGTTCTACCGATCCGCATGTCTGGATGTCTCCTGTACTAAGCGAACAATTAGCCGAGTCGATCAAAGATTCTTTAACAAAAGCTGATCCCAAGAACACTGAGCTTTACGAAAGCAATTATGCAGAACTTATTGTTGACTTAGAAACATTAAATCAATCGTTTGCTAGTTTATCGGAACGTGTCAGCAAAGACACTTTCTTTGTTTCTCACGCTGCTTTTGGTTATCTTTCAGAACCATATGGCTTTAAGCAAATGGCTATTGCCGGTTTAAATAGTCAAAATGAACCGTCACAGAAAGAATTGACAGAGATGGTTGATTTGGCTAAAGAAAATGATTTACAGTACATTGTCTTTGAGCAAAACGTCTCTTCTAATTTGACAAAAGTGATTCAGAAAGAAGTTGGCGCTGAAGCAATTGAAATGCACAATCTAGGTGTGCTAACTCAAGAAAACATCGACAACAAAGAAACGTACTTCACTTTAATGGAAAAAAATTTGCAAGTACTTGAAAAAATCTTGAACTAACAAAATAGAAATGACTGAAAGAAAAGCCAGAGAAAGTAAGTATACTTTCTCTGGCTTTTCTTATAGATTGATTTCCATAGCTGTTCTATTGGCCAGATGTTAACTTAATTAATCGTTTTGTCAAAAACTGTCGCCATTCACTTGCCAAACCTTCTACTTCAATTACTTTCATAATGCCATCAATATCTTTCGGCCTATGAAAATTAACGGTATTGGCATAAAGAACAGATACTTGTTCCGGACTTTTGGCGACTAAACGAATTGTTGAATCGGCCCGGACAATCCCTTCTTCTAACACACGGCAAAGATAGCCCGTATAGCCGGATTTAACCATCGCTTTTAATAATGGCTTCATCTCTAGTCGTCTGTCGATTGTATTACAAGGAACTCTTCCTTGTGTTACTTGAACAACAGCTTCGCCTATTTGAAAAATATCACCAATAAAAATATCCCGCTCCAGCATATTCGTCACCGTTAAATTTTCTCCAAACGCTGTAGAGGGTAATACCATATCAAAATAATCGTTCCAGTACGCATAATGTTCTTGCGAATATATGCAAACGGCTCGATCTGGTCCACCATGGTGCTTTACATCAGCTACTCCGTCTCCTTGAAATCCATCCCTTGATAACAATACCTCTTGTACGTGTTGCTTTCGAATAGCTGTTATCATTTCTTCGCCATTTCCATAAGTTATTTTCTCAGGCAAGCCAATCGCCAAGTTTTTAATAACGGCTTTCTCAACATTTCTCATACGTCCCCCGCCTCATGCTCAGTCAGTTCACCGACTCTAATTTACTTTTCTGTATTATACAACAGCTAGTCAATCTTCCAAAATTTTTTTCAAAAACTCTTCTCGATAATCCAAAAAATATTTTGTAATGCGGTAATGGTCGGTCATTTCATACTCGATTTCTTCAATGGTTCCTCCATCAAAACTTAAAATTTGGGCATCCGGATAGCCGAGCAAAATGGGTGAATGCGTCGCAATGATAAATTGGCAATTTTCCTGTGTTGATAAGTCTTTTAAGATTTTTAAAAATGTCAATTGTCGCTGTGGAGACAAAGCCGCTTCTGGCTCATCCAACAAATACAAAGCACGACCGTTAAAACGATTCGAAAATAAAGACAAAAATGACTCACCATGTGATTGTTTGTGCAAAGAACGACCTCCGTAAGACTGAAATCCATCTTCATCTACTTCTTCTATATGCGTCGCAAAATGATAAAATGATTCGGCTCGCATGAAAAAACCATTTGTTATTTTGGGCATCCAAGAAAGACGAATATAATCACCTAGCACAGATTCGGATGCATGTACTTCATAACTATTGTTACGGCTACCACCTGCTGTATGAAAGTCACATTTATCTGCGACGGCTTCGAGTAAAGTCGATTTACCCGAACCATTCTCTCCGACAAAAAAAGTGATTGCGTTATTCAACTCTAATTGCTCGAAACTGTTTATCGACGGCACCGAAAAAGGATATTGTTCAAAATTTTCAACCGTTTCTTTTAATAAACTTATTCTTTTTAAAAACATTTACATGCCTCCTCTCTATTTTTACTCGTTCAAACTCACCGCATAGCCAATTCCTATTTGAGTGCTTAACCGGACCTTTCCGTATTCCACAATGATTTCAGGCTCAATTATATCTTTTTTCCAAAAATGAGTAGACGCAGAAAAATCACCTGTGTAATGAATATCTGGCAAAGACGCTAACGCTAAATTATGTGCTTTCGACACGCCAAACTCAATCATGCCACCGACCCACATACCAATCGAATGATTGTGACACAGCTCAACTACTTTCAAGGTTTCTGTCCAACCACCAAGTCGACTTATTTTTAAAACGACGATATCTCCAGCTTTCCTGTCGATCATTTGCTGGGCATCCTCTAAAGACGAAATACTTTCGTCCAAACATATTTTTGTAGTGAGTTCACTTTTCGCTTGCGCATGTAAAATCCACTCTTTCTCGCCAAATGGTTGTTCGATTAATGTGAATCCAACATCATCAAAGTCTTTAAGTCGGTTGAAATTGCCAGCGTGAAAACTGCCATTGGCATCTGCAAAAAACTGTATCCTCGGATAATCACGAATGATCGATTTTAACATTGACAAATCTATATTGGGATGAATTTTAATTTTGATTCGCTGGTAACCTACTTTGCTTGCTTGGGCTACTAGTTCTTTTATATGAGAATGATCTGCTGCTATGACAATACCGGCAGGCACTGGTTGTGAAGTCCCACCAACAAATTTCCAAAGAGGTTGTTGCTGTTGTTTCGCAAACAAATCCCAAACAGCCATTTCAACTGCGGCCTTCGCCATTCGGTTACCTTTGACAACTTGAAATAACTCCCAAACTTCTTCTGGTCGCTGAATGATTTTTTTTGTTAAGAGCGGTACTAACACTGTCTTAATAACAAAGTAACAGCTGCTAATTGTTTCTTCTGTGTACCACGGTGTTTCAAATGCCACGCATTCCCCGTATCCATAAATTCCTGAATCTCCAGTTACAGTAACGATAATCACTTCTCGCTCGTTCACTTGTTGCAATACTGATTTAAACGGGCTCTTAAGCGATCTTCGTATTGTTGTCAACTGAATGTCCTTTATCGTTATAGCCATGTTCTCAGCTCTCTTCTTAGCAACTTATTAGAAGCGTTACGTGGCAAAGATTCCACGATTGTTACTTTTTTTGGTACTTTATAAGCAGCCAATTGTTCGCGACAATATACCAGTAATTCAGCCACAGTCACTTCATCTTGAAGTACCACAAATGCTATAGGAACTTCTCCCCATTGTTCACTCAGTGCACCGCAAACACCAACTTCTCGAACAGCTGAATGACCCAACAACACTTTTTCGATTTCAGCAGGATACACATTTTCTCCGCCAGAGACGATTAAATCTGAACGACGATCCACTACAAATAAAAATCCTTCGTTATCTATATAGCCCATGTCTCCTGTATGAAGCCAGCCATCTTGCAGCACATTCCGCTCCGCAAATTCCCCGATATAGCCGGGTGTTACTTGAGGACCGCGAATTAGAATTTCTCCCACTTCACCAGGTTGTTCTGTTTTGACTTCATATAAAAATAATGGCTTACCCGCTGATCCGATTTTCCGCTCTGCGTCCGTCACTTGTAAGGTTGTCGTTTGTGATGATGTTTCCGTCATGCCGTATGTTTGCAACACCGGTATCCCACACTTTTCAGCACGTTTCATATAAGCAATGGGAATCGGTCCACCTCCAGCAAGAACCGCTTTAAAACGATCAGAAGCTTGCATGGAACCTCTTTCGACACTCGTTAGTATGCGTTCTAACGTCACACCCACAACCGACATATGCGTCACGCTGCCGTCACAAATTTCTTCTGCACTACGTTCTGCGTCAAATTTCTCATATAATCGGACGCCCATACCATAAATTAACGATCTCATCAATATTGAAAATCCGCTAATATGGAACAATGGCACAGCACACAACCAAACATCTTCCGGTGCAATGCCAATATTAAGTGCAGAAGATACAGCACTTGAAAAATGATTTTCCGCTGTTTGACGAACGCCTTTTGGATGTCCGGTCGTACCTGACGTATACATAATCGAAAGGGTCCGGTCTTTTGCCCATTGCTGCTGTGGTTGGAATTGAACGGATGTTACATCTTCTATTTCACTAAATAAAACCACGCGCGAATCGTCTACTTTTATTTTTAGCACATCAGCGACAAGTATAAACGCTACTTCAGCATCGTTTAGTTGGTAAGTCAATTCATTGCTTGATAAGCGTTCATTGAGCATGACCATTTCACAGCCTAGGTGCATACAGCCATACAAGACAAAAACAAATTCTGGAGTAGATTTTGCTAATATTGCGACACGTGAATGTTCTTTCACGCCAAGCGTGCTAAGTTTACTTGCATAATCGAGTGCAATTTTGTTGATCTCAGAAAAAGTCCATTGTTGCTGCTCAAACGACAAGGCCATACGGTCCCCACTCAAATAACTTCGCTGACTCAACCAATTCGGATACGTCATGTTAAAAATCCTTTCTTCAAAAAAAGCTGTCCCCAGAGAGGACAGCTTTCAATTATTCTATAATCATGGAAAACGTGGGAATTGACCAAAGTCCGGTTTGCGTTTTTCTTTAAATGCATCGCGTCCTTCTTTTGCTTCGTCTGTTGTGTAATACAATAGCGTTGCGTCTCCAGCCATTTGCTGCAATCCAGCAAGACCGTCTGTATCAGCATTCATCGCTGCTTTTACAAAACGAAGTGCAGTCGGGCTCATTTCAAGCATTTCCTGACACCATTGAACCGTTTCGTCTTCTAACTGTTCAAGAGGTACTACTGTGTTCACTAAGCCCATGTCAAGTGCTTCTTGTGCGTCGTATTGACGGCATAAGTACCAAATTTCACGTGCTTTCTTGTGACCAATAATACGTGCCAAGTAACCAGAACCGTAGCCAGCGTCAAACGATCCAACACGTGGACCTGTCTGACCAAAGCGCGCGTTGTCTGCTGCAATCGTCAAGTCACAAACAACGTGCAAGACGTGTCCGCCGCCAATTGCATAACCTGCAACCATTGCGACAACTGGTTTTGGAATAACACGGATTAAACGTTGTAGATCTAAAACGTTCAAACGTGGAATGTCATCTTCTCCAACATATCCGCCATGTCCACGTACAGATTGGTCGCCACCTGAACAAAAAGCTTTTTCGCCTTCACCCGTTAAAACAATAACGCCAACATCTGCATTATCGCGTGCACGTGAAAATGCATCGATTAATTCGTGTACCGTTTTCGGACGGAATGCGTTGCGCACTTCCGGACGATTGATAGTAATTTTAGCAATACCGTCAAAAATTTCATACTTAATGTCTTCATATGTACGTTCTGTAATCCACTCGCGTGTCATGATTTTCCTCCTTGATAGTTCAAAGTTAAGTACTCTCTTACTATTGTAGCAAACTCAGCAGATTTTTCCACATGTATTGCATGGCCCGCATCAATTGTTTTATGTATTGCATGAGGCAAATGCGTTAACATCTTTTGTGCAATTGCTTCAAACTTTACATCCAAACGCCCCGTTATTAATAAAACCGGTATAGGCAACTCTTCTAGCTTTTGCCAATAAGACTGTTGGGTACCTGTCCCCATACCGAGCAAGCTATTCGCAAGTCCGACTGGATGCTGCGCCAATCGTTCTTCACGTACGGCTTGTTGCACTCTTTCAGGCAACGATTTTTGACTCACAAACAACGCGTTGTTTTCCCAAGCATCCACGAAATGAACGAGTCCATTTGCCACAATCCGCTTGGCAAGACTTGCATCATTTATTCGGCGGTCTTGTCTTGCTTGTTCATTTTCAAGTCCAGGCGACGCACTTTCAAGCACAAGGCTCGTCAAGCGCTCTGGGTAATGACAAGCAAAAGCAAGAGCTATACGCCCGCCCATTGAATACCCAACAAGCGTAAAACGATCCAATGCTAATTGCTTAAACAATGCATTCAAATCTTTTAGCTGACGCTCCATTGAATAAGCCTCAAACTCTTCTGGACTGGATGACTTACCGTGACCAATTAAATCAATCAAAATGATTTTTACATCTGACCACTTTTCGATAACTGAATGCCACGTTTTCGTACTTCCAGTAAAGCCATGCAAAAACACAACCGTTTCTGTTTTTTCAGGATTCTCTACTTCGATATGATAAAAAATGCCATCGACTTCTAGTTTCACTGCTTAGCCAGCTCCTCATCAAAACAGCTCCACAATTTACGGTGCGTCGTGACGTTGTTTTTACGATCGGTGAACACTTCAACTATCTTCACTGATGCTGTTTTTGGTTCATCTAATGCGGAGGCAAATTGTTCTACCGTTTCAGCAACCAAATATTGCGCGTCGTACATTTTCGCAGCATTGCTAAATGTCAAACCTGTGGGTGTACCAAACAATTCTTCAAAATAGCGTTCTTCTTGAGACTGTGGCAAATAAGAGAAGATGCCGCCACCATCATTATTCATAATGACAATTGTCAAATCCGTCTCTTGCATTTTGGACGCAATCAATCCGTTCATATCATGCAAAAATGACAAATCGCCAATATACAAATAAGCTGGACGCTGTTTTGCTGCTTGCACGCCAAACGCCGTTGAGACAACCCCGTCAATGCCATTAGCTCCACGGTTCGCATAAAGCATAATATCCCGCTCGGTCGCTTGGAAATACGTATCTACATCACGGATTGGCATACTGCTTCCCACGATTAAATCACATTGATCCAATCGGTCGAAAAGGACTTTTGCCAATACCCCTTCATCTAGTTCATTTTGGCAATGCTTCGCTACCACTTGCCAATATAACCGAGATGCTTGTGTCCACTTTTTGCGGTATGCATTTGGTGGTTTTGATTCTAGTGGCACTTGCCATAACCCATGTTCAGTTGCTTGGATATGATGAGTTGCGACCGATTGCGGGTCACGTAACATGGGGCTTTCGTCAAACACCACATAGGTTTCTGGTTGAATAGCTGCTAAAAACAAACTCAAAGGTTTCGAAACCGGTTGTGGACCAACGCGTATCACTACATCCGGCGTCACGTTTTCTTTAAACTGTGTGCTTTTTAGCAATGCATCATAGGAATCGATAATGAACTTTTTGGCTGACTGTGGCACATTCCCGCGTAAGTTAGATAGTGGATCTGCCAAAACTGGCCAATCTAATTTCTCAACAAAAGTCCAGAATTCATCGGGCAACTTTTGAGTTTGTTCTCCAACAATCAACAACCCTTTTTCTTTTTTAAAAAGTTGTTGTAAAAACAAGCTACTGTCATCACTTAAAGTGAGCTCTCCCCCAAAATGAGAAATTTCTCGATTACTTTCGTAGTGTTGTTCAAAATCAATACGCAGTGGCTCTCGAAATGGCACGTTTACATGAACCGGTCCTTTCGGATTAGTCAGTGCATTTTGCAAAGCGCGATGCAAATGGCGTGTTAAAAATGCCAACTGATTTTCCGTTTCCGGCATTGGCAAATCCGTTGACCATTTGACATGCCCACCAAATAAATGGACTTGGTCGATAGCTTGGGGAGCTCCAACTTCTCGTAACTCATGTGGACGATCCGCTGTAACAACGAACAAAGGCATGCGTGCGTAATATGCTTCAACAATTGCCGGGAAATAATTAGCGGCGGCTGTTCCTGATGTGCAAAGAAGCATAACAGGTTTTCCAGAAGCTTTAGTTAAGCCGAGCGCAAAATAAGCAGCTGAACGTTCATCAATTTGACGATAAGTTGTTAAACCTTCTTGCTTCATACAAGCATAAGCAAGCGGTGTAGAACGCGAACCTGGACTAATGACAACATCTTTAACTCCTTGCTCAACTAATGAATGAGTAAATGCAGAGACGTATTCAGTTAATACTTCAAGATTCGTCACTCAATTGACCTCCCAATGCCCGGAGCATCGGTCTAAATTTAACCCATGTCTCGTCATACTCTGATTCAGGTGTTGAATCGGCTACAATTCCACCACCTGCATATAAATATGCTTTTTCATCATCTAGTAAAGCGGAACGAATGGCCACAGCAAACTCCCCATTACCTTCTGTGTCAATCCACCCGATTGGTGCCGCATAATAGCCTCGGTTCATTGCTTCGTACTCACGAATCAACGCCAAAGCTTCTAACTTCGGCTCACCTCCAAGTGCCGGCGTCGGGTGAAGTAATTCCACCAAATCAAACAAGGTAGAACTGACATTTAAATTTCCTTCAACCGGTGTATACAAATGCTGGATATCTCTTATTTTCATTAATTTTGGCACTTTGGGCACGATTAATTGGCTACAAGTTGCTTTGAAAACTTCACTAATCATACTAACCACATATTGATGTTCAGCTCGATTTTTAGGATCTTGCAGCAAAGCTTCGCCTAGCTCTGTATCCTTTTCAATGGTTTTTCCACGAGGCGTAGACCCAGCCAAACAAGTAGACAAGGCTCTATCGTTTTCTACTTTAACAAGTCTTTCAGGTGTTGCACCAAAGAAAAATTGTTCTTGTGCTTCCAGCCCAAATAAAAAGCTTTCTGGCTGTTCATTTGATACTTGATACAAAGCTGAAGTTGGCGAAAATTTTTCTTCAAATCCTAGCTTCACCGTGCGTGCAATGACTACTTTTTCAACTTCTTTAGCGTTAATAATAGTGGTGATGCGCTCAATCGAATCCATGTACTCTTGTTTTCTCAGCTCGATCCGTTCAGTCACTACTGGTTTGTCGTATTGATCTACTTCTAAAACTTGCGCAGCATGAATCAATTTATCTCTTTTTTTGCGCAACACGTCAAACTCTTTAAAACTCTCTTGCGCTTTAGTGATCAAGTGGATACTAATAAATGCTTGTTCCCCTTTTAAAACCAACTGAAAAGTAGGCACTGCAAAATAAGCTTGTGGAAATCTTCTCCACTCGCTAGGTTTGGTATTCAATGGATCAAATGAAAATCCACCAAATAAAACAGGATGTACTGATTGCTCTTCATTGACGATTTGACGACTCAAATTTTTCCAATCTTTTTTTATTTTATCGAATCTTCCTGTTGTCTCATTTGTTGATAGCACATGTGCATGCCCAATTCCAACGAGTGTAAATGTCTTTTCACGATTTTTCCAAAACATACGTTTACCTGTATAGTCATTTCCACCAGCTTCAAAAAATGCTAATGCAGACATATGTGTAACTTCAATTGTTTCAGTATAAAAGCGATACCCTTCAAACTGGGTTGCCGCAAATTGCTGGATCGATGAAGACGATTCTGAATTCACCTAATTACCTCCGTTTTATGACAATAGTTTTATTTGGTGCTGCAACTGTCTCACTTTTTCATCCCTACCTTCTATCATACTCTTTTCTACTAAAATCAGCACATCATTTGCTGTATTCCAGACTATTTTAAAGTACAATGAAGAGTGGAAAGAATTAAAGGAGAGAGAGATATGACACATTCATTACAAGCAGATAGCGGATGGCGAGTTTGGTGGCAATTAACTCGCCCTCATACACTGACGGCATCTTTTGCCCCCGTATTCCTAGGAACAATGATTGCTTTACATTATGCCGTAATTGACTGGATTTTATTCTTAGCAATGTTGGTGGCAAGCTTATTAATCCAAGCAGCGACAAATATGTTCAATGAGTATTACGATTTCGCTAGAGGTCTAGACAACGAGAACTCTATCGGAATTGGAGGCGCTATCGTACGAAACGGAGTCAAACCTAAAACTGTCTTAGCATTAGCGTTAGTGTTTTACGGAGTTGCCGCAGTTATCGGAATCTATATTTGTTCACAAACAAGCTGGTGGCTACTAGTTGTAGGTGCTGTTGCAATGGGGATCGGCTACTTTTATACCGGTGGACCTTATCCCATTGCCTACACACCTTTTGGCGAACTTTTCTCTGGCGTAGTCATGGGCTATTTAATTGTAATTATTGCTTTCTATATTCAAACAGGTGTGGTTACACTTGAAGCTTCGATGCTTGCAGTTCCAAGTACCTTACTAGTAGCCGCTATCATGCTGGCTAATAACATTCGCGATATTGTGGGCGACGAAGAAAGCGGACGCAAAACACTTGCCATTTTGGTCAAACGACCAGCAGCTGTCAATATTCTTATGTGGTTTTTCATTCTATCCTACGCATGGATTGTTATTCTTATCATAGTAGGGATGTTGACACCGTGGGCTTTATTAGTCTTGATTAGTGTCATTAAACCTATTAAAGTCGTTCAAATCTTTAAACGTTTTACAGAACCTTTAAAAGTAATGCCTGCGATGAAAGACACTGGTAAAACAAATACATTCGTGGCTTTTTTACTTGGAATTGGGTTACTGATTGATTACCTTCTATAATAGAGACAAACAAAAAAGGATTTCAAGTGAAATCCTTTTTTGTTTGTCTAAAATAATACTTTGAAGAACAGTTAATTACAAGTTATAGTAAATGAACAATTCTAAATTTTCAATCGAGGAGGATATATTGTGAAACCGATCATCATTGGCATTATCGCAGCTTTTTTCTTCGCATTCACTTTTGTACTCAACGCCACGATGGAAGCTGGCGGCGGAAGTTGGATTTGGAGTGCTTCTCTTCGATACCTCTTCATGATTCCTTTTTTACTTTTGATTGTTATTTCAAGAAAGAACTTAAAACCCCTGTTACAAGAAATGAACAAAAACAAAAGAGCATGGACCTTATGGAGTTTTATTGGATTTGGTTTATTCTATGCTCCACTATGTTTTGCAGCAGCCTATTCCCCTGGCTGGCTCATTGCAGGAACATGGCAAATTACCATAGTCGCTGGTACATTACTGGCTCCCTTATTTCTCATTACCATACATAGTAATAAAGGAACTACTCAACTAAGAGGAAAGATTCCTGTTAAAAGCTTGATGATTTCTTTTATCATATTAACAGGTGTCAGTTTAATGCAACTTGAACACGTAGCAACTGTTTCTTCTTCAACGCTTTGGTTTGGTTTTATCTCTGTGATTCTCGCGGCTTTTGCATATCCATTAGGAAATAGAAAAATGATGGATATATGTGGAGGTAGGTTAGATGCTTATCGGAGGGTTTTGGGCATGACATTAGCTAGTCTACCTTTTTGGTTCGTACTATCATTATACGGGCTTGTTACTGTAGGTGGACCTACTGCTTCACAAAGCTTACAAACTTTAATTGTAGCGATCAGTTCCGGTGTAATTGCAACAGTACTCTTCTTTAAAGCTACTGATCTAGTCAGAGAAGACATGCAGAAACTAGGAGCGGTGGAAGCGACCCAATCAATGGAGGTTTTATTTGCATTAGCAGGAGAAGTCCTTTTCTTGTCAATTGTCTTGCCTTCAAGTCTAGCAATAATCGGGATTTTCATTGTAATGCTTGGCATGATTCTTCACAGTTTTAATTCTAGTAAAACGAAAAAAAGTGTTATGCAATTAAATGCATAACACTTTTTATAATGACCCCTACGGGATTCGAACCCGTGTTACCGCCGTGAAAGGGCGGTGTCTTAACCGCTTGACCAAGGGGCCAAATACTGGCGGAGAAGGAGGGATTTGAACCCTCGCGCCGGTTGCCCGACCTACACCCTTAGCAGGGGCGCCTCTTCAGCCACTTGAGTACTTCCCCAGTATGGCTCCGAAGGTAGGACTCGAACCTACGACCATCGCATTAACAGTGCGGTGCTCTACCACTGAGCTACTTCGGAATGGTGGGCCTAAATGGACTCGAACCATCGACCTCACGCTTATCAGGCGTGCGCTCTAACCAGCTGAGCTATAGGCCCATATGTATATAATGGAGCGGGTGGGGGGAATCGAACCCCATCATCAGCTTGGAAGGCTGAGGTTTTACCACTAAACTACACCCGCATAAAATGGTGGGTCAGGACGGAATCGAACCGCCGACACTTAGAGCTTCAATCTAATGCTCTACCGACTGAGCTACTGACCCACTTTATTTATTAAAAATGGCGGTCCCGACCGGGATCGAACCGGCGATCTCCTGCGTGACAGGCAGGCATGTTAACCGCTACACCACGGGACCAATTGGTTGCGGGGGCAGGATTTGAACCTGCGACCTTTGGGTTATGAGCCCAACGAGCTACCGAACTGCTCCACCCCGCGACAATATTATAATGTTAAAGAAAATCGTCCACACATTTTAAAAATATGGAGGAGGAAGAGGGATTCGAACCCCCGCGGGATTTGACTCCCCTGTCGGTTTTCAAGACCGATCCCTTCAGCCAAACTTGGGTATTCCTCCGAGATAAAATACATATGGTGGACCTTGCAGGACTCGAACCTGCGACCGGACGGTTATGAGCCGTCTGCTCTAACCAACTGAGCTAAAGGTCCTAAAAAAGTGGCGGCAGAGGGGATCGAACCCCCGACCTCACGGGTATGAACCGTACGCTCTAGCCAGCTGAGCTACGCCGCCGGGATCTTTACTGTAAAAAATTGGTGGAGCCTAGCGGGATCGAACCGCTGACCTCCTGCGTGCAAGGCAGGCGCTCTCCCAGCTGAGCTAAGGCCCCATTGTTTGGTCGGGAAGACAGGATTCGAACCTGCGACCCCTTGGTCCCAAACCAAGTGCTCTACCAAGCTGAGCTACTTCCCGAACTTGAGATGCTGGATGTAAAAATTATGGTGCGCCCGAGAGGACTCGAACCTCTAACCGCTTGATTCGTAGTCAAGTACTCTATCCAATTGAGCTACGGGCGCATATGATGCTATTCACTGTTTTGTGAAAAGATGGTGCCGAGGACCGGAATCGAACCGGTACGGTAGTCACCTACCGCAGGATTTTAAGTCCTGTGCGTCTGCCAGTTCCGCCACCCCGGCTTAGGGTCGATAAAGATTAAAAATTGGAGCGGAAGACGAGGTTCGAACTCGCGACCTCCACCTTGGCAAGGTGGCGTTCTACCACTGAACTACTTCCGCAAAAATGGTGCGGGTGAAGGGAGTCGAACCCCCACGCCCGAAGGCGCTAGATCCTAAGTCTAGTGCGTCTGCCAGTTCCGCCACACCCGCGTGGCAATTATTAAATTAAAATGGTGAGCCATGAAGGATTCGAACCTTCGACCCTCTGATTAAAAGTCAGATGCTCTACCAGCTGAGCTAATGGCTCATTTACATGAGTGGTGCCGGAGAAAGGAGTCGAACCCTCGACCTACTGATTACAAGTCAGTTGCTCTACCAACTGAGCTACTCCGGCAAAAAAATGGTGGAGGATGACGGGATCGAACCGCCGACCCTCTGCTTGTAAGGCAGATGCTCTCCCAGCTGAGCTAATCCTCCAATATGTATTGCCCAGCGACGTCCTACTCTCACAGGGGGAAACCCCCAACTACCATCGGCGCAAAAGAGCTTAACTGCCGTGTTCGAGATGGGAACGGGTGTGGCCTCTTTGCCATCATCACTGGACTATTTTTTTGAAAGACAAGGTTTAGTATACCAGTACTCCTGGTATTTTCAAGCTTTTTTTCAAAAACTTGTACTTATTCTTTCAAAACTGGATAAACGACAGGTGAAACAAATCGTGCATGATTCGCGTACAGTTTGTTGGTTAAGTCCTCGATCGATTAGTATTCGTCAGCTGCACGTGTCGCCACGCTTCCACCTCGAACCTATCTACCTCATCGTCTTTGAGGGATCTTACTTGCTTGCGCAATGGGAAATCTCATCTTGAGGGGGGCTTCGTGCTTAGATGCTTTCAGCACTTATCCCGGCCACACATAGCTACCCAGCGATGCCCTTGGCAGAACAACTGGTACACCAGCGGTGTGTCCATCCCGGTCCTCTCGTACTAAGGACAGCTCCTCTCAAATTTCCTGCGCCCGCGACGGATAGGGACCGAACTGTCTCACGACGTTCTGAACCCAGCTCGCGTACCGCTTTAATGGGCGAACAGCCCAACCCTTGGGACCGACTACAGCCCCAGGATGCGATGAGCCGACATCGAGGTGCCAAACCTCCCCGTCGATGTGGACTCTTGGGGGAGATAAGCCTGTTATCCCCGGGGTAGCTTTTATCCGTTGAGCGATGGCCCTTCCATGCGGAACCACCGGATCACTAAGCCCGTCTTTCGACCCTGCTCGACATGTACGTCTCGCAGTCAAGCTCCCTTCTGCCTTTACACTCTGCGAATGATTTCCAACCATTCTGAGGGAACCTTTGGGCGCCTCCGTTACTCTTTAGGAGGCGACCGCCCCAGTCAAACTGCCCGCCTGACACTGTCTCCCAAGCCGATCAGGCTTGTGGGTTAGAATTTCAATACAACCAGGGTAGTATCCCACTGACGCCTCCGCCGAAGCTGGCGCTCCGGAATCTAAGGCTCCTACCTATTCTGTACAAGTTGCACCAAAATTCAATATCAGGCTACAGTAAAGCTCCACGGGGTCTTTCCGTCCTGTCGCGGGTAACCTGCATCTTCACAGGTACTATAATTTCACCGAGTCTCTCGTTGAGACAGTGCCCAGATCGTTACGCCTTTCGTGCGGGTCGGAACTTACCCGACAAGGAATTTCGCTACCTTAGGACCGTTATAGTTACGGCCGCCGTTTACTGGGGCTTCAATTCGCACCTTCGCTTGCGCTAAGCACTCCTCTTAACCTTCCAGCACCGGGCAGGCGTCAGCCCCTATACGTCACCTTACGGTTTTGCAGAGACCTGTGTTTTTGCTAAACAGTCGCCTGGGCCTATTCACTGCGGCTCTCTCGGGCTATTCACCCTACCAGAGCACCCCTTCTCCCGAAGTTACGGGGTCATTTTGCCGAGTTCCTTAACGAGAGTTCACTCGCTCACCTTAGAATTCTCTTCTCGCCTACCTGTGTCGGTTTGCGGTACGGGCACCTCCCGCCTCGCTAGAGGCTTTTCTTGGCAGTGTGAAATCAGGGACTCTGAGGTAAACCTCTTGCCATCACAGCTCAACGTATCAGGAATGGGATTTGCCTCATTCCACGCCTCACTGCTTGGACGTGCACAACCAACGGCACGCTCTCCTTATCCTTCTGCGTCCCCCCATTGCTCAAACGGCGGGGAGGTGGTACAGGAATATCAACCTGTTGTCCATCGTCTACGCCTATCGGCCTCGACTTAGGTCCCGACTAACCCTGAGCGGACGAGCCTTCCTCAGGAAACCTTAGGCATTCGGTGGACGGGATTCTCACCCGTCTTTCGTTACTCATACCGGCATTCTCACTTCTAAGCGCTCCACCAGTCCTTCCGGTCTGACTTCAACGCCCTTAGAACGCTCTCCTACCACGGATCTCCGAAGA
This sequence comes from Planococcus versutus, assembly GCF_001186155.3. Taxonomy (NCBI): domain Bacteria; kingdom Bacillati; phylum Bacillota; class Bacilli; order Caryophanales; family Caryophanaceae; genus Planococcus; species Planococcus versutus. The sequence goes on along the minus strand of NZ_CP016540.2, from coordinate 1,151,216 downwards.
GATCCATCCACAGCTTCGGTAATCCGTTTAGCCCCGGTACATTTTCGGCGCAGTGTCACTCGACCAGTGAGCTATTACGCACTCTTTAAATGATGGCTGCTTCTAAGCCAACATCCTGGTTGTCTAAGCAACGCCACATCCTTTTCCACTTAACGGATATTTGGGGACCTTAGCTGGTGGTCTGGGCTGTTTCCCTCTTGACTACGGATCTTATCACTCGCAGTCTGACTCCCAAGCATAAATCACTGGCATTCGGAGTTTGTCTGAATTCGGTAACCCGGGATGGGCCCCTAGTCCAAACAGTGCTCTACCTCCAGGATTCTCTATCTTGAGGCTAGCCCTAAAGCTATTTCGGAGAGAACCAGCTATCTCCAGGTTCGATTGGAATTTCTCCGCTACCCACACCTCATCCCCGCACTTTTCAACGTGCGTGGGTTCGGGCCTCCAGTAAGTGTTACCTTACCTTCACCCTGGACATGGGTAGATCACCTGGTTTCGGGTCTACAACTACATACTCTATCGCCCTATTCAGACTCGCTTTCGCTGCGGCTCCGCCTTCTCAGCTTAACCTTGCATGTAATCGTAACTCGCCGGTTCATTCTACAAAAGGCACGCCATCACCCATTAACGGGCTTTGACTACTTGTAGGCACACGGTTTCAGGATCTATTTCACTCCCCTTCCGGGGTGCTTTTCACCTTTCCCTCACGGTACTGGTTCACTATCGGTCACTAGGAAGTATTTAGCCTTGGGAGATGGTCCTCCCAGATTCCGACGGAATTTCACGTGTTCCGCCGTACTCAGGATCCACTCTGGAGGGGAAGGGTTTTCGGCTACGGGGCTGTTACCCGCTGTGGCGGACCGTTCCAGGTCGCTTCGCCTAATCCTTCCTTTTGTAACTCCGTATAGAGTGTCCTACAACCCCAAGAGGCAAGCCTCTTGGTTTGGGCTGATCCCGTTTCGCTCGCCGCTACTCAGGGAATCGCATTTGCTTTCTCTTCCTCCAGGTACTTAGATGTTTCAGTTCCCTGGGTCTGCCTTCTCATGTGCTATAGATTCACACATGGATCCTGTCCCATTAAAGACAGGGGGTTCCCCCATTCGGAAATCTCCGGATCATCGCTCACTTACAGCTCCCCGAAGCATATCGGTGTTAGTGCCGTCCTTCTTCGGCTCCTAGTGCCAAGGCATCCACCGTGCGCCCTTTCTAACTTAACCACTGGTTAATTAAAAAGTTGTGGCAACATGTGCCACGCGTACTTTGAATCCATGTTTCATTTGTTTCAATGTCGTTTTATCCAGTTTTCAAAGAACAAGTCTGAAAGTCACAAAAAAAGGCGTTGCCGCCTGAAGATGAACCTTCAAAACTGAACGCAAAACGTCAACCCCGGAGCGCCTAAGGCGCCCGGTTCCGAATTTATCCTTAGAAAGGAGGTGATCCAGCCGCACCTTCCGATACGGCTACCTTGTTACGACTTCACCCCAATCATCCGTCCCACCTTCGGCGGCTGGCTCCACAAGGGTTACCTCACCGACTTCGGGTGTTACAAACTCTCGTGGTGTGACGGGCGGTGTGTACAAGGCCCGGGAACGTATTCACCGTGGCATGCTGATCCACGATTACTAGCGATTCCGGCTTCATGCAGGCGAGTTGCAGCCTACAATCCGAACTGAGAACGGTTTTCTGGGATTAGCTCCCCCTCGCGGGTTGGCAACCCTTTGTACCGTCCATTGTAGCACGTGTGTAGCCCAGGTCATAAGGGGCATGATGATTTGACGTCATCCCCACCTTCCTCCGGTTTGTCACCGGCAGTCACCTTAGAGTGCCCAACTAAATGCTGGCAACTAAGATCAAGGGTTGCGCTCGTTGCGGGACTTAACCCAACATCTCACGACACGAGCTGACGACAACCATGCACCACCTGTCACCACTGTCCCCGAAGGGAAAAGTGTATCTCTACACCGGGCAGTGGGATGTCAAGACCTGGTAAGGTTCTTCGCGTTGCTTCGAATTAAACCACATGCTCCACCGCTTGTGCGGGCCCCCGTCAATTCCTTTGAGTTTCAGCCTTGCGGCCGTACTCCCCAGGCGGAGTGCTTAATGCGTTAGCTGCAGCACTAAGGGGCGGAAACCCCTAACACTTAGCACTCATCGTTTACGGCGTGGACTACCAGGGTATCTAATCCTGTTTGCTCCCCACGCTTTCGCGCCTCAGCGTCAGTTACAGACCAGAAAGTCGCCTTCGCCACTGGTGTTCCTCCACATCTCTACGCATTTCACCGCTACACATGGAATTCCACTTTCCTCTTCTGTACTCAAGTTCTCCAGTTTCCAATGACCCTCCACGGTTGAGCCGTGGGCTTTCACATCAGACTTAAAGAACCGCCTGCGCGCGCTTTACGCCCAATAATTCCGGACAACGCTTGCCACCTACGTATTACCGCGGCTGCTGGCACGTAGTTAGCCGTGGCTTTCTGGTGAGGTACCGTCAAGGTGCCAGTAGTTACTTGGCACTTGTTCTTCCCTCACAACAGAGTTTTACGATCCGAAAACCTTCGTCACTCACGCGGCGTTGCTCCGTCAGACTTTCGTCCATTGCGGAAGATTCCCTACTGCTGCCTCCCGTAGGAGTCTGGGCCGTGTCTCAGTCCCAGTGTGGCCGATCACCCTCTCAGGTCGGCTACGCATCGTTGCCTTGGTAGGCCATTACCCCACCAACTAGCTAATGCGCCGCGGGCCCATCCTGCAGTGACAGCCGAGACCGTCTTTCCGTGCAGCCTCAGGAGAGGCCGCAAACTATTCGGTATTAGCACCGGTTTCCCGGAGTTATCCCGATCTGCAGGGCAGGTTGCCCACGTGTTACTCACCCGTCCGCCGCTAAACCAAAGGAGCAAGCTCCAATGGTTCCGCTCGACTTGCATGTATTAGGCACGCCGCCAGCGTTCGTCCTGAGCCAGGATCAAACTCTCCATTATAGAGAACATTTGACTGCTCTAGTTGTTGCTGGCACCATCCGAAGATGGCTTGATCTACAAAATGCTGATCAGTAAATTTTCGTCACGCACACCGAGATGAAAAACAACTTTGCTCTGATTGCCAAAGGCAACCTGCGCAAAAGCCGTGCTCGCACCGAGGTGCTCGTGACGTCTTTCGTTGACGTTTTGCTGTTCAGTTTTCAAGGTTCAAGTTGTTTTCATTTGTTTGCCACGCTCATTGGCGACTCAATCAATATACCTTGTTTCAATCTCGATGTCAATACTATTTCAAAATATTTTTCCGAGTTGTCTTAAGGACATATATAAATATAAACCGCCACGCGCGAAAAATCAAGCCTTTATTCTTAAAAAGTATTTTTTTATTTTTTGATAGTCTACAACAAACAAGGTAATCCCCGCCAACACTACACTTCCGCCTATAATTTGAGATGCACTTAAATATTCACCTAGTATGAAATACGCCAGTACAGCAGCTCCGATAGGCTCAAAAAGAATTGCAATTGATATGACATTGGTGCTTACCCACTTTAGAGCCCAGTTAAATAAAGTGTGACCAAGCAAGTTTGGAATGATGGCCAATAACAAAAACCACATCCACTCGGACGCTGGATAAGGTCCAAAAGACTCTCCTTTAACTAAAATATAGAAGAATAATGTTATTGTGCTAACACCGTATACCACAAAAGTATAAGTAACTAACGATAATCGCTTTCTTACATCTTGGCCGAATAATAAATATGTCGTAATCAATGCACAAGCAATTAAAGCTAGCAAATCTCCATACAATGCATTTCCACTTACTTTAAAATCACCATACCCGATTAATACACTTCCTAAAATTGCAATAGCTCCGGAAAGTAACGTCTTAATAGAAAGTTTCTCTTTAAAGAAAAAGTATGTACCCGCAAAAGCAAACAAAGGTTGGAGTGTTACAAGCACTGTCGAACTAGCTACGGAAGTATAATTGAGCGACTCAAACCATAATATAAAATGAAATGCTAAAAATATACCAGCTATCGACGCGAAGAGCCAATCTCTTTTGCTTAGTTTCTTGATTTCGTGGGTATATTTTAAGAAGAAGATCGGACTCATTATGACAACTGAAAACAACATACGATAAAAAGCAGTTACCCCAGAATCTGCAGATGTCATTTTCACAAAAATAGCTGACAACGCTACGGAGAAAACTCCTATAATGATAGGGATGTACGGATGAATAGATGGTTTTTCCATTCCTACACCTCCTCTTCTAAGTAATTTTGTTCAATAACATACTCATAAGTTTCTCACTTTCCACATACAGAAGCAATGTAAGATAAAAAAAGGAGGTTTTCTTTATGGAGTTTTTCAGCGCCTTACAAATCTCTTCACTTGAAACTTTTTTAAAACTTTTAATTGCAGCTACTTTAAGTATGGTAATCGGACTTGAACGAGAATTAAAAAGAAAGCCTGTCGGGTTTAAAACTAGTATTGTGATTTCTACATTTAGTTGTTTGTTGACCATCATTTCAATTGAATCTGCCTATATCGCTCAAGGTAGTGAATATGATAATGTTAATATTACGATGGATCCACTTCGTCTAGCAGCACAAATTGTTTCAGGCATTGGATTTTTAGGGGCTGGCGTAATTTTAAAACGTGGCAACGATTCTATTTCGGGCTTAACGACTGCAGCTATGATATGGGGAGCTGGTGGAATTGGCATTGCAGTAGCCGCCGGTTTTTATATAGAAGCAATTACTGCTGTCTTGATTGTCTTGATTGGGATTGAATTGCTCCCTCCTCTTCTTTTCAAAATTGGACCCAAACGATTAAAGATGGTCGAAGCAAATTTGAAAGTGGTTGTTACTGAACAAGCTTCGATCCGCGATGTGTTGAATAAGCTAAAGGCTCGAGGTCCGATTGTTGAGAGTATTTCTGTCACTCATTCAGATACAGATGAAACTTCTGCTTTTCACCAGCTAACAATTCGTGTATCTTTTTCCTATGAAACGGATACACTTGATTTGTATCAAGAAATTTCAAGCATTGAAAATGTAACTCAAGTTGAACTCGACATGATTTAACGAAGGAGGAGTTAAGGTGAAAGAATTTTTTACCTTATTGAAGAAAGGAAACAAACCGTCGCTGACGGCTGCAATCATTAATACATTTATCGCAATAATGAAAGGCGTAGCGTTCTTTTTTACAGGAAATGTAGCGATGTTCGCTGAAACGATGCACTCTATTGGAGATGCAGCAAATCAATATTTTGTTTTTATCGGTTCTGCACTTTCTAAAAAAGCACCAACAAAGCGATTCCCAAATGGTTTTGGTCGCTTACTAAATATTGTCCTCCTAGGCGCAGTCTTAATCGTTGGAGTTATGGCTTATGAAACGATTGTCGAAGGCTGGCATCAATTAGCTTCTCCAGTAAAAGCAGAAGGATTCGTCATTAGTGTTGCTGTGTTAGCTATTGCAATTCTTCTTGAGTTTTTTGTTCTCTATAAAGCAGGGAAAGAAATTCTTCATGAAGCAGGAGTTACTGGCAATGCTTTTGCACCTTTAACAACTAGTTTTGCTCACCTAAATCGAGCTAAGCCTGCAACAAAATTAGTATTCTTAGAAGATTTAGTCGCAACAGCAGGTGGTGTATTAGCTTTAGCCGCTGTCTTAATCGCACATTACACAGGATTTCTACAAGTTGAAGGTGCTGCATCTATCGCAATTGGCTTTATGATGTTGTACGTAGTCGGAAAGGTTTTCCTAGACAATGCACGAGGCGCGATTGGCGAAACCGATGAGCAAATGGTTAATCACATCGCTCATATTTTAAGTGATCATCCAGATGTTCGAGACATCCGAGAATTAGAAGTTGTTAAAGAAGGCGAGTTTCTTCATGTCGAAGCGAAGATTGAAGTGGATCCTCAACTGAACGTAACACAAGCTGATCACTTACAAGACCGTTTAGCAGAAATCATCCTCAGTCAACCAAGCGTTGATGATGTTATTATTTCTCTCGATGCAGACGACGGCGAAACACATTGGAAGCATTTAAGTAAACGCCCAGAACAACCTGATGCAACATAAAAAAGGCTCAGCGCATAGCGCTGAGCCTTTTTTTCTTATAATGAAGCTTGAAGAATTTCTTTTACGTCTTCGCTTTTTAGTTTGGCAAAGTTACCAAACTCACCATAGACCATTGCTTTTTCAACCATAGCATCGATTTTTGAATTATCGATGTCGTAATACGCTAATTGAGTTGGCGCTCCTAACGAAGTCCAGAAAGCAACTAAACGATCGATACCTTCGTTAGCAACATCGTTTTCTGATTTTCCTTCTGGATTCACATCAAAGACACGAACGGCCATTTGAGCAAAACGAGTTGGATTTACTTTTACGTTATGACGCATCCATTGCGGGAAAAGAATGGCTAATCCTCCAGCATGAGGAATGTCGTAGACTGCAGATACTGCATGTTCGATATTATGTGAACCCCAGTCTCCTCTATAACCCATCTCTAAGAATTTGTTAAGCGCCATTGTCCCTGCGAACATGATGGTTTCTCGGTGCTCGTAGCTTCCAAGATCTCCCATTAATTTTGGAGCTGTTTCAATTACAGCTTTTAAAACGCCTTCGCACATGCGATCTTGGACCGGTGTGCTCGTTGCATCGTTAAAGTATTGTTCAAAAATGTGGGACATCATATCCACAATTCCATAAACCGTGTGATTTTCTGGAACCGATAATGTATAAGTTGGATCTAAAATAGAGAATTGAGGAAACGATAAGGGACTTCCCCAACCGTATTTTTCTTGTGTTTCTTCATTTGTAATAACAGATCCTGCATTCATTTCTGATCCAGTCGCTGCAATTGTCAAAACGGTCCCGAATGGTAGAGCTTCTTGTGGCTGTGCTTTACGAGAAACAAGGTCCCATGCGTCTCCATCGTATTTCGCGCCACACGCAATCAGTTTTGTACAGTCAATGACCGAACCTCCACCTACTGCTAAAAGCATATCAATGCCTTCTTTTTTACAAATTTCAATCCCTTTTCTAGCAGTTGAAATTCGCGGATTTGGTTCTACTCCAGCTAATTCAAAAACTTCAAGTCCTGCTTCTGATAACACTTGAGTGACTTCGTCATAAAGGCCATTCTTTTTAATGCTTCCTCCACCGTATACAAGTAAAACTTTTTTACCGAATTTCGGCAATTCTTCTTTAACAGCTTGTAGCTGTTCTTTACCAAAAATAAGTTTTACTGGGTTGTAAAATGAAAATGCGTTCATCCAATCATCCTCCTCTAGTCAACTCATAGTATGTCGTTTTTTACATTAAAAAGCAAAAGATTGAGACAGAAAAACCGCCTGGAATTCTCCAGGCGGTTCATTTGTCTTAAACCCAGCCACGGAAGCGTGAAGCTTCTGCCGTTCTGCGAGCGCCGACCATGTATGCTGCCAAACGCATGTCGATATTGCGAGTAGTAGCAACGTTATAAACATTTTCAAATGCATCAATTAATTTCTTGTTAAGTTTTTCGTCCACTTCTTCTTGTGTCCAATAATAACCTTGATTATTCTGAACCCATTCAAAGTAAGAAACCGTCACCCCACCGGAACTTGCTAGAACATCAGGTACCAAAAGGATGCCACGTTCAGTGAGTATCTTAGTAGCTTCGGCAGTTGTCGGACCATTTGCTGCTTCGACAACGATTGAAGCTTTGATGTCGTTAGCGTTTTCAGCTGTGATTTGATTGGCGATAGCTGCAGGTACTAAAATATCACAATCCAGTTCAAATAATTCTTTGTTTGTAATCGTGTTATCGAACAAGGTAGTAACTGTTCCAAAACTATCGCGACGGTCTAATAAATAATCGATATCTAAGCCGTCTGGATCGTGAAGAGCACCATAAGCATCAGAAATTCCAATTACTTTAGCACCAGCATCATGAAGGAATTTCGCTAGGAAGCTTCCTGCGTTACCGAAACCTTGTATGACAACGCGCGCTCCTTGCATATCCATTCCACGTTTTTTTGCAGCTTCATTAATGCAGATAGTGACACCTTGTGCAGTTGCTTTATCGCGACCTTGAGATCCACCAAGAACAATAGGCTTTCCAGTAATAAAACCAGGAGAGTTGTATTCATCAATTTTACTGTATTCATCGTACATCCAAGCCATAATTTGTGAGTTCGTGAATACGTCTGGTGCCGGAATGTCTTTGTTTGGTCCAACAATTTGACTGATAGCGCGCACATAGCCACGACTCAATTTCTCAATCTCATGCATAGACATTTCACGTGGGTCGCAAATAATGCCACCCTTAGCTCCGCCATAAGGTAGTTCTACAATCCCACATTTTAATGTCATCCACATAGATAAAGCGACTACTTCTTCACGATTTACATCTGGGTGAAAACGTACTCCACCTTTTGTTGGTCCGACAGCATCACTATGCTGTGCACGGAAACCTGTAAAAACTTTCGTTTTACCATCATCCATACGTACAGGAATGCGTACTTCTAACATTCTCATTGGTTCTTTTAGAAGCTCGTACATCGCATCCTCGTATCCAAGTTTATCTAATGCAGTTTTAATAACGCTTTGTGTAGACGTCAACAAGTTCAAATTTTCAGCCATTGTATTAGTTCGCCTCTTTATATTTAATATTTACTCTGCACCTAGTGTAACACATGTCAAGATTCTTTTGGCATGCGGAAGTTAATTTGCGAATACTTTTTGGATGCGTTCAATTGCCCAATCCAATTCTTCTTTTGAAATAATTAATGGTGGTGCAAAACGAATAACCGTATCATGCGTTTCTTTACATAAAAGACCTAATTCTTTTAATTGTTCGCAATATGGTCTTGCTGCCTCTGTTAATTCCATACCGATAAACAATCCGCGACCTCTAACTTCTTTCACAGAAGGGTGTTTAATTTCACGTAATTTGCCCATGAAATATTCACCTAATTCTTGAGAACGTTCAGAAAGTTTTTCATCCAGCAATACTTCTAAAGAAGCTACTGAAACTGCACACGCAAGCGGATTCCCACCAAAAGTAGAGCCGTGTGATCCTGGATTGAATACACCAAGAATCTCTTTGTCAGCAACCACACAAGAAATCGGGAACACTCCGCCGCCTAGTGCTTTGCCTAAGATATACATGTCTGGGTTTACATCTTCCCATTCACAAGCAAACATTTTACCTGTACGAGCAAGTCCACACTGAATTTCGTCAGCGATAAACAGCACATTGTTTTCTCGGCAAAGTTCTCTTGCAGCTTTTAAGAAGCCTTCTGGTGGCATAATAATTCCTGCTTCACCTTGAATGGGTTCAATTAAGAAAGCCGCTGTGTTTGGTGTAATGGCATTTTTCAATGCTTCCAAATCACCAAAAGGAATTAAGTTGATACCCGGAAGCATTGGTCCAAAGCCTTTACGGTATTCAGGATCTGAAGATAATGAAACAGCTGTCATTGTGCGGCCATGGAAGTTTCCGTCGCATGCAATAACTTCTGCTTGATTTTCTGCAACGCCTTTTACATCATACGCCCATCGACGCGCAGCTTTGAAAGCGGTTTCAACTGCTTCAGCACCAGTGTTCATTGGCAAGGCCATTTCTTTACCAGAAATATCGCAAATCATTTCGTACCAAGGGGCTAATTTGTCGTTATGGAATGCACGCGAAGTTAATGTTACACGGTCTGCTTGATCTTTTAACGCTTGAATAATTTTTGGATGACGGTGACCTTGGTTTACCGCTGAATACGCTGACAGCATATCCATAAACTTATTGCCTTCTGGATCTTTTACCCATACCCCTTCTGCTTCTGTAATAACGATTGGCAATGGATGGTAGTTATTGGCACCGAATTTTTCAGTTTGTTCAATAATTGTTTGTGTTTGTGTCATGTTTTTTCCTCCTTTTTTTAAAAAAAGACAGACTTATGTCTGCCTTTTTGATAAATTATCGTACCATTCAAAAATGGCTTAATACATTTCAGAAGTTGTTTTAGCTTGCATGTGAAGACCGATATAATCGGGTCCGCCTGCTTTTGAGTCAGTACCAGACATGTTGAATCCTCCAAATGACTGATAGCCAACGATTGCACCTGTACAGCCGCGGTTAAAGTATAAGTTACCCACATGGAAATCTTCACGCGCTTTTTCAAGGTTAGCACGGTTGTTTGTAATTACTGCGCCCGTCAAGCCGTATTCTGTGTTGTTTGCAATTTCAATTGCATGATCAAAATCTTTTGCTTTTGTTAGACCCACAACTGGGCCAAAGATTTCTTCTTGCATGATACGTGCTTGTGGATCAAGGTCAGCAAAGACAGTTGGATTTACGAAGAAACCTTTAGAATTGTCTCCATCTCCACCAGCTACAAGACGTCCTTCTTTTTTCCCAATTTCGATATAGCTCATGATTTTATCATACGAATTGCCGTCGATAACTGGCCCCATGTAGTTTGTTTGATCGGTTGGGTCACCAATCGTCAATTCTTTCGTCAATTCAATAACGCGTTCAAGTACTGTATCGTAAACGTCTTCTACGATAACTGCACGTGATCCAGCTGAACATTTCTGTCCACTAAAGCCGAATGCTGATTTCACAATTGATTGTGCAGCAAGTTCAAGATCAGCTTCTTTGTCTACAACCATTGTGTTTTTTCCGCCCATTTCAGCGATCAAACGTTTCATCCAAATTTGTCCTTCGTTCACTTTAGCAGAACGTTCTGCGATGCGAAGGCCCACTTCTTTTGAACCTGTGAATGAGATAAAACGAGTGTTGGGATGATCAACTAAATAATCGCCAACTTCAGATCCCGGTCCAGGAATAAAGTTAACAACACCAGTTGGCATGCCTGCTTCTTCAAGAACTTCAATGAATTTGTAAGCAACCACTGGAGTTGTTGATGCTGGCTTCAATAGTACCGTGTTACCTGCTACCATCGCTGCAACAGCTGTTCCGGCCATAATTGCAAAAGCAAAGTTCCAAGGAGAGATAACAACGCCTACACCTAAAGGAATGTAATCATAACGGTTGTCTTCACCTGGACGACTTTCTACATGCATACCGTCTTTCAGACGTAGCATTTGACGCGCATAGTATTCCATGAAATCAATTGCTTCAGCTGTATCAGCATCTGCTTCGTTCCAAGGCTTACCGGCTTCTTTTGTTAGAAGTGCTGAGAATTCGTGTTTGCGACGACGCACAATTGCAGCTGCTCTCATCAAAACATCAGCGCGAATTTCTGGTTTTACTTTTTTCCATGTTTTAAAAGCTTCGTCAGCTGCTTGCATTGCTTTCTCGGCTAGGTCTTTGTTTGATTTAGATACTCGACCAATCAACTCTTCTTTGTTTGAAGGGTTGAATGAAATAATTTTTTCTTCAGTAGTAATACGTTCTCCACCAATAATTAGCGGATAGTCTTGTCCAAGGTAAGCTTCAACCGTTTTCAAGCCTTCTAGATAGTCTGTGCGGTTTTTCTCAAGCGAAAAATCTGTGAATGGTTCGTGTTTGTAGGGAATCATGTAAATCCTCCTCGAGTTTTAAGTAAGCGCAAAAAAAATTTGCACTTTTAAACTGTTTCCACTTATAATAATGCAAAAGATTGTTGCATAATTCAAGTGTTTTCGTTTAAAAAATCAAAATAATTTTGGAGTGAGTGTTTTGAAATCGCCAACTATCGACTTATCCCCATTCTATAAATTCGCAGGAGAGCACGTGGCTATAGGGATTCATGCCATTGATATAAAAGGAAAAACCGTTTTATACAATAAAAAAATGCGAGAAATTGAAGGTTTTGATTTTGAAGAACTTGCAGATCATTCGCTGCTTGAGATGTTTCGTTTCGATCAACACGAAAGTACTTTATTGCAAGTACTGCAAAGCGGTACAGCTGTTTACAATGTTAAACAAACGTATTGGAACAGAAAAGGGCAAGAAATCACAACGATTAACGATACTTATCCGGTGGTTGCTGAAAACAAACTCATTGGTGCAATCGAACTGTCGCGCGATGTGACGACGCTTGAAAAAGTGATTTATCAACCTTTAAAAAAATACGATGAACCCATTACATTCTCAGCAATTTCCGCTGTTTCTAAAAGTATGAAAAAAGTTATTGAGACAGCCGAAAAAGCAGCAACGGCAAAACTACCTGTGCTGTTAGTCGGAGAATCGGGGACAGGCAAAGAATTGATTGCAGAAGCCATTCACTGGGCAAAATCTTCTGATAGATCAATGCATACCTTGTACTGTCATGGCACTGATGGCTCAATTATTGACCAACTAAGTGAGGTCATTCAACAAATTGATGAAGGAACGATTTATTGTGAGCGAATTGACTTATTGCCTTTGGCGCTGCAACAACAATTACTTGAGATGGTGGAGGAGCGTTCAAGAGGGAATACGTATTTTATAGCCAGCGTAGGAGATGATCCTGTCGAATTAATCACATCTCATAAATTACTCAAAGATCTTTTTTATTTTTTTTCATCGATGACCATTAAAGTAGAGCCGCTTCGCTCACGAAAAGAAGACATCTTGCCGTTTGTACATGACTATTTTTCGCGTCATCGAATGATGGTGGGATCAGTTGTTCACGCTATGGACCAAGAAGTAAGGGAGTTGCTACACACTTACGACTGGCCAGGAAATTTAAAGGAACTTGAATTGTTGCTTGATGAAGTAACGTCGATGCTAACGACACAAGAAATTATTACGGTTGGTATGTTACCTAATCACTTTAAGCTGAAAAGCAATATAAAAGGAACGCAACAGCCTGAAGATTTTATCGTTCAATCTACGTCAGAACTTTTGCCACTGGAGGATTATTTGTTTGAAGCTGAAATGTATTATTTGCAAAAAGCAATGGATTTGCATAATAACAATGTTACAAAAGCAGCTTCTGCTCTTGGTATGAGTCGCCAAAATCTTCAATACCGTTTACGAAAAATCAAAAAAAACGTAGCGCAGACATAATGTCTACGCTACGTTTTTGCATGTTTACTGTTGGCCAGAGCGCTTGATCCACTCTTCCATTTTTTCTTTCAATGAGTTAAATCCTTCAGAATCATTTTCATTTACATGTGACTGAAGAGATTGTTTTGGTTTTTCAGTTTTCTGAGCTGCTACTGGTTGCTCTTGAAGTGCGCGAATGGATAAGCTGATTTTTTTAGATTTTGTATCAACTTCCAATACTTTTACGTCAACTTCTTGTCCTACTGCCAAATACTCACTAACTTCTTTTACGTACCCGTGAGTGATTTCTGAGATGTGAACTAATCCTTGTGTTTGATCATCTAACGCTACGAATGCACCGTACGGCTGGATTCCTGTAACTTTACCCGAAACCGTATCACCTGTTTGGTATGTTTTTGTCATGTTTACCCGCTCCTAGTCATATCTAATTATCCTGTACACCTATTGGCATCTGTATATTATAGCACAACTATGGGGCTGGAGTAAAATTACTAGTAAAATAGTTCGGATAAGCGCCATCCCTGAGGAGTTTTATCCAAGAAAAAATGAGTATTCACACTGCCTTTATTTGAGTTGCCTTCGTACACAATTTCTACAGACCCTGCATTTTCATTTCTTTCTTCTGGGGAAAAATACGTTCTGAATGTCAGTTGTGTGATGTCAGAAAACGATCCGAACTCAAACATGTCAAAAGATACTTCGTAATTGATATCTTTTTCATTGGCCATTAACTTTTTCATCGTTTCTGTGTCTTTTTCTTCTACCGCTTTGAAAAACACGGCCACTATTTCAATCGGACTCGCTTTTTTCAACTGTTGTGGTTGATGATCGCTAGCAAATTTCGCATACAAGATTTCTATTGCGTTGATAAACTGTTGGCCGTCTAAAGATAAATCTTGAGTTTGATAAAGTTGATAATCTATTTGCCAAATTGCGTCTTTTTCTGTAACTAACCACAAGTCGTAACGACCGTCTAATTCTTCTACATTATTCATTTCAAGTTGCGGGTTGATGTAAATTTTCTCTTTTACGCGTTGTTTATTCGCTTGATTAAAAATCTCTACCCATTTCGCTTTTTCCGTTAACTCGGGAATCTTTTGCCATTGTTGTTTATATACTGAAAGAGTTGGTTTTAAGGAGCTTTCTGCTAGCAAATGCCATTGCGTCTCAGGATCTTCCAGTTTATTTGCATAATGATACATAAACATTACATCTAAAGGCGACACACCTGCTAACAGTTGTAAATCGTGACGGACTGAAAATGATTTGTACAAATCTTGAATACGACTATAATCAAAGTCCGTTAGATCCACCACTTCATCTTCAAACATTAAATTTCCATTAGGGAGTTTATCAGCTAGCTTTGCTGATTTTTCCAACGCCACAGCCTCTTGAAGATCATGAAATTCTAAATCATCATAAGCTTTTGAGTCGGTCCAATCACTTGCCTCCATTTCCTTTAATATAGGCAACATAATATACGCCAAAGGATTAGAGACAGCAATATTGTTCCAAACGCTACGATATTCTAGTTTGACTTGACCTTGTTCATTAAAAACGGGATTTATTTCATTGCCTTTTAGCAATTGCCAAAAGAATTGATGATAAGCGACTTCTACCTCATCTAGTAAATCCGTGTCTTCACGTTCTTCTAACAAGGACTGTTCAATCATGGTTAAGTGGTCAGGAACTTCTTCGAGAGGAAATAAAAATCCGTACTCGTCAAAAAAAGGTTCTTTCGTTATAAAGTCTAAGTATTGAAATGCTTCCCAACTTCCATTGATTATACTTTGTTGAGACAGCTCGGTAGTATTTCGAACTGTTCGGAAATGTTGTTTTTGTGGATGCGCAACGGCGAATAAATTGTACTCTGGTAACGCCTCTATTACTAAACGTAGTTCTTGGGGATAGTTTTTAGCTTCTGCTAGTAATTTTTCTGGAGACAATTGTCCCATTACAATCGTTGACTTTACTTCTTCGGCGTATTTCTGAAATACGCGATCAGCAAATACGCGTAGCTCATCTGTCTTTGCTGCATAATTTAACAAAAAATCTTCTACATCTTCGCTAAGCATAGGGGCGGCTCCACTTAGTGAATCCACCATCCCTTGTGGTGTTTCAATTTTTTGTAAAATACGGCTCATTGCGTCTTGTAAACTGATAACAGAAGTCGCTGTGGACTGCAACGATTTATCGTTAATCCATTGCTCCATTTCTGCATCTGCTTCTTTGACATAGGAAAGCTTTTCATATTCTTGCTTAGACATTCCTAATCGTTTTGGTGAGGTTTCTTTTATTTTTTTGTATTGATTGCGCCATTCTTCTATTTGTTCAGTTGTTCCTAGTTCTGATTGCTGTTTTTGTGTTTGTTCTGCGGTTTCTGTCGAATGTGTATTAAACAAAAAACTAACACCGATGACTGTTGCTAAGAAAATACTTGTCGCGACTAGTACAATTATTGTTTTTTTATGGCTTTGTTGAGTTTCTAGTAAGGTTATCGAACGCTCGTTAATCATTTTATTCTTTTGTTCGAGATATTCTTCAATGGGTGAAGGTGGCACTAGTCGTTGATACGATTTATGAAGCAGCTGTAAACGTTGCGTAAGTTGCTGTTCATTCAATTGCAAGTCGTGTTCGAGTTTACGCAATCCCTTATCCATCGAATTAATAAATTCCGACTCACTTTTCCCTGTAATATTCGTAGTGCTTGTTGTTAACTGCTCATGAAAATAATGCAACACAACAGCAATTCGTTGATCTCGTTCTAATTTTTGTAGTGCGTGATGCAGTTCTTGGTCTTCGTGAAAACCAAGGTAATTTTGCTCATCTAGGTTTGTGGTTTCGAGTGATTGAATTGTTAATTGTTCGAGTACGACTTGATATAGTCGAACTTCAGCTTGATCTGTTGTCCATTGATGCAGTTCCTGTTCGAGCTTTACTAAACAAGCACGTTGAAAACTTGGAAGCTTTTTTATAGAAATACCTAATTGATAGGCAAAGCGTCCTATATTAGGAACTTTATCTTCCACCCACAATTTAAATGCAGGGTTATCACTTGTTGATGCTCGACTAGAATCATCCTTTCCGGAAGACATTGTTTCACTCCTTTTCGAGCCTGAATACTCTTTCTATTCTGTTTATTCATTTATTATACGATTAGAACGAAACAAGGTTTCAAATACAGCTATTTTTTTTCGTGTCTGTCGTGTAAAATGAGGAAATCTATAGGGAAGAGGAGTGATGAATTTGAAAAAACGTGATCAATGGAGCTCTAAATTAGGCTTCGTTCTTGCAGCAGCCGGAAGTGCTATCGGTTTAGGCGCCATTTGGAAATTCCCATACGAAACTGGGGCAAACGGTGGCAGTGTTTTTATCTTACTATTTATTATTAGCACTGTATTAATTGGGTTACCGGTTTTACTTGCGGAATTTGTTATCGGTCGTCGCGGTCAAGCTGATGCTGTGAGTGGATTAAAAAAACAAGCGCCTGGGAAGCCATGGTATTTGATTGGATGGTCTGGATTTATCTTTTCTTTTCTAATTTTGTCTTTTTACAGTGTTGTTGGCGGGTGGGTGTTGTCTTATTTGGGACGCTCTATTTTGTTTCAATTATCAGGTCTAGCGGATAATGAGTTTGCCGATTTGTTCGTTGACATTATTACAAATCCTTGGGAAGTTTTAATTGCGCAAGCCGCTTTCATGGGCCTCACGGTGTGGATTGTAGCAGGAGGAATTAAAGGTGGCATTGAACGTGCAAGCAAAATTATGATGCCCGCCTTATTGATCTTCTTTGTTGTGTTAATGATTCGTTCGTTAACACTTGATGGCGCAATGGAAGGCGTTCGTTTTATGTTTATTCCAGACTGGTCTTACTTTAATTTTAAAACTGCACTAGTTGCACTGGGACAAGCTTTCTTCTCATTAAGCGTGGGTGTTGCCGGCATGATGACGTATGCATCTTATTTATCAAAATCAGAAAACTTAACGCGTTCATCTGTTAGCGTTGTGTCTTTAAACATTGTGATTTCAATTATGGCCGGATTGATTATTTTCCCCGCTGTCTTTGCTTTAGGCTATACCCCTGACCAAGGTCCAGGTTTAGTATTTATTATTTTACCTGCTATTTTTGATCAATTATTCATGGGTCAATTTTTGATGATTATTTTCTTTATTTTATTATTGTTTGCTACGTTGACCTCTTCTATTTCCATGTTGGAAATCACCGTTTCGATTGGTGTCAAAAACAAATACGATCGACGTCGTCGTGTTGCATTGATTTTCGGCTTAATGATTTTCATTGTCGGCATTCCAAGCGCCTTGTCTTTCGGTGTTATGCCTGAAAAGATTTTCTTTGGATTTACGTTTTTTGACTTTGTTGATACATTAACGAGTAGAATCGGATTGCCTCTTGGCGCATTGTTTACCGCCTTGTTCGCAGGCTATGTCTTAACAAAAGAAGATGCACATAACGAATTGTCTCAACAAACGATATGGGTGGATGTGTGGCGCTTTATTGTACGTTTTGTGGCACCGATTGCCATAATTGTTGTCTTTATTCAAGGGATCATTGCGATTTTTTAATCCGATTAGTCCACAAAACGCCACAACTTAATCCTATCGAAATATTTCTGTGCATGATACCATAGAGATAGGAATATGTTCCATATATAAGAAGGAGTGCATGAATATGAAAAATAATCTACACGCTCAATTAAAGTTACTTCGTGAAGAGCGCAATCTCTCATTAGACGAACTGGCTTTGAAAACACGAATTGGTGTTGGCAAACTGCAAGCGTTTGAAACTGGCGAAGAAGTTCCATCAAATCAAACAATTTTGATTCTTTCTAATGCTCTAGAAGTACCTGCTTCTAACTTAGTAGATGGGTTAGGATCTAAATAAGCCATCACAATGCAAAAAGAGCCCTCGGCGCCATGCCGAAGGCTCTTTTTGTCGTTTCAGATAATGTGCTTTGCTTCAAATTTGAGAGCTAGTAACTTATACGAAATGTCTACACATTGTTCTAACGGAATCCATTTTCCAAATGAACACTCATAACTCGTCTGAATTACTTTTGCGAGTTCAGAAGGATGATCTAACACCTCTAATTGCGCAACAACTTCAAGAACTTCTCGACCGTAAAGTTCTGAGCCAATGGAAAAAGGATCCCAATGTCTCATAATGGCACTCGCATTCTTATTCATCTTGTTCAGATCCATCTAGTTTCACCTAACATTTCTCTATCATTAAGGGATATAATAGCACATAAACAAAGAAATGAAAGCTAGTGACCACTATTTCTGCATTTTGTTACTCTTCCAGTATTTTAATGGCGTCGATTGTCACGTCTTCTACTGGCTTATCGTTTTCAGTTTCAACTGCCGCAATCGCATCTACAACGTCTAATCCTTCGATGACTTGACCAAACACCGTATGTTTGCCATCAAGCCATGGTGTGCCTCCTTGTTCTAAGTATGCGTCTTTAACTTCTTGAGGATATTCTGTTGCAAACATATCCGCTGTTGCTTCTGGTGCTTGAACGATGAAAAATTGGCTGCCGTTAGTTCCAGGACCTGCATTTGCCATCGATAATGCGCCACGAATATTCACAAGATGATCATTAAATTCATCTTCAAATGGAGCGCCGTAAATGCTTTCTCCCCCTCCGCCAGTTCCTGTTGGATCACCTGTTTGCAACATGAAATCATTCATCACTCGGTGGAACGTTAAACCATCATAATAACCATCTTTTGCGTGAGTCATAAAGTTTTCTACTGCTTTAGGTGCAATGTCAGGAAACAGCTTGATTTTCATAACGCCCATAGAAGTTGTGAGTTCCACAAGCGCTTCGTTGTCCGCGACTTTTGTAGATAATTGCGGATACCCGTCTACTGCGACTGCGTTGCTATCCGTTGTTGTAATTACTTCTGTTTCAGTTTTGCTCTCTGTTTGTTCTGAGCACGCACCCAGTAGCAATGCCATTAAAATTGACGTTATCATTGTTTTTTTCATCTTTTTTCACCCCGTTTTATTTTAGCACACATCATCTAAACTAAAAATCTTCATGTAAAATTTATTGCTTAGTACCAGTTATTTTTAATCGTTAGTGCTTACTTTTTCAGAAAAAATCAATAAGTTTCATTGCTTTCTTCGCATACCGAAATATTATATACTATCAATAGATGCTCCTTTCAGAAAGAAGGGTTCCACATGGATACTCAAAAAAAGAATTTCTTCATTATTATGTTCACCAACTTCCTTGTTGCCGGGAGCACCACCATGATTATGCCATTCTTATCACTTTATATAGAATCGCTCGGTAACTTCTCGGATGAGTATGTCCAACGCTGGTCTGGACTGGTTTTTGGTGTCACTTTTGTTGCAGCTTTAATTATGTCCCCTATCTGGGGACGTATTGCTGATAAATATGGGTTTAAGCCCATTTTGATTATTAATGGTTTCGGTATTGCTATTAGCATTTTTCTTATGGGAACTGCTGATTCTGTATCGGAATTATTTATGATTCGTTTGTTTATGGGTGTGGTAACTGGTTTTATCCCTACTTCTTTAGCTTTTGTTAGTTCTCAAACCTCTAAAGAATCAGCTGGTAAAACGCTCGGAACGCTTCAAATGGGCAGTGTTTCAGGTACATTATTCGGTCCGGTTCTTGGTGGTTTGATGGCAGATGCGTTTGGTTTTAAATACACTTTTCTCATCACTGCAATTGTGATCACAATTGCAGCATTGTTTGTTGTTTTTGGTTTGCATGAAATCAAACGAGTTAAAGCAAAAGATGGACATGTGTATGCTCCCAAAACAATTATTAATGGCATTTTAAATCATCGTTTAATGCTCAATGTGATGATCATTACAGCATTGATTCAAATTGGTAACTTTAGCATTCAGCCTCTACTGTCACTGTATGTGGCAGAACTAACTGAAGGTAGCGTGCAAGTCGCCTTTCTTGCCGGTATTACTTTCAGTGCTACTGGAGTAGGGAATATCTTGTTTGCTCGGCGTTGGGGGCGCTTGGGCGATTCGATTGGCTACGAAAAAGTGCTCGGCTTTCTTTTGTTGCTGTCTTTTGTCTTTATCATTCCTCAAGCCTTTGTCACTGAACTTTGGCAATTGATTATTTTGCGTTTGTTCTTTGGAATGGCAGTCGGCGGAATGATCCCAACGACAACTGCTTTAATGCGACGTGAAGCTCCAATCGAAATTCAAGGAGAAATTATGGGTTACAACACCAGTTTCCGCTTTCTTGGAAACATCATAGGTCCTGTGTTTGGTGGTATTATTAGTGGCGTTATTGGCATCTCTTCTGTCTTTATCGTAACTGGCTTGTTATTTATTTTCGCCTTTGTCTTTCTCCGGTCCACATTGGCCAAACCGCAACAAGATTTTGAAGATGTACTACTTGAGCAGGAACTGAAAAATACGTAAGAAAGTAGGTTTCCTTTCTAGGAAGCCTATTTTTTATATTTATTATCAAAATTACAAAATAATTTTAAACGTGTTTCTTCCTATTTGTAAAGATCATAAAAAACAGAACAGTCTGCATGCTGTTGATGGGCTGACGGTGCAAATCCATCAGATTTGAGTTATAATTTCTAATTAGAAACTCATCACGTTTATGCTGGAAGGAGGATTCATTTGTCACTTGTGTTTTTAATTTTTTTACCGTTACTTGCAGCCTTGTTCGTTCCGTTGTTATTTAAGAAGTTCGGAAAAATCCATACGGGCTGGTTTGTTTTAGTGGTTCCCGTTATTTTATTCATTTACTACGTTTCGTTGTTGCCAACCACAGTCACTGGTGGCACTTTAGTTTCTGAATTCCAATGGATTCCTTCGCTCGATATCTCATTCGTATCTTATATCGATGGATTGAGTCTTTTGTTCACTTTGCTAATTACAGGGATTGGGGCGTTAGTTGTCCTCTACTCTATTTTCTATTTAGATAAGCATCGTGAACAATTACATAATTTTTACGTATATTTATTGATGTTTATGACAGCAATGCTCGGTATTGTTCAAAGTGACCATTTAATCACCCTTTACCTTTTCTGGGAATTGACATCGATTTCATCGTTTTTGTTAATTGGTTATTGGTATACACGCGACCGTTCTCGTTTTGGTGCATTAAAATCAATGATGATTACGGTATTCGGCGGATTGATGATGCTTGGAGGATTTATCCTACTAAGTATTATGGGAGATACATATTCCATACGCGAGTTAATCCCACAAGCAACTGAACTTGTAACACATGACTTTTTTATTTGGGCGCTTGTATTAGTATTATTCGGTGCGTTCACAAAGTCCGCACAGTTTCCGTTTTACATCTGGCTGCCAGATGCAATGGAAGCACCAACTCCTGTTAGTGCCTACTTGCACTCGGCGACAATGGTCAAAGCCGGACTGTATTTGGTTGCACGACTGACACCTATTTTCGCGATTTCAGGAACGTGGATGTGGCTAGTCGCAGGTGTCGGTTTGTTCACGATGTTTTGGGGTTCGTTTTTCGCTTTAAAGCAAAAGGATTTAAAAGGAATTTTAGCGTTTTCAACCGTTTCACAACTTGGGTTGATTATGTCTTTGCTTGGTGCTTCAGCTGCTGGCTACCACATCGACAATATTGCAGAAACTACATTTAAGTATGCTGGATTTGCTGCGATTTTTCATTTGATTAATCATGCTGTTTTTAAAGGCAGTTTGTTCATGATCGCAGGTATTGTGGATCACGAAACCGGTACACGAGACATCCGTAAATTGGGTGGTCTAATGAGCTTGATGCCTATTAGTTTTACCGTCGCAATGATTGGGGCTTTTTCAATGGCCGGCTTGCCACCGTTTGGTGGATTCCTAAGTAAGGAAATGTTTTTGACCGCGATGCTGTCGTTAATGGAGTTTGATTTGTTCTCGATGGATGTTTGGGGCATTCTGTTTCCTATCGTCGCCTGGCTTGGATCGGTATTTACGTTTATCTATAGTTTTTATTTTGTGTTTCACACATTTGCAGGAAAACACCAACCAGAAGAATTGCCAAAACCGGCTCACGAAGCACCTCTTGGCATGTTGATTTCGCCGGTTTTTATGTCACTTCTTGTAATCGTGATTTTCTTTATCCCAAATCTTGTTGGTGACTGGCTCGTGAAACCGGCTGTCTTAGCTATGCAGCCTTTCTTATATAACTCACCAGATGATATTAAAATTCACGTAGAAGCGTGGCATGGGTTTAAACCCGAGTTCTTTATGACACTCGGCATTTTCGGAATTGGTTTTCTGTTGTTTTGGACACTCCGTAAATGGCAAAAGAGTTACGACCGCTTCCCGGATACGTTAAATGCACTTTATAATAATATTGTGTTTTTAAGTGATACGGGCGCGAATCGGTTTTCTGGAATATACATGACTGGCTTTATTCGGTCTTATTTAGTGTACATGTTTAGTTTCGTTATTTTTATCGTAATTGGGACACTTTTTTTAACAGATGCATTCGCTATTGATTTAACGAATTTAGCACCTGTTGGATTTTATGAAATAGTTATTTTAATCGCTTTGGTCGGCTCGACATTAACAATTCTTCTTTCAAAGTCAAGACTTACAGGTATTATTGCACTAGGGGCAGTTGGCTATTCAGTCGCCTTGTTTTTTGTTATTTTCCGTGCGCCTGACTTAGCATTAACACAACTCGTGATCGAAACCATTTCGGTTGCTTTGTTCTTGTTAGCGTTTTACCACTTACCACAGATCAGCCGAAAAGAAGAACGTATGCGTTTCAAACTTGGAAATGCACTTGTTGCAATAGGTGTCGGTGTTATGGTGACATTGGTTGCGCTTGCTTCTCACTCGCAAAAAGCGTTGCCTTCTATTTCCGAATTTTATAAAGAAACTGTCTACTCAGAAGCAGGCGGTGGAAATATTGTCAACGTGATTTTGGTTGATTACCGTGGATTTGATACTTTGTTCGAAATTGCTGTGCTCGGAATTGCTGGCATTGGGATTATCACAATGATTAAACTGCGCTTAACGAAAAAGGAGGAGCGGCATGAGAACAAATGATGTTATGCTTCAAACGGCCACAAAAGTTGTGACCTTCATCATTTTGATGTTTGCTGTCCACATCTTCTTTGCAGGACATTACACACCTGGTGGCGGATTTGTAGGCGGTTTATTGACGACTAGTGCAATTGTTTTATTAATGCTAGCGTTCGATATTGAAACCGTAAAAAAAATATTGCCGATAAATTACGTTACGATGACGGCAACGGGTTTGTTACTGGCACTAGCTACAGCTTCTGCTGCGATCATCTTTGATGTTCCATTTTTCACCCACGCTTTTGGTTATTTTGATTTACCGCTTTTCGGCAAAACGTCTCTGCATTCAGCGATGTTGTTTGATGCCGGAGTTTACTTGGTTGTTGTCGGTGTAACGATGACCATTATTCAAACGATTGGAGAGGATGAATAATGGAAATAATTATGTCGGTTGCCATTGGATTTCTCTTTATGGCAGCTGTGTACTTAATGCTTTCGAAAAGTTTGATTCGTATTATTATTGGTACTGGTTTGTTAAGCCACGGTGCTCACCTTTTGTTATTGACAATGGGTGGACTTGGCGGAAACTCGCCCCCTGTTGTGGCTGACGGTGTAAAAATTAGCGATTATGCTGATCCATTGCCACAAGCGTTAATATTGACAGCTATTGTCATTTCGTTTGCTGTCACATCTTTTTTCCTAGTGCTCGCTTACCGTTCTTATCAGGAGCTCGGTACCGACAATATGGATTTGCTGAGAGGAACTGAAGACTATGAGTAATTTACTGTTGTTCCCAATTATCATTCCGTTATTTTTTGCTGCTCTCCTGATGATTTTCCCAAAAAATATAAAGCTTCAACGCATATTAGCAGCCATTGGTGCGGGAACTGCGTTAATATCTGCAGTGGTACTACTCGCTAAAGTTAATACAGATGGTATTCAAGCTGTCACGCTTGGAAGTTGGCCTGCGCCATTTGGCATTTCGATGGTGTCTGATCCTTTGTCTGCTTTGCTAGTGGTCACATCTTCTACGCTTGTATTACTTGTTGTTTTTTATAGTTTTCCAACGATTGGCATTAAACGCGAACAATCGTTTTATTATCCTGCTGTACTGTTTTTAATGGTTGGTGTTAATGGTGCCTTTACGACAGGTGATATCTTTAACTTATTCGTTTTTGTTGAAGTGCTGCTTATGGCTTCATATGCGTTAATTGTCCATGGAGGCGAAAAGCCACAGCTTCGCGAGTCGAT
This sequence comes from Planococcus versutus, assembly GCF_001186155.3. Classification (NCBI taxonomy): domain Bacteria; kingdom Bacillati; phylum Bacillota; class Bacilli; order Caryophanales; family Caryophanaceae; genus Planococcus; species Planococcus versutus. The sequence goes on along the minus strand of NZ_CP016540.2, from coordinate 1,126,963 downwards.
TAAGTACTTGTTAGTGAATATTATTTCATCGGCTTTGTTCGTAGCTGCCGTTGCCTTTCTCTATTCAGTTACAGGCACATTGAACATGGCAGATTTGGCAGTGAAGATTCCCCAAATCAAAGAAACCGGTATTCTAACCGTTATCGCGGTCCTGTTTTTAATGGTCTTTGGCTTTAAAGCTGCTATATTTCCATTGTATTTCTGGTTGCCGGGATCTTATTACGCACCTCCGATTCCGATTCTTGCTCTATTCGGAGCTTTGCTAACCAAAGTTGGGGTTTATGCAATTATGCGTACATACACATTGTTCTTTACGATGAATGTTGGATTTACTCACGAATTGCTTGGAATTATTGCTATTCTAACCATTCTTGCCGGTTGTATTGGCGCTCTCGCTTATTTTGATGTTAAAAAAATTATTATTTACAACATTATTATTGCAGTTGGGGTTATTTTGTTTGGTGTAGCTCAGCTTAATCAACCGGGTATTGATGGATCCATCTTTTACTTGATCCATGATATGTTAATTAAAGCCGCTTTGTTTTTCTTAGTTGGAATTGTTGCAGTGCTATTTGGTACGACAGACCTTCGAAAAATGGGAGGATTGATCCAAACCTATCCGGTACTTGGTTGGGTTTATCTCATAACAGCATTTGGTTTAGCTGGTATTCCACCACTTAGCGGATTCCCTGGTAAACTACTAATTGTTCAAGGTGGCTTTGAAGGTCCTCAATTTTGGGGCAGCATTGTTGTTTTGGCTACTAGCTTGATCGTGCTACTTAGCGTTGTGCGTATTTTCGTTTATGCTTTTTGGGGTGAACCGGTTAAAACCATTCCATTAAAAAAATCTGTTTATAATCAAATGTTTATCCCAACGGTCATCCTTGTTGCCATTACAGTGGTATTCGGGGTCGGCGCGGAACTCTTCATGCCTCTTATTTCAGGAGCGGGTGAAGTGCTGCTGAATCCATCCATCTACATTGATGCGGTATTAAAGGAGTAGGTGACATATGGCTTTACAAATCTTGTTAAATTTCTTCTTAGCTCTTGTGTGGATGTTCATGACTGTTTCCTTTAGTCCTTCAGGATTCGCAATCGGTTTTTTAGTTGGACTTGGAATTATTATCTTGATGCGCCGTTTTTTTTCACACCGACTTTATACATCAAGAATCTGGGCAATTGCTTCTCTGTTTTTGTTGTTTTTCAGAGAACTCTTTAAGTCGAGTGTGCAAGTTTTACTAATTGTAATCAAACCTAATATGAATTTAAAGCCTGCGATTTTTGAAATGGAGACCGAATTAAAAGCAGATTGGGAAATCACACTATTATCAGCGCTAATTACACTAACTCCCGGAACATTGGTTGTAGGTATATCTGATGATCAAAAGCGGCTTTATATTCATGCGCTCGATTTTGATGATATTGACGATGCGGTCAATTCAATAAAAGAGACATTTGAACGGGCTATATTGGAGGTGAGCCGCCCATGATGCTGTTTTACTGGATTTCACTAATTCTTGTGAGCACTGGATTTACGGGACTGCTCTTCCGACTTGTTAAAGGACCGACGATTGCTGATCGCGTTGTGGCATTAGATGCGATTGGTATATCGTTGGTATCTATCATTGCTTTACTGTCATTGATCATTGGGACAGAGTTTTTCCTCGAGGTCATTGTCTTGTTAAGTATTTTATCTTTTATCGGAACGACTGCTTTTGCGAAATTCCTTGAGAGAGGAGAGATTTTCGATCGAAACAATCATCATTAATATCCTCATTATTGTATTAATGGTTACAGGCGTCTTATTTAGCTTAGTAACAGCACTCGGGCTTATTCGTTTGCCAGATGTCTATACGCGTACACACGCAGCTTCTAAGAGCTCTACACTTGGTGTTCTTTGTATATTGCTCGCAACCTTTATCCACTTCTGGTTAATTGAAGACATATTCAATACGCAGCTCATTATCGCAATTGTGTTCTTGTTTATCACAGCTCCTGTAGGTGGTCATTTGATTGGACGAGCAGCCTACATGTCCGGGATTAAAGTTGCTGCTGAAACAGTGCGTGATGACATGGAGTCTGCAATAAAAGAGAAAAAGGAAGATATTTTAAATCGTAAAGCACCTGAAGAATAAAAAAAGCTGTCTCCATTGTCATGAAAATGACGTTTGAAGACAGCTTTTTTATTGTATAGATCTTTGCTTATTGTTCGTCTGCCATTTTTTCAACTAGCATAGCAAGTGTCCGCACCATAGCACCTGTTCCACCTTTAGGTCCAAGATCATGTGCAGCGTCTGCATCTGAAGTGCCAGCAATATCTAAATGAATCCACGGCGTGTCTCCTGCAAATTCTCCCACAAATCCGCCACCAAAAATCATGTGGCCATCACGTCCTGGTGAATTGTTCAAATCTGCAACATTACTTGTCCGTATGCGCTTTTTGTCGCTTTCTGTTAACGGCAAGCGCCAAACAAATTCACCACTCTCCATAGAAGCTTCTAAGAACGTTTCAAAAAATGCTTCGTCGTTCGTCAAAGCACCCGTTTTGTCTTTGCCTAATGCAACGACAACGCCTCCTGTTAATGTTGCAACATCCACAATTTTAGTTGCTCCTAATTGTTTTGCATAGCTTACAGAATCAGCTAATACTAAACGACCTTCCGCATCCGTATTTAGAATTTCAATTGTTTTGCCGCTCATCGAAGTGATTACATCATCAGGTTTAAAAGCATTTCCAGAAATCATATTGTCTGTTGAAGCGATTACTGCGATCACATTTTGTTTAGGCTGTAACTCGCCAATAATTTTCATCGCGCCGAGTACTGCAGCAGCTCCACCCATGTCGCCTTTCATTCCCACAATACCGTCTTTCGGCTTGATTGAGTAGCCACCCGTATCAAAAGTAATCCCTTTTCCAACAAGCGCTAACGGATCTTCAAACCCTTCTGTTGCTTTGTACTTCAAGACAATTAAACGCGGCTCTTCAATCGAACCTTGGTTAACTGCAAGAATTGCTCCCATGCCTAGCTCTTCTAGTTCAGCTTTCCCTAAAATGTCTGTTTCAAAGCCATAAGCGTCGCCAAGTTCTCTTGCGTATTCTCCCATTGCTGTAGCCGTCAAAATATTTGCCGGCATGTTCACGAGTGTCCGCGCGTCATTTACTGACTGTCCGAAAATCGCGCCCACAGTTGCAGCTGCTTCAGTATCTTCTTCTAATTGTTCGGCTAAGAACGTTATAGATTCTAATTCCACTCGTGTTTCGTTCGATGAAGTTTTGTAATCGTCAAAACGATAGCCACCCATCGTGATGGATTCTGCTGCTAAAAACGCAACATCTTCAGCGCTAATGTGATCGTTTTCAAAAGACTCTGTATAAATAGCAGCATGCTGTATTTTTTTCTTTGCTAGTTCTTTTCCAACTAACCCAAAGCTAGAACGCATCTGTTCTTCAGTCAATTTTTTACGATTATTCAACCCGACAAACAAGACGCGTGGAATCGCTCCAGAAAGCGTTGGATATGTAATTAAAGACTTTAAATCGTATGACAAATCTTCTTTAATCCATCCTTCTAACTTACCATCAAAACGCTTAGTAAATTCTTCCCACCCTTTACTGTTTTCAGGATGTCGACTCAAACCGACAATAAGGATTTCAGCTTTGCTATCTTGTGAATGTTGTTGTAAGTTGATTTGCATAAAACTCCTCCTCTTATATGTTCTTTTCAAGTGTAGCATTTAATTCGAATTTCGAGTAGTTCGGGCAACGAAGGAAAAAACTGATTTCCACATTTTTTGGCTATGCTATACTTGAAAAATATATTTGAATAGAAAGGCTGCGACACCAAATGGGAATTTTCTCCAATTCTCCTCTTATGATTGCGTTGTTCGCTATCGTATTTGCTCAATTTGTCAAAATTCCAATTCACTATGCCGTGACACGAGAACTAGACTGGAAGTTTTTTTCGTCAACGGGTGGGATGCCCAGTTCACATTCAGCTACGGTAACATCTTTAACCACTGCTGTCGCTTTTGAACACGGTGTTTCTTCTACAATTTTCGCAGTGTCTGCACTATTTGCTGTTATCACAATGTACGATGCCACCGGCGTTCGTTTCCAAGCGGGCCAACAAGCTTTAACTATCAATAAAATGCGACAAGACATTTACGTTTTTATGGAAGAAACAAGAAAATGGCCGCAGAAAAAAGAAGAAGAAAAAATACACGAACTCTAAACATTGCTTGGACATAAACCAAGTGAAGTATTCATGGGTGCACTAACAGGCGTCACTATTTCTTTTGTCTATTACGGAATACTCAATTGATCCCCATAAAAAATCGCCGACTCCGTTACCCGGATCGGCGATTTTTTAAAACATTTGATACCCCATCTTGCGTAAGATCTTCATAATAAAACCAGAAGTAATAGCACCAGCCCAGCCGGCTAACAACACAGCAATATCACTGGCTGTCATAGAACTAATTGTATCTCCAAGCATAGAGAAAGACTCTCCTGGATTCGTGAAATAATCAAATATGCCAACATCATCCACCACTAATAAAATGACGACCGGATAAACTACAGCCATTAGCCACGTCATCCGAAGCAACATATTTAATAAAAAGCCGATTCCGAAAAACATAACATAGAATAGCAACATCGAAATAATCAATTGCACGATTGTAAATGAACTGTTCATAAACTCTAACCTCCGTTATTCCTTTCCTCAGTTTACCCGAAAAAACAAAGGCTTTCAATCCAGCAGGACAGAGTTCATTGCTTTGTCACTTATGACACTATACAAAAGCCGTCTGATTTACAAAATCGCTAGAATTCAAAATAGTGAACAGCTTTTCAGCTATTCACTATTTATTGCTATTTGTTGCCTTATTATTTCTTACCTGAACCCGAACAGCAGGAGCACGTTTCTGAACCTCCCAGTCGCAATTGAAAATAACCTTTTCCTGAACAATATAGACATTGATTGACATTGAGAATTTTTTTGAAAATGGGCATCCGAAACTCCTCTTTTCATGATAATTTTTTAATATTCAGATAATATAACATAGAACAAAACAGAGCGCAACTGCAAATTCAATTTATTTCTAAGTTTTATCTTCTTTGAACAAAATAAAAAAGCTCTCGGTTAAGAGAGCTTTTGCATTACTTATTTCAAAACGTTAAATTTGCCTTTTTTCATAACAAGCATTGGTCCACCAATCATTAATAACGCACGGTTATCAATCATTTTCTTCATAAATGAAGCTCTTTTACCTGTTACTTTTTTACCGAAGACCACGCCAATTGCATCGGCATCGCCAAGTGAACAAACTGTTCCTTTTAAATCTGGAGTGAATTCAATCGTTGTTTCATTGTTCATTAATGCTTTTAAGTTTTTCGCAACGCTCTCACCTTGTTGCATCGCAATTTGCGCTGTTGGTGGGAACGGACGATTTGTTTCTGGGTTAATCATCAATGCACAGTCACCGATAATGAATACATCATCGTAACCTGGAGCACGTAGATCTTTTTCAACTTTCACACGAGCGCGCATATTTTCGATTGGCGTAGATTCAATTAATCTGTTTCCACGAATACCTGCGGCCCAAACTACCGTGCCAGCTTTAATGAATTCGAACTCTTCATCACCTTTTTTGATTTTAACGCCTTCTGGAGTTGCTTCTACCACCGGTGTACCGATAGAGAATTCAATTCCTTTAGACTCTAAATGACCAACAGCATAATTAACAAGCTCTGGATCAAAACCAGGCAATACCATTGGAGCTGCTTCTACACAGACAACACGGACTTTTTCACGTGGTACATCATATTCTTTGCAAAGTTCAGGTACGCGATTAGCTAATTCACCAAGGAATTCAATTCCTGTAAACCCAGCTCCTCCAACGATAATTGTTAAACGACTATCGTCTTTAACAGCGTCTGTAGACCAGCTAGCAAATTGGAATTCAATATGCTCACGAATATAACGTGCAGCTTTTACGTTAGCAATTGACAACGCATATTTATCAAGACCTTCGATTCCGAATGTCTCTCCTTCAAAGCCAAGAGCGATAACAATGTAGTCATATGTAAATTCGCCATTGTCTGTACTTACTTTTTTGCCCACTACATCGATTGCTTCTACAGTTGCTTGTACAAATTTAACTTTGACACCGTCAATTACGTCTTTAATGTCATAGCGTACTTGCTCTGGAAGTAATGTTCCCGCAGCTGCTTCATGAAGCCATGTACTTTCATAATGATATTCGTTCTTGTTGATTAATGTAATGTCTGCAGCATCTGTGCCCAGAACTTTTTGCAAGTTTACAACAGTCGTTAACCCACCGTAACCTGCTCCTAATACTAATATTGACGGTCTTTTCAACACAATCGCAACCACCTTCAAGTCATTTTTTAATCGAATATCGTCAAAGTGGTCAAACCTTGGCGCACCGATAAACATCTATCCTCTATACTAGACCTAAACCCTTCTGATTTCAACTGAATAATGCGTTTATGCTAAACGTATCCATAATAAAAAAGCCGGTTTGTCACCGACTTTTAACAATTCTCTGGAGTGCCTGCTTTTTTTGCTGTACGGAATGAAGTTCCACATCCGCATGATGCAATTGCGTTAGGATTTTCTATAGTGAATCCGCCACCCATCAATGACTGCTTATAATCAACAACGGTACCTTGTAAAATAGGTGCATCATCTTTAGCAATTAAAATCGGGATTCCAAATTGCTCATAAAGATCATCTTTTTCACTTTGGATTTGTTCAAATCCCATACCATATGTTAATCCACTGCATCCGCCACCTTTAACAGCAACACGCAAAAAGGATCCTTCTTCTTCGTTATGACGCATCATTTCTTTTACTTGGAATGAGGCTGCTTCTGTAATTTCAACTACTTCTGCCAATTCATTCACCTTCCTTTAGTCATATCATAGCAATAATTTCCATCATTTTTCAAGTCGTTCACCTTACATTATAGCATTATAAAAAATAAACGAAAATCGTTAGTTGTAAAGAAAAAGAGACCTCAAAAGGTCCCTTGTCATTAAAATACTTGTTCTACTTCTACTATTCCAGGAACTTCTTCCACTAACGCGCGTTCAATCCCTGCTTTCAATGTAATTGTCGAACTTGGGCAGCTTCCGCATGCACCGAGCAGACGAAGTTTTACAATGCCTTCCTCTATATCAACAAGTTCACAGTCTCCACCGTCACGCAAAAGGAATGGACGTAATTTATCTAAGACTTCCATTACTTGATCTTCTAGCAAAGCTTCAGTCATTTATATCGACTCCTTTCATTATAATCATTATAATGTGATTAGCAGGAAAAAGCCACTAATGAATTCATAGGAGGACTAAAATTTATGGAAAAAAAGATATCTGTTGAAGTCTATGGGACTGATGTAATCTGCGCAAGTTGTGTGAATGCACCTTCGTCGGTCGATACGTACGAATGGTTAGAAGCCGCCATCTCAAGAAAGTACAAAGGTCAGCCATTTTCAATTACTTATATTGATATTGAGAAACAGGCGTTACTCGACCATCAAAAAAGTTATGCACAGCGTATTCTGGAAGATGAATTTTTTTATCCATTGGTCTTGGTTGAAGGAGAAGTTGTAGGGGAAGGTTATATCCAATTAAAACCTGTTTACCGCGAACTTGAAAAACATGGATTTTCTGAAGCAAAATGAAAAAAGCGCTCAAAACTGAGCGCTTTTCTTTGTCTAAACTTCAGTGTCTAGCTTTTTAGAATGTAAGTTGGTCAGTGCCGGTCAGGCTCTAACGTTTTCTCAATTACCCGTTATGCCATTTGTACATCCACAGTACACCTGACTTCATTAAACGAGCAATACGACCAGTAACCGTACGATCTGCTAAATAAGCGAATCCTTGTTTTTTTCCTAACGAGCCAAGGAAACCTTTCAGTTTAATCTCAGGCATTGTTTCTGGCAAAGCTTCTCCTTTCCATGTGGATTTCAACACTTTGACAATTTGTTCTGCTTGTTCTTCTGCTAATTGTGCAGAAGGAGCCATTGGCAAGGCCGCACAATCTCCCACTACGTAAACATGCTCGTCATTTGGCAATTGATGATATTGGTTAATCACGACTCGTCCGCTCGCATCACTTTCTAATCCTAGATTTCGAACAGGTTTAACCGGTTGAATGCCCGCTGTCCACACAACGGCATCTACTGGAATCGTTTCTTCATGGTTGTGAAGTAAAGTGGGTTCCACTTGTGTAATATTTGAATTTGAAACAACGTCAACATTGTGATTGTCAAACCATTTTTTCACAAAATTACTCAATCGCTCAGGAAAGTCACGCAAAATTCGTGGACTTCGATCAAATAATTTAATATTTAAGTCTTTTCGACTTTCACGAAGTTCACTGGCCAATTCAATTCCACTTAGTCCTGCACCTACTACCCCCACTACTGCACCTGCTGGCAAACCAAGCAAGGTTTGGTACGTGGCGCGCGACTTTCCAATAGTTTGGATACTGTGTGTGTATTCAGCAGCACCTGGCACGTCATGATATTTATCTTCGCAGCCTAATCCAATGACTAAGTCATCATAAGCAACTCGTTTTCCATTCTCCATAATCACACATTTTTCCTCGAGTGCGATTTCGGCTATCTCCCCATTTACAAGTATTAAGCGCTCGTGCTCTGGAAAAGGCACACGAACTTCATGATCGGACTCTGTTCCTGCAGCCAATGCATAAAATTCCGTCTTCATGCTATGAAACGGAGTGCGGTCAATCAAAATGATTTCGGTATCTGGTGGCAAGCTAGTTGGCAATAAACGAAGCAAAATTCGCATATTGCCATAACCTCCTCCAAGTAAGACTAATTTTCGCATAAAAATCTCCTTTATTTGTCGTCTGTCAGATCAATTTCTCACATATGAGTATAGCTGATTGTGATAACTTTCACAATGCTTTCAGTGTAAATCAATTAATTGACTCTAGTCGCTAAAAAAGGTAGGATTTTATTGTAGTGAGGTGACTTAGAATGAATCCAATTGTTGAATTTTGCATTAGTAATATCGCCAATGGCGCACAAGACTCTTTTGAAAAACTTGAACGGGATCCCAATCTCGATGTGTTGGAATATGGTTGCTTAAGCTATTGCACAAAATGTTCCGAGTCTTTATATGCCCTTGTCAACGGTGAAATCGTAGAAGCAGAAACTCCAGATGAATTAACCAAAAAAGTTTATGAGTTTATAGAAGAAAACCCGCTATTTTAAGTACGTAAAAGCGACTTTTTCCTTAAAGAACTGCACAAACGTATACTTCAGCCCAGCATTGTGACTCAACGTCTCATTGCTGGGCTTATTTTCTCACTTATAGTAGCTAAATCTTCCAATATCCCAAGTTTTCAATAAGGAAGGTGGGTTGTTCTTTTTTTTCGAGAACTGTCGCAGTTGAACTAATTCCGGTATTTACATGAATCGTGTCGATACCAAAGCGGATTCCGGCCTGGATGTCGGTATCGTAATTATCGCCAATCATGACCATCTCACTTTTGCTAAAACCCAACTCCAGTTGAATAGCTTCGAGCATATGAATCTCTGGCTTGCCTATAAAAACAGGCTCGATACCTGTTGAAGCAGATACTAGCTTGGTTATAGCTCCATTGGCAGGTAAAAACCCTCTTTCAGAAGGAAAAGCTAGATCTTTATTGGTCGATAGAAAAACCGCTCCTTTACGAATTTCTAAACAAGCAGTCGCTAGTTTGTCATAAGTAATCGCCCGGTCAAGTCCGATTAATACAATATCTGCTGATTCTTCTACTCGCACAAGTCCTTCTTGTCTCAACGCTTGGTCTAAGCCTTCTGAACCGATCATGTAAACGGTTTTTCCTGGGTACCAATGTTTAATGTATTTTGCGGCTGCAATTGCTGAAGAAATGATCCGTTCTTTTTTAGCCGTTATGCCAAAACCTGTCATTTTTTCTTTTAATTGTTGTTGCGTCATAGAAGCGTTGTTCGTAACAAAAAACGGTTCGATGTTTTGTTGTTGCAATCGCGAAACAAATTCAGCTGCTTCTTCAACTGCATCTTTTCCACGATAAATTGTGCCGTCCAAATCGAGACAATACGCTTTATAGGTTTTTTTATTTATCATCTGTTTTCTCCGGAATAAATGCTGAAACTGCTCCGAGTTCATGAACTAAATAATGCTCAACTTTTGGTCCAAATGCTTTTAGCGCAACTAAATTTTCGTTGAATGCGACTATAATCGCTTGCTTGTCTACTTTCATAAATTCACGAACGAGCATTTTACGTAAAGCCACAACACGTTTTAAAGGTTGATCCATTTCTTTGGTGATTACTTTTTCATCTACTAAAATGTCGATAATATCATCGTAACTACCTGGATCACGCATAATAAAGCCATCAATCATCGAATTCCCAATATCAATGATAGACTCAATGACGTTTGCACCTATACGCTCCAGCGCCAACTGATCACCAAATGATGTCCACTCCTGTTGTTTTTCGTAAAATGCTAACAATGAATTCATGTACCGAACTGTTTCAGTTATTTTGTTACGATCAATAAAATACATAAAATTACCCTCCAATAGGCGTTTGAAAATCTCTCTTCTCTCATTTATCATATCATATTGTAAAAAAAAAACCCTCTAGCAGATTACGCATCCGCTTCGAGAGTTTCCTGTTCTATTTCTTCTACTGGTAGCGCAATTTTTTCAACTTTTTTAATAACAAAATGAGCACAGCCAAAGTTACAATACTCATATAGATAGTCTTGTAAGGTACTTATTTTTGTATCGTAAGTTGCTTTATGGTTTGTATCTTCAAAAAAACCTTTTAAGCGTAGTTGACCATATCCCCAGTCGCCTAAAATGTAATCGTATTTTGATAGAATTTCGCTAAACCGACCTGCAATAGCTTCTTCTTGAAATCCTTCGCGGTGATCGATTAGTACATCATACTTACATTGATCCAAAACAATCATGTTTTTCACCATCCATTAGCTGTGTATAGCAGCTGCTTGCTCTTCTCCGAGGCAGTGACGCTCTTTAGCAGCTGCATTGAATTGTTTCATCCGTATGATAACTTTTGACTGATTGGGTAATTGAGAATCCTTTAGTTATCACAAGTTGGGAATTCGTTAAATCCTTTAGCGAATCATACATTACTTTAATAATTTTTTCTTTCGTGTCGCTTAAACTAATCATCAAAGAAAATTTTGTCGAAATATTGGGATGCATTTTTTTGACCTTTTTACTGCTTTCAAAGAACGGTCACATTTAGCAGGTACGCAAAATTTTAGCATTAAACGACTTAAAGCTTAAATATTGCCATTCAAAATATCGAAATTTCCATAGACTTTACATAGGTCAGTTAACGTAAAAAGAATTGTATGTTTTATTGCTCTAATTGTTTCTATAAAAACAGCGAAATCGCTATTTTCTATGTCGTCTCCTATCTAGTTAATCTGAATGAGAATCTAATTCCTTTCCAAATGTATCATAAAGCTTATCCGCTCACAAGTTTCCATATTACTCCAACACAAAAAAGCCCGGAAACTTTTTGTTTCCGGGCTTTTTTTTAAATGTTATTTGCAGCGTCTCTTGCTTTATTCTTTTTGCTACTCATGACAGCGTGCATAATGCTAGCTGCTAAGCCGCCCCAAATAATAACGATACCAATAATCATAACTACAATTGAGCCTGTAGACATATTATGCTCCTCCTTTTAATTGCGCTCGTCATACTCTCCCTGTTCTTTATGCCATTTTGCAGCAGAGAACAGAATACCAAAGATGATTGCGGCTGCAGCTACTGCTACACCACCTGAGAGAGTAAACATGTTCGAATACCCTTCGTAGTTTCCAGTTTCAGTTTCAAACTCTTGCAAAATATTCAACTTCAGTAGACCGAACATCATATAACCTAATACGATTGGTGTGATGATGCCAAGGCTGAATTTCCACCAACCACCTAGTTGAATATCTGAAATTTCATTGGCGTGAGCTTTAAGTGTATCTGCTTTACGGAATACCCAAACGATTAGTACGACTTCTACTAGACCAATTGCTGCAACACCAAATTGGTTGATAAAGTAATCTGCAAGGTCTAAGAAGAACAAACCGCCTTGAGTTGCAAACAAGATCGAAATCAAAGCGGCTGCACCGCCACCAAAAACAACTGATTTCACACGGGAAATTCCAAATTTCTCAGAAAACCCAGCGACATACGTTTCAGTAATTGACATTAAAGATGTCAATCCAGCGAGTGTTAACGATAAGAAGAACAATGCGCCGAACAATCCGTTGAACCCTGGGAATTCATTGATAATTTGTGGGAATACCACAAATGCCAATCCAACGCCTGCTGTAGCCACTTCACTCACTTCAACACCTTGCTGTGATGCCATAAAACCAAGTGCTGCGAAAACACCGATACCCGCTAATAACTCAAAGCTTGAGTTAGCGAATCCTGTGATAAAAGCATTATTTGTAATATCCGACTTTTTCGGAAGATAACTTGAATAGGTGATCATAATGGCAAATGCAACAGATAAACTAAAGAATATATGTCCGTAAGCTGCAACCCAAACTGACGGATCCATAATGGCTCCAAAATCAGGTTGGAAAAATGCTTCCAAACCTACTAATGCTCCATCTAATGTTACAGCACGAATTACGACTGCTAAGAAAATAACAACTAGTGTTGGGATAAAAATCCGGTTAGCCAGTTCAATTCCTTTTTTAACTCCAGCAAGTAAAATTCCGAGTGTAATGACCCAGACTAGTACTAAAGGAATAAAGACGCCCCAAACAATTCCACCTGTTTGTCCTGGACTCACTGTAAGTTGTAAAAATTCATTGAATAAGAAATCTTGTGTATCTTCGCCCCATGCCTGATTGAAAGAAAAAATAGTATAGCGCATTGCCCAAGCGATAATAACGGCATAATACACAGAGATAACAAAAGACACAAATACTGCCCACCAACCAAGCCATTCTAATTTTTTACCACCCATTCTGAAAAATGATAATGGTGCAGATCCTCGGTACTTATGGCCGATGGTAAATTCTAAAATTAAAATTGGTATACCAGCCGTTAGTAGAGCAAATAAATATGGTATGAAAAAGGCACCCCCACCATTTTCAAAGGCAACATATGGAAAACGCCAAATGTTACCAAGACCTACTGCAGAGCCGACGGCTGCCATGATAAAGCCGGCACGTGTACCCCATTGCGAACGTTCCATCTCTCTTCCCCCTTTGTTTTCCCATTCTTTTTACATAAAAATAGGAATTTTGAATGTATTCAGATTATTTGTTAATCTAAAATTAGTATACCGAGAGCCTGCTTTAATGTAAAGATAATTTCAAAAGATAATTCAAAAAACTATTGCTACAAAAGTAAAAAGGCAAAGAAGGAGCTTCTCTGCCAGGTTTCTATTAATTATTTTGTTGTTTTTCAATAATAGTTGTTCGTTGTGACCAAACTATAAATAGTACTGCTAGTACTACTAAGACGACAACTAATGAAATGACTAATGATCCTGTAAAACCTATGACTAAATACCCTATCGCCGCAATACCGGCAGCAGTCAATGCATATGGAATTTGTGTCAACACGTGATCCATGTGATTACTTCCTGCCCCTGTCGAAGACAAAATAGTGGTGTCAGAAATAGGTGAACAATGGTCTCCAAATACTGCACCTGCTAAAACAGCTGATAATGCCGGTAATAATAGTGAAGGATCTGCTTCGATCATGATTGTTCCAGCAATCGGTAACAAAATACCAAATGAGCCCCATGAGGTTCCTGTAGAAAAAGCCATAACACCAGCAAGAATAAATAACAGCACGGGTAACACAGCAGTCGGAATATTCCCATCAGATACGACACCTGCTAAATAAGCACCTGTTTCTAGTAAGCCAATCAATGATGTTAGCGACCAAGCAAAAATTAAAATCAAGACTGCGCCCATCATAGATTTGATGCCGGCCCAAATACCTTTTCCTACCCAGCCCATAGTCGCTGTTTTGTTTTTATTCATTTGCATCATATACAAAACAATTGATGTCAGAGCACCTAATAATCCACCTGTCACTAGCGAAGCAGGGACATCTGTGTTTTCAAAAATCAGCCAGATGTCAAAAACTTGATCAGCATTTTGATAACCTGTCCAAATCATGGCTGTAATTGTACCCACAATCAGTAGTAGAATCGGCAACAACAAATCTCTAACATGTCCGTGTGAATGTGTTGGAAACTCTTCTTTCATTTCACCAGGAATGGTTTTATTTGAGTCAAAAAGCTGACCTTTTGTAATTGCTAGTACTTCGTGTTTTTTCATTTCACCGAAATCGACATCACGGACAGCAACAAAAAAGACGATTGCGAGTGATGCTACTACATAGAAGTTCATGGGCGCCATCCATAGAAATGCTTCAAGTGCAGAATATTCAACGAATTTTTGACCTGCTAAAATGGTTGCAATGATGCCAATAATGGCGGCACCCCAGCTTGATACGGGAGAAATCACACAAACCGGTGCAGCTGTCGAATCAATAAAATAAGCAAGCTTTGCACGCGATACTTTGTATTTGTCTGTTATCGGACGTGCCACTTGTCCAACTGCTAGTGCATTAAAATAGTCGTCAATGAAAATTACCATCCCGAGTACGACAGTTAAAATCTTAGCTCCTCTTCGAGATTTGATGTGTTGAGAAGCCCATTCTGCAAAAGCATGACTGCCCCCTGATAAACTAACAAATGCTGTAATAATGCCCAGCAATAAAAGAAAAAGAATAATAAAAACGTTGTAAGCGTTGAATCCATCAGCCCAAAAAATAATTGCAAATGATGTATAGACTTCTTGCAGCGCATCAAGCGGTGCAAACCAAGTTAAAATAATGGCAGCAGCTACAATACCTGCACCGAGAGACAATAAGACACGGCGTGTTAATAGCACCATGACGATTGCAATAATTGGTGGTAAAATCGAATAAATTGTGTTCTCCATAAAAGCTCCTCCTCATTTTTGATGGGTGAAAAATGAGACAAAAAAGCTGACCTCTCCAGTTGGATAAAGTCAGCCTTCTACAATTCGTCTGTGCGCTAAAACATCAAACAACCCTGTAGCTCTCCATTTAAGCTGTTACTTAAATGACAGTGACATTCTTTTTCAGAATGACCCCAATTCGTTTTCTTAGACCACAGAAAATGAACTTCGGCAAAACTTCCTTTCAGATGTGTTCAACGCGGTCAAACTCGCACACCTTACTGATTAGTCTTGCAGCCTCTACCCATCAATATCTAATTCTTTACTAGCATAGCCTAAAATAACTCTAAAATCAACAGCCTATATATCTTGAATAATCTATCTATTTAACAGCTTTGCTATAAAAAAATTGACTGAATACATCACGAAGAAATTCTGGCATAAAATATGTTTTTGATGCTCTCTTTAAACTAGGGAAAAAATAACCGAATGTTAGCATATCCAACGTTATTAGTCGATACGTGTGGTCAGCTACAGCAAGTTGTTCATTGATATAAAACCGATGATCCACAATTTTCATATTTAAATGAATCATCTTACCAAATACTACTCCTCTAAAACCCATCCCTTTTAGTTCAAGTTGTGGCCATTCTGAATTTAAAGATTGCAAGTAAATTTCTTTTAACTCCGCACCACTCAACTCAATTAAACAGGGATTGATCGGATGAGGCAACATTTTGTGAAAATCATAGCGTGTCATAGCTCCTTGTTGCATATCTTCCATAAAAATCCCTGCATTGAATAACGCACAATCTGCTTCTGAAAAATCTATTAGCGCTTGACCAAATAAAGTCGCAAGCGTAGAATCTTTAAACCATTCCGCTTTTAATGTTTTGTCACTAGTAAAAATCAACTCGTTCATTTGTAGTTTGCCTTGTTCAACTAGCCACTCATCAAACCTATATTCGATCTCAGGTAATTGAGAAACTTCAACCAACTGTGCAGAGGATTTTCCGAAAACAGTGTCTACAGTTATGTGACCAATAAACATCCCAAATTTCCCAGCAGCACCAAGCAATGTATCGTCTTGCCATTTTCCTTCATGGAAAACATGATGTGTATGAGCCCCTAGAATAATATCAATATCTGGACAAAGTGTTGCCAATAACTCGTCTTCTTTAATGCCTAAATGTGACAAGCAAATAATCAAATCCGTCTTATTTTTTATTTGATCTACCGCTTCAACAATCGATTCTTTCGCATTCGTAACTTGCCAACCTAGCTTGCGATAAAATGGTGTAAACTCTGCTGTAGCTCCTACTAACCCAATACGCTTGCCACTCGCTGTAAGAAAGATATGATAAGGTTCTGCCCAATCTGGTCGCTGTCCTTGCAAATCGAACAAATTCGACACCACTACGTTAAAGTCAGCTTGCACATACAATTCAGTTAGCTCATCTTTTGACAATGTAATGCCTTCGTTGTTGCCAATCGTCACAGCATCGTATTGTGCTTCATTTAACAATTGGACATTTCCTTTTCCAGCTGTCCCTTCTGAAAATGGATGAGAACGATCAACATGATCACCGATATCTAAAATCAGACAGACGTCACCTTCTTCTTCATGCCATCTTTTATGCTCTGCTAAAAACGCTTTAATACGCGGCCAGTTTGTAAAGTGACTGTGTACATCATTAGTATGATAAATATGAATGGTTTCGCTCATGAAAACACCTCTTTAAAGACTCAGTATTCCTTCGTAAATCGAACGTACTCCTAATACCAAAAGCACAATTCGCAAAATTGTTACCAGCATTTCTGAATTGAGACGCTTATTTAATTTAGCACCTATTTGCGCTCCAATATATGCTCCAGGTACTACAGCTACTGTATAAATCCATGGCACATTTCCTAAAGAAATGTGCGTAACTGAGTTAACTAACGCAGAGAGAAAAACCATAAACATTGATGTTCCAACTGCCACATGGGGTGGAAATAAGAACAATAAAATCATCGCTGGTACAATGATCGATCCGCCCCCTATGCCAAATAACCCTGAAGCAAATCCAACAAAAAATGTTAGCAATAAAGCAAACCAAATCGGATAACCATAGACGTATTGCTTATTTTCTTTGTCTACAAACGTCGTTTTGCGTCCGTTATCCACAAACCAGTGCACTGCCTTGAGATGATCACGCATCAGCAAAAGCAATGATAGAAAAACAAGGAGAATCCCAAAATATAAATTAAATGAAGGCAAATCCAAATTTTTATTAACAAAAGCACCGATAATTGTCCCCGGTGCACTTCCTACAAAGAATATAAGTCCACTTTTATAATCGACAGTCCGGACTTTCATATAAGCTAAAGTAGAAGAAAGGCCAGTAAAAATCATCATAATAACAGATAATCCCACAATTTTTTGAGGTGAAAGCTCGGGGAAAAATGCAAAACTGGTTCCAAGAAAAAGCATAGCTGGGACTAATATGACTCCTCCCCCTAAACCTATTAAAGCACCCATGATGCCAGACATCACGCCAACAAGGGCCATAATGACAAAAACCATTAAAATCCTCCTTCAAATAAATCCAACTGCTTTGGCGAAAGTCCATCAAATGATAACTTATTCATTTGCTGAAACTGCTTAGCATTTCTTGCTGCATGCCCACCCGAATTATTATTAAAAACAACATAGATGTTCTCAGTAGTGCCGGCCATAGAGTTTACAGCTTGACTAATTTCATCGAGTTCTTCTTTCGTATAGTCATATAAGTAACGAACTTCTCGCCAGTTTTGTGCTTGTCCGGGATTTAACCAACCGTGGACGTTACGTCCATGAATGCGGAATAGAACTTTGTGTTGATTAGAAGAAATCGGTACGAGTGGAATCGAACCGTCTCCTGCTTGTGGTTCGTCACAAACCGAATGAATCAAATTGTTGTCACGCAAAAAACGCAAAGTTTTTTCACGCATATCTCCAGCATACCAAGATTGGTGACGAAACTCGATAGCCAACTCGAATTCTGTTAGCCTCCCCGTAATATCGCGGAGCTGATCTACATTTTCTTTCTGACAATCAAACCACGGAGGAAATTGCAACAATACCATCGCGAGCTTGCCTTCTTCTTTTAAAGGTTGTACTGATTTACAAAACGCCTCAAACATATCCTCACGTGTCTCAAATGGGTTTTCACCACGTAAGTGACCTGTCATTCCTTGATAGGCTTTAACCACAAATTGAAACTGTGAAGGCGTTTCACTTATCCACTTTCGAATATTTCGTTCTGGTTGAATCGCGTAAAAAGATGAATCCAATTCAACAATCGGAAAGTGAGCACTGTAATCAGCTAACTTTTCTGTTTTTTTTGAGCCTGGGCTATAGACATCCGGATGATCTCCCCAACCCGTTAATCCTACATAGATCATTGTCCCGCCTCCATTACTCTTTATTATTTTATGATAACATAGAAAAAATAGAACGTCTTTTTTAAAGAAAAAATCCTCTATAAGTTCCACTACATATAAGTCAAAAAACAATCATTCCTCAGCTAAAAGAGAGGAAGCTACTATAGCTCCTTTTCACTAATTAAAAACTAACTAATAACTAAAAAATAAGCTTTGGCATACGTGTTGTATGCCAAAGCTTATTTGGATTTACTTAAAAAGTCTAATCAGTATTTTAGAATAATCCGCCTAACCCTTTACTCCCGATCATTGATTTTGCAGATTCCATTAGTTCATTTTTTTCTGCTTCATCGATTTGTCCATCGTCGTAAGCTTCTTTTGCTTGTCCCATAATTTCTTTTGCTTGACTTAAGTCTGCATTTTTTAGTTTTTCTTTTAGTGCATCGAATTTCTGGCTCATGTTTAGCATTCCTCCTTATATAATTAACTTCTTTATTACTATACACGTTTAAAATTAAGTTAAACTCATTAAGCATATAAAAAAACCTTTGATATGAGTTATGCCATACCAAAGGTTTTGTGTAAATCATTTTAACCGATTGAGCCTTCCATTTCAAACTTGATTAAACGGTTCATTTCTACCGCATATTCCATTGGAAGTTCTTTTGTAAACGGCTCGATAAAGCCCATTACGATCATTTCTGTTGCTTCTTGTTCAGAAACGCCACGGCTCATCAAGTAGAATAACTGCTCTTCAGATACTTTCGAAACTTTCGCTTCGTGTTCCAAAGAAACGTTATCGTTTAAGATTTCGTTGTATGGAATTGTATCAGAAGTAGACTGGTTGTCCATAATTAATGTATCACATTCAATGTTTGAACGTGCACCGTCCGCTTTACGTCCAAAATGAACGATTCCACGGTATGAAACTTTTCCGCCTTGTTTTGAAATTGATTTCGAAACAATAGAAGAAGAAGTGTTTGGAGCTAAGTGAATCATTTTGGCTCCAGCATCTTGGTGTTGTCCTTTACCAGCAATTGCGATTGACAAAGTCATGCCACGTGCGCCTTCGCCTTTTAAGTAAACCGCTGGGTATTTCATCGTCAATTTCGAACCAATGTTGCCATCAATCCATTCCATTGTCCCGTTTTCGTACACAAATGCACGTTTCGTTACAAGGTTAAAGACGTTATTTGCCCAGTTTTGAATCGTTGTATAGCGGCAATATGCATCTTTTTTCACAATAATTTCAACAACAGCTGAGTGAAGTGAGTTCGTTGTGTAAACAGGAGCTGTACAGCCTTCTACGTAATGAACGCTTGCGCCTTCATCCACAATAATTAACGTACGCTCAAATTGGCCCATGTTTTCCGAGTTGATACGGAAGTATGCTTGAAGTGGTGATTCCACTTTAATGCCTTTAGGCACATAGATGAACGACCCACCAGACCAAACAGCTGTATTCAACGCCGCAAACTTGTTGTCTGCTGCTGGAATAACAGACTGCCAGTATTCTTTGAACAGGTCTTCGTTTTCACGAAGTGCAGAACCGGTATCTTTAAAAACGATCCCCATGTCTTCCAATTCAACTTTCATGTTGTGGTAAACAACTTCAGATTCATATTGAGCAGATACACCCGCCAAATATTTTTGCTCTGCTTCTGGAATTCCTAATTTGTCAAACGTACGTTTGATTTCTTCAGGTACTTCATCCCATGAAGTTTGGCTTGCTTCTGATGGTTTTACGTAGTACGTAATTTCATCAAAGTTTAATGAAGCCAAGTCGCCGCCCCATTGTGGCATTGGCATTGAGTAAAACAATTTTAATGCTTTCAGACGGGATTTCAACATCCATTCTGGCTCTTCTTTAATTTTTGAAATTTCTCTTACGATATCTTCAGTTAATCCTCTTTTCGATCTAAAAACTGAAACATCCTTGTCATGGAACCCATATTTATAATCACCGATTTCCGGCATTTTTTTCGCCATCGTCGTTCCTCCGTTCTCTATTACGATTTTTCTTCGTTTTGTACGCCTTTTTCCATGGCTTTCCACGCTAGAGTCGCACATTTGATACGGGCCGGGAACTGAGAGACGCCTTGTAATGCTTCAATGTCACCAAGGTCAATCGAATCATCGTACTCTTTACCAAGCATCATATCAGAAAAGATGCCGGAAAGCTTTAATGCCGTATCAATTTCCTGTCCTTTGACAGCTTGTGTCATCATAGAAGCAGAAGCCATTGAAATCGAACATCCTTCACCATCAAACTTCGCATCTTTGACGATGCCGTCTTCGACCTGTAAAGTCAGTTGGATGCGGTCTCCGCAGGTCGGATTGTTCATCTCAATAGTAACACTGTTATTTTCGAGTGCCCCTTTATTGCGAGGCGTTTTGTAATGATCCATAATTACGCGTCTATATAATTGGTCTAAGTTATTAGAAGACATCGTTGAAATACTCCTTTGCCGAACGCAGCCCTTCTACTAAACGATCAACGTCTGACTCTTCGTTGTATAAGTAGAAGCTAGCGCGTGCTGTAGCTGAAACTTCCAGCCATTTCATTAAAGGCTGCGCACAGTGATGACCTGCACGAACCGCGATGCCGCTCATATCAAGAACAGTTGCGACATCATGCGGATGAACATCGTTCAAGTTGAACGTGACGATACCCGCACGTTTTTGTGGATCGGTTGGTCCATAAATAGTTAATCCTTCAATCAAGTTCATTTTTTCCATTGCGTAAGCAGCCATTTGATGTTCATGTTTTTCAATCTCATCTAAACCGATCTCGTTAAGAAAATCGATAGCCGCACCTAATCCTATAGCGCCTGCAATAATAGGTGTACCACCTTCAAATTTCCAAGGCAGTTCTTTCCACGTCGAATCGTACAATCCAACAAAATCGATCATTTCTCCACCAAATTCTACAGGTTCCATGTTATTTAGTAATGCTTTTTTACCGTAAAGAACGCCAATTCCAGTGGGGCCACACATTTTATGGCCTGAAAACGCAAAGAAATCACAGTCTAACTCTTGAACATCTATTTTCAGATGCGGAGCTGCTTGCGCTCCGTCAACAACCATAATTGCACCATTTTCATGAGCAATTTGCGCAACTTCTTTTACCGGGTTCATCGTGCCAAGAACATTTGAGACATAAACCATTGAAACGATTTTAGTTCGCTCCGTCACGACTGCGCGGACTTGTTCTAACGAAATCGTGCCGTCTTTTTCAAGCTCAACATATTTTAAAATGGCTCCACGTTCTTTAGCTAATTGTTGCCATGGAATAATATTAGAATGATGCTCCATATAGGTAATGACAATTTCATCGCCTTCTTGCACATTGGCTCTACCGTAGCTTTGTGCAACGAGGTTCATGGCAGTTGTCGTTCCCCGTAAGAAAATAATTTCTTCCATTGAATTTGCATGAATAAATTTACGGACTTTGTCACGTGCACCTTCATACTTTTCAGTAGCGCGGTTTCCGAGTGTGTGAACGCCTCGGTGTACGTTTGCATTGTCTTTTTCGTAATAATCTTTTAATGCCTCAATTACTTGTACCGGCTTTTGTGAAGTAGCAGCACTATCCAAATAAATTAGTGGGTGCCCATTTATTTCTTGATTGAGTATTGGAAAATAGCTTTTTATCTCTTTACTGATCATTAGCGGACTTTCCTTTCGATAACCTCCGTCAATTGTCTTTTAACGCCTTCGATTGGCAATACGCGTACTACCGGTGCCAAGAAACCGTGAATAACAAGACGTTCAGCTTCCTGTTTTGTGATACCGCGACTCATCAAGTAATACAATTGAAGTGGATCTACGCGACCAACTGATGCCGCATGTCCCGCCGTTACATCATCTTCATCAATTAATAGGATTGGGTTTGCATCGCCACGCGCTTTTTCACTTAACATCAGTACACGTGATTCTTGTACCGCGTTCGATCTAGTTGCGCCGTGTTCAATTTTACCAATGCCGTTAAAGATAGCAGAAGACGAATCTTTCATAACACCATGCTTCAGAATAAAGCCTTCTGAATCTTTGCCCCAATGAACAACTTGAGTAGTAAAGTTCTGTTTTTGTGAACCACGCCCAACGACTACACTTTTCGTATCGCCATAAGAATTATCGCCAATTAAATGCGTTGTGTTTTCAGAAATTGTATCACTATCATTCATCATGCCTAAAGCCCATTCAATACGTGCATCACGTGCTACAACCCCGCGACGATTGACATACGTAACAAATCCTTCTGCCAACGTATCAACTGCACCGTAAGTAATTTGCGCGTTGTCTTCAGCAAACACTTCTGACACGATGTTTGCTAACCCGTTTGCATGTGAAACTGTTGAGTAATAGTTTTCCACATAAGTTACTTTACTGCTAGTGTCCGCAACAACGATAACGTGGTTAAACAGGGATGCATCAGCATCGTCGTGATAAAAGACCACTTGTACAGGCTCGTCTACAACAACGTTTTTAGGAACATAAAGGAATGCTCCGCCGTTCATCAATGCAGCATTTAACGCCGTCAATTTATGCTCGTCCGTTTTCACGCCATTTGTCATAAAGTATTTCTTAACCAAATCGCCGTGTTCACGAAGAGCGGTAAAAATATCCGTCAAAATAACACCTTGTGCTGCAAGTTCATCAGAAACACGTGAAAATGCGGGTGTGTTGTTGTGTTGGATATAAAGGTTTTTTTGCTCTAAATCCACGATAGCTTTAACATCTTCTGTTAAATCTTCAAGTGATTCGAACTTAGCACTTTCAACCGTGTGTACTGGAAAATCTGTAAAGTTCCAGCTTAGAATTTTTGTTTTGTCTGGTTTTGGAAGCGGCAAGTTTTGCGCTTCATTAAACGAACGAAGACGAAGCTCAGTAAACCACGAAGGTTCACCATTCATTTCTGAAAAAGAGCGCACGTCCTGCTCGGTCATTTTTAAGTTTGTTTCAACCGTCATGCTAGTCTCTCCCTTCAATTATGCTTGTCCTACAGTCTCGTCTTCAATCCCAAGTTCAGCTTTGATCCAGTCGTATCCTTCAGACTCGAGTTTAAGAGAAAGTTCTTCTCCACCTGATTTCACAACGCGGCCTTGCATCATAACGTGAACGTGATCAGGCGTAATGTAGTTTAGTAAGCGTTGGTAATGCGTAATAATTAAGCAACCGAAGTTTTCGCTTCTCATTTGGTTAATACCATCTGAAACAACTTTCAAGGCATCAATATCAAGTCCAGAGTCAATTTCGTCTAGAACAGCGATTTTTGGTTTGATCATCATAAGTTGTAAAATTTCGTTACGTTTCTTTTCTCCACCTGAGAAACCTTCGTTCAAGTAACGTTGCGCCATTTCTTGTTCCATATCCAGAACTTCCATTTTGCTATCCAGTTCACGAATAAATTTCATCAATGAAATTTCAGAACCTTCTTCGCGACGTGCGTTCATTGCAGAACGCATAAAGTCGGCATTCGTTACGCCAGAAATTTCACTTGGGTATTGCATACCAAGGAAAAGACCTGCGCGTGCGCGTTCGTCTACTTCCATTTCTAAAACATCTTCGCCGTCAAGCGTAATTGTTCCTTGTGTGACTACATATTTAGGATGACCCATAATAGCTGATGCTAAAGTAGATTTACCAGTACCGTTAGGTCCCATGATTGCGTGAATTTCACCTGTATTAATTGTTAAGTCTACACCCTTTAAAATCTCTTTGTCTTCGATTTTAACGTGTAAATCTTTAATGACCAAAGTTGACATGTATATACCTCCATAAAGTTAATGTTGAATGGCGAACCATCCTTAATTAGTATCATTCTAATCTTAACTCATATTCACCTTACTAGCAAATCATTAAACTACTTATCAAAATAGAGAAAATCTTTTTAGAACACTGCATTTCTAACTTTTTTACAAAAGCGTAACATGATAACTGTCATGCTTTTACATTTTCAATAAAAGAATGGTAATTGAGAATTTCTATCATTAAAAAAGCCAACATCCACGGATGTTGGCTTTTAGTATCTATATACTCAAGTTAATCTCTATGAACTTGCCGCTCGATTTGACTGGCTACTTTTTGGCCTAGTTGATAATCTTGCTCACGGCGTTGTTCTACTTCAACAATTTTGTCTGTGTCATGCTGGTATTCATCAATTCCGAAGCCATGGGCACTTCTAAATGCTTGTTCCATTTTCTCCGTCTTGTCTATTCCGTTCGATTCAATAATGAACCATTCCTTTCAATCTTTGTGTTTTCTAAGATTACACTTAAAAGTATACCCCATATAAAACAAAATAAACACTCAAGTAAACTAATTAATCTAAAAATAGAACTATTTTCTTATCCATATAAATTTTGAAACCCCCTGACAAGTGTTTGTCAGGGGGGTTTGTTTTTTATTGAGATACTTCGTTATAAATACTTGAAGCAGCTAAACCTTGTTCTTCGAGTAGTTCGTTTAACTGAGCATCAGCTTCGCTAAATTTTTCATTAGCCGCTTCAAATGTGGGTGTTTCTTTTGTTAACTCTTCAGCTTTTATGTCATACGATTCACGCATAGCTGTAAACGCTGATTTGATTTTTTCTTCATGCTCTTTTAATACTTCAGGAACCTCTAATGAATCAACTGCTTTTGTTGCTTCGTTTGCAGAAGCAAGTGCTGCATCTTTCATCGCTTGCAACTCTTTACCTTCTGGCAACGTTTCTTCAGCTTGATTCATTTCAAACGTATTTAAGTCTGTATCAACAGCATTGATGGTATTTGGAATTGATATGTAAAACTTCATCAACTCTTTTTTCACATCTTGGCTGTCGTCAGAACTTGCATTGCTTGTCGTAGATTCTTTTGAATCAGTGGTTTCTTCTTCTGTGCAAGCAGTTAATAAAAAAGCTGCTGATAACCCGATTGCCCATAATTTCTTCATGATGGCTCCCCCTAATGTATAATATCTTCGTTATAGTAGCATAGAAATCACCAATAAAATAGAGCTTTAAAAATAGTCATAATTGCTTGAATTTCTTAACTATTGCAAACTTTTACGGCCATTTGTAAACCGGTCAACAATATGTGCTAACGCTCCATCACCCGTAACGTTTGCTGCGGTACCGAAACTATCTTGTGCCATGTAAAGTGCGATCATTAATGCAACCATTGTCGCATCAAATCCGAGCATACTTTGAAGTAAACCAATCGCTGCCATAACTGCTCCGCCAGGAACTCCTGGCGCTGCAATCATTGTCACACCTAACATTAAAATGAAAGGAAAGAAACTACTAAATGATGGTACGCCACCAGTTAACAACACGACACCAATTGCACAAGATACCAGTGTGATGGTACTTCCTGATAAATGAATGGTTGCAAACAATGGAACAGTAAAATCCGCGACGCGTTCATTCGCGCCTGATTTACGCGCTTGTCGTAATGTGACTGGAATGGTTGCTGCGGAAGACTGTGTTCCTAATGCTGTAAAATATGCAGGCATCATTGTTTTCAAAATCGATAAAGGGTTTATCCCTTTTAATGCGCCAGCCGCTGAATATTGCAGCAAAAGCATGACCCAATGAAGAACGATAATCATCACAAAAACAATCGCAAACAACGATAAAATTTCAAATACTGCTCCGCCATATGCCATATTGGCAAAAATCCCAAAAATGTAGAATGGCAGTAACGGAATAATGATATACGTTATTGTCTTCTCGATAATTGCTTGAAACTCTTCAAAAAACGACACCATTGTTTTTGCTCCTGTAGATGCCATTCCAATACCTAATAAAAATGCCAAGATCAAAGCTGACATTACACCAAAAACAGGTATCATTTCAAGTTTGATAAACGACGATGCTAATGCTTTTTCCGGATCGGTCATACTGCTTAAAGATCCCGGTTCCATAAAATTAGGCAAAACGGTTATCCCTATAAAAAATGCTAAGACACCAGCGACAATCGTAGAGGCGTAAGCAATACCGGTTGCAATAGCTAGTAGCTTACCAGAGCCTTTTCCTAGTTTTGCAATCCCTGGTGCGATAAATCCAAGAATAATTAGTGGCACAACAAAGTTTAAGAAATTGCCAAAAATTGAAGTGAATGTAGCGAAAACACGCACGATTTTCTCTGGTGCTACTAAACCAATTAGCACACCTAAAATAATTGCCACAATAATACGAGGCAATAAACCAAACTTGAACTTCATGAACCTGTCCCCCTTGTATGAACATATGTATCTTTTTTATTATTCAAAAATAGCACAGACTTTCTAACATTGTAAGCACTATAAGAAAACGCGAAAAATTTGAAGTATTTAGACAAAAAAAAGCACCCCGCAGGATGCTTTTTATCGATCAATCTACGGGTACTACTGAGCCGCCCCACTCTTCTAAAATAAAGTCTTGAATTTCCTGAGATTTTAATGCTTCAACTAAAGCTTTCACATTTTCGTTATCTTCATCACCTGCACGCACGGTAATAATATTTACGTATGGCGAATCAGATGACTCTATTGCAATTGAATCTTCTAGAGGGCTGATGCCAGCATCAATCGCATAGTTGGAGTTGATCAAGACCGCATCTCCCTCGCCTGATTCATATAATTGAACAAGTAAAGCTGCTTCATAGTCTGGCTCAAGCTGTAAATTTTTCGGATTTTCAACGATATCGCTCACTTCAGCCGATGTTTTATCTACGCCTTCCGCCAATGTGATCAAGCCTTCTACCTCAAGCAGCGATAAAACACGACCTTGCTCCGATACCGAGTTGCTCATCAAAATGGTTGCATCTTGTGGTAGTTCATCAAGAGAAGCAAATTTTTGTGAATAAACACCGATTGGTTCGATGTGAATTCCTCCAGCATTTTCAAACTCATAACCATTATCAGCTACTTGGGTCTCTAAGTAAGGAATAGTTTGGAAATAGTTTGCATCAATTTCACCAGACTCTAAATCTTTGTTTGGCAAAATATAATCTTGATACGTTTCAATTTCAAGTTCAATTTCTTGCTCTTCTAAAAGTGGCTTCGCCTGTTCTAAAATTTCAGCATGCGGTACGTTAGAAGCACCTACGCGTAATGTCTTAGACTCTTCTTCGCTTGCTCCGTCGTTTCCACATCCTGCGAGTACCAGTGCCGTTAACGCTGTTCCTACTACAAATTTCTTCATCTCAATCTCTCCCTTATGTGTTGTTTTATAGAACGGAAAATCCGTTTTTATCGTTTGTCTGCTTTTATCGTGACCCAATCACCAATGTACTGAATAATAAACACAATAATTAAAATTAAGATTGTTGCCATTAATGTAACATCCTCACGACTGCGCTGAAAGCCGTCGAGGAAAGCGAGCGTTCCAAGACCGCCCGCACCAATGATACCTGCCATAGCTGTATAGCCGACCAGCGCGATAGCTGTAACCGTAATTCCAGATATCAATGCAGGTTTTGACTCTGGCAATAACACTTTCCAAATAATTGTGCTTGTCGTCGCTCCCATTGAACGAGCAGCTTCGATTACGCCTTTATCAATTTCTTTTAATGCAATCAACACCATACGTGCATAAAAAGGAGCTGAACCAATAATCAATGCCGGTAGAGCCGCGTTTGGTCCACGAATCGATCCCATTAAGAATAGCGTGAATGGAATCAACAAAATAATTAAAATGATAAACGGAATCGAACGGAAGATGTTAACAAATGCCCCCGTTAACCAGTTAACAATTTTGTTTGCCCATAATTGCTTTGGTGCCGTTAGAAACAAAACTATGCCTAATGCCAAGCCGAGAATAAACGTAAACAAAGTTGATAAAGTTGTCATATAAAGTGTTTCTAGCGTAGCTTCTAACATGCTATCCCAATCTACGTTTGGAAATAAGGATTCAATCATTTTGCATCACCTCCGCTTGAATATCTTCTGTACGAAGAAATGCTAAGGCTTGTGCTCTTTCTTCTTCAGAACCTTTAAGTTGCAAAATCAATGTTCCATAAGCGCCACGTTGTGTATGTGAAATATCTCCTTGAACAATATTCACTTCTACTGCATGGCTTCGAATCAATTTCGTCAAAACAGGTTTTTCTGTTTGTTCACCTAGAAAAACCAATTTCACCAATTCACCTGTCGGGTACAACTCTCGAAGCTTTTTAATGGTTTCCTGCGTATCTCCGCTATCTGCTACTTGTTCAACAAAACGTTTTGTAATGTCTTCTTTAGGTGATTGGAACACTTGCAAAACGTCACCAAGTTCCACTACTCGTCCACTTTCCATTACTGCGACGCGATGACAAATTTTACGAATAACATGCATTTCATGCGTGATCAATACAATTGTGAGTCCTAATCGTTTGTTGATATCTACCAGTAATTCGAGAATGGCATCTGTTGTTTCGGGATCGAGCGCTGAAGTTGCTTCATCGCATAATAAGACTTCGGGGTCGTTTGCTAATGCGCGAGCAATACCAACACGTTGCTTTTGTCCGCCTGATAGCTCTGATGGATACGCATTTTCACGACCTGCAAGCCCAACGAGTTCAATTAGTTCCTGTACACGTTTTCCCCGTTGAGCTTTGGCCACTCCTGCAATTTCTAGTGGAAACTCGATGTTTTCTTTTACTGTACGAGACCAAAGCAGGTTAAAATGCTGGAAAATCATACTGACTTTTTGACGAGCTTTACGCAATTCTGCACCTTTGATTGCTGTAATTACTTGGCCGTTTATTTCGACGGTTCCAGAAGTCGGTTGTTCCAAGCCGTTTAACAAACGAATTAACGTACTTTTCCCCGCTCCGCTATAGCCGATAATGCCAAATATTTCACCGGTTGAAATGGATAAATCGACTTCGTCGACGGCTATTAACACCGATTTTCCAATATCGAATTTTTTTGTTACTTTCTTTAATTCAATCATCCGTTAAGCACCCCTAAATTTTAAAATCAAAAAACCCTTCTGCGCATAAATAAGCAGAAGGGCAAACGTACAATAATATACGGAAACCAATCTCTCATCTTCCAAAGCTTTCGCTCTGTGTGATTTGGCACCATTTCATTTTCATGACGGTTGCCGGGCTTCATAGGGCACTTCCCTCCACCACTCTTAATAAGAGTTCGATATGAAATTAATAACCAGTTACTTTCTGTAATCAGCGCTTATGCTTTCTTATCAGAAAACTAATTTACCATGACTGACTATATTCGTCAACAGCTTTTAGTTTATCGTATAAATAAGGCACGGAATGAAAAGCATAAATTTTTTCTTTAACTTTTCCGTTTTCTGTAATTAATAGACAAGGTACACTTTCTACTTCATAAAGATCGGCAATTTCTTGAACATAATTCAAATTCGCTTTTCCTATTTGCAAAGTCGGCAATAATTCAGTAATCACTGTTAGCATTTTAGAAGCCACTTGACACGTTCCACACATCGGCGTATACAAGTAAAAAGCTGTAACTTCTTGTGTATTTTTTTCTTTGGTCCATTCTTTATGTGTCCATTCGTTCATTTTTTCATCCCTCGATTAATAGCTTTTTAACTTGAATATTTGCTGTGATCAATACATCCGTTAATAATTTAAGTGGCGTTGTGGCAACTTCTTTATAAATTCGGTTAATATAAAAATGGCGAGCTTCTGGAAATTCGCGCTTGATCAACTTACGAAGCTTTTCTCCTGAAGCGTCTGCGTCAACCAATATGATGATGTCTTGATGTTCATAAGGCAGTAAGAGCTCTTCAAGTCTGGTTGCACTTACTGTACCATTTGTGCAAAGAATCGTCACGGGTTCTGCAATGAGTGGCGCTATACGTGTCTTATCGCTTAGCCCTTCTACAACAATTACTTTCATACACTTCACCCCACAAGATTAGTATCAGACATCCAACTAGCCGTTAATATATATGTTTTTTGCCATCTTACTTTTAAACTACCAATGAATTTGGCTGGCGTCCATTGTCATGACTTTTCATGTGCACTTTAATTTTCCAAATAAAAAAGCGCCTTTGTTGCTGGCGCTTTAAGACAACTATTCGTTTGTCATTTCTTTGTATTGATCTGCAGTCATTAAGTCGTTAATGTCTGTTTCAGAAGGAGCTTCGATGACAACCATCCAAGCCTGTTCGTAAGGAGACTCATTAACAAATTCTGGACTATCTTCAAGTTCAGAGTTAACCTCCACCACTTTTCCACTAATTGGTGCATATAATTCGGATACTGTTTTAACAGACTCTACACTGCCGAAAGGTTGATCTTTTTTCAATTCATCTCCAACTTGTGGAAGTTCTACGAAAACAATATCTCCTAGTTCTGCTTGTGCGAAATGAGTAATACCGATACGTGCGTTGCTGCCTTCAACTTTAACCCACTCGTGTTCTTTAGAATAACGAAGTTCTGCTGGTGTACTCATCTTGACCCCTCCAAATTATGTAGTCTACTCACATTCAGTTTGACATAAACAGCGATGAAATACAAGATGACGCCATTCGCTTATAGCCAGTTGTTTTGATAATCGGCTTCTTTAAAGCCAAGTAAGACCTTCTTGCCATCCCACGCTAACGGGCGTTTAATCAGCATACCATTAGAAGAAAGCAGTTCTAGTTGTTGATCTTCACTCATCGTCGACAATTTGTCTTTTAAACTAAGTGAGCGATAAACTAAGCCACTCGTATTGAAAAATTTTTTTAGTTCCAAACCGCTCGCTTTATGAATTTCTGCTAGTTGTTCTTTTGTTGGTGGATTATCAGCAATGTGAATTTCTTGAAAATCTACACTGTTTTTCTCTAGCCAGCTTTTCGCTTTACGGCAAGTGGTGCATTTTGGATATGCGTAATAAGTAATCAAAGTAAAACCTCCTGTTTTTCTTAGCTTACCAAAACGATCTCTTTTGGTCGATGAAAAAACAAGCAACCCCACTATATATGGAGTTGCCGAGTTACGCATTTCTTTAGACGATGTATTTCTCAACATCAATTAGTTTAACTGCTGCTTCGCGTTTTTTCGCAATCACGTTATAAGGAGTTGAACGAGTTAATTTGCGTAAAGCTGAAAGCATCATGCGCTGATTATCACCTTCGATTGCAGCGACTAATGTTTCTTTTGCATCTCTTTCAATTTGGTCAAACGCTTCTTGACAGTATATTTGTGTATATAGAAGTTTCTGGTGGGCTTTTTCTTGTCCTGAAGCAGCAATCGCTTTTTCCGTACGAAGAACGACTGATTCCATTGCGAAGACGTTACTAACAATGTCTGCAATGTTAACAAGAACTTCTTGCTCAGCTTCCAGTTTTGTACCGTATGTTTGTGCAGCCAATCCAGCAGCTAATAACGCAATTTTTTTAGCATTTTTCACCAAGTATTTTTCTTGATCTAAGGCTTCTGTACCGACTTCTTCCGGCATCATCATCAACAGCTCTTCTTGGAGTTTCTCTGCGTGCTGCAATAAAGGCAATTCACCTTTCATGGCTTTGCGTAATAATGTTCCGGGTACAAGCAAGCGATTGATTTCGTTCGTGCCTTCGAAAATACGGTTGATACGTGAATCACGGTAAATGCGTTCGATTTCATATTCTTGCATAAAGCCGTAGCCTCCGTGCAATTGAACACCTTCGTCTACAATGTAATCCAATGTTTCTGTACCAAAGAATTTGTTCAACGAACACTCTACTGCGAATTCGGCAATAGAATCCGCAACTAATTTGCCATCTGCTTGTTGCTCATCTGTAAATCCACTCATGCGATCTTCAAACAACCCAACTGTCCGGTACACAGAACTTTCAACTGCATACAGTTTCGAAGCCATCGTCGCTAATTTTTCGCGCGTTAAGTTGAATGACGAAATTGGCGTTTTAAACTGCTGACGTTGGTTTGTGTAAGGAATCGTCAATTCCATTACACGTTTAGAAGCCCCAATTGTACCTACTCCTAATTTGTAACGACCAATGTTCAAAATGTTAAACGCAATAATATGTCCGCGTCCTGCTTCACCCAACAAATTCTCAACAGGAACTTCTGCGTCTTGCAAAATTAATGTTCGCGTAGAAGACGATTTAATGCCCATTTTCTTTTCTTCTGGCCCAACTGAAACACCTGGGAATTCACGTTCAACGATAAAGGCAGAGAATTTATCGCCATCAATTTTTGCATATACAATGAAAACATCTGCAAATCCAGCGTTAGTAATCCATTGTTTTTCACCATTTAAGACATAATGCGTACCTGCTTCATTTAGTAGTGCTACAGTTTTTGCACCCAATGCGTCAGATCCTGAACTCGGCTCAGTTAACGCGTAAGCTGCGATCATTTCACCTGTTGCCAAACGTGGCAAATAGCTTTGTTTTTGTTCATCGTTACCAAAAAGAACGATTGGCAATGAACCGATTCCTACGTGAGCTCCATGAGTGATGGAGAAACCGCCTGCTTTAGACATTTTTTCAGCTATTAATGCCGAGGCGACTTTGTCTAACCCAAGACCACCGTATTGTTCTGGAACATCTGCGCCCAGCAATCCTAATTCACCAGCTTTTTTCAGTAACCGTACTGAATGCTCAAATTCGTGATTTTCTAATTTCTCCACTACCGGCATGACTTCATTGTTCACGTAGTCTTCTGTAGATTTAGCGATCATCTTTTGTTCTTCTGTAAAATCTTCAGGCGTGAAAACACGTGATAAATCTGCATCTTCGATTAAAAAGCTTCCGCCTTTGATCAATGTTTTTTCTTGTTCCATGTTAAATTCCTCCTAGTTTTTACTTGCTTATATAGAATGTATTATAGGTTGAGTTGTTTTTTACTCAGATGTTACGCAAACTAACTACGCTTTCCTGCGGGAGTCTCCGTTGATTTGCTTCACATCTTAGTGAATGGCTTATATCATTCATCTTATTTTCAAATAGATAACCATGAAGAAAGAGCGTAAGGCGGCGACTCCAGCGGGAAAGCGGAGTGATGAGACCCCGCAGGAGCTTGCGACGAGGAGGCTCAGCGCTTCGCCCGCGGAAAGCGTCCGCCTGAAGCGATTTCTTACTTTACTAATCTCTATAGCATTTCAAAGACGCCTGCTGCGCCCATTCCTCCGCCGATACACATGGTTACAACACCAAATTGTTTGCCTTGTCGTTTTAACTCACTCATCATGCGAATGGTTAAAATGGAGCCTGTTGCACCAAGTGGGTGACCGAGTGCGATGGCACCCCCGTTAAAGTTGACCTTGTCGATATCAAGACCCAGTTCACGGATAACTCCAAGTGATTGCGAAGCGAAGGCTTCGTTTAGTTCCCATACATCAATGTCATCAATAGTCAGTCCAGCTAGTTTTAATGCTTTTGGAATTGCCACCACTGGGCCAATCCCCATAATTTCTGGTGGCACGCCTCCTGTTGCAAATGAGCGGAATTTGGCGATGGGCTTGAGACCAAGTGCTTCCGCTTTTTCACGATCCATAACAAGTAATGCACCTGCACCATCTGAAGTTTGCGATGAGTTTCCAGCTGTCACAGAGCCCCGTGCTGAAAACGCTGCACGTAATTTGCTGAGTCCTACAGTATTGGTCCCGTGACGAACGCCTTCGTCCATTTCAAACATTGAGGTGTTCTCTTGGTATTTATTGTTTTCATCGACATAACGCTTTGTTACTTCGACCGGTACAATTTCCTCATCAAAGTGTCCAGCTGCAATGGCAGCAGCAGCTTTTTCATGTGAACGAACAGCAAATGCATCTTGGTCTTCACGGCTCACACCGTATTTCGTCGCAACTTGCTCAGCTGTATGTCCCATGCTCATGTAATACTGAGGAGCTGTTTCCGCCAGTTTTGCGTTAGGTCGAATGACGTTCCCCATCATCGGTACCATGCTCATAGATTCGACACCGCCAGCGATAATCGCTTCAGCTGATCCGACCATGATGCGTTCTGCTGCATAAGCGATCGATTGAAGACCTGATGAACAAAATCGATTTACCGTTACAGCAGATACCGTATCTGGCAGTCCTGCAAGTGCTCCAATGTTGCGTGCAATGTTCATGCCTTGTTCCGCTTCTGGCATTGCACAGCCCATAATCAAATCGTCTATCGGACCATCATAGCCATCTGCCCGTTGTAATGTTTCTTTGACAACCAAGGCGCCAAAATCGTCTGGACGCACAGTTACTAAAGAACCTTTTCCCGCTTTTCCGACCGGTGTGCGAGCACTGGCCACAATTACTGCTTCACGCATGTACAGTTCCTCCTTTTATGATCAACGATTAATTTCGTAATGGTTTTCCTTTAACCAGCATGTGTTGCATACGTTGCTGAGTTTTTGGCTCTGCGACTAGGCTTAAAAAAGCTTGACGCTCAAGATCAAGCAAATACTGCTCATCCACTTTTGTGCCATATGGAACTTTGCCACCTGCTAGAACAAATGCTAATTTTTTTGCGATTTTTAAATCATGTTCGCTGATAAAGCCCGAATTGAACATGCCTTCTGCACCTAACAAAAGCGTTGCATAGCCTGGCTCACCTACTACAGGAATTTTTTCGCGAATGGGTGCTTGATAGCTATTTTCAAACAGTGACAAAGCAACTTGTTTAGCATCATAAATTAAATGATCACTGTTGACACTAATGCCATCTACAAAATTTAAGAAGTTGTTTTCGCGCGCTTCTGCTGCGGACGTTGAC
Source organism: Planococcus versutus (assembly GCF_001186155.3). NCBI lineage: Bacteria > Bacillati > Bacillota > Bacilli > Caryophanales > Caryophanaceae > Planococcus > Planococcus versutus. Next base: position 1,091,902 of record NZ_CP016540.2, on the reverse strand, counting down.
ACTTTTGCCATCGCAATGGATTCAAATACTTTTGTCGCGATATTTTGGTAATCGATCGTTACGCCATTTGGCAATCCTTTCAACTGTTTCATGTAAAGTTCTTTGTTTCCACCACCGCCAGGAATTAACCCAACACCGACTTCGACAAGTCCCATATACGTTTCCATTGATGCTTGAATATGAGCAGCAGGTAAAGTAACTTCGGCACCGCCACCTAGTGACATGCCGAATGGTGCTGCGACAACAGGTTTATTGCTGTATTTGATTTTCATCATAGCGTCTTGGAATGTTTTTACTGTGAAATCAAGTTCAAAAATATTGTCGTCTTGCGCTTCCATCAAGATCATACCTAGATTTGCACCCACGCAAAAGTTTTTACCTTGGTTGCCGATAACAAGTCCTTTGAAATTTTTATCGACTTCGTCCACCGCGTAATTGATCATTTGCATAATGTCTAAGCCAATTGCGTTTGAGCGTGAATGGAATTCAAGTAGCGCAATGCCATCTCCTAAATCGATTAAGCTCGCGCCTGAATTTGATTTAATAACTCCGTGTTTTTTCTTATAGCGTTTCAAGTCAATGACTTTTTCATTAACCGGAACCGGTTGGTACTCTGTGCCATCAAAGAAATAAAGATCGCCATTTTCTTCTTTATAGAAGGTATCGTTTCCACTATCTAGCAACGCTTGTACAAATGCTGGAATCGGATGACCTTCTTGTCTCATTTTTTCAACTGATTGTTGAACGCCAATTGCGTCCCACGTTTCAAATGGTCCTTGTTCCCAACCAAAGCCCCATTTCATTGCATTGTCAATCGCTACAATGTCGTCTGCAATTTCACCGGTCAACTCTGCAGAATAAAGCAATGTTGGTGAAAGAATTTTCCATAATAATTGACCTGTGCGATCATCTGCATAAACGAGTGTTTTCATTTTTGCAGCGAGGCCTTTTTGTTGCTTGGCGGTTTCTTGTGAAGGTGTTTTTAGTTTTCCAGCTAGACGGTATTCCAACGTTTCGGGATTTAGTTCTAAAATCTCTTTGTCTTTTTTCAAGAAAAAGCCTTGACTAGTTTTTGCTCCTAGCCAACCGTTTTCCACCATTTTTTTCATAAATTCAGGTGCGTCAAAAACATTCTGTTCTTCTCCAGTTGTTTGATCGTAAACATTTTTCGAAACGTGCATAAATGTATCTAGTCCTACAACATCTAAGGTCCTAAATGTAGCTGATTTTGGTCGACCGATTAACGGTCCCGTGACAGAGTCTACTTCACCGATAGAATAGCCTCCCGCCATCATTTCACGTAACGTAACAAGCAATCCATACGTACCGATTCGGTTTGCAATAAAGTTTGGTGTATCTTTGGCAATAACAACACCTTTACCTAATTGGTCTTCCCCAAAAGCCGTCATGAATTCCAATACTTCTGAAGCAGTTGTTTTAGCCGGAATAATTTCAAGCAGTTTTAAGTAACGCGGTGGATTAAAAAAATGCGTTCCTAAGAAATGTTTTCCGAAGTCTTCTGAACGTCCTTCGACCATTGCATTAATGCTAATACCCGAAGTGTTAGACGAAACAATTGTGCCTTCTTTTCGAACCTTGTCAATTTTTTCGTATAAGGATTTTTTCACATCAAGATTTTCAACAATGACTTCGATAATCCAATCGACGTCTTTTAATGATTCTAAATCATCTTCTAGATTTCCTGGTGTGATCAATTGTAAATTCTTTTTAGCTGTTAATGGAGCTGGTTTTTGTTTAAGTAATTTTTGAATAGAACCTGTTGCCATTCGATTGCGTACTGATTTATCTTCAAGCGTTAATCCTTTTGTTTGTTCTTCTTTCAACAATTCGCGCGGGACGATATCAAGTAATACAACCGGAATCCCTATATTTGCGAGATGTGCTGCAATCCCAGAACCCATAACACCTGAACCGAGTACAGCCGCTTTTCTAATTTGATAAGCCACTAATAAACCCTCCTTGAATGTTTGAATGAATACTCATTCATTTTTAGAATAAAAAAATAAAACGTTCTCCTCTACTTCTTAGTGTAAATTACATTTCTTATTTTCGCAATATTTAATCGTTTAAACATTCTTTTTTTTAGAAACAAATAATTTGCGATTTACTTAAAGCACGCTAAACTTAAAAGAGAACCTATAAGGAGGCTACTTAACATGAAATCAGTGACTACAACCGAACAATTTAATGAAGTGATTAATGGTGAACAACCAGTAATCGTAAAATTCCAAGCAGGATGGTGTCCGGACTGCAGACGCATGGATATGTTTATTGATCCGATCGTTGAAGAATACAATCAATATCAATGGGTGGATGTAAACCGTGACGAGCTTCCAGAACTTGCTGAAAAATATGACGTAATGGGCATACCAAGCCTACTGGTGTTTAAAGGCGGAGAAAAAACAGCTCATCTTCATAGCGCGAACGCGAAATCACCTGAATCGGTAACAAACTTTTTAGAAGACCAAAAAGAGTAGGCGTACGCCTACTCTTTTTTTCGCTATACTGTAGAGAGTGCTAACTTTTAACTCAGCAATACTTTTCTATACAAAACCACATTACGAAATTACGGAGGGTACTAGATGGATTCACAGCAAGAAATCAAAGACTTACAAGAACAACTTATTTATTATAAAAAATTGGTTCGAAATATGTCAGCCCCTATCATTCCTTCAGTCGTGCCAAAAACAATTTTAGTACCGATCGCTGGATTTATTTTTACAGATCGCTTTGACATGATCCGCACAACCGTTTTACAATATGCAGAAAAGCATCGGGACACAGAGCGCGTCATCTTTGATTTTACCGGTGTCACGACAGATAATTTAATGGAATTTGACTACAACGGCTTGGCTAGTGAATTGAGTCAATTGAACTCAGCACTTGGCTTAATGGGCTTACGTGCCATATACGTAGGATTTAATCCCATGTTCGTACGTCAAATTGTTCACGCCGGCATTCAAGTCGAATTAGAAGTTTACACCACCTTTAAAATCGCTTTAGAGCATTTGCTTATTGAAAACAAACATGCATCCATTAAATTTTAAAAGTCTAGCTGACGAGTAAGTACGTGGAGGTCATTGCCATGAAAAAAATAATCACTTTTCAAGGATTGTCACAATACGACTCCAACATCCAAGAAAAATACAGAGCTTCTGCCTGTGGTCCTGTCACCGTATCTTCCATACTCCAGTTTCACGAAAAACTCGAAATTGGCAGCAATCAGCTATACCGATTGTTGGGGGCTACACGCATTGGGTTGTTTACATGGAGACTGCTGAGAAATTTCCGAAAAGTGACGGGTCCACGATACGACATAAAAAAAATCCACGCGATTGAAGAAGTTAAAAAAGAACTGTTGGCAGACCGGCCACTTGCCATGAAATTTGATCGTTATTTTACATTTCACTGGTTTTCAACCCCCCGTTATAGCTACCACTGGGTTCCGTTAATTGGTTTTGAACAAACGGAAGATGATGTGGTTCTTTATTTTCATGATAACGGACAAAAAAACCGTCCCAGTAAAATAGAGACGGCTTCTTATCTTGAAAATCGAAATGTGTTAACGTTTGTTCAAATTATGCCCAAGGATCATTTGTAAGCTCTACATTTTTTTCGAGCTGCTTAGCTAGTAATGATAGCTGTTGATCGCGACATAACTGAATATGATCACTCGTATACGTTGGAACGATTAGTTCTTCTAACGACACGTCTAACTGGATGTCACATTTGATGACAGCCAGTTTTTTTGATAGCAGCAACATGTCCTTATGTTCTTCAATTTTCTTTTTCTGCGCTGGCTTTAATTTATCAATAGCATCTAATACTCCATCTGTTGAACCATAGGCTTGAATCAGCTGTAGTGCTGTTTTTGGCCCAATGCCTTTAACTCCTGGATAGCCATCGCTTGGGTCGCCCATAAATGCTTTTACGTCAGCAAACTGTGAAGGCTGAATGCCGTATTCTTCAATAAAACGCGATTCTGTATACACATCATAAACGTGAAAGCCTTTTTTCATAAAAGCAATTTTCACAGAAGGGCTTAACAGTTGGAGCATGTCTTTATCACCGGTGATAATGGTGAAATCCACTTGGTCTTGCCATTGCTTCGTAAATGACCCGATAAAATCATCTGCTTCAATGCCGACTTCTCCGTAATTCTTCCATCCTAATTGTTTAGATACTTCTTGAGCCCAATCAAATTGATGCACCATGTCTTCTGGTGGAGCCGGTCGATTGGCTTTATAGCCATCAAAAAGATCGGTTCGGAAAGTTTTAGATCCCATATCCCAACACACAGCCATATGTGTTGGTTTCATCATTGTTTTGGCCGCTAGCACGTGTCGCGTGAATCCTTGAACGCCATTTGTTGCTAGTCCTTCTGTTGTTCGGAAATATTGGTTGACTGCTGAAGTTGCAAAAAACGACCGGAACAAAAGAGCCATTCCATCAATTAATAATACATGTGGTTTTTCCATGCTAAAAATCCTCCATCTTTGTTTGCGTTGTATTTATTATAGCCTGTATGTATTGAAAAAACCGCCGAAGCGGCGGTTTTAACGTTTGCGTTTAATTGCTTTGTATTCAATTGTCACTGCTTTATAGAAGGACGTCATCATGAGCAGAATAATAATCGAGAACGGGAACGCCGCAATGATTAGAACCGTCTGCAATGTATCCAGTCCACCTGTAGATAGCAAGATTACAGCAATGGCAGATTGCGCAACACCCCAAGTTAATTTCACTGTGTTTTGCGGATACAACGAACCACCTGTTGTTTGCATACCAAGCACAAATGTGGCCGAATCGGCAGATGTAACAAAGAATGTCGTAATCAAGAAGACCGCTATAACTGATAGTAAAACACCAAGAGGCAATTCACCGAAAACAGCAAACAGTCTCTCTTCTGTCAATAATCCGGTTAAATCGACTCCACTTTGTTGAACATCAATTGCTGTTGTACCGAAAGCCGCGAACCATAGGAAACTGATAAACGTTGGAATCATCAATACACCAAGTAGGAACTGACGGATTGTGCGTCCTTTTGATACACGTGCGATAAAGATCCCAACAAATGGAGACCACGAAATCCACCATGCCCAATAAAAGATAGTCCAACCATCGATCCAAGAACGATTTTCACCATCTATCGGTCCTGCACGGAAACTCATTTCAATTATATTTTGGAAATACGTACCGATTGTATCAGTGAACATGTTCATAATTAGTAATGTTGGACCCAGAATAATAACTGCTGCTAATAATACGACAGCTAATACCATATTGGTGTTCGACAGATATTTAATTCCTTTGCTTAGTCCAGACCAAGCAGAAATCATAAATAATACCGTAACAATCCCAATGATGATCAACTGGACGGTAAAATTGTCTGCCGGTACTCCATCAAATAAGAAAGCCAAACCGCCGTTAATTTGTATAGCTCCAAATCCAAGAGTTGTTGCAACGCCGACCACTGTAGCAAATACAGCGATAACGTCTACAAGTACTCCCCACGGCCCTTTCATTTTATCTCCGAATATCGGCTTTAGCGTTGCAGAGATCAATCCAGGCTCCCCTTTTCGGAACTGAGCATATGCAAGCGCTAATGCCACTACTGCATAAATAGCCCAAGCATGAATTCCCCAGTGGAAAAAGCTGAAACGCATTGACTCGCGCATCGCTTCAGCAGTTCCAGGTTCAGCCGTTGCCGGATCAATCGCAAAATGCGATAGCGGTTCTGCCGCTCCCCAGAATACTAAACCGATGCCCATTCCTGCTGAAAACAGCATCGCAATCCAAGTCCCAAACGAAAATTCGGGCTTGTCTGAGTCTTTACCTAATTTAATTTGTCCCACAGGACTGATTAGGAAAAACAAACAAAATAAAACGATGATAGACACAATCAATAAATAATACCATCCAAATGAAGTTGTCAGGAATGATTCTATATTCCCTGTAACTTCTGCAAAATTATCGGGTGCAAATGCGCCATAGCCAATCGCTACTAATACGAGTGCAAGTGCAATCCAAAAAACATTGGTTACTTTTTTCATATAGCCTCTCTCCTCTTCTATTTTTTTGCGTGTCAACGGTCAGTAAGCTCTCACTTTTATAAGTAAGAGTCCGCTGATCCGTCAAAGTCCGATTTGATAAACTAAAAAACAGCAGAGGATGAAGACCCCCGCTGATTGAAGTTTATCCTTATCACAATTGTAAAGGATACGGAAAAACCGTCTATTTGTCAAACGGCTAGTTTGGAAAAGGCTTTGAAACACGTGGTTTTATCGCTCTAAGAAAACTATTCCACATGAAGTAACGTTAGATTGCTGTGTCTTCTATTCACTGGTAGCATGCGATAAGAACTGACTTCTCATCACCTTCGAGTCTGGAAATGCAAGAACACAAAAAGCCAGATTCACAAAGAACCTGGCTTTTGGATGTTATAAGTTAATGGTTACTTCTGCTTTTTCACGTAGCTTAGCAATTAAGGTTTGTGTGGCTTCGCCTTCTTTTTGCATCTTCAGTTGTTCTTCAATTTGCGGCTTTACTTCTTTAAACGCCGGTATTTCTTCTCCACCCGCTTTTTCTTGCTGTGCTTTTGCTTCGTCATAAAATTTTTGTACTTCTTCATCTGTCAATTTAATCTCGCCAGTTTCTGATGCAATTAATTGATCGATTTTCACTTGAGACTCTATTTGTGTCATTACTTCTTTTTTCGAAACACCTTGTTCTTCAAGTGCTGCCAATAACTCATCAGAAGATTTAAGACCGTTTTGCTGAGCTAATTCTTCTAAGGCTGCACTGGTTTGCTTTTCAGATGCTGTCAATTTTTGTTTTTCAGTTTCTTGAACAAGTAATTCTTGTGCCACTAAACTTTCCGCAACTTGCTCTTTTAACTGCGTTTGGTCTACTTCTTGTCCAGACACTTGAGCTTGCATCGCCATTTGTTGGAATTGTCCTGTATATGTCGATTCAAAATCTTCTTTGACAATTTTTTCACCATTTACTTCAGCGACCACATCTGGAATGCCTTCTAAGTCAGGTTCAGGTATTTCGGGTAGTTCCGCACTCTCCTGATCTGCTGCTACCTCTTCTTGCGGTGTTTCTTCACCTTCTGTTTCTTTAGCTGCATCATCACCACAAGCAGCTAGAGCTACCATGGATCCTCCAAGTACGATTGTTAAAAACCATTTTTTAATCATGGGTATTCTCCCTTCAAACATAATGTCGGTAATTGTAGCACAAACTGTCCAGCTGTAGAAACAATAACCATTTCGGTGTCTGTATTTGCTTTTCTGTGGTCAATATTGAGCTTTTCATTTTTTGTAATTTTACTTTTTAAAAATCTAAGATCTGTTTAAATTAAATAAATTCACAATAATTTCAGCGCTTCCTGGTGAAAACCTGAATAGGGAAAGTGCTATAAAAAGAATGCCTATAAGGGCTAGTACGATTCGAAATGATGGTCGAAATCGTTTTTTTATGGACAGTCCAGTGATCGTTAAACTCAATCCTATTAACAATATCAAGAAATACCAAAATTTTATACTGTCACCCCGTTTAAAGTCATACGGTAATAGGACGCAAGTGATTGGTAAAGGTTCGATAAATACTAAAATCAATAGCTATAAGCACATTAAAATGTCCTAAACACACCAAAAACGCCAAAACCAGTAAAGGTTTTGGCGTTTCTTATCTCACTATGGAGACGGCGGGAGTCGAACCCGCGTCCAGAAACTCCGCTACTTAAGCATCTACGCGTGTAGCTTACTTAGGAAATTTTCATTCCTCAACCAATGAGATTTACAGCCACAAAGATTTCAGGCATTTCCATACTTATTTATTTCACTGTTTTACTTACCAGGGAGTATTACCTATCAACGGACTTATTCAAAATTAAAAAAGAACCGTCAGTTTCTAGACAAATCAAGCGTCAACAACATTTGTCCTCGATTGAAAAAAGTGTTTCGAATAAGAAAAACATAAGGATATTTTAGTCTTCCTATATTTTCATTCATATTATTTATCTGTTTGTTTTTGCTTTTTTTTCAAATACTCAGCACGTATTTTTTCAAGTTGTTGCTTTTTATCAAATTTGGCAGGCTTGTGTTTTTCATGATACTTTGTCACAGCTACCTGTCCTTTGCTATCCAATCCGAATTTCCCCACTTTTTCCACCTACTTTTCTTGTCTCTAAAGAAAATCTATTCAACAAATATAATATACCTTATTTCACTGAAGTAAGCCTTATTAGATTCTTGCTAACCTTACGTATAAAGAGAAAATAATAGTATCGGTTCTCTCGTTTTTATTCTTCTTTGTAAAAATATCAACTTCTTCTGATGAAATGAAGAAAACACCATGTTTTCTACCCATACAAAAACCTCCTAATTCAACTAAATTAGAAGGTCATTTGAAACGAATTCACGAGGGAGTTTATCAGGGAGTTTTCACCTTGGTTTAACTCCCCATTACTGTCCCTAACTTCTTAAAACTTAATACCACTGCATTTAGCAGCTATCTCACTATGGAGACGGCGGGAGTCGAACCCGCGTCCAGAAACTCCGCTACTTAAGCATCTACGCGTGTAGCTCATCTATTAAGGTTTCATGCGCCATTCTGCCGATAAGCAGGCGTCCTGGGCACTAATCTGAGAATCTCTCCCGGTTGCCTCAGATGGCAGCAAACGGTGTATCCCACTAAAGTTGAGCTTTACCTAGCCACATGGGCGATGGATAGATAAAGCAGATCCGAGCTTACGCTGCGAATGCTAGGTTTTGGTTTGTTTTGCCAGTTGTTATAGGTACGTTTGTGACGGAGACGACCCTCCGACGCGCAACTCAAGCCCAGATCATCCCTGTCGAATCCGTAACGTCCCCTTATTAAAAGAGACACGGAAGATGTATAAACAGCTTCATGTGCTATATCCTTATTATAAGGCAACGAAGGTCAGACATCAAGCCCTAGCGGTTGTGTTCTTTTATTGCTCGGGCAATGTCGCGTTTCGCATCTTTTTTCTTCAAATCTTCTCGTTTGTCGTAGTTTTTCTTACCTTTACCGACACCGAGTAAAATTTTAGCAAAGCCGTCTTTCAAATACATTTTCAGCGGAATAATCGCGGAGCCTTGCACTTTTGAGTGCGCCAGCAAATTAGCAATTTGCTTTTTATGAAGCAACAGCTTACGCGACCGTGTCGGATCGTGGTTAAACTGATTTCCCTGATCATACGGGCTAATGTGCATATTTGAAATCCACGCTTCACCGTTACGAATTCGGACGAACGATTCTTTTAATTGGACTTTGCCATTTCGTGCAGATTTAATTTCGGTTCCCTGCAAGACGATACCTGCTTCGATTGTTTCTTCAATGAAAAAATCAAAACCGGCTTTCTTGTTTTGGGCAATTACTTTGCCTTCTCCTTTGGCCATGTGGTTTCACCTCAGCTAGATTCAAATAGCGGCCCTCAAGCCGCTATTTTATTTTTTCTTGTTGCGCCCTTGCTTTGCTGCGCCTTCATAGAACTTTTTCTTGGCATTTTTCGGCTTGCGTGTAGGTCCGCCGCTTTCTGGCTTTTTGCCATCACGTCTTGGTTTTCCAGCGCCGTCTTTTTTACCAGCACGGATCACTTTTGGTTGCTCTTTTCTCGTACGACGAGGTGTTTGTACCATGCCCACAATTTCAAAATCAATTGACGATTCTTCTGGTTTCACACCGATCACTTTGATTTCAATTTCGTCACCAATACGGAATTGGCGATTTGTACGCTCTCCAATCATCATCATGCTGCGATCGTCGAAACGATAATAATCATCCGTCATATTCGAAACATGCACTAAGCCTTCAATGGTATTTGCCAATTCAATAAACAAGCCAAAGTTAGTTACGGATGAGATAATTCCAGTAAACTGTTCACCGATTTTATCAGCCATAAATTGAGATTTTTTTAGTGCATCTGTATCCCGTTCTGCTTCTACTGCACGACGTTCGCGCTCTGATGTATGGGTTGCGATATCGTCCATGTTGGCTTCCCAATAAGCGATTGTTTTTTGCGACAAGTCTTTTTCCACCAAATACGTGCGGATCAAGCGATGAACCACTAAATCTGGATAACGGCGAATAGGTGACGTGAAATGGGTATAAAATTCTGTTGACAAGCCGAAATGCCCCAAACTCTCTGAAGAGTATTTGGCTTGTTGCATCGAACGCAACATCATGGTTGAAATAACGGGTTCTTCGGGTGTTCCTGCAATGGATTCCACGATTTCTTGTAGTGCACGTGGGTGAATCTGCGTTCCAGATCCTTTAACCAAAATCCCGAAATTCGTTACAAATTCGAAAAAGCGTTGCAGTTTTTCAGGTTTTGGGTCTTCGTGAATACGGTAAATTGCTGGAACGTCTAAGCGATGGAAATGTTCAGCTACTGTTTCATTGGCAGCTAGCATAAACTCTTCAATTAAGCGTTCAGCTACTGTTCGTTCACGAACAACAACGTCTATCGGATAGCCATTTTCATCTACAATAACTTTTGACTCTTTAAAGTCAAAATCGATTGCACCGCGGCGCATCCGCTTCGTACGAAGAACTTCAGCTAATTCTTTCATTAATTGGAACATCGGTACTAATTCGCTATATTTTTCTTTTAGTTCTTGGCTGTCTTGCTCTAAAATCTCATAAACGTCTGTATACGTCATTCGTGCTGCCGTTTTAATCACACTTTGGAAAATGTCATGAGACAGTACTTCCCCTTGGTCATTAAAAATCATTTCACAAGATAAAGTCAACCGATCAACTTGTGGATTTAACGAACAAATTCCGTTTGATAAGCGATGTGGAATCATTGGAATTACCCGATCTGTTAAATAAATACTTGTCGCACGATCGTAAGCTTCGCGATCCATCGGGGATCCTTCAGTCACATAATGGCTAACGTCTGCAATATGAACCCCTAATTTATACGTACCGTCTTTGTATTTTACTACTTGGATTGCATCGTCCAAATCTTTTGCATCTGCCCCGTCTATCGTGACGATTTGTTCGTTACGTAAATCGCGGCGATTGTCTAAATCAGCTGGATCAATTTCATCAGGCACATTGTTCGCTTGTTCTAATACATCTGGTGGAAATTCAGTTTCAATGCCGTATTTATGAATAATCGAAAGAATATCAACACCGGGATCGTTTTTATGACCCAGGATTTGCGTTACCATACCTGTCGCAGACATTCTGCCTTCAGGCCATCCGGTAATCTCGACCACTACTTTATGACCATCTACAGCACCCAAGGTATCGCTTTTGGCAATAAAAATATCCATATTCATCTTTTTATCATCTGTTACGACAAAGCCAAATCCTTTGTTTTCTTGGAAAGTACCGACAGCCTTTGTTGTTCCGCGTTCAACAATTCGGATAATGGCCCCTTCACGACGATCACCGGAAGAACCTTCAGAGATGCGGATTAACACTTTATCTCCATTTACAGCACCGTTTACTTCTGTTGGTGGAATAAACACATCATCCAGCCCCGCTTCTTCGGGTGCGACAAATCCAAAGCCTTTAGGATGCCCAATAAATTTACCACGCATAATGTTCATGCGTTCTGGCACTCCATACCGATTTGACCGTGACCGAATCAACGTTCCTGATTCTTCAAGTCGAACTAAGGTTTTTACTAATTTTGTGAATTCATCGGCATCTTCAAAGCCGAATTGCTCTTCTATTTCTTGAACAGTTAAGGGTTTATAGGCTTCTTCACGCATAAAACTCAATAAACGCTGTTCTAATGAATTTTCGGGATTCCCCAAATCGAACTCCTCCTTTATGACGATTTATACACTCCAATCTAATGATTCAAGAAATGTAAAAACGTCTTCGTGCAATTGCTTTTTTTCTTTATCGAGTGTAATGACATGACCTGAATTCTCATACCATTTGATGTGCTTATCAATCGATTCCGAATGATCATAAATGATATTAGCTGAATTTATATCAATAACTGTATCCAGTCTGCCTTGAACAACGAACAAAGGAGCATATACATGATCGACATGTGCTTTAACATCAGCAACTAAAGCTCGTAAATCAGCTAATGAGTCCATCGGTTTTTCTTGGAAGACCTTCATTTCTTCTTCGATAAGCTCTTCACTTTTTCCTTCATATTGCTTATAATCACGTGCGTATTTTAATACACCTTGATACATCAAATCAGTCGTTTTCATAGTCATGGGTGCACACATTGTAACAATTCCTTTAACAGGCTTTGTATACCCTAATTTCAAGCTGAATACGCCACCAAGCGACAGTCCAGCTACTGCAATTTCAGTGTACCCTTCTTCTATTAAGGTATCATAAGCTTGCTCTACGTCTTTCCACCAATCAACAGGGCCTGTGCCAACCAATTTTTCCGGAGCTACACCATGTCCTGCGTAATGGGGTGCGATGCTTGTGTAGCCATTAGTTTCTAGAAAACGTCCCAACATCCGAACATCTGCTGAGTTTCCTGTGAATCCGTGTAAAAGAAGGACAGCTCGTGGGCCTGTCTTAAAGAAAAATGGTTTTGGTTGCGAAACTCGCATGAAAACTCCTCCATTCCAATACTAAAAGAAAACGCCTAACCATGTATGGTCAGGCGATTTAATCATCTACATTAAACTTTCGTTACGGCAACAGCCAGAATAAAGAATAAGGCAGCAAGTACAATCGTTACTCGGTGTAGGACTAAGTCCAAGCCACGAGCTTTTTGCTTACCGAAAAGTTGCTCTGCTCCACCGGAGATGGCTCCTGAAAGACCTGCACTTTTTCCAGATTGCAATAAAACGACTACGATTAATGCGAGCGATACGATGACGAGTAATGTCATTAACAACGTATGCATAAATTCCACCTCCTGAAACGAACGTTCACAACAAAATTAAGTTTACCAAAAATTGTGACCGGTTACAATAGCAATAGAAAATAGAAGGCATTTGCCTTCTATTTTCTCAACTTATCGAGAAATTTTTAACGAGCTTTGGTTTCTTAAGCTTGCTTCTTTTTTCTTGTAATAAAGCAGCGTTAGTTTCTGTATATCTACATCTACTAGTATAGATTTATTTTTTTAAGTTATAGAAAGTTTTAAGTCCTAAGTACTCTCCCGTTTCAAACAACTGATCTTCAATGCGTAACAATTGGTTGTATTTCGCAACGCGATCTGTCCGTGACGGTGCACCTGTTTTGATTTGTCCAGCATTTGTTGCAACAGCGATGTCTGCAATTGTCACATCTTCAGACTCACCTGAACGGTGGCTGATGACTGCTGTGTAGCCAGCACGTTTCGCCATTTCAATGGCATCAAACGTTTCTGTTAGTGTACCGATTTGGTTTACTTTGATCAAAATTGAGTTGCTGATGCCTTCTTCAATTCCTTGAGCTAATTTTTTCGTGTTAGTAACGAATAAATCGTCTCCAACTAATTGAATGCGGTCACCGATTCGTTCTGTCAACAATTTATGTCCAGCCCAGTCGTTTTCATCTAAACCATCTTCAATTGAAATGATTGGGTATTTATTGCAAAGCTCTTCGTACCAGTCAACCATTTCAGCAGATGTTTTCACTGTGTTGTCACCCGGCAAGTTGTAAACACCTTTTTCTTTATCGTAAATTTCAGAAGATGCAACGTCCATTGCAAGCAAAATGTCTGAACCTGGTTTGTATCCAGCTTTTTCGATTGCTTCTATGATGGTAGTCAAAGCTTCTTCGTTGGAACCAAGGTTTGGAGCAAATCCGCCTTCATCTCCAACGGAAGTGTTATAGCCTTTTTCTTTTAATACAGCTTTTAAGTTATGGAAGATTTCTGCTCCCATTTGAACGGCTTCACGGAACGATTTTGCACCAACTGGCATTACCATAAATTCTTGGATGTCTACGTTGTTATCAGCGTGTTCGCCACCGTTTAAAATGTTCATCATTGGAACTGGCAATTGTTTTGCGTTAAAGCCGCCCAAGTATTGATAAAGAGGCATATCTAAATAGTTTGCTGCTGCGTGAGCAACTGCTAGAGAAACACCAAGAATTGCGTTAGCACCTAGACGTCCTTTGTTTTCAGTACCGTCTAATTCGATCATCGCTTTGTCGATTGATACTTGGTCAAGCACTGAATATTTTTCTTCTAATGCTTCAGCAATTTCAACATCAACGTTTTCTACAGCTTTTAAGACACCTTTACCAAGATAGCGGCTCTTATCACCATCACGTAGTTCTACTGCTTCGTGTTCACCAGTAGATGCGCCTGATGGTACGATTGCACGGCCAAAAGCGCCGCTTTCTGTGAATACTTCAACTTCGATTGTGGGATTTCCTCGTGAATCTAAAACTTCGCGTGCTTGAATGTGTGTAATGATTGGCAATTAAAACAGCTCCCTTTAATATAATGGTTTTCCGGTCATTTCAACCGGTTGTTCAACGTCTAGCATTTTCAAAATAGTTGGTGCTAAGTCGGCAAGAATTCCGCCTTGACGAAGTTCGTAACCAGACTTCGTCAAAATCACAGGTACTTGATTGGTCGTATGTGCTGTCATTGGCTGTCCTTCAATGGTACGGACTTCGTCAGCATTGCCATGATCCGCTGTAATTAACGCCGAGCCACCTTGGGCATGTAGCGCATCAACTATGCGTCCTAGACATTCGTCCACCACTTCAATAGCACGAATCGTTGGCTCTAGTAAGCCGCTATGACCGACCATATCCGGATTCGCAAAGTTCAAGATGATGGCGTCGTGCGCACCCGCTTCAATTTGTTCAATTAAGCGATCGGTTACTTCATATGCGCTCATTTCAGGCTGTAAATCGTAAGTTGCTACTTTTGGTGAGGCAACGAGAATGCGATCTTCTCCAGGGAAGATTCCTTCACGCCCTCCGCTCATAAAGAACGTAACGTGTGGGTATTTTTCGGTTTCTGCAATACGCAATTGCGTTAATCCATTTGCAGATAACACTTCACCAATGGTATTTTCCAAGTTTAGTGTTTCAAATGCTACACGCGTCGGCAAATCTTCACTATAAGAAGTAAAGGTGATGTAACTTAACTCTCTTGGATGTTTAGCACTTAACGGAAATCCAACAAAATCTTCACGAATAAATGCTTGTGTTAATTGAATCGAGCGGTCCGGTCGGAAGTTAAAGAAAATTAGTGAATCGCCTGAATCGACGGTTGCTACTGGTTTGCCATCTTCTTCGATTACGAATGGTATAACAAATTCATCCGAAACGCCTTCGTCATAAGAAGCAGTAATACCGGCAGTTGCCGATTCCGCCATTTTTCCAACGCCGTCAACTAAAACGCGATATGATAAGTCAGCACGTTCCCAGCGTTGATCACGGTCCATTGCATAATACCGCCCGCTAATCGATGCAAATTTACCAACACCGATTTCTGTCATTTGTAGTTCTGTTTGTTCTACGTAGTGGAGTGCTGTTTTAGGTCCGACGTCTCGACCATCTAAGAAACCGTGAACATAGACTCTCGTTAATCCTTGTTGTTTTGCCAGTCTCAATAAAGCGAAAAGGTGCTCATAATGGCTATGAACACCGCCATCAGATAATAACCCCACAATATGAAGCGCTTTGTCTCGACTTTTAGCATTCGCAATCGCTTCAAGAAATGCAACATTTTCGTAAAAATCGCCATCACGGATTGCTTTATTGATACGCGTCAAATTTTGATAAACGACTCGGCCAGCACCAATATTCAAGTGACCTACTTCTGAATTACCCATTTGTCCTTCAGGCAACCCAACCGCTTCACCTGAAGCGGTCAGTAATTCATGTGGATAAATTTCCCATAAACGATCAAAATTCGGCTTATTAGCCTGTGCTACTGCATTACCAAAATTTTCTTTGCGGCAGCCAAATCCATCTAAAATGATAAGAGCCGCTGGGTGTTCAGTTTTACGCATGCGAACCAGCCTCCAGCAACTTAACAAATGACTCGGCTTCTAGGCTTGCGCCTCCAACTAATGCTCCGTCAATATGTTCCATTGCCATTAACTCATCTACGTTTGCTGGCTTTACGCTGCCGCCGTATTGAATACGTAGTTGCTCAGCTGCTTCATTCTGATACAAAGATGCTACTTTTTTGCGAATGATTCCACAAACTTCGTTGGCGTCTTCAGCAGTAGCTGTTTTCCCTGTGCCAATCGCCCAAATAGGTTCATAAGCAATAACCAATTGAGTGATTTGTTGTTCAGTCAAACCAGCGACTCCTTTTTCTACTTGTGCTTCAACGACAGATCCCGTTTCTCCGTTTTCACGTTGTTCAAGTGTTTCGCCAACACACAGAATCGGCACTAACCCATGAGTAAAAGCAGCTTTTACTTTTTGGTTTGCTGACTCGTCTGTTTCATTGAAATACTGGCGACGCTCTGAGTGACCAATTATGACATACTTAACGCCAATATCCGTTAGTTGGACAGGGCTAATTTCGCCTGTATAGGCACCTTCGTCTTGCTCTGACATTGTTTGTGCTCCAATTTGAAGCGGACTATTTTCTGCAGACACGACTAGTTGTGCCAAGAATAATGCTGGTGCACAAACAACAGCATCTACTTTATCAGCTGCAGGCACTAAGCCATTCACTTTTTCAACAAATTGTTTTGCCTCTGTAGCGGTTTTGTACATTTTCCAGTTTCCTGCAATAATTGGTTTTCTCACAAGAGCACTCCCTTTTAATTTATCTATATTACTTATTCGTCAACGCGCTAACACCCGGTAGATCTTTGCCTTCCATAAACTCTAGTGAAGCGCCTCCGCCTGTAGAGATATGATCCATTTGTTCAGCTACATGGAATTTTTCAACAGCTGCTGCAGAATCTCCACCACCAATGACGGTGTATCCTGAAGTTTCTGCCATCGCTTGTGCCACAGACTTCGTGCCATTTTCAAATGCTGGCATTTCAAACACACCCATCGGTCCGTTCCAAATGATTAACTTCGAGTTCTTAATGACATCTGCATACATAGCGGCCGTTTCTGGACCAATATCCAAGCCCATCCAGTCTGCCGGTATTTCTTCGATCTTCACACTTTTTGTATCTGCATCTTTTGAAAATTCGCTAGCAACGGTTGCGTCTACCGGCAAATAAAGTTTAACGCCTTTTTGTTTTGCTTTTTCAATAAACGAGTTAGCCAAATCCAATTTATCTTCCTCGACAAGAGAGTTCCCAATTTCAAAGCCTTGCGCTTTGATAAACGTATATGAAAGTCCTCCACCGATTAACAAATTGTCCACTTTGTCCAACAAATGATCAATTACACCAATTTTGTCTTTTACTTTAGCGCCGCCAATAATGGCTGTAAACGGACGTTCGGGCTCAGACAATGCTTTCCCTAAAACGTCCAACTCTTTTTCTAATAGTAAACCTGATACAGCTGGTAAATAGCTTGCAATACCTGCTGTCGAAGCATGTGCCCGGTGAGCTGCTCCAAATGCATCGTTAACGAAAACGTCTGCTAGTGCAGCAAATGCTTGTGCAAGTTCGTCGTCGTTTTGTTCTTCGCCTTTATGGAAGCGAACATTCTCAAGCAAGATAATGTCGCCTTCTTGCATCGCTGAAATGTTTTGTTCAACTTTTTCACCGATTGATTCGTCCAGGCTTTTTACTTCTTTATGTAACAATTCGCCTAAACGGACGCCTGTTGCAGCTAGTCGCATTTCTTCATTGACTTGGCCTTTTGGACGACCTAAGTGGCTAGCCAAAATTACTTTAGCGCCTTGCTCGATTAAATATTCGATTGTCGGCACAGCTGCGCGAATTCGCGTATCGTCCGTCACTTTGCCGTCCGACATCGGTACGTTAAAATCGACACGGCAAAATACCCGTTTTCCTTTCAAATCCAAATCTTTCATGGTCATTTTCTGCTGCATGAAAATACCTCCTATTTGTATTCAAAAAAATAAGGAGCGGGGTAAGTTCCCCGCCCCTTTTACCCTCTTTTATTATAGAGGTTCATTGGTAATTAAGCTATGATTTCGGGATTACAAGCCCGTTTTGTACATGTGAAGCGCAAGGTCGATACAACGGCCTGAGTAACCTGACTCGTTATCGTACCAAGAAAGAACTTTAACCATGTTATCGCCAACCATCATTGTTGAAAGACCATCGATTGTTGCTGAAGCCGTGTTGCCGTTATAGTCTCTAGATACTAGCGGCAATTCACTGTAGTCCATGAATCCTTTTAATTCATTTTCTGCTGCATCTTTTAACGCTTTGTTTACTTCTTCAACAGTTGCGTCTTTTTCAAGGTGAGCAACTAAGTCAATTAGTGAAACGTTTGGTGTAGGAACGCGAATTGCCATTCCATCAATTTTGCCTTCTAATTCAGGCAATACTTTTGCAACTGCTAACGCTGCGCCAGTTGTTGTTGGAATCATCGATTCTGCAGCTGCTCGCGCACGACGGAAGTCTTTGTGTGGAGAGTCTAACAGAATCTGATCGTTTGTGTAAGAGTGAATCGTTGTCATCATTGCATGTTTAATACCGAAACGTTCGTTCAATACTTTCGCCATTCCTGCAAGACCATTTGTTGTACATGAAGCATTTGAAATCACATGATGCTCTTTCGGATCATATGTCTCGTGGTTTACACCCATAACAAGTGTCTTCATGCCATTCTTACCTGGTGCTGAAACGATTACTTTTTTAGCTCCAGCTTCAATGTGTTTTGAAGCCGACTCAGAATCAGTGAACAATCCAGTAGACTCTACAACGATATCAACGCCGTGCTCTCCCCAAGGAAGGTTTGCTGGATCTTTTTCTGAAAATACACGGATCGTTTTGCCGTTAACAACAATGTTATCGCCATCAGCTGAAACTTCAGCGTCTAAAATTCCATGAACAGAATCGTATTTCAGAAGATGTGCAAGCATTTTTGCGTCTGTTAAGTCGTTTACTGCTACCACTTCTACTTCATCATTTGTTAAAGCTTCGCGGAATACAATACGTCCAATACGTCCAAATCCGTTAATTGCTAATTTTAAAGTCATTTATAATTCCTCCAATTTTTTAGTTAGTTCAATAATTTTTCGTGCAGCACCTTCGTCTGTGATCAACACTGTCGGACTAGCTGCATTTTTAGAATAAGACAAAATTGCTTTTGCTTTAGATGCTCCGCCTGCGACTGCTAATACAATGTCCGTTTTTCGAACCTGATCTAATTGAATACCTGCTGTGCGAATACGATAAACAATTTCTCCATTTTTATCGAAATAATACCCAAAAGCTTCACTCACCGCTCCACCCAAACGAATTTTTTCAACTTCTTCTATAGGAGAATGACGGCGCACGGCCATCTCTTCTGCATTGCCTATTCCGTGTACAATCACTTCTACTTGATCGTACAAATTCATCATTTCTTTGATAACCGGCTCTTTCATCATCATCGCAAACGCCTCTGCACTTAAATGATCAGGCAAATATAGCGTTTTAAATGAACCTCCTGTTTTTTCAGCAAAAGCCGCGGCAATGGTATTCGCTTGATGTAAAACATCTTCGCCAAGTCCACCACGTGCTGCAATAAACTGAAGCGCTTGGTCAGCTTTACTACCTACTACTTCTTTTGAAATAGCTGCCATAGTGCTACCACCAGTTACTGCTATTTTTTTGTAAGTGCTGAACAAATTTTCAAGAAAGCGAGCAGCTTCTTTGCCAATATGAGACTTTACTGCAGGAATTTCATCGCTGTCTTGCGGTAAGATAACGATTTTCGAAATCTTTAAAATCTCTTGCAACTCGACTTCCATATCTGTTAATCCAGATAGCTCGCGAACAAATTTTTTCAGATTCTCGAGCACTTCCATGCCTTGTGAAGTCACAATCATACCGGCTGTTTTCATCTCAATTAATTGTTGATTTCGCAAAAGGTCCGTATCTTTTCTTATTTCACGCTCTGTTACCCCAGCAATTTCACATAAAGTTCTTCTGCCGATTGGTTGCTCTAAACAAATTGTTTGTAAAATTTGATACCTTTTCTTCAGGAGCTCGGACATTTCCGGCATCAGCTTTTGCTGAGCGTCAGATAATGCATCCATATTTCCACTCCGTTCTGTCTGGTCAATTTTCGTCCCAGCATTTATTTATCTGTCCCACTAGTTTCATTCTACCTAATCTTTCTATTAATTGCAAATAAAAAGAAGCGTTAAGTTTCTAACGCTTCCATTAAATCCACATAACCAATATTGCCATATAACAATAGATTGTTGTCTTTCTCTAATACTGGAATCATCAACATGTATTTTTCGTTCAACGTATCATCGCTTTCAATGTCTATTTCTGTATAGAGTAAAGGGATCTCTTCATTAACTAATTGAATCATTAACTTGGCTTCATCGCATAGCGGACAGTTGCTCCGTGTATACAAGGTAAACATTTTCAACTTCCTTTCAACTACATCAGCTTGACTGAGTCATTTTTTTCTAGAAAAAAATGACTCAGTTCACTTAAAAAGAGTGAACAAAGTCATTTCGTCTTTTGTATGCCCTCGGAAGGAATCGAACCTTCATCTCAAGAACCGGAATCTTACGTGTGATCCATTACACTACGAGGGCCAAATCGCTATTGGCGACTTTTCTATTATACGAAAATATGTCGACTTAATCAAGTGGCATTTTTCAATTCGTTAGATTTGACCTTTCTTGACCATGGTGTGTATGATAATAGTACAGCTGAGAAACTTTCAGCATTGTTTGTAAAACACTTAATCGAGGAGGAACTATTCTATGAACTTAATTCCTACAGTAATTGAACAAACTAGCCGAGGCGAACGTGCTTATGATATTTACTCACGTTTGTTGAAAGACCGCGTCATTATGCTGGGCAGCGCGATTGACGATAATGTTGCAAACTCTATTGTGGCACAACTTCTATTCCTTGAAGCAGAAGATCCAGATAAGGATATTTCAATCTACATCAACAGCCCCGGCGGTAGCATCACTGCTGGTATGGCAATCTATGACACAATGCAGTTTATCCGTCCAGACGTTCAAACCATCTGTATCGGTATGGCCGCATCAATGGGAGCTTTCTTACTTGCCGCTGGAACAAAAGGAAAACGCCTTGCACTTCCAAATGCGGAAGTGATGATTCACCAACCGCTTGGTGGTGCACAAGGACAAGCAACAGAAATCGAAATTGCAGCAAAACGTATTTTACACCTTCGCGAAAAATTGAATCAAATTCTTTCAGAACGTACGGGCCAACCAATCGAAGTGATCGCGAAAGATACAGATCGTGATAACTTCATGACAGCTGAACGTGCGTTAGAGTACGGCCTGATTGACCAAGTAATCACGCGTAGTAAATTACCTGAAGATCACAAAAAAGATATCTAAAAAAACCCCTCACGGCCTTTGCGCTGTGAGGGGTTTTTAGATAAAAAAATGATTGCTCACCCATGTAGGCAGACAACCATTTTTCTTATGGTATTACGCGTCTTTTTCAATAACTTGCGATAAGGTCTGGACGGCTTTTTCTTCATCCAAGCCTTCAGCAGAAATTTTAACATTTGTCCCTTTACTAATTGCAAGGCTCATAACGCCCATAATACTTTTCGCGTTAACCTTTTTATTGTCTTTTTCTAAGTAAACATCTGCATTAAACCGATTGGCTTCTTGAACGAACAAAGCAGCTTGTCTGGCTTGGAGACCCGTTTTCAATTGTACCTTCACTTGTTTTTCAACCATACTCATCCTCCTCTAAAACTAACTTTCTTCTATATGAACGCACCACCAACCAATTAACGGCCAATCATTTCTCCATTTCTCAGTGATGTAGCAATCTCATCGATTTTTCGGAGACGGTGATTGACACCGGATTTACTAACGCTTCCACCCGATACCATTTCACCTAGTTCTTTTAATGTTACATCCTGGTACTCTACTCGAAGTCGGGCAATTTCACGAAGTCTTTCTGGTAATTGATCGATTCCGATAGCTCCATCGATAAAACGAATATTCTCTACTTGTCGCAAAGCAGCATCGATGGTTTTGTTTAAGTTAGCTGTTTCACAATTGACAAGACGATTTACGCTATTACGCATGTCACGAATAATTCGAACATCTTCGAATTTTAATAACGCCGAATGCGCTCCGGTAATACTTAAAAAATCAGAAATTTTTTCAGCTTCTTTCAAATAGGTCACAAATCCTTTTTTGCGTTCGATCGTTTTGCTGTTTAAATGGAATTCATTCATTAAATCAACCAATGACTCGGCATGATCTTTATAAAGAGAGTAAATTTCTAAATGATAAGACGAGGTTTCGGGATTGTTAACCGAGCCACCCGCTAAAAAAGCACCTCTCAAGTAAGATCGTTTACAGCAGTTTTTTTCAATTAAACTTTTAACAATCTGATGTTGAAATTGAAAACCTTCTGTCAAAATCTCTAAATCTTCGAGAATATGCTTCGCTCCTTCTCGAATTCTGCAAATGTAAATATTGTTCTTTTTTAATCGCATTTTTTTTCGAACTAGTAATTCAACAGGATATGCTTTGTAAAAACGTTTTAGCAACGTATAAATACGACGTGCAATTGCTGCATTTTCAGTTTGGATATCCAGGCTTAGTTGACGATTGGAAAACGATAATGTACCATTCATTCGGATCATTGCGGAAAGTTCTGCTTTCCCACAACAATCGTCTATTTCAATTTGTGTCATTTCTTTTTTTGTTTCAGATGCAAAAGACAAAATTCGTTCCCCCTTTCAAAGCATTAAAAATATAGCTGCTTCGAATCTTCACTGGCATGGCCATCAGCATATTCAAATAGCCATTCTGCGACTTTTGTCGGTTCGTGACGTACAGTTTCACCAGAGATATTGGCAATGTCTTTGCGATAAACTTCAAGACCCATTTTCTTTAGTCGCTCTTCGTCATACTCAACAGGCCATGCTTGTTCTTTCTCATAACGTTCAGCAATCGTTTCTGGCATTTGCACTTTATCAAGCAAAATGGCATCTAAAAATCTTTCATCTACATGATCATAAAGTGCTTTCACATGATCAGAAGCTGTGTATTTATAGGTCTCACCTGCTTGTGTCATCAAATTACAAATGTAGATCTTTTTCGCTTTTGCAGCAATAATTGCTTTTTTAATATCTTTTACTAATAAATTTGGCAAAATGCTTGTATACAAAGAACCAGGACCAACCACAATAACGTCTGCGTTTTCAATTGCTGCAATCGTCGCAGGTAAGGCTTTTACATCATACGGCTCAATAAAAACACGTTTAATGGGTTGTAAATAGGCAGGAATCTTAGACTCTCCTTCAATAATAGTACCGTCTTCTAATTCTGCACTTAACGTAACTATTTGATTGGCAGCAGGCAACACTGTGCCATTAACATTTA
Source organism: Planococcus versutus (assembly GCF_001186155.3). Classification (NCBI taxonomy): domain Bacteria; kingdom Bacillati; phylum Bacillota; class Bacilli; order Caryophanales; family Caryophanaceae; genus Planococcus; species Planococcus versutus. The sequence goes on along the minus strand of NZ_CP016540.2, from coordinate 1,068,507 downwards.
GAACACGACTCATTTCACGTACAGCATGAGAAAAATCCCCCGTAATATCTGTCAAAGCCGCCAACATCAAATTGCCCAATGAGTGCCCATCAAGATCTAAGGAATGTTTAAAACGATATTGGAACATTTCAGTAACCAAAGGTTCACTATCTGACAAAGCTGCTATGACATTTCGGATATCTCCTGGTGGTGGAATATCCAAATCATTTCGCAAACGGCCTGAACTTCCTCCATCGTCTGCAACCGTGACGATTGCTGTCAAGTCCAGTGGGTATAGTTTTAAGCCTCTCAATAATGTAGAAAGTCCTGTACCGCCGCCTAAGATAACTATTCGTTTGCGGAGCTGTTTACGTTCCATGCACTCATTCCTTTCTTATCTTGACGTCTCTGTGCGTTATGATGACTTTATTGTTTTCTGCTAATAATTTGCCGTAGTATTCAGCCAATGTTACCGACCGATGTTGACCGCCTGTACAGCCAAACGCGATAACCAGTTGTGCTTTTCCTTCACGCTTATATTGAGGAATCATGAACTGAAATAAATCCGTTAATTTATCGATGAGCGTTTGCGTTTCTTGCCATTTTAATACATAACTTGACACGCGATTATCCAATCCTGTTAACGGATTTAACTCTTCAATATAATAAGGATTTGGTAAAAATCGAACATCAAATACTAAATCGGCATCAATTGGCATGCCATGCTTAAAGCCAAAAGACATTACATTTACAGTAAACACATTGCTCGTTTTCGAAGAAAAATCAGTGATGATTCGTTCTTTTAACTGACGAGGTGACATTTTAGATGTGTTATATATATACTGCGCTCTTCCTTGAAGATCATTTAGCATGTCTCGTTCTTTTTGAATACCGCCTAGTACCAATCCACCGGGTGACAAAGGATGAGATCTTCTAGACTCTTTATAACGACTAACTAATGTTTCGTTTTCTGCATCTAAAAACAAAATTGTGGTTGAAACCTTTGAATCTTTTGATAAATCGTCAATTGCATCTACTAGACTGTCAAAAAAGTCGCCTCCTCGCAAATCCATAACAACAGCTACACGCTTCATGGATTTTCCAGAATCCCTCATTAACTTAATAAAAGTTGACAATAAAGTTGGTGGTAAATTGTCAATCGTAAAAAATCCTAAGTCTTCAAAGCTTTGAATTGCCACAGTTTTTCCTGCACCTGACATACCTGTAATAATAATCAGCTCTGTTTCTTCTTCACGATTATCCATTAAAATGATTCACCTCTTCGATTGATGATTGAATGGTTTCTTTAATTAACTGAAATTCTTTTGTGTAGTAAAATGTTCCGTACTGGATACCTTGTTGACTTACTACAAACTGCAAATTTGTTCGATCTCCTTTAGCCATCGGTAAATACGCCAAAGCTTCTACAGGATGCCATTCTAATAAACCTTCAGTTGTTTCTTCGAATAGATCACCGATTAAATCAGTCGCAACAAACGTAAATAACATCCACTCATCCACAATTTGTTCTTTCTCTTGAATCATCATCGTGTAGACACCTTTAAGATTTGTACCTATTGGTGTGGTATTCGTTTCTTCTTTAAATTCACGGACTGCGGCTTCAAAAATGGATTCTCCAGACTCCATTTTCCCTCCTGGTGCTACGTACCAATCACGCCGTGGTTTTTTCAATAATAGTACTTGTCCATTTTTAATAACTAGTAAATTCGCGATTCGCTGCACATTCGACACTCCACATCTTTTGTAAACTCTCTCCATTATACATCTATCCTGGTGTGTCATGCAAAAGAATAAAAAAAGGCCGTCTTTCGAATTATTCGAAAGACGGCCCATCAAAGTATGATTAAAAAGGGGGTCAATTTACTCTTCTAACTATATACTTTATTTATGACAGAGACGTTACAAAATAATTAAGAAACAATTAAGCTTCTGTTTTCATCGCAATTTTTTCTACAAGCTCCTCGATGTAGTGTTGAGCTGCTTGAGCTGCGATACTCCCATCACCTGTTGCAGTAACGACTTGACGCAATGTCTTTTCACGAACATCGCCCGCTCCGTAAATTCCTGGAACGTTCGTTTCCATTTTTTCATTGGTTACAATATAGCCTTCAGCATTTAAAATACCTAATTTAGCAAAAGGCTTTGTCAAAGGCAACATACCGATATAAATGAAAATGCCATCTGTTTTAAATTCTCTTTCTTCTCCGTCTTTAGTAGACACTAAAGTCACAGCACCTACTTTGCCGTTTCCATCATCGTGAATTTCTTTAACTGTATGACTCCAAATAAAATCAATTTTTTCATTTGCGAACGCACGGTCTTGAATAATTTTTTGTGCACGTAACTCGTCACGTCTATGGACAATTGTTACTTTACTTGCAAAGCGAGTCAAATAAACGCCTTCTTCTACTGCAGAGTCTCCTCCACCTACGACAACCAATTCTTTTTCTTTAAAGAAAGCTCCATCACAAACCGCACAATAGCTGACACCCCGTCCACCTAACTCAGTTTCACCTGGAATGCCCATTTTTTTATACTCAGCACCTGTTGTCACAATGATTGCACGTGCTTTGTATTCTTTCGATCCTGCTTTGATGGTTTTAAATTCTTCTCCATCAGTGATTTCTGTCACATCACCATATGCATATTCTGCACCAAATTTTTTCGCATGTTCAAACATTTTTGTTGAAATGTCTGGACCTAGAATATGTGAAAATCCTGGATAGTTTTCAATTTCCTCAGTATTGGCCATTTGACCACCCGGAATGCCACGTTCTAGCATCAACGTCGTCAAGTTTGCGCGAGAAGTATAAACAGCGGCTGTCATACCTGCTGGTCCTGCTCCAATAATAATTACATCATAAATTTTAGTTGTTTCAGTCATAATAATTTGCCTCCTAATTCTTCAGTAGCTAAATCGTATAAGATTCTAGTTAAAGCTTCAACTTTTATGCCTGCAACCCTAACCTAGACTGGGTAAGAATGTTGCTATTTCTTTCGTGTATTTAGTCAAGGTTGCAACTGAAATTCCAAAACGATTCGCTATCTCTTTTTTTGTTATTTTTTCTTTTTTGGAAGAAGCCATTATAAATTCAACTGCCGCTGTCAAAGCCGTTGGATTTTTAAATGTATAGTTACTGGTATAGGCTTTTTCAACTAACAAGAACCACAGCTGAAAAACTTCAGCACGTTCTTTTGTAACCATTGCTTGTGACTCATAAAGACCTTCTGCCACTTCCATTGCACGTAAAAATACTTGCTCAGCAGGAATTTCTTTTTTGAATGGATGGCCTAGTGCATATCCTAAAACAAAAGTTTCTAATACAGAAGGTTGATCTGAATCTAGCCAATTTGGATGTGAAATAATTTCTTGTTTATGAGCTGATTTCCCAAGCAAAAACAAACCAAACAAACGTTCACTTTTTTTGGCGTGATCAAGTTTTTGAGCCAAATAATCTCGGTCATGCTCTAGTGCATCTACGTGCGGCATTGCGGAATGTTCACTCCAAGGAGCAAACCCATCTTTGTCTGGGTCCATTTTTTTTAACTGTTCCCAAGCATGTCTCGATATCTCTTCGTGTCCTGAATGATAGGCTGAATGCGATAACCAGAAATAAAATGCTGTGTCTCCTTCAAAGCCACGTTTTTGAAGACTCCTTAGCCAGTGATATGCCTCTTTATACTTGCCAACAAGCGCAAAAGTGGCTCCTAGTTTATAACGGTGCTCAAACACATACGGATGTATTTTTTTCAATAATTCAAGAATATTGTCTAATTCTTCATTTTTTTCATAGTAATGAAAAACTGCTAAATTGCACAGCGCATGCAAATTGCCATTATTTCTTCGTAGTACATCATGAAGCAAGGCTTTCGCCATTTCAGCTTCACCTATATAAAAATAAGCTAAAGCTAGATTATTAAAAGCTCCCCAAAAATCAGGTTTTTCTTCAATTAGTTTTTCAAGCAAGTCGATTGCTGCTTGAAAATCTCCTTGCTCCATCATGCGACGCGCTTTTTCTTGTTTGTAATGAGACTCACTGTCTTCTTCTGCATTTTCAGTTTCACCAAAATCTTGCCAATCTTCTTGTTCTGCAAAATCAATAATGCCCATCGCTTCTGCTGCATACGTTCCTTGCGTCTCATCAAGTAAGTATTTTTTTGCGTATTTTCGCGCATCCCAAAACAAGCCCATGTGTGCATGGACTTCTGCAAGAAAAAACAAAATATCAGCTGTGGTAGCATCTAGCTCGTAAGCTTTCATAAGAGCATCTATTGCTTGCTCGAATTCTTGCATTTCCATTAGTACGATGCCGTATTGTGTTAAAAAAAGCGAATTTCTAGGGCTTAACTCTGTTGCTCGACGCAAAAATTTATAAGCCTTTGGATAGTTTTCACGTTGAAGTTCTTTCAACGCTTTATGATAATAAAATTCTCCTGTCGGAATAAAAGACAGAACGTTTTCGTAGTTTCTTTTTTTATTCTCCAAAATAAGCCTCCGAAAAAGTAAAAGAGACGATTAACATCGTCTCTATACTCAAATATGCTGTAATTATAGCATATTCCCTTGTTATTTACTTGTTCGTTTTAGATGTGTGTCGTTCTTTTAACACTTCTACTACTTGCTGGATCCCCACTTTTTGTTCTTGGAGTAATACAAGAACATGGTAGAACAAATCAGCTGTTTCCATTGCTAACTCTTTGGCATCGCGATTTTTAGCTGCGATAATTACTTCAGAGGCTTCTTCGCCTACTTTTTTACAAATTTTATCGACACCTTCGTTAAATAAATACGTAGTATAGGCTCCTTCAGGCATTTCTTTTTCACGTGTTTCAATTAAAGATGATAAGTGAGCGAACATATCTCCTGGAGATTTGTTGTGTTCACCTTGGATGGTTTCAAAAAAGCAACTGTCTTGTCCTGTGTGACAAGCAGGTCCGTTTGGAATAACTTCATAAATAAGCGAATCACCATCACAGTCCAATCTTATAGCTGTTACTTTTTGCGTATTGCCACTTGTCGCACCTTTATTCCATAGCTCGCTACGGCTTCTTGAATACAACCATGTTTCATTTGTCGTCATTGTTTTTTGCACAGCTTCTTTGTTTGCATACGCTAGTGTTAATACTTCTTTTGTTTTGGCATGTTGAATAATGACGGGAATCAGCCCGTTTTGGTCATATTGAATTGTTGTCATCGGACATTCACTCCCTCTTTCCGTAAATATTGTTTTACTTCAGCTATACTCGTTTCTTTGTAGTGGAAAATAGATGCAGCCAATGCCGCGTCGGCATCTACTGCTTTGAATACCTCATTAAAATGCTCTTTTTTTCCTGCTCCACCACTTGCAATAACCGGTACTTCTACTGCGCTACGTACAGCAGTTGTCAGTTCTAAATCAAACCCGTCTTTTGAGCCATCTTTGTCCATACTCGTTAATAGCAATTCCCCTGCACCAAGTTCTACACTTTTTTTAGCCCATTCCACAGCCGACCATTCTGTTTTGTTGCGACCACCATGCGTATAAACGTCCCAATTGTCGCCGTTTTTTTTGGCATCAATTGCAACAACGATGCATTGAGAGCCGAAAAAATCTGCACCTTCTTTTATTAGCTCTGGACGGTCAAGCGCGGCAGTGTTCAAAGATACTTTGTCAGCACCTGCACGCAACATTCGTTTTATATCGTCTAAGCTACGAATTCCGCCACCTACAGTAAACGGGATTGATAATTCAGTAGCGACAGTTTTCACTACCTCGACCATTGTTTCTTTTCCTTCGTGAGAAGCGGAGATATCCAAAAATACTAGCTCATCCGCTCCTTGCTTGTCGTAAAAACGTGCCAGTTCAACAGGATCTCCTGCATCACGCAGCGAAACGAAACTAACGCCTTTGACGACACGTCCTTCTTTTACATCAAGACAGGGAATAATGCGTTTTGTCAGCATGACAATGCCTCCTCCAGTGTAAATCGTTTTTCATAAAGCGCTTTTCCAATAATTACACCAGCAATGTTGCTGTCTGTAGATGCTTTTTTCACATTTTTCACATCATCAAGCGAACCAATGCCCCCAGAAACAATAACTTGCGCATTCTTAAGTTGAACTAATGCACGATTGGCTGCAATATTCGGACCCGCTAGTGTTCCATCCGTTGCGATATCAGTATAAATAAAATGTTTTGCACCTTTAGAAGTAAAATAATCAGCTACTTCTGTCGCTGCTTGACCAGAAGTTTCAATCCACCCTTCTGTTGCCGCCATCCCATTTTTTGCATCAATACCAATGACAATTTGCTCAGCCCCGAACTCTTCTATAAACGACACAGCAAGTTCGGGATTACGGATCGCTAGACTACCGATAATGACACGCACTACACCGTTCGATAAATAATATTGGATATCTTCACGAGTTCGGATGCCTCCGCCGACTTGCACTTTAGCACCGAGCTTTGCGGCTTCAATGACCACTTGATCGTTAATCCGGATGCCGTCTTTGGCACCGTCTAAGTCGACCATATGTATCCACTCTGCACCAGCTTCTACGAATTTTCGGGCCATTTCAACTGGTGAATCTCCGTAGATCGTTTCCTGAGCGTAATCTCCTTGAAATAAGCGTACACATTTGCCATCCCTTAAATCAATCGCGGGATAGATTTGAAAGTTAGTCATTTACGGTCCTCCTAACATTTGCAATCCATTGCGCTAATAAATAATGACCAAAATCACCAGACTTTTCTGGATGAAATTGCATACCGGTAATCAAACCCGTTCCAACTACTCCCGGAACGTTGAGGCCTCCATAGCTTGCTGTGGCTAAAACTTCTTGCTGCTCTGTATTTATCGCTAAAAAAGAATGTACAAAGTACACGTGCGTATCACTTAATACATCCTCTAACCAATACGGCATATGCGAAAATTCCAAACGGTTCCAGCCCATATGAGGAATTCGGTATGTGCCTTTTTCAAAACGACGAATTTGTCCTGTCAGTAACCCCAAACCTTTTGTCGGTTTCACTTCCGAACTATCTTCATATAACAACTGCATACCGAGACAAATTCCAAGAAGCGGAATATTTTTTTCTGGCAATGATTGGATAAATCCTGAAAGTCCTTTGTCATTTAATAACTCCATAGCATCTGGAAAAGCACCGACTCCTGGCAGCAAAATCCCTTCTGCTTCGAGCAGCACCGCAGGGTCATCGGATACAATCACTGTACATTCCAACTTTTTTAACGCTTGCTCGACACTAAACAAATTGCCCATGCCATAGTCAATGATGCCAATGATCATGTGAGCAACCCCTTTGTTGATGGTACACCTTTAACTCGTGGATCAATCATTGTCGCTTCATCAAGCGCACGTGCTAATGCTTTAAAGATTGCTTCGATTATGTGATGCGTATTTTTTCCGTAATGAACAATTACGTGAACGTTCATGCGTGATTCAAGCGCGAATTTCCATAGAAACTCTTCTACCAACTCTGTATCAAATGTACCAACTTTTTCATTTAGCAGCTCACATTGAAACTCTAAATGTGGGCGATTTGAGCAATCGATTACCACTTGAGCCAATGCATCATCCATTGGAACAAATGCATTGCCATAGCGGCGTATGCCTTTTTTATCGCCAAGCGCTTCTTTAACAGCTTGACCCAAAACAATGCCAATATCTTCTGTCGTGTGATGGTCATCAATATGCGTATCGCCATTCGCTTGAATATCACCATCAAATAATCCGTGCTTAATAAACAAATCCAACATATGATCCATGAACGGAACGCCTGTATCAATAACAGATTTACCTTCGCCGTCTAATGAAAACTGGATAGCTACTTTGGTTTCATTGGTATTGCGTTTGATTTCAGCTTGTCTCATTTGTTCGTCTCCTTTTTCCACGATCGTGATTCGACTGCACGTGCATGGCCTTCTAATCCTTCAAGACGCGCCAGACGAGCGATTTTTTCTTTATTATTTTCCCACGCTTTTTCACTATAACGAATAATGCTTGTGCGTTTAATAAAATCATAGACAGCTAATGCACTTGAAAAACGAGCTGTACTATTCGTTGGCAACACATGATTTGTGCCCGCAAAATAATCGCCAATGGGTTCGGATGAAAACCTTCCGATAAAAATAGCCCCAGCGTGGAGAATACGTTCAGCAACCGCTTCAGCATCTGTTGTCATAATTTCCAAATGCTCTGGAGCCAATTGATTAGCTGCTGTGATTAACTCTTCGATAGTTTTTCCTAAATAAATTACGCTGTGATTTGCAATTGCAGCACCGGCAATGGCTTCACGTGGCAAACTTGCTAATTGTTGCTTTACTTGTTTTGAAACGGCATCCGCTAACTTTTCACTTGTCGTCAATAATACAGCACTCGCTAGTGGATCATGCTCTGCTTGTGATAATAAATCCGCTGCTACCTCATCAGCATAAGCTGATTCATCTGCAATGATCGCAATTTCACTTGGTCCAGCAATCATATCAATTGCTACATCCCCATTCACTTCTCGTTTTGCGAGAGCCACAAAGATATTACCGGGTCCTGTAATTTTATCGACGGCTGCGATAGATTCTGTCCCATATGCTAATGCCGCGATTGCTTGAGCACCACCAGACTTATACACTTCTGTAATGCCAAGAATATGAGCAGATACCAATACACCATCGGATAACGTGCCATCTTGACTTGGTGGTGAAATTAACACAATCCGCGATACGCCAGCCACTTGTGCTGGAATAACATTCATTAAAACAGATGATGGATAAGCTGCTGTTCCACCGGGTACATAAAGTCCAGCCGACTCAATTGGACTAACTCGCTGTGCGACATAAGAGCCATCTTCACTATCCAGACGGTATCCTTTTTGTTGCTGACTTTCATGATATGCTCGGATATTTTCTGCTGCTTCTGTTAAATCTTTTGCGAGTTGAGGATCAAAACGTTTTACCGCTTGTGTAATTTCTTCATCCGTAACGCGCAAAGAAATTAACTTTGCGCCATCCCATTTTTCTGTATAACGCAACATGGCTTGATCCCCATGCTCTCTTACTTCTTGAATGATTGCTTTTACAGCTGTAACTTGCTGTTCTGTACCTTCTGCAATGGTTCTTCTAATGGAAATTCCTGAAGACAAACGAACCACTTTCATAGAATAACCTGCTTTCTCAGTCTTCCCACTAGCTCTGTAATGCGTTCTTGTTTTAAACGGTAGCTTACAGGATTGACAATTAAACGTGATGTGATGTCAACAATTTTTTCATATTCAATTAAGCCATTTTCTTTTAATGTTTTACCTGTGGAAACAATATCCACAATTCGATCAGCCAAACCAATCATTGGGGCTAATTCAATCGATCCATTTAATTCAATGATTTCTACTTGTTCACCTTTGCCACGGTAATATTGTGATGCTACTTTCGGGTATTTTGTCGCGACACGTGGAGATACTTTGTTCATCGGTGTATCAGGCATACCCGCAGTAGCGATATAGCAGCGACTAATGCCAAGATCTAATAATTCATATACATCACGATCGTGTTCAAGCATGACATCTTTCCCAGCGATACCAATATCTACAACTCCATGTTCAACATATGCTGGAACATCCATTGGTTTAGCAAGAATAAACCGAATGTTTTCATTGGGTGCTTCAACAATTAATTTTCGCGAATCATCGAGTTCTTTCGGCAAATCGTAACCTGCTTTTACTAATAATTCATAAGCTTCTTCAAATATTCGGCCTTTTGGCATTGCTATTGTTAATGCATCCATCAATTAACACCTTCCATTCGTAGAACCTCACTGAAATGATTACTGAATTTATCAATGGCCATAACTGCTGGTGCAAATTGTAGTGTCACACGCTTTGCTTGCGCGCGAAGCTTTTGTGCTTCGTCATATGCTGCATCTTCGTTTTGTTCATCAAATAAAATTAACGTATGGTCTTGTCTTTCAGGCACAGCTGATATAAGTTCAAGCAAACGATCGACTCTCAAACCAAAACCAGTTGCGCCAACTTCTAATCCGAATTGTTTCATCAACCCGTCATAGCGCCCCCCGTTACCCAATGGAAAACCACTGCCTGCTGCATACACTTCAAACACCAGTCCGGTGTAATACGTCATATGACTATTAAAAGATAAGTCGTATGTGACTAGATCAGACAAGCCACTACGATCCAGTATTTTTTTTAGTTTTTTCATTTCTTCATACAATGCTGTTTGTTTCGCATTGTGTGGATCGATCCATTGCTGCCATTCTTCGATTGTAGTTGTTGATATTAAGCTAATAAATGATTCCACTCTAGACGATTCAATTGGCAATTGGTTTGTTAATGTTTCAAAACCAACGCTGTTTTTAGAAACAAATGTGCTACGTACTTGTTCTATTTGTTCTTGGTTTAATCCGAAATCCTCTAAAATCAACTGCAATAATTGAGTGTGTCCAATGACGAAACGACTCGATTTAATGCCTAAATTCTTTACTATATTTCCTGCGAGAATGATGACTTCTGCATCGGCATACAATGAATCGTCTCCAATTAGTTCCACACCCATTTGTTCAAATTCAGCTGGTCGTCCACCTTCTCGTTTTTGAGCACGAAAAACCGTCGAATAATAGCCTAGTCGTACAGGCATTTTTTCTTTTAATAGCTTAGATGCTGCCACACGCGCGATGGGTGATGTCATGTCAGGACGCAACACTAAGGTTTCACCTTGGCTGTCTAGCAATTTAAACAACGCATTGTCTGCAATTGCCGATATTTTACCGATAGTTTCGTAATACTCTAAAGTTGGCGTCTGCAACAACTCATAGCCTGCTTGTTGAATAATGGTTGTTCCATTCGTCCGTAGGTCTGCTTTCTTTTTTGCGATAAAAGGAAAATCATCTCTCATCCCTAATGGTTTTTCAAACATTTGTATGGTCATTATAAAACTCCCTAATATTGGTATTTTTACTTTATCTCGCTAATGTAGTGAAGTAATTTAATTTTAGCGTATTTTTCTATTCACCGTCAAGAGATATACTTTAAAAAAATCCTGAAAACACAAGGTGCTTTCAGGATTTTGCTTGGCGCTCTGCCATTTGTTCAGCTGTAAAGATAATGTTCATCGGATTTCCGCCGACAAAAGCTCCAGCTGGCACATCTTTATGGACGAGCGTAGCAGCGGAAACAATCGCGCCGTTTCCAATCGTGATGCCGGGCAAAATTGTTGTGTTTGCTCCGATCATGACGCGGTCTCCGATAACCACGTCGCCGAGTCGATATTCATCTATTAAGTATTCATGTGCCAGAATTGTTGTGTTATAACCAATCACTGAGTTTTCTCCAACTGAAATTTTTTCTGGAAACATAACGTCTGGCATTACCATCAATGCAAAAGAAGAGTGTTTACCAATTTTCATTTTCAAAAATTTTTTGTACATCCAATTTTTTATAGGTAAAAATGGCGTATACCGAGCAGTTTGAATCACTAAGAAGTTTTTAGTGACTTTCCAAAAAGGCACAGTTTTATAAATATGCCAAAGTGAATTGGGACCTTCAACAAAATGGCGTTGTGTGTTTCTCATTTTACTGCTTCTTTCGTCATATCAAGCAAATCACTTATATGTTGAAGCATAAAGTCAGGATTGAAACTGGCGAGAAGCTCTTCTCCTTTTGCAGCCCACGCTACACCGGCCGTCCGGACTCCTGCATTTTTTCCACCTTCGATATCGTGCGAATTGTCGCCAATCATCAAAGCCTCTTCAGGAGAAGAGCCTAATTGCGTTAAAGCCAGATACAATGGCTCTGGATCTGGTTTAGGGTTTGCAACATGATCTAAGCCGACTATCACATCAAACACATCGCTAATACCCATCAACTTTAGGCCATGACGAATAGTATCACTTCTCTTTGTGGAAACAATCGCCATCTTCAAACCTTGTGCTTTTAGTAAGCGTAGCGTTTCTGACACGCCGTCGTATTCTTCAACTAGTTCATCATGCAGCATACGGTTAATGGTGCGAAATTGTTCTATCCGTTCTTCAGCATACGCTGGATCTATGGTCATAAATGTCTGTTTTAATGACGGACCAATAAAACTCAACGCATCTTGACGATCAAAACGTCCCGGATAATGTTCATCAAGCACGACTAAGAAAGTTTGAACGATTAATTCATTTGTATCTAACAACGTGCCATCAAAATCAAATAAAAGTGTGCTAATTTTTTTCTCTATCATGTAGAAACCACTCTTTTCTGTTTATTTTCTGCTCTACGCCATATGTAAGAAACAAAAATGGTCAGTCCGAGCGCAGTCACAATTCGAATTGCAAGCAATGGCCAAATTGGAATTCCCAGCGGAATAAAAATCAACGTATCTTCAATGACAGCATGACAAGCGACAAGAAAAATAAATACCAAAGTGGCGTCTTTTTTACTGACACCATCTTCTTGTACAGCTTGAATCATTACACCGGCTCCCATTGCCAGTCCAAAGATGAGCCCAGAAGCAAGTGTCAAAGAAGCGTTTTTCTGTACACCCAAGACGCGTGTCAATGGGCCTAATGTGTCAGATATTTTTTGAAGGTACTTTTTGTCTTTTAAAATTTGAATTATAATCATTAACGGGATTACAATCAACGCTAATTGCAAAACACCAAATGAAGCTTTTTCAAGTCCGATCAGTAAAATACCCAACCAATTTTCAGGAGCTGTCGAAGCTTCAGGGGCAAACCCATACTTTGCTACTTCTCCTCCACCTTGCCAAAGTAAATTGATGACAATACCAGATAATGCCGCTAGCCCGAAGCGAACCACTAAGACGATCCATAACTTAACGCCAACTTTTAACGCGACACCTGTTTCGATAAAAATATTATGTGAAAATGATAGCATAACAGCTAATATAAACACCTCTTTAACTGTCAATTCTAAAGACAGTATACCCGCAATTCCAGCATATAAGTTAAGTGCATTCCCGAGAACCAGTGGAATGGCCGCATCACCACTCAATCCAAACACACCCATAATAGGTGACACTAAATTGATGATAAAAGGCAAGACAGGTGTATATTGAAGCATGGTAACGAGCAAAGTAATTGGAAAAATAATTTTCCCTAATGACCAAGTCGTTTTTAGCCCTGCTTTCAATCCATTTTTCAATGTCGTCATCTGATTGCTCTTTTCTTCATTATTTATCCTTGTAATGAGGTAGATTTTTAATTGTTGCACGACGGTAAACAATTAAAGCTACTGCTAGTATGATTGCGATGACAGAAACTAATTGAGCTGCACGAAGTTCACCAACAACATATAAACTATCTGTACGCATTGATTCGATAAAGAAACGACCTACAGAATACCAAATCATATAGAAGAAAAACAGTTCTCCGCGTACGAGATTTGCTTTTCGTAGCAAGAGTAAAATAATGATGCCGACTAAACTCCACATCGATTCATACAAGAATGTTGGATGATAATAAGCTCCATCTATGTACATATGATTGATAATCCAATCCGGAATAAACAAGTTTTCTAAAAAAGTACGTGTTACTTCTCCTCCGTGTGCTTCTTGGTTGATAAAGTTCCCCCACCTACCAATTGCTTGTCCGATTAAAATGCTTGGTGCTAAAATATCTGCTACTTTTAAAAACGACGTATGGCGTTTTTTTGTAAACACGTACGCGACAATTACAGAAGCAATTAACGCGCCATGAATTGCAATGCCGCCATTCCAAATAGCGATGATTTCAGCAGGATTGTTTTTGTATGCATCCCATTCAAACGCTACATAATAAATGCGTGCACCCACAATTGCTAGCGGCACAGCCCATATCAATAAATCCGTTAAAAATTCGTTATGCAATCCTCGATTAACCATTTCACGCTGCCCTACTAAAAAGGCTATAACAATACCTGCAGCAATGATTACGCCATACCACCGGACCGAAAGAGGTCCAAGTGAAAAAGCGATTGGGTCTATTGAAGCTAATAATGAATACATTTTGTGCACCTTCCCATTCGCTTAATTTGTATCTTGTGCAATCACGTCATTAAGACGCTTTGAAAATTCTTCTGCAGCGTTAACGCCCATTCGTTTTAAGCGATAATTCATCGCAGCTACTTCAATAATAACGGATAAATTTCGACCAGGACGAACAGGGATAGTCAACTTCGTCAATTCTGTATCAATAATTTTCATTTTTTCTTCTTCTAAACCAAGTCGATCGTAAGTTTTCTCTTGATCCCATATTTCTAAATCAATCACTAAAGAAATACGTTTAAATGTACGAACTGCACTTGCTCCAAATAAAGTCATAATATCAATAATACCGACTCCTCGAATCTCAAGCATGTGTTCGATTAATTTAGGTGCAGATCCAACAAGTGTATTTTCACCTTCTTGATGAATCTCTACGCAATCATCCGCTACTAAACGATGGCCTTTTTTAACAAGCTCCAATGCTGTCTCGCTTTTACCCACACCACTTTTACCTGTTATTAATACGCCTATACCATAAATATCCACAAGAACACCATGAATCGCTGTTGTCGGAGCTAGTTTGCTTTCTAAAAAGTTAGTCAACAAACTCGAAAACCTCGTTGTCGACATGGGTGTTGTCATGACCGGTACGTGACGATTACTAGAGGCTGCAATCAATTCTTCTGGAACAGGTACACCATGTGAGACAATAATAGCAGGTGTGTCATCTGTGCAAAGTTTCATCATACGCTCTGAACGTTCTTTTGCTGTCAGCATGGCAAAAAAAGAAAGCTCTGTTTTGCCGAGCAACTGCACACGATTTGCTGGATAATGTGTAAAATATCCTGCCATTTCTAAGCCAGGTCTAGAAATATCACTAATGGGAATATGACGACCGATTCCTTCTTCTCCGCTGATTAATTCCAAATCAAACGTATTCATCACTTGTTTTGTTGTTACTTGTCCCATTTTTGCTCCTCACTTCCTGTCCACACATTTCAAGACGGCTCTCGAAATATTCGTTTTTGTGTGCGGTTTGCTTTCATTTTAACATGGAAAAAATAAATTTGAAGATTTTTGTCCCCTTTTACAACTTGCCTTCCTATATAACAGCAAAAGGAGGCTATACTCAATGAAGATTATGATTGATGCAGGACATGGACCAAATACACCTGGAAAGCGCTCGCCTGACGGAAGACTTAGGGAATTCCATTTCAATTTAGCCGTAGCAGAAGAAGTCAAAAAACGTTTATTATTGGAAGGTCACACTGTACTATTTAGTCACCAAAGTGACAAAGATGTGCCTTTATATGAACGCACGAGTCTTGCAAACCGTTTGAAAGTAGATTTATTTGTTTCGATTCACGCTAATGCATTGGGTCACACATTTAATGCAACCAGCGGAATCGAAACATTTACCTATACAAAACCTCAAAAAGCTACTCAACAGTTAGCTTTTGCTGTTCAACAATCCCTACTGGCTGTTACGGGACGAAAAGATCGCGGCGTCAAACAAGCCGACTTTGCAGTACTGCGAGATACGCATATGCCAGCTATTCTTGTAGAATGTGGTTTTATGACTCATAAACAAGAAGTAGAGCTACTCAAATCAGCCATTTATCGTAAGTATTGCGCACAAGCGATTTGCTTTGGTATTACATGTTTTGAAGCGAATCACTAGAACAGTCATTTTTACAACGCGAAAGCCACGATGGCTTTCGCGTTTTTTTCTTATGATTAACTATAAATTCTGCTAAACTAAAACTAAAGAGGTGACAGTATGAACAAAACCATTGGAATTTTGGCACATGTTGATGCCGGCAAAACCACTTTTTCCGAACAATTGCTTTATCATACAAAAAGCATTCGCGAGCGTGGACGTGTTGATCACCAAAGCGCTTTTCTCGATAGCCATTACATTGAAAAAAGTCGTGGCATTACCATTTTCGCAGACCAAGCGACTTTTTCGTTTAATAATTCAACGTATTTTCTCATTGATACACCTGGACATGTCGACTTTTCACCTGAAATGGAACGATCAATTCAAGTTATGGACTATGCCATCATAATTATTAGTGCAGTTGACGGTATTGAAGGTCATACAGAAACTGTTTGGGAACTGCTTCAAAAACACGAAATCCCTGTTTTTTTCTTTATTAATAAAACAGATCGTGATAACGCAAATCCATCTCATGTATTCCAAGAGATCCGTTCTAGCTTTTCAGAACATGCCTTTGACATTACAACCGGTTTTCATCATGGGGAAATGAGTGAGTCGTTAATTGAATTTATTGCTGAAAGAGATGATGAATTACTATCACGCTACTTTGAATTTGGTTATGACAAAGCACATTGGCTTGAACGTTTTCAGTGTATGCTCGCGGACCGGGAAATTTTCCCTTGCGCAAATGGGTCAGCGTTGCAAGACATTGGCATTCAGGAATTTTTAGGGCAACTTGATCAATTAACTCGTAGTACGTACCGTAAAGATAAAGAATTTGGCGCACGAATTTATAAAATACGACACGATGACAATGGCAATCGAATTTGTTTTTTGAAAGCTTTTAGCGGCACATTGCGTGTTCGCGACAAATTAACATACGGAGCAAATAAAACCGAAGAAAAAGTATCTCAAATACGCTTGTATAACGGAATGAAATTTTATACAGTTGAACAAGTTGTAGCGGGTGAATTGTTTGCGATTGTCGGATTGTCAAAAGCTTCGATTGGTGATGGACTTGGCGTTTGCACTAACGACTCACCCTCCATGGTAGCGCCAACATTAAAATCAATTGTTCAATACGATCTATCGGTTCCCGAAAAAGAAGTATTAAAAAGCTTTACTTTGTTAGGGGCTGAAGATCCTTCTCTTTCTGTTTTCTGGGATGAATATTTCCAACATATTCAAATTCAAGTAATGGGCATGATTCAATTAGAAGTTCTTGAGCAAGTGCTGCTTGAACGGTTTGGCCAACGCATCCAATTTGGAGAACCTGAAATTCTTTACAAAGAAACCATTGAAATAGCGGTTATAGGCTATGGTCATTTTGAGCCACTCCGTCACTATGCAGAAGTTCATTTGAAGCTAGAGCCTGGAGAACGAGACAGTGGCTTTCAAGTCGCGAATATCTGTCATGCGGATGCATTGTCTACCGGAAACCAAAACCTCATTTTGTATCATTTAACAGAACGCGATCATCATGGATTATTAACAGGTTCTCCTGTAACGGATGTGAAAGCGACACTTATCACCGGACGGGGGCACAATCAACACACAGCGGGTGGAGATTTTCGAGAAGCGGCATTTCGCGCTCTTCGTCAAGGTCTCGAGCAAGCGCAAAATCGACTACTCGAACCTATGTATCGCTTTAAAATCAAGGTACATCTTGAACAAATGGGGAAAGTGCTGTCAGACATTCAACAAGCTCACGGTATATTTGAAACTCCTGTCACAATTGATGGAAAAACAACAATTGAAGGCCGAGTCCCAGTAGCCACGTTTATGACTTACAGCACAGAATTTGCTGCGTTAACTCATGGCAAAGGTTTACTGACTTTAGGATTCGACGGTTATGACTTTTGTCACAATGAATCTCATGTAATTTCAACGATTGGCTACGACAAAAATGCGGACCCACTCTATACGTCTACTTCCATTTTTTGCGCAAAAGGTCAAGGCTATAAAGTGCCGTGGGACGAAGCCCAAAAAGCAATGCACTGTGTATAATGTCAAATCTAGATGAAAAGAGATCTTATGGTGGACAAACCAAAAATAACAGAAACCGAGTCGTTCTTTCTCCTTGCAAAGCAAAAATTAGTTTGTATTTTGCGACTGGCGATGAACAGTAGGGTCTTTTACTCGAAAAATTAGGAAAGCATACAAGCGGAAAATCTTGTGTTTATATTCATAAAACAGATGATATGGCTCTTGAAGTGCTCCAACAATTAATTCGACAGTCTATTGATTTTTTGCAAAAGCCCTATCCACAAAAAAGCCTTAAGTAACAAAATAGGCCATATGAAAAGCCGACACAAATGACTTGTGTCGGCTTTTTCATTGTTTATTCAATTGTTAAATAGCGAAGCAAAACAGATCCTGTTTTAGTTTCTCCGTATACCAATAACGGAGCTGCAGCTGGTTCCGTTCCTTGTTTTGAGAAACGAATCGATTTTTGCATAAATTGACCTTGTTCATGTGTCGCGTCGATATCTGACAGCAAAACATCCATTTTCCCTAAGTTAGAAGATACTTCTCCTTTAAGTGGTAAATGAGATGGAATGTATATCTCCACATTACCTGCTAATGTCTTAGCTTCTAACTTACGGGCTTGTTTACATCTTGTTGTGGCAACGATATTGCCATTTAATGATTTAGAAGCAATCGTTTGAATGTCTCCATCGATATAGATTCGGCCATTTAAAGTTTCCGCTTCTAGCACTTTCCCTGTTGTTTCGTATACATGAATCGCACCGTTAGCCGTTTCCAATTCCGCATCATCAAATTCCACGTTTTTCAAATCCACTTTGCCGTTTGCTGTTTTTACTTTGATCAATGCGGCATTTAATCGCTTCATTGTAAATCCACCGTTAAACAAGCGAGCTGTAATGTGTTCATATTCTCCTTCTGGTACATAAAGAACAACGTTTACTTGTGTTGTTTTTAAATCACTAATGATGCGTAATTTATGATCGTCAGCAATAAATACAAATTTATCTAGAAAATCTTCTTTTGCTTGTTGAATAGATTCTGAACGATAGGCTTTCACATTGCATTCTGCACGTAACAAACCATCTTGTGATGGGAAAATCTCTAATTGCCCATTTGCAATATCAGCAATGATGGTATTTAAATCTGTCAATTCATCTGTGAACGTGTGGTTAAACTGAACAGCTTCACCAAATGGCGAGTCGAATTCCATTGTTTTTAACTTGCCTACAGATGTCTGCATAAATTCCATCATCCGGTTGCCTAAATCATTAAAGTCACGCGAAACATTTTTTGAGACGTTTTTAGAAACATTTTTTGAAAAGTCTTTTGATACTTTTTTCATGATGTCTTCTGGTCTAAAAAATCCACGTTTGCTTTGCTTATCTTTTTGATTGTTGCGGCCATAATTTGACTCATTTGTAGATGCACTAGTGCCATCTATTGCGCGTAACAACTCAACTGCTTCACGAGCTGAAATCGTACCGTTTTCAACCATGTCTAAAATGCGTTCTTTTTCACTTTGCATGTATCGCGGCCTCCTCTTTGTCTAGTTGCTTATAAGCAAACAGATCGGTTCTTCTTAGTTGTTACGTTTACAAGCGGGAAAAGTTTCATTTTACCGCTTTTTTTCTACGCCCTGTTCCTTTGACAACCGCATTCATACGCTCACGATCGCGCTCTAGAATTGGTTTTAAGTACTTGCCGGTATATGAATTTTCAGCAGCGGCAATTTCTTCTGGTGTACCGGTTGCTAAAATCATACCACCTTTGTCTCCACCTTCAGGACCAAGATCGATAATATAATCTGCCGTTTTGATAACGTCAAGATTGTGTTCAATTGTTAATACAGTATCCCCATTTTCGACAAGACGTTGCAAAACTTTTAACAAACGAGAAATGTCATCTGCATGAAGTCCTGTTGTCGGCTCGTCCAAAATGTAAAAAGACTTACCATTCGACCGCTTATGAAGTTCGGATGCTAGTTTGACACGCTGTGCTTCACCACCGGATAGCGTAGTAGCCGGTTGACCTAATTTGATATACCCCAGTCCAACATCCACTATCGTTTTCAATTTCCGATTGATTTTGGGAATATTTTCGAAAAATGCATAGCCTTCTTCTACAGTCATAGCCAGTACATCTGCAATGCTTTTGTTTTTATACTTTACTTCCAACGTTTCTCGGTTGTAACGTTTTCCATGACAAATTTCGCATGGTACATAGACATCCGGAAGGAAATGCATTTCTATTTTTATAATACCATCACCACGGCAAGCTTCACAGCGTCCACCCTTGACATTAAAACTAAATCGGCCTTTTTTATAGCCACGAACTTTGGCTTCGTTTGTCGTCGCATACACGTCGCGAATATCGTCAAACACGCCTGTGTACGTTGCGGGATTTGATCGCGGTGTGCGTCCAATTGGCGATTGGTCGATATCAATAACTTTCTCAAGTTCTTTGGTGCCTTCCATAGAATCAAAGTGACCTGGCTTAGCTTTTGCACGATTTAAGCGATGTGCCAATGTTTTGTAAAGAATTTCATTAATGAGTGTACTTTTGCCAGAACCCGAAACACCTGTTACAGCTGTAAATAAACCTAGTGGAATATCGACGTCTACTTTTTTTAAATTGTTTTCATTTGCTCCGCGAATAGAAATTTTCCGTTCTGTTGGCTTTCTACGCTCTGTAGGCACTGGAATAAACTTCTTGCCACTCAAGTATTGACCGGTTAATGACTTTTTGTTTTTCATGACTTTTTCGGGAGTTCCGGCTGCAATAATTTCTCCTCCATGAGCACCCGCTCCTGGACCTACATCGATCAAGTAATCAGCAGCTAACATCGTATCTTCGTCATGCTCGACAACAATCAAGGTATTGCCAATATCTCGCATACTTTTTAAAGTCTCAATCAGTCGGTCATTATCTCGCTGGTGCAAACCGATAGATGGTTCATCAAGAATGTATAAGACACCGGTGAGCCTCGAACCGATTTGAGTTGCTAAACGTATACGTTGCGCTTCTCCTCCAGACAAAGTTCCAGATGCTCGGTTGAGCGTTAAATAATCTAGCCCAACATTAATCAAAAAACCGATACGCTCTTGAATTTCTCGTAAAATCAATTTCGCAATTTGCATGTCTTTTTCGGATAATGTGAGTTGATCAAAAAACTGATACGCTTCCACAATCGAAAATTCCGCTACTGTACCAATGTGTAAGTCATTCACTTTAACTGACAGCGATTCAGGCTTCAAGCGATAGCCTTCACAAACCGTGCAGCTTTGTTGTTCCATGTACTTTTCCATTTGATCACGAATATAATCGGATGAAGTTTCACGATAGCGACGATCAACATTTGAAAGCACACCTTCAAAGCTAATGTAGTTGTCACGCTTTTGACCATAATCGTTTTCATAGCGAAAACGGATTTTATCTACGCCAGAGCCACGCATAATCATATTGATGTGTTCTTCTGGCAGCTCACTAACTGGGATATCCATATCAATTTTATAATGTTCACAAACTGCTTTTAATAATTGTGGATAATATTGCGAACTTGTTGGTTGCCAAGGAACGATAGCTCCTTTGCTAAGTGATACACTCCAGTCAGGAATCACTAGCTCTGGGTCAACTTCTAATTTCACACCTAAACCATCACATTCTGGACAAGCGCCAAAAGGTGAGTTGAACGAAAACATTCGAGGCTCTAGTTCTCCGATTGAAAATCCGCAAATCGGACAAGCATGATGCTCACTAAACAATAATTCTTCTTGTCCCATCACATCAACTAATACGCGTCCTTCTGCCAACCGAAGAGCTGATTCCAAAGAATCACTTAACCGTGGCGCAATACCTTCTTTAATAATAATGCGATCAATCACTACTTCTATGTTATGTTTTTTATTTTTGTCTAATGAAATGTTATCATCTAGGTCAATAAGTTCTCCATCAACGCGAACTCGAACATATCCTTGTTTTTTAATATCTTCAAGCAATTTCACATGCGTTCCTTTGCGTCCTGAGACGATCGGTGCCAAAATTTGCATTTTAGTACGCTCTGGATATTCGACAATACGGTCTACCATTTGTTCAATCGTCTGCGATGATATTTCAATTCCGTGATTCGGACAAATAGGCTTACCTACACGCGCATACATCAAGCGCATGTAATCATAAATTTCTGTGACCGTTGCAACTGTAGAACGAGGATTTTTGCTAGTTGTTTTCTGATCGATTGAAATTGCTGGCGACAAGCCTTCAATTAAATCGACATCCGGCTTATCCATTTGTCCCAAAAATTGACGCGCATACGCAGACAGTGACTCCACGTAGCGTCGCTGCCCTTCAGCATAAATTGTATCAAACGCCAATGAAGACTTGCCAGATCCTGAAAGCCCCGTCATCACAACAAGTTTGTCACGTGGAATAACAACGTCAATGTTCTTTAAATTGTTTGCACGCGCTCCTTGGATCCGTATCTCTGTATTTTTCAACTTCTATCATCCTTCCGCCTTCAATTCAAGAACTGTGTCACGCAGTTCTGCAGCACGTTCAAAATCGAGTGCTTTTGCTGCTTCTTTCATTTCTACTTCCAGTAAACTGATTAGCTTCACGCGCTCTTCTTTTTTGAGTTTTTTGCCCGATACTGCTTTTGAAATGTATTCTTCTGATTCTTCCGCAGCATTTGTTGCACGAATCACATCACGGATTTTCTTTTGTATGGTAATTGGCGTTACGTCATTTTCTTCATTGTATTCAGCTTGGATGGTACGTCGACGTGTGGTTTCGTCCATTGCACGTTGCATCGAGTCTGTTATCCGGTCTGCATACATAATAACGTGGCCATTTGAGTTTCTTGCTGCGCGTCCCATTGTTTGAATAAGTGCGCGGTCAGAACGCAAGAAGCCTTCTTTATCTGCATCTAAGATGGTTACTAATGAAACTTCAGGAATATCCAGTCCTTCACGCAATAAGTTAATGCCGACAAGCGCATCATAAACACCCATACGCAATTCACGGATAATTTCAATCCGTTCTAGTGTTTTAATTTCAGAATGCAAATAGTTTACTTTGATGCCGGCATCTTTTAAATAAGCCGTTAAATCTTCCGACATCTTCTTAGTCAATGTGGTCACGAGTACACGTTCATTTTTCTCTGCACGTTGACGAATTTCGTACATCAAATCATCAATTTGCCCTTCAATCGGTCGAATTTCAATCGTTGGATCTAATAAGCCTGTTGGACGAATAATTTGTTCGACCATTTCTGGCGTATGTTCCAATTCATATGGACCTGGTGTAGCTGATACAAAAACAGCTTGGCTAATATGATCTTCAAATTCGGTAAACGTTAATGGCCGGTTGTCCATTGCAGAAGGCAAGCGAAAACCATGTTCAACTAATACTTTTTTACGTGCTTGGTCACCATTAAACATGCCGCGCACTTGTGGCAATGTCACATGACTTTCATCCACGACTAACAAAAAATCTTCTGGAAAATAATCAATTAATGTATAAGGTTGTGCGCCTGCAGGACGTAATGTTAAATGACGCGAATAGTTCTCGATCCCCGAACAAAATCCCATTTCTCGCATCATTTCTAAGTCGTAACGGGTTCGCTGTTCAAGTCGCTGCGCTTCTAATAATTTGTCTTCTGCACGCATTTCTTTAAGCCGTTCTTCTAATTCGATTTCAATATTTTCAATAGCTTTCACCATTTTATCTTCGCGCGTAACAAAGTGAGATGCAGGGAAAATAGCGACGTGATCGCGTTCCCCTATAATTTTGCCAGTCAACGCATCTACTTCACGAATCCGGTCTATTTCATCGCCAAAAAATTCAACACGTAAACATCTTTCATCGCGTGAAGCAGGGAAAATTTCAACAACATCTCCACGTACGCGGAATGTACCCCGAGTAAAACTAATATCATTGCGTTCGTATTGCACATCTACTAATTTTCTTAACAACTGATTGCGTTCAATTTCCATTCCTTTTCGCAATGAAACAACAAGCTCACGGTATTCCTTTGGTGAACCGAGTCCATATATACACGAAACCGAAGCGACAACAATGACATCGTCTCGTTCAAATAACGAACTTGTTGCTGAGTGACGTAATTTATCAATTTCATCGTTAATGCTGGCATCTTTTTCAATAAATGTGTCGGATTGAGGAACATACGCTTCGGGCTGGTAATAATCATAATAACTGACGAAATACTCAACCGCGTTATCTGGGAAAAATTCTTTGAATTCACTATAAAGCTGTCCTGCTAAGGTTTTATTGTGGGCCATAACAAGTGTCGGTTTTTTAACTTGCTGAATGACGTTCGACATCGTGTAGGTTTTACCTGTACCGGTAGCACCTAGTAATGTTTGGCAACGCTTGCCGTTAATGATGCCTTGTGTTATTTCAGCGATTGCCTGCGGTTGATCACCTGCAGGTTCATACGGGGCTTGAAGATTAAATTCCTGTTTCATAACAAGGCGTCCTCCCATTCTTTCAATAGTTCTATTTTAACATATGCCCTAAAAAACCACTAACAAAAAGCGAACGTATGTTTTTTGAAGAAAAATTGGACTATGTTCGTTGAAAAAGCGTTTTGAATCTCTTTCGTGGTTTTTATAACTGAACAGAAAAAAAGAATTGGAGTTACTCCAATTCTTTTAAGGCAAGTTGATTATTCGATTTCTTCATAATTTAGACTTTGTAATTGAGCAGCATATACCGTGAATGCTTTTTGGTCGTGACTGTCCAGGGCTTTATCGATAAGTGCCATCAGCTGTTCTTGCTGTTGCGATCGATGAACATGCTTTAAGAATAGATCTAAGTAGATATCATTCAGCATTTTTTCCGCTTCTGTGATTTTTTTAGTTTGTGCCATTGCTTTCATGAAATCAGCATAAGAATAATAGTTTTCCATTCTACTTCACCCCGAATGCTTTTCATTAGTATACATGAAGAGAATAGAAGAAATCAATATTTATTTGAAAATTAAAACTAAAGAGAAAAATTTTTATTTTCAATCTAATTCGTATTGCAGAATTCCCATTTTTTATTATAATAAGAATGTAAAGTAAATTTAGGGGGTTATTTTTTCATGAGTAGAAAGAATCACAGACCGTCCTCGTACACAATTTGTACAAATACCTATGCTCTTTTGCCCTATATAGAGGGGCATCGCACTTGGATGCGTGTGATTGAAGATCGCAGTGAGCTTGTGGTAGAAGAAGCCGTTTATAAAACAGTCACTACTTCTTGTCGCTTTTATCGTGCTTCTTTGGAAAGTGCTACACTTTATGCTCAAAAAGCAGTTGGCGTAAAACACAAGCCCCCTATCATTATCGGTGAATACTATGGCAATCCGCTCATTTTCTTTCCAACACACTCTCCCAAAAACAAAGAATGCGTCTGGTTTAATTATGATGCTATCGACTTGATTGAAAGCGATAGCAGCGGCAAAGGCAGTATTATTTATTTGAGTAATAGTGAATCTGTTTATTTAGATGTGTCTCCAATTGCTTTGCGAAATCAACACTCTTTCGCTGGCTCACTTCGCCGTTATTTCAAAAAATCACAGCGTGTTCACAATCATCCAATGGCTTACGTAACGAAGCGAACCTTTCCACCGCGCAAACAACAACCGCTCGATTAGTTTCATTGTACGTACACTCTTTACGAAAATAACAATTACGGATTAGTTAAAAGAGTTGCCGATTCAAGTCAATGTATCAAACTTGAATCGGCAACTCTTTTTTACGCATATTTTGATGCCTGTCGGAGCTGATCAGGCACTTTCTCTTTTCTTATTGTCCAGTTCAAGTGCCTAGCTCCTCGGGTCATAAGTCAACCCATCTGTGTGGCAAAGAACGCCACACTGCTGGTCTGCCTTATGCCTGTCGGAGCTGATCAGGCACTTTCTCTTTTCTATTTAATCGATCGGTAGACCCATAGTGAGCCTACAAAGAATACAGATGAGACCCACATGTACGGTTCGTTCCAAAACCAGACAGATACAGAGATTCCTGTGAATGACAGGATCGTGAAAACGCCTGCAAACATCCTCGACTGTAGATCACGTCGGTATTCACGTTCACGACCATCACGATTTTCAAAATAGCGGCGTAGACGTTCTGGTTCTTCTAGATAATTGATGACTTTCTGTGGGAATACACGCAATGGTCCTGTAGCGTTCAACACCCAGCGTAGAATATCCTCTTTGCCAAAGATGCCTTTACCTTCTTTTTGGGAAGAAGCCCATTCGAGTATGCGTGGTCGTGCAAGCGCCATTAAATCTACTTTTGGATCTAAGATATGTAAGACGCCGACAAAAATAGAAGCTGCTCGTCCAAAAAAGGCAAATTCTGCTGGCAATTGAACCGGCTGTGTTCGGACGATTTCTTGCATGTCCTCCAATAAGCGCTCAACAACAAAACTATCCATTTGTGACAATTCATTCGATTCATAAGCTGCAACAAGTCGTGAAATGGTATCTCCCAAAACAGCACGATCGGCCTGTGGCAACAAAAACCGTAGTTCTTCAAGCGAATCCAGTACTTGATCGTAATTTTTGAAAATAATGCCTTCTGCTGCACGCAACACAGCTTGAGAATCTTTTTGTGAAATGTTACCGATCATTCCAAAATCGATCAACACAATGCCACCGTCAGGTTCAAGCAAAATGTTTCCTCCATGAGGGTCTGCATGGAATTGTCCACCATATAAGATTTGTTCTAAAAACAAAATAAACAGACGTTGGGATATTTCGTGTCGATCTAATTCATTTTTTTCAATAAAGGCTAAATCTGTAATGCGAGCCCCTTCAATCCATTCCATTACCAATACACGACGCGTCGTATATTCGTCAAAATATAATGGAATGCGAACACCTTCCATAGAATCAAAACGTTCAGCAAAAGAACGCCCATTCTGAAGTTCTTTCACAAAATTCAATTCGTCTCCGATAGTTTGCGTCATTTCTACGTACAATAGCTTAAAATCAATTTGTTTTGCGAATGACGTGAATTTTTCAGTCAACCAGATCACAATACGGATAGCCTTAAAGTCTGCGCGTAAAATACGATCTGTCCCTGGACGCTGAACTTTCACTGCTACTTCGGTACCATCTTTTAATACTCCTTTATACACTTCACCAATAGAAGCAGAAGCCACTGCCGAATCCGATAACTTTTCTAAGTAATTGGTATACGGTGTGTTCCATTCTTCTTCTAGTACAGAAACAATACTTTTTCTGGGTACAGAAGGCACACGATCTGTCAATCCTTCTAATTCTGCAAGAAAAGATGGTGGCAAAATATCTGCACGTGTTGATAAAAATTGACCAAGCTTGATCATCAGTCCACCTAGTTTTAAGGCTAGATTTTTGTATTCTGTTGCTTGTTTGGTGATCATCTCATTCCATTTTTTCTCAACTAACGGCGTCCATTTCCCACGATTTCGCTTTTGGAAAAACGTCACTTGTAAAAAAATTTTGACTGCCAGCCAGACAATCCGGAAGATACGGATAAATGTAATTTGATTCATAAGTGCAGTCCCTCCCATGTTTTTCATTATAGAGTCTGATGGCAAAATAGTCCAAAAAGTGATATGTTTTTAAATGAATAGAATAGCATAAGGGGGATGAAAATGGACACAATTCATTACGAACAGCAAAATCACTTAGCATTTATTACATTAAATAGACCTGAATCAATGAATGCCTTCAACTATGATATGCTTTTAGAACTCGGTCAGGTCGTGGAAGCAATCCGCATTAACCCAGATATTCGTGTAGTAATCTTTACAGGTTCAGGCGAGAAGGCGTTTAGTGTAGGTGCAGATTTAAAAGAGCGAAAAAACTTAACTGAGCAACATGTGAAACGCAATATTTTCAAAATTGGCGAAGTTTTTTCAACGATTGAAAGCTTACCACAGCCAACCATTGCAATGATTAATGGCTTTGCGTTTGGCGGTGGTATGGAACTAGCACTCGCATGTGACTTCCGCATTGCTACAGACGATACACTTCTCGGTCTAACGGAAACGAGCTTAGGTATTATTCCTGGAGCAGGAGGTACACAACGTTTGCCTCGTTTGATCGGTGAAACAAAAGCATTAGAGTTAATCTTGACTGCACGCAGATTATCATCTGTTGAAGCTTTTAATTTTGGGTTGTTGACTCGCGTAACACCACGGCATGAACTTGTTGATGTCACCGGAGCATTTGCCGATGCGATTCTTGCAAACGGGCCTATCGCTCTTCAACAAGCAAAATTTGCGATAAAAAACGGCATGAACACCGATTTACAAACAGGCTTACAAATCGAACGAAAAGCATATGAAATTACTATACCCACAGAAGATCGGATTGAAGCACTGCATGCTTTTGGTGAAAAACGAAAACCGATATTTAAAGGAAAATGAAGTTAAAACTGGAGTAGCTTTTCTCAGCTGCTTCAGTTTTTTATAGTTGTTTATTGATTGATTCCAATAATTTCTGTAATTGTGTGATATAAAAGTCGGAAGAACTTGAAAATAATACAGGTTGACTACTCTCAAAAAGAAAAATGAATCTCGCTTTAATCATCTTACTTTTCAATTTTACCATTAGTAGTTGTGCATCATTGCTTCCTACTATTGCTATCCTTCTCACATCAATCCAGTTAGTTGCTTGGATAATCTCTTCTATTGCATTTATCCAATCTTCTTGTGCATCTTCATTTTTCGCATTTGCAAATTCTTGACTATAGCCATGGCTACCACTTGGATTAGCATAAAACACACCTAAACCTTCATTTGCCAGTAATTGCAGTTCTAGTGAAAACGTATTGGTATTCATGTCTTGAGAACTTTCTTGAACTTTGATGATCAACGGATATTTTTGTTTTTTTTGCCTGCCGATAGGTTCTGTTAACCACCCATGGACTGAATTTTTAGCATTTGTAGTGATAGTCGACTGTGTGTTTGCCAACTTTGTATTTCTTATAAATAGTTGGTTAAACGATGTTAGAGGACGCATTTCGCCTGTTGTAATTGACAATCGATACAGTTCTCCTGGCTGAAGGGAATTACTGATAGCTAGAACTGCAAAGCTTCCATCTTTTGAGACATCATAGCTATATACATGCTCCATATCAGGAGATGCTGGAAAAATCATGCCCTCAAGTGATGCAAAGTACAAACGCACGTCCCCCATCGTTGATACGCGGAAATACAAATGATCATCTATTGTCCAAACGACAGCTGGTGCGTCTGCTCTTTGGATATCACTTTTCGCAAAATCACCGACAGGCACATCTATGCTTTCTGTTAAACAAAAGCTCGTCTGTGCTTGCAAATCAGCAATGTATAGCTCAGTATGTGTTGCATTGCCATACCGTCTATTACTTCCTGTAAAAGCGATCTTTGAATCGTCTCGAGAAAAAGCCGCACCAAAATAACAGCCCTGTTCGCTTGATACCTGAATGTGTTGTTTTGTGTCAATATCGTATACATAAAGAACTTGAGTAGCTAAGCTAGCTGTACACAATCCATACACTACTTTTTTTCCACTATGCGATACAGCTTCTAATTGATAATTAGCTC
Organism: Planococcus versutus; assembly: GCF_001186155.3. Classification (NCBI taxonomy): domain Bacteria; kingdom Bacillati; phylum Bacillota; class Bacilli; order Caryophanales; family Caryophanaceae; genus Planococcus; species Planococcus versutus. The sequence goes on along the minus strand of NZ_CP016540.2, from coordinate 1,039,241 downwards.
CTCCAGATAAAACTAGTTCAATGTTTTTCGTTTCACAATCAATCAATCCGATTTGTCGATTGTTGTCACAGCTTGTTTGCTCTGGATACTTCTTTTGAAACAGCTCCTTGTTCTTTCGTAGAAACCCGTTGATCCAAATTTTCGTGCCACAAGCAGCCCACTCAAAACGATCTATATTTTGTTCACCATCCATCAATGCGTATATTTTTTTATCTGAAATTGAAAGGCTATACAACTGGTTTTTTCCATCTTGATATGATAAAAACGCTACATTTTTGCCGTCTCCAGACCATCGCGGTGAACTAACCTGCTTTTTTCCGGAAGTCCACTGTAGTTGCTGACCGCTTTCTAAATCCATTTGGAAAAGTTGGGCATTGTATGTATTTTCTTCTTCATCCATTTTCTTTTGAACAAATATGATGCTTTTTTCATCTGGCGAAATCCGTGGATCTGTCACAGAAATCAAAGAGTGAACATCGCTAAGTTCTATTGGTTTTTTCATCGACTGATCTCCCTTTTAAAATCTATTTATACATACTGTTTAACTATAATAAAAAATCCATTCAAAAGACATAAAGCTATACTACAAGTTCATAGTTCAACCTAAAAAGACTCCCGAGAAATGCTCCGGAGTCTCTATGTATAAAGAGTGATATGTGGAAATCATTCACTTTCTGCAACTCTTGTTCATATCAAGAGTTTATTTTTTCATTGCTTGATCTTTTAACGAACGACGTAAAATTTTTCCAGTTGTGTTTTTCGGTAATTCTTCAAGAATTTGAAAATGTCTTGGCACTTTGTATTTTGCTAAGTATTCTGCACAATAAGCTTGTAATTCTTCAACTGTCACCGATGGATCTTTTAATACAACATAGGCATTAACTTCTTCTCCAAAATTCGGATCAGGTAGACCAACAACTGCTGCTTCTACAACAGATGGATGAGCAAACAATACTTCTTCAACTTCTCTCGGATAAACATTATATCCCCCTACGATAATCATATCTTTTTTGCGATCCACAATGTAAAAATAACCTTCTTCATCGACACGCGCTAAATCACCTGTATACAACCAGCCATTACGAATGGCCGAAGTAGTTTCTTCTGGCATTTTGTAATAGCCTTTCATAACATTTGGTCCACGAACAACCAATTCGCCTACTTCGTTGACTGAAACTTCTTCACCTAATTCATTTACAACTTTGTTTTCAACATTGATGATAGAAGTTCCAATGGAACCAGCTTTTCGTTCTCGATCGATTGGGTTAAAACAAGTCACAGGAGAAGCTTCCGACAACCCATATCCTTCTGAAATTCGGACATTAAATTTGTCTTCAAATTCATGAAGTAAAGCCACAGGCATAGCAGAACCTCCCGAAACCGCAAGACGCACAGAACTAAAGTCTGCTGGGTCAACCTCCGGCAATTGGTTCATGAAGTTAAACATTGTTGGTACACCTGCAAAAACAGTTGCCTTAGTTGCTTTAATTATTTCAAATACTTCTTTCGGATTAAAGCGCGGTACTAAGATAATAGTAGCTCCTTGTAATAAAGGGGCATTTACAACAACAGTTAATGCAAACACGTGAAATACTGGTAAAGTTGCAATTACACGATCACTTTCACCGATTTGGAGATACGCTCCAACATCACGAGCGTTAGAATAGAGATTTCGATGAGTCAACATAGCCCCTTTTGGTTTCCCTGTAGTACCAGATGTGTACAAAATGACCGCATTATCATCTTGTTCAACTTCTGCTAATACATTATCGGCTGTCGCTTTTGCAAGCTCATTAGAAAACAAATAGACCTTTTCAAAAACTTCTTTAGGTAGCTGTTCCATTTTTTCAGGTGATAAAAGATCTGTTTCACAAATGATAAAAGTTTCAACACTTGGAAGTGCTCGATGAGCTTTTTCAATGAGCGGCAACAGCATATCGAGAGCTACTACTACTTTTGCATCACTGTCATTAACGATATAAGCGATTTCATCGGGACTATAAATAGGATTAATAGGTACAGCCGTTGCACCTAAACGCATCGTCGCATACAATGAAATCAAAAAATGTGGCGTATTGCCTAGAAGAAATGCAACATGATCTCCTTTTTTTACACCTAATTTTTTTAAAGCACCCGCAAAAAGTGCAACTGTTTGATCAAATTCTTCGTAGCTTGTATCTTTCCCCATAAAGCTATATGCCGCTTTAGCAGCATTTTTTTCTGCCATCTCGTGAACACTTACCATTAAATTCATTTTCATCCCTCTTTCAAATTGAATGAATAATCATTCATATTTCGATCTGTTTTCATTATAAAATAAATCTTCAGACAATACAACAGACACCGTAGAATTACGGTGCCTGTAGGTGTGCGACATAGCGCCAACGAATCAAGAAAAAATACAATATTTGAGCGATTGTAAAGCCTCCAAGTACGATCGACATTTCAAAAATAATCGATAGTTCAGCAAACTCATCCCACACCACTTGTAAAGAGACAAAAGCAAAAGCACTATGCAGTAACGCAAGAACCCATGGGAGAAAGAATTGCGGAACCAACTGGCGGTTGATGATTTTACCCAATTCTTTATCTGTCATTCCCATACGGATTAGTAATTTGTATTGCTTGCGGTCTCTTTCAAGACCGGTATACAATTTAAAGTAAATAAAACTTCCGGCTGCAAGTAAAAAGACACCTGCTACTAATAGCCCAATAAACAACAGCAATGCAAACGAAGATTTAAACCATCGATAATCTGAACCAGGATTTTCAAAAAAGTAATTAACTTTACTAAAACTCGATTCATCGATGATGTCATACATTGTTTCTGATAATCGATTGCCGATATTTATTGTTTCAGTCCAATTTGAAACATCAAACGCATAATAAGAAAAATCAGAACTTCCAGCTGAATAGCCGAGTAAAGGTTCATCGATTGCTTCGTAATCCGCATCGCTGACGATAATTGTATTCATATTTAACGTATGAATAGGAAAAACAACGTGTGGATATGTTGAGCGAATCGATAATGGAATGCCGCTTTCAATTAGCACTGTATCAACACTGGAATTTTTTAGCTCTTTTAACGATTCTAACGAAAACGGAACAAACAAGCCTTCTCCTTCTGATAGTTGTGCAGGTGTAAAATCGAGAGCGGTTGCTAAACGATTAAACTGTGATAGCGATAAAACATCAACATCATTTCCAGTAGCTTCGGAAGTTTGCCGCTTAACTGTCAATTCAACTAAATCATAAGATAATTGTTCGCTTTCCAGTTGTTTGGTGAGTCGTTCAATATGTTCTGCTTCTTGTTCGTTTCCATCAAATGAAATATAGATCAGACCGAGTGGATTAGATTCACGAAAGTCTCCTGTATAAGACATAAAAGATGCTAAAGTTCCAACCGTCAAAAAAGCAACAGTAGAAACAATAGTGACAATAAAGAACATTTGTGCACTATCTTTTAATTTAACTGAAGCTTCTGCTAATGATACCAACCTTGTCTTTTTCCAATATATCGTTCTTTTTCGTTTGCATAAATTCAATAAATAATTGATTGTGTGTGTAAAAAACAAGTAAGTACCAAAAGTCGCCAGTGGCGGAACAATGAAAATAATATAGTAGACGGTTTCATCTGACACGTTTATAGCAAACAAATAAGCAGCAGCTAAAAACGCAATCCCCATAATCGATAACATGGTGGATGATTTTGTCTCTTCTTCAACTTTCCAAAAACCATGCAGTAAATCAATGATGCGCTTTGTTCGAATAAATCCAACACTAACAAAAGAGATAATAACAAACAAACTCGCAAACGCGACAATCGTCAATAAGAAGGGTTCCCATGAAACGTAAAGTGGCAGTGAGTCTAACTCTATAATTTCTCGTCCAATCATAAAAAAGAATTTTGAAAAAGCAAAACCAAATATAATGCCTGTCGTAGTTGAAACCGCTCCAATGATCAGCATTTCAAAAAAAATTAATTTATTCAATTGCTTTTTGGTCATTCCGAGTTGCAATAAAACGCCAAATTCTTTCGACCGAGCTTGTAAAAATGCACTCATCGAATAGAATAGAAAAAACAACGTAAAAATATACAATACAACTTCCGCAATCATCATGCCTTGTATGGCAAGCAGTTGTAATCCGTCTTTTTCAAAAAGTGGATGAAAAATGAACATCGAACAAACAAAAAACACCATGACTGAAAAAACGCTCGCTAGAAAAAACGCTGCATAATTTCTCCGATTGCGGATAACATTATGGTAAGCGAGTTGCCGAAAAGTCATTTACCGAGCCTCCCAATAACGACAGGACATTCAAAATCCGCTGATAAAAAGTCTGGCGTCGTTCATCTCCATAAATTTCGTTAAAGAATTCTCCATCTTTAATAAAAAGAACACGATCGCAATAACTCGCAGCAATTGGATCATGTGTAACCATAATGATAGTTGTTTTGCTTTCTTTTACTACATTCGATAAAATTTCCAACACATCACGCGACGATTTAGAATCTAAATTACCTGTAGGTTCATCTGCTAATACTAATGCAGGATGATGAATGAGCGCGCGACCAATTGCTGTCCGCTGAGCTTCCCCACCTGAAATTTCGTTTGGTTTTTTATGGAGAATTGATGTTAACCCTAAGCGATTCGCAACGACAAGCACTCGTTTTGCCATCTCGTCTACAGCAACATAATCAAGTGTTAGTGGTAGCACTAAGTTTTCTTCTACAGTTAACATTTGCAATAAGTTGAAATCTTGAAAAACAAAACCCATTTCTCGCCTCCGGAACAAAGCTAACTCATCTTTATCCAATAAATGCGGATTGACTCCATCAATTAAAATTTCTCCAGAAGTTAATGAATCAATTGTTGAAATCAAATTTAATAGAGTTGTTTTCCCACTACCAGAAGGACCCATCACTGCAAGAAACTCACCTTGTGCTACGTCAAAACTTAGCTGGTTAACTGCTCGGTGTGTCACTTTCCCTTCGTATACTTTTGTTACCTCGTCGATTTCTACTATTGTCATCATGATCCTCCTGAACTACAAAATCTTGGTTAATGAACAAAACAGAAACAGTCGTTCCTTTTTCTTGAACAGAAGATATTGACAGTTCGTGACCTAGTTTCCCGCAAATTTCTTTTGCTAAGTACAATCCCATTCCTGTTGATTCTCCTGTTTTACGTCCATTATCTCCTGTGAAAAACGCTTTTGTAACACGGGGCAAATCAGTAGAAGAAATACCAATTCCTTCATCACGTATTGTTAACAACGTATTGCCATTTAAACATTCAGCAGCAATAAACACTTTTTTATTTGGTTCAAACGTATACTTCACTGCGTTGGTTAAAAACTGCCCGATGATAAACTTCATCCATTTGTGATCCGTTGCTACAACTTGATCTTCTGCGATTGAAATTTCCGGATAAACACGTTTTGAAATAAACAATCGCTTGTTTTCTGTTGCTACTTCACTAACTAAAGACCTCAAATTGATTTGTTCGATTTGCATATCTTGCTCGAATGTATCTAAACGTGCATTCATTAACACAGTATCCAACCCTGCTTTTAATCGCTCCATTTCTTCGCGGACACTATTTTTATCGAGCTCTTGTTCTTCTTGTAACAATAAATGCATCACTGACAATGGTGTTTTCATTTGATGCACCCATTGATTCATAAACTGCAAATGTCGATTTTGGGTAGCATACAAAGATTGCACTTCATGCTGATACAAGCGATACAGTTTTTGTAAGTAAATTTCATTTTGAATTTGCTCAGGCGATTTACCTTCACTTTGAAGCATATGCTCTAAATTTTGCGGCGCTGTCAAAATCCGTTGGTAGTATTGGTAGCGTCTAGCAAATCGCGCCGTTAGGAACGTAAAAACTAGCACAGTGCTAATAACGAACGAGTAAATCGCGGTATCCGCATTTCGAAACCCATCCAACCAATACAACAACATGATAAATGCCACTAAAATCACTTGAAAGACAATAAAAGCTGCGTGTTCTTTTAGGAATAATCGAAGCATTATGCTTCCTCCTCATGAAGCAAGAAACGGTATCCAGCTCCTCTTACCGTTTCAATACTTGATGACACATCGTAATCAGCTAGTTTTTTTCGAACGCGTGTCATATTGACATTCAATGTATTTTCATCGACAAATGCTTGATCGTCCCATAGCTCTTCTAACAATTGCTCGCGTGATACTACTTTGGGATAATGAGTCAGTAGCAATTCTAAAATCGTGCATTCTTTTTTCTGTAAGGGGATGATTGCTTTTTTAACGTGCAATTCCATTCGTTCCATAAACAAAACATTGCGTCCCACTTTAATAGAGCGCTCTTCTTGTTTTGGCGCATATTCACCATAAGCTCTACGCAAGTGGCTTCTTATTTTTGCAAGGACGATTTCATAATGAAAAGGTTTCGTTATAAAATCATCGCCTCCGTTTTCTAGAGCAAAGACTTGATCCATTTCTCCCGAACGAGCTGAAATGAACAAAATTGGACAAGTTGTCTGTTGCCGAAGTTGACGGCACCAGTAATAACCATCATAAGAAGGTAAGTTAATATCCAGTAAAATCAACTGGGGATCAAAAGTCTCAAATTCTTCAATGATTTGATCAAAATCGTTTGCAGTTTCCACCACGTAATGATATTTCCTCAAATTTTCAGCTAATAACTCCGCAATTTTCAAATCATCTTCTACTATGAAGATTCGTTGAGCAGCCATCCTGATTCCCCCTTTTCTTTTTATTTTTATTTTAACAAAAGAGCCTGCATAAAAGCAGGCTCTCCCGAAATTCTTAATAAATTAATTTTAAAAATTCTTCTGTCGTAATCCCACCAAGAAGTTTTGGAATATCGATACCTTCAATCGCTTTGCCTAAAGAGACACGTTCGTATTTAGATCCAGCTATCGCTTGCTCGACTTCAGATATATCACCAACACCGAAAAAGTCGCCATAAATATTGACGTCTTGTACAATGCCTTTTTCAACTTGCAATCGAACATCAATACCACCAACTGCAAATCGATGTGAGTGTTTAATATTGAATTTAGGTGATTTCCCATAATTCCAATCCCAGTTGCCATAACGTTCTTTTGACAACTCGTGAATATTTTCCCAGTCTTGATCTGTCAGTTCGTAATACTGAACATTGTCTTCGCCATCAAAAATTGAATGCAAAATAGCCATGCGGAATTGTTCAATCGTCATAGGCTCTTTTAAAAATTCGGAAATATTCGCTACGCGACTGCGAATCGACTTGATGCCTTTTGATTCAATTTTTTCTTTACTTACTTTCAATGCCGAAACCACTGCATCAATTTCTGTATCAAACATTAAGGTTCCATGACTGAACATGCGACCTCTTGTTGAAAATTGAGCATTACCTGAAATTTTTCGTCCTTCTGCCATTAAGTCATTGCGCCCTGAAAGTTCAGCATCGACACCAAGACTTTGCAATGCTTTTACAACAGGCTCAGTAAATTTGCGAAAGTTGCGGAAGCTATTGCCGTCATCTACTGTGATAAAGCTGTAATTTAAATTCCCTAAATCATGATAAACAGCGCCACCGCCAGACAAACGTCGAACTACGTGAATTCCATTAGAATCTACATACTCTGTATTAATTTCTTCAGCAGTATTTTGGTTCTTGCCGATGATGATCGAAGGCTCATTAATATAAAACAGCAAGAATGGATCTTTCTCTACATCCATCGTTTTTAATAAGTATTCTTCAATTGCTAAGTTAATTTGTGGATCTGTAATGCCTTTGTTATCAACAAAATACATAATCTCTCTCCTTTTGGCTGCATTCTCTTTTTTAGTTTAACGGATTTTTCAAATAAGTTCACGATTTAGGGTTGACGAATCAAAACTGTTATAATACACTTATAAAAACAACAACAGTACTATAACAAAGGAGATGGAAAGTATGATTGAAAACGTAGTCGAATTTTTCAAGAACTTACCCCCGAAACAGTGTGCGTCTTGTGGAGAAAAAATAGAAGAGCAGCACGAATGTTATGGTACGAAGTGTGAGACTTGCAACGAATTATAAGATTAACTAGAACATACTTAGAAAAAACGGAGTAGCGCTACCTAGCGTTGCTTCGTTTTTTTACTTTTGATCAATAGTAAGATCGCTGTGCTATAACATTCAATTGAGGCGCAGCAACTTTTAAAACTCTATAAACAAAAAAGACACCGCTTAAGCAGTATCTTTGTCGATTTATATTAGTGGCCAGAGTGATCTTCCATTTTATCCATGCCCTGTGCATCATCACTATCATCTGCAATAATAGACCCCGGATCTGGATTTCCTACTGTAATTTCTTGTTTTGGCATTACATGCAACGAGCGCGCCGTTGTGTGTGCTTGCATATAATACACACCTTCTTCTTTAAAACTTGTTTTTGCTTCGTAGATGCCGTTCTCAGTATATTCAGCTGGGATCATTTCGCTATTGTTACGATCTCCCGATTGCCATACCTCGTAAACAACTTCTTCTGCATCGTCTACTTCATCATCCCCTTGTGTAACAGTTACAGAAAGAACAACGTCTTCAGCAGGTTCAGCTTGTGTTTCAGTATTAAATGCTACCTTTACTTCTTCCACTAAATCTCCAGCACCTGAAGAATCGCTTTCTGCTGATCCACACGCACTAAGCAAAAGAAATGGTAGCGCCAGCCATAGAATTTTTTTCATTACATAGTTTCCTCCAAATCACTTGATTGGGCTTTAAATCGCTCGATCAATTGATCGGCTGCCGCTTTGCCTTGGTTAACACAAGCAGGCAGTCCAAACCCTTCAAAAGATCCACCCGCAATTTGTAGCATCGGCAGAGCATTTTGAACTTCTTTTTTTGCTAAAGCAATCCGCTCTCCATGACCTACCAAATATTGTGGCATTGCTTCTTTCATGCGAGAAACAACTGTAAATTCAGGACTTTCTCGAATGTTCAACAATTTTTGCAAGTCTTCTAAAACAGCTTTAACAATTTCACCATCTGATAATTCAACAACAGCCTCATCACCCACTTGACCTATAAATGCTCGATAAACTTTTTTTCTAGGAGGTGTTAAGCGGGGCCATTTCAAATGTGATGCAGAACATGCCGTAATCGTGAAATCACTATTACGTGCTACAACAAACCCCGTGCAATCGAGATCATTAATGACGGCAGTTTCTGGAAATATGAGAGAAACTGTTGCAACTGAAGTTGAAGGAATATCTTTTAAGCCTTTCAACAAGCCGTGCGGTTCAAAAATAGGCATCAATTTGCCATGAGGCAATGCGAAAATCACACCATCTGCACTAATTGAAGAGTCATTTGTCAAATAAAGTTTAACTTGCTCTTGTTGCTGTTCAAATTTCTCAACCTTAACGCCTTTTAGGATGATGCAGTGATCAAGTTCTTTTTCCAATGTTTGGATCAATGTCTCAAGTCCACCTTTAAAGGTTTGAAACAATCCTTCTCTTTCAGTATCAAATGCTCTCGAAGCCGCTACTTTATTTTTCTTTAACCCACGTATTAACCCGCCCTTTTGTTGGTCGGCTTCAAGTAACTCAGGAAATGTAGCTTTAAGACTTAATCGATCAATATCTCCAGCAAAAACACCGGAAAATAAGGGTTCGATTAAATTCTCAACCAATTCATTTCCAAATCTGCGTCTTAAAAACTTTCCAAGCGGTTGATCTTCAACCATGTGTGTGGCAGGCAAAACAAAGTCGCCTAAAGCACGAATCTTACCAAACCAAGAGCTAATTCCTGATGTCAAAAATGATCCGAAATTTGTAGGCACACCCATCACTGACCCATTAGGTATCGGATACAATCGATTTCCCACCGCTACATGAGTTTCCCCTGGAGCGCTTTGAATCAATTGATTTTCAATGCCCAATTCTTTTGCTAATTGCTGAATACTATTTTTTCTAGAAACAAACGAGTCTGGCCCACGCTCAATTACAAAACCATCCTTTTGCAAAGTCTGGATTTTTCCGCCGAAACGATGAGCTGCATCAATTAATGTGATTTCGATCTCCAGACCTTGCTCAGTAGCATGTTTTTGTAAATAGTATGCCGCTGATAATCCTGTAATACCAGCACCCACGACAACTACTTTATGCGCTTTTACTGCCACGATTTATCCACACTTTCATTTACTTTATTTTTCTGCTAGCTTGCGTAATACAACGTCTGTCAATCCATCAATAAATAAAGGCTGAACGTTTGGCATTTCTGGACGATAATAATTTGCACCAATGTCATCACATACCACTTTACATTCATAATCGTTATCGAAAAGAACTTCTAAATGATCTGTTACAAAGCCAACGGGTGTATAAACAAACGATGTATACCCTTTTTCTTCGAAAAGATCACGGGTTAAGTCTTGAACATCTGGTCCAATCCAAGGTTCGCCTGTTTGTCCAGCACTTTGCCAGCCAATTTCTACATTTTTAACGCCCGTTGCTTGTTGAATCATTTGGGCTGTTTCTTTTAATTGGTCTGGGTAAGGATCGCCATTTGCAATAATCTTTTCTGGCAATGAATGCGCAGATACGATTAAGCAAGCTTTTGCTCGTTCTTCTTCTGACATTCTATCAAACGTTTCACTTACTTTTTCCGTCCAATATTGGATGAATTTTGGTTCTTTATACCAACTTTCAACAGAAGTCAAAGAGATGCCTGCTTTTTCAGCTGCTTCTGCTGCACGGCCATTATACGATTTTACTGAGAACGTTGAAAAATGGGGTGCCAAGACGATTGAGATCGCTTCTGTAACGCCGTCTTTTTTCATTTCTTCAACACCATCTTCTACAAATGGCTCGATGTGTTTAAGACCTAGATACATTTTGAATTCAATATCATCTTGAACTTCATTTAAACGATCGCACAGGCCATTCGCTTGTTCTAGCGTAATTTTAGCAAGTGGCGAAATACCACCAATTGCTTTGTAACGACTCTTTAAATCTTCTAGACTTTCTTCGCTCGGCTTACGGCCACGGCGGATATGTGTGTAGTAGCGTTCAATATCATCTTCTGAGTATGGCGTTCCATATGCCATTACTAATAATCCCATTTTCTTTTTCAACCTAGTCACCTCATCATGAATTTTGTTTTAATTCGAGTTATTTTTGTGTGCAGCACTGTATTCGTGAACAAATGATGTTAAGCGTTTCAAGGTATCTGGATTCACCTCAGGGAATACTCCGTGACCTAAGTTAAAGATATACCCATCATTTTGCATACCCATATCTAAAATCTTTTTCGCCCGCTCTTCGATTACTGACCAATCTGCCAATAAATAAGCCGGGTCAAAGTTGCCTTGTAATGCTTTTGTTAAGCCCATTGAACGCGCTTCAGAAATCGGCAAACGCCAATCTAATCCAACAACGTCCACAGGAAGCTCGTGCCATTCTTTTGCTAAATGACTTGCACCTACTCCAAAAATGGTTAATGGCACATTTTCTGTACGCAATTCAGCGAAAATACGATCCATTACCGGTTTGATAAAAATACGGTAATCTGCAACGTTTAATGCACCAACCCACGAATCAAAAATTTGGATTGCTTTCGCTCCTGCCTTTATTTGTGCTTTTACGTAAGGAATAATGGTATCGGCTAGTTTGTCCATCAAGGCGAACCACATAGCGGGTTCAGATACCATCATTGCTTTTGTTTTGTTGTAGCTCTTTGAAGGACCTCCTTCAATCATATAACTCGCTAATGTGAAAGGTGCCCCTGAAAATCCAATCAACGGCACATTTAATTGTTCTTGCGTTAGTATGCGAATTGTTTCAAGAACATAATCAACGTCTTGTTCCGGATTGATATCTCCTAAACGTTCGATATCTGCCATTGTACGAATTGGGTTATCGATAACAGGACCGATTCCTGATTTGATTTTCACGTCCACTCCAATTGCTGGTAGCGGTGTTACGATGTCTTTATAAAGAATTGCTGCATCGTTATTGTATTGATCTACGGGAAGTTTTGTTACGTATGCGCATAGTTCTGGCTGATGCGTAATTTCTTCTAGTGAATATTTCTCTTTGATTTTGCGATATTCTGGCTGTGAACGTCCAGCTTGTCTCATATACCAAACCGGTACGTGATCTGTTTTTTCTCCACGCGTTGCGCGAAGATAAGTATCATTGAATGTCATGAATTCTTCATCCCTTCGATGTGCCACACTTTTTTTGTCTTCCTATATCCGTTTATACTATAGACGTTACGTACTACATTGTATAGATTCTAAGCTCATTTGTCATAAATTAGACGCTTCTCTTTTCACTTGTTCGACAAACCTGTTTCGTGTAGTTTTCTATGGGGAAGTATATACTAGTAAGTATCTATAATTAGGAGGGGTATTAGTGAACTTTTATATGACAACAGGAACATACGATTTCATGAAAAAAATGCGCGATAAGTATCCACAAGAAACGATGGTCCTTATGCAAGGTGAAGGAACCACTTTGATGATGCATGAAACGGAAGGCAAAACTATTTTTCAAACACCTCGTCGTTATGAAGTAGTCGATGGAACAGGACATTTCAATGAAAAAGGATTTTTTGTTCTTAACAATATTCCAGTTTCAGAAGAAGGACGTCCTATTTTTGAACACCGTTTTAAAAACCGAGCTGGTGCTATTGAAAATGAGCCTGGCTATATCGCATTCCGAGTTTTGAGACCACTTGATTCAGATACGTATATTGTTTTGACAGAGTGGGAGTCTCCTGCTTTTTATGAACAATGGAAAGAATCTCAAGCTTTTGCAAAAGCTCATTCGGCTAAGCCTGAAAGCGAAGTCAGTACACAACTTCCAAATATTTTCTCAGGCGTTTCACATATCAGCACTTACCGAGCAAAACCAGAAGAGGAATGATAAACGCAAACCTCGTATAGTAGTTTATTGGATATCCTAAGGAGGAAATAAATTGGTTTTCGTTATCTTCATATTAGCAGCGGCACTTACAGTTTTCGCTTCCATCAAGCTGTCTCAGTACGCCGATGTAATCAGTTCTAAAACAGCTATGGGCGGAATGATGGTAGGTACGCTGTTGTTAGCAGGTGCTACCTCTCTTCCTGAAGTTTCAACTAGTTTTTCAGCAGCGGCGATTGGCAACGCCGATATTGCAGTTGGAAATATGATTGGCTCTAACCTGTTCAATTTGTTCATTCTCGCTGGCTTTGATTTTCTTTTGCGAGGACGTCGTATTTTAAATCGTGCGTCACGTAACAATATTTACACAGCACTTCTCGGTACTTTATTAACTGTGTTGGTAATACTAGCACTTTGGTTGCGTTTAGATACGCAAATTTTAGGTGTAGGATTAGATGCATTAATTATCGCAATTACTTATATTGTTGGTATGGTTGTCATCAATAAATTACCTTCACTTGACCCTGAAGCAGAAGCGGTAGCAGAGTCAGAAGAAGAACCCGACAACCCAAGTGCTTCCCTGTCATCCAAAGCTGCTATTTTCCGCTTTGTTATTGCGGCTTTAGTGATTTTGGCAGCTGGTACTGCGTTGTCGATTACAGGAGATGAAATAGCGATTATTACTGGTATTGGATCTAGTTTTATCGGGAGTTTCCTTATTGCAGCAGCTACTTCTCTTCCAGAAGCCATTTCTGTTTTTGTTGCTTTACGGTTGAGCAACGTCAATATGGCGGTTGGAGCGATTCTTGGCAGTAACATTTTCAATATGATTATTTTAGCTTTATCTGATCCAGTTTATACGTCTGGAACAATTATTTCAGGTGTTTCTGGGGCGAATATGATTATTGCAGTTGGTGTGCTGATTATGTCATTGTTGGCTTTGTTTGGTCTTTATAGAAAAGAAAGTGCTTCTACGTGGTCTTATGCATTACCATCTGTAATTATCCTCATCGTGTATTTTGCAGCATCTTACTTAAACTTTACTTATTAATCACCAACACACACAACCTACTCTGTTAGTAAGAGTTGGTTGTGTATTTTTATATTTTCACGTTCTGTATCTATTAAGTTGATACTTTTTTATTCTTTATCGTTTTATATGATATGATTTTACAAAAGAAAGGGGTTTGACGATGCTGACTACATTATATAATCAATTAGATGCTGCCTATTCTGAAATGGTAGAAATCCGACGCCATTTGCATATGAATCCTGAACCTTCATTTCATGAAACAAATACAGCTCGCTATATTCGAGATTATTACGAACAACTAGGAATCATTGTTGAACACGGTGTCGGTGGCAATGGAGTCGTCGCAAAAATTCAAGGAGCACATCCTGGAAAAACTGTCGCATTACGCGCTGATTTTGATGCGTTACCCATTCAAGATCAAAAAGAAGACGTTTCTTATCGTTCCACAGTTGATGGAGTCATGCATGCTTGTGGCCATGATGGTCATACTGCTACACTTTTAGTGCTTGGAAAAACTTTATACAACATGCGAGAAGAATTGTCTGGAACTTATGTATTGATTCACCAACATGCTGAAGAACTTGTTCCAGGTGGTGCAAAATCGATGATTGAAGCGGGTGTGTTAAATGGAGTTGATGCGATTTTCGGCACGCATCTTTGGTCTACGACACCTTACGGACGAATTGACACACGCGTGGGTCCTATCATGGCGGCTGCCGATAGTTTCACGTTAAAAGTACAAGGTCGTGGTGGCCACGGAGCCAGTCCTCACGAAACTGTTGATGCAGTGGTGACAGGTGCTCAAATTGTCTCTACACTACAAACCTTAGTTTCTCGCCGCGTGGATCCATTAGAGTCAGCTGTATTGTCCATTGGCTCGTTTGTTGCACAAAATCCGTTTAATATTATCGCAGATCAAGCGGTTTTATCTGGTACGGTTCGCACCTTCAAAGAAGATATTCGGAGCTTAATGGAAACGGAAATGGAACGTGTGATTAAAGGAATTACTTTAGCTACCAATAGCGAGTGCGATTTTAAATTTACACGTGGCTATTCCGCAGTGGTGAACCATGAACAAGAAACCTTGTTTGTTAAAGATATCGCACAAACAATTCCAGGCGTTACTGAAGTATACGACTGTCCACCTCAAATGGGTGGCGAAGATTTTGCTTATTACTTAGAAAAAATTCCAGGGTCTTTTTTCTTTACAGGTGCGATGCCTGAGGGAGATGTTTATCCGCATCACCATCCAAAATTCGATTTTAAAGAAGAAGCGATGCTGATTGCTGCTAAAACTTTAGGAACAGCTGCTATTCAATTTAATTATAAATAAAAAACAGAGCGAGACATGCTTATTTACATGTCTCGCTCTGTTTAATTTTTTTTATTTTTTAATACACTAACCGTAATAAGAGAAACGGCTAATATCACAAAAAACGTTAACAACGCAGTGATAAATTCACCCACAATGAGTAAAACAATGGCCGCTATTATACTTTGCACTATTTGCAACTGGATGATGAGTTTCCAGACAGCGTCTTGTCTGCTATAACGCGTCAATGGAAATAAATTGTCCATTCGAAAATGCTGTGTATGTGTCAGTCCTTGCCAAATTTGAATAGTCGTCGCAAACGCCAAAGCTCCTGCAAACAAAACCATTCCAATTTGGAAAGACATGAACCATGCACCCACTAAAATAATCGCTGTTAGCCTTACCCATAAGTAAAACAATTCGTCTGAACGGATAAACGTTCTCCAAACAAGATACAAATGTGCGTTTTTTGAACTGGACTTAATAAATCTGTAAATCCAATTTAGCCATGTTCTTGCCTTTATTTTACCTTTTAAATGAGGAACATCAGTAAAATAATTCGCAAATTGATAAAAGCGCAACATGCGGTTTTCTTCTAGGCCAATAAAATGCTCATAAGCAAAAGGTTTTCCAACTGCTTTGCGCGCGATCCATTTCCCATAAAAAATAATGACAAATAAAATAAGCACAGCCACTACTAGGTGTTTTTCAATATAGAAGTAGGCAAACAAGCCCACCAGCAGAAAACGAAACAACCGATCAAGCCAAACTTCTTTTCCAGCTCCTTGCTTTCGAAAAGCAAATTCAGTTTGAACATTCCACCATTTGAGCAATAATAACAAAATTGGAAAACCAACTAAAAATGCTGACGATAAGCCATATAATGCATTAATCATCGGCAATGAAACAATAAAGACGATAATCGGCAAATATAATTGAGATAAAAACGACCATTTTAAAGCAGGTTTTAAAAAATCGTCTAATTTGCTTTCTAACGGTAAAAAATAAACCATATCTGCTTCTTTTAACAAGGTTGATGGTGGACTAAGCGCTAGTAATAAGCCAAAAATCACTGCCAATAACAATGCCCCTGGAAATTGAGGCGGCACATCTTGAATCCATTCACTATAAGCAAATCCTGCTGCTCCAAGTGCAAAAAGCAACACAACTGCAATATGACCTGTAAAGATAAATTTCAAGTAGTTTTGAACTTCTACTGTATATTTTTGAAGTCTTCTAGACCAAATATCATGCAAATTCTTCATTTAGTTCATCCTCAGTCATCGCAATATACAAGTCATCTAATGATGCTTCTGGCATATTAAATACTTTGCGTAAGTCATTCATCGTGCCACTTGCTCGAACACGACCGTTATGAAGCAAAATAATACGATCACAATATCGTTCGGCAGTAGATAAAATATGCGTCGACATTAGCACAGAAGCGCCTTTTTTCTTTTGTTTTTCCATTTGCTCTAATAACGATTTGATACCAAGTGGATCTAGCCCAACAAAAGGTTCATCAATAATGTAAAGCGCAGGATCTACTAAAAATGCACTCATGATCATTACTTTTTGACGCATTCCTTTAGAAAAATGCGAAGGAAACCATTTTAGACGCTTTTCCATACGAAATTCTTTTAACAATTCGGCAGAGCGCTGTTCAAATTGTTGGGAATCTATATGATAAGCCATGGCTGTTAGTTCCAGATGCTCACGCAACGTTAGTTCTTCATATAAAACCGGTGTTTCAGGAATATACGAAAATGAAGAACGATAACTGTCCATATCTTCTTCAAAAGTTTTGCCATTTAATCGAATTTGTCCTGACTTGGGCTGCATTAATCCAATAATGTGCTTAATGGTTGTACTCTTGCCAGCTCCATTCAAGCCGATCAACCCAACAAGCTCCCCTTTGCCTATCGAAAATGTTACTTCTTGTAAAACGGGTTTACGTGTATATCCCCCCGTTAACGCGTCCACTTCCAAAATAGCCATCTGCTACACCTCTTTCTTTCTATGTAACCCATTGTATCAAAACTAACTGTCGAATTCTTTTATGTTATGACAATTATGGTAAACTAAGAAAAATGGAAAGGATGATCCTCATGAAAAATTGTATTTTTTGTAAAATCATTGCTGGAGAAATTCCGAGCGTAAAAATTTACGAAGATGAACATGTTTTCGCCTTTATGGACATTATGCCATTATCTAAAGGTCACACTTTACTTATCCCGAAAACACATCGTGAATTTGTTTACGATATGACACCAGAAGAAGCAGGTAATTTGTTTGCGGTGGCACCTAAAATCGCTAAAGCAATCAATGAAACTTTTCAACCAGAAGGTATGAACCTATTAAACAACAACGGTGCTAAAGCTGGACAAAGTGTCTTTCATTTTCATTTGCATTTTATTCCACGCTATGGACAAAGTGATGGATTCGGTGCGAAATGGATAACGAAAGAAAAAGAGTTTACTTCTGAACGTATACAGGAACTAGCAGAATGCGTAAAAGAAAAATTAAACGCTAAAGCTTGATTTTCTGAAGTAGACAAGATAAAATCAGGTTAAGTTTTTCGCCGGCGGTCATGAGGACACGTCCGGGAAAAAGAAACTAGCATATAGCTGAGGAGAGATGAGAAATGAATACGAAAAATCTAGTTTTAATGGCGTTGCTAGTCAGCGTCGGAGCCACACTTTATGTAGTGATTCCAGGCATCAACGGCGGGATGAAGCCCGACTTTATGTTGACAATGATGTTTGTCGGAATTCTGCTATTCCCAAATGTAAAAAACGTCTTCTTATTAGCAGTAACGACCGGTGTCTTATCAGGTCTATTCTCGACATTCCCAGGTGGCTTTTTCCCGAATATTATCGATAAATTTATCACAGCGTTTGTGTTCCTTGCTTTGGTCATGCTATTGAAAAAATTCGTTTCTAAGTTACCCGTTACGATTGCCCTTGTTGCAATGGGAACTGTATTATCGGGAACGATCTTCCTTTCTGCTGCTATTTTCGTTATTGGTGCAAACATTCCTTTTAGTTTGTTGTTTGTCACAGTAGTGTTGCCTGCGGTCTTGTTAAACGGAATCGCTTTCGCTTTTATTTACCCGATTGTGATTACATTGGTTAAGCGATCAAAATTCGAAACGGCTGTTTCACAAGCCGCTTAAAAAAAGGGCTTTCATCATCTTTTATGGTGAAAAGCTCTTTTTTTTGAATAGTCATTCATTTATATGTTTTAATTAGGTATAATAGAGGAAAAGAACACTATAGAAAGAAAGGGGCGTTTTATACATGACAGCATCAAGATTTTTCTTAGGACTTGCAACTGGGTTAGCAGCTGGCGCTGCAACTGCTTTATTTTCTGCACCACAATCAGGACAGAAATTCCGCTCTACCATGAAATCCACATCCTCTGAATGGAAAGAATACTTAAATGAACTAAAAGAAAAAGTAAATGGTGTAAAAGAATCTTTTAATCAGTTAACAGAAGAAGCAAAATCACAATTACCTGAAGCAGTTGAGGGATTAAAAGCTTCACTTGAAACTTGGACGGAAAGCACTGCTCCTGCCAAAGAACATCTTCAATTGGAAATTATGGCGATCCAAAATGCCATTGAGGAATTGCAAAACACGATTAGTAAAGACAAAAAAGAAAAAAATGTTGATAAACCAAAATCTGAAAAAGTTGACGACGATACACAAAGTGCATAAAACAGCAGCCTTCGGGCCGCTGTTTTTTTCATCTCTAAGAACTTTTACTTACTTTGTGGTTGTTGCGTAGCTCTGCTGTATTGTTGTATTTGCTCACATCAGTCTTTGGCGCATATAAACTATTTTTAAAATAGCTAATATGAAATAACTACCTAGTTATTCCGTTGCAATAAATACCACAAACTTCTATGTATGCGACTACTGTAAATTATTTTACTATTCTTACTTTAATTACGTTTGCTTTACTGCTATAATAAAGAAAAAGTTTCGGAAGAAAGTTGGTGCTTGTGTGAACGAGAAAGAATATTCCATGAAAGAAGCTATGTTGTTTAGTCAACGCATCGGTCAATTGTCAAAAGCATTGTGGAAAGCCGTAGAAAAAGATTGGCAAATGTGGATAAAACCTTATGACTTGAATATTAATGAACATCATATTCTTTGGATTTCCTATCACTTAAAAGGTGCTTCTATATCAGATGTCGCTAAATTTGGTGTGATGCATGTTTCGACTGCTTTTAACTTCTCAAAAAAATTAGAAGAACGCGAATTGCTGTCTTTTTCAAAACGAGATACGGATAAACGAAATACTTACGTTGAACTAACAGAAAAAGGCGAGCAATTAATGCAGGAAATGATTGAAAATTATCACGAAACGCCTCATTCAGTTATTGATGGCTCTCTTCCTTTGCGGAAATTATACGGGAAGTTTCCTGAATTTATGGATGTAATGGCTGTTATCCGCAATATTTATGGCGAAGATTTTATGGAAATCTTCGAAGCTTCTTTCAAAAATATTGAGAACCGCTTTAGTGAGGAAAACCAAGTCATCACGCGTCAAAAAGACCTGCAATAATCCTTATTTTTTATACCTATTTTAGGGTTGCATTTCCCGATAATTCGTTGTAGTGTATGTAACGAAACCAAAATGAAATTAGTAAGTGGGGATGCACATATGCACTGCTGGAAAACAATTAACTTAAAAAAACAATATGGATTTGACCGGCTATTCATGATCTCAGCACTTTTTGGAACAGCTGTTTTTATGACATCTTACATTGGGCTAGCAATTGCCTATGCTACTCCTTTATCGGATCAGCATTTTCTGTTTTTCATACTAGCTTTACTTGCTGTTTATCCGCTTCATAAAATTTTGCATTTTTTGCCATTAATCGGTTGTCATAAATCATTGAAACTCATTATACGAAAACAACTGAAAGTTTGTCCGGCTATTTTGCTTCATATCAATGAACCTGTATCAAAAATACGTTTCTTGTTGTCACTTGCGACACCTTTTCTCGTGCTGAATACAGTTCTTGTTACAGCAAGCATCACGATGCCTGCTTATAGTCACTACTTTACTATGCTGTTGGCGTATCACTGCGCCCTATGTTTAACGGACATTATCTACATTCGCAACCTATCACGTTCACCTAAGTATTCATTTATTGAAGAAACAGACACAGGATTTGAAATTCTTGTTCCTCCTATCGTTAGCTAATATCTGCTTTTTCTTCTCGTCTTTGTTATACTAGGAAGTAAAGTTAGAGGGGAGGAAACCCATGATTATCGCATTTATTGTTATGTTCTCCGTGTTTTATCTTTTCCAAATCAACCGGATGACATTAGCATTAGTTACTTCTCGGGAAATCCCGGAAGAAAATCACCAAAAAATATTCCGGACGATTAATATATTAATTACGATTTTACTGGTATCGTTGTATGTAGGCGTAGAATTTACCCCTTAAAAACACTTGCCTCTTGGCAAGTGTCTTTTTTTCGGAACTTTGCATAGTGTAATACGTTTATAGTATAGTAAATACTGCATTTATATAGAAAGTTGGGAGCGAAATCTAATGAAAAAATCTTTTTTAACATTTACTTTAGCAGCGTCTGTATTGGCTTTATCCGCATGTAGCGATGGCGGTGATGAAAAAGCGATCGTCACCTCTGATGTTGGCGATGTCACAAAAGAAGAGCTTTATCAAGAAATGAAAACATCTATCGGTGAACAAGCGATACAAATTTTACTGATTGAAAAAGTTCTTGCCGAAAACTTTGATGTATCAGACAAAGAAGTAAACGCAGAATACGACAGTAATAAAGAAGAGCTTGGCGAAAGCTTTGATCAGTTTCTTGAGCAAAATAATCAAACAGAAGAAAGCTATAAAAAAGTAATTCGCTTGAATTTACTACAAGAAAAAGCATTAACTGAAGGCATCGACGTTACAGACGAAGAAATCCAAGCTCAATATGACCGTCAAGGAACTGAGTTAAATGCACGTCACATTCTTGTAGCGGATGAAGAAACAGCCAACTCTTTAAAAAAACAATTAGATGAAGGCGCTGATTTCGCTAAATTGGCGGAAGAAAACTCTACAGATACAGGTTCTGCTGCAAAAGGCGGAAATGTCGATTGGTTCGGTCCAGGAGCTATGGTTCCTGAATTTGAAGAAGCTGCATACAACCTTGAAATTGACAAAATCAGTGATCCGGTTCAATCTGAGTTTGGTTTCCATATCATTCAAGTTCTTGAAAAGCGTCAAGTGAAAGACCAACCTGCTTTAGAAGATCAAAAAGAAGAAATCCGTTCTGAAATTGCACTTACAAAAGCGGATCAAACAACATTACTTCCAAAAGTTGCCGAACTGATGAAAGAAGCAAATGTAGAAATTCAAGATGAAGACTTAAAAGGCGCTTTGGATGATATTCTAAATCCACCAGCACCTGCTGCTCCAGCCGGAGAATAAAAAAACAATAAAAAACTGCCTTAAAGCTATGATCATAACTTTAAGGCAGTTTTTTTAAATTACACATAATCGAGCTAGTTGTTCTAGGTAAAGCAAAGACGATGGCTCTGAAAACTTATCGAATATCAAAATTGCCGCTCTCTTAGATCATCTACAGGTAGCGTAACCCTTCGATCTTCTTTATATCTTTTATTGAATTTTGGGTTTGTAAAATGAACGATTATCTAAAGCAAATACACGCTCTGAAAACTCGCCTTCTTTGGTTTTCCCGAGAACGCGATCTAACATCATCATTTTCGCATCGATGTTATCAATGTAATGAAGAATTTCGGCTTCTTTGAGCATCGGCTTTTTCGGGCTACCCCATTCTTCTTTTCCGTGATGAGAAAGAATAATATGCTGTAACAACATTACTTCTTCGCCTTCAATTTCTAGCTCCTCTGCTGCTTTTGCTACTTCCGTAACCATGATTGAGATGTGACCAATTAAATTACCTTCTACCGTGTATGTCGTTGCGATTGGACCCGATAGTTCGATTACTTTTCCAATATCATGAAGAATGATTCCTGCAAATAACAAGTCTTTGTTGAGTCCTGGG
Organism: Planococcus versutus; assembly: GCF_001186155.3. Lineage (NCBI taxonomy): Bacteria > Bacillati > Bacillota > Bacilli > Caryophanales > Caryophanaceae > Planococcus > Planococcus versutus. The sequence goes on along the minus strand of NZ_CP016540.2, from coordinate 1,016,925 downwards.
TAAATCTCTACTAGCGCTTTGCCTAATTTCAACATAGACACCACATGATCGGCTAGCCCTGATACATAATCATGGTGATTACGTGTTGCTGCTGGATACGTTAAGAATTGCTGTTGATATTTTTTAAGCATGAAGCGCGTGATTCGTTGAATTTGAGGATTTTCCATTTCAAACAAATACTTCATTACTTCTTCGAGCAATTCATCCGCTGATTTCTCTGACGATGGCATCAAGTCCGAAATCGACTGATTTTCTTCTGGTTTTGCTGGACGAATGCTTTTTATACGCAATTGATTTTTTCCTCGGTAATTATGGATTTCTCCACCTACACGGACAATTACTTCAGCTGCAAACATTAATTCTTGTTCATCTTTAGTGTCCCACAATTTCGCTTCAATATCTCCGCTCTTATCCTGCAAAACGAGCGAGATAAATGGATTTCCGGTAGTCGTGACTCCTTTAACTGATTGCTTAATCAGCAAGAATACATCAACCGTCTCTCCAACTGCATACTCTGTAATTCCTTTGGTCATGAATGAACGCTCCTTCCCATATTAGCCAATTGAATAATTTGTGCATTTGGCCAAGCTTGTTTCATGTCTTCGTGGCAAGTAAAGTAAATAAATTGATGCTCTTCTTGCAACTCTTTAACTAAGTTTATCACTTGCTGTAGCCGACTGCGATCAAAATGAACAAAAGCATCGTCCATAATAATTGGGAATGGATGACTTTTCTTCATCGATACTGCTAAGGACAACCTTAAAGCCAAATAAGCTTGCTCTTTTGTCGCTTGACTCAGTTCGGCAATAGGAAAATAAGTACCATCTTGGCTTTTCGCTTCAAAATAGCCCGTTGTATTTATAAGTAATTCTTGGTAAGTACCATTTGTCAGTTTACTGAAATACAGCTGAGCACGCATCAATACTGAAGGAAGCTTTTTCTCTTTGAGTTCGTCCATTGTTTGATTGATTGCTGTGACAATCGCTTTATTGACAGACCATTGCTTAGCTAAATCAACAAACTTTGCTTTTTTTTCTTCAAATTGCTGTAGTTTTTCTTCGTACGAAGTATCAGATACTAAGTGTTGAGTCAGTTGTTGTTTATCTGCTTGTTCTCCCAACAGCTCATTGCGCTCGGCTTTTAGCTGTGTCAATTGTGCTTGAATTTGCTCGATTTCCTGTTGCGCATGCTCAGGTGCCCAGCTACTTCGTAACTTTACTTCTCCGATAGACTTTAATTGTTCTTTAGTCAATTCGAGTGATTTTTCAACGTCTTGTTTCTTTTCCCATTTATCAGCCAAATGATAGAAATCAAAAACTTCTTGTGCGTTAGCATATATCAGTAAATCCTGTTGTTCTTTTTCAAGTTGTTCTTGAAGTGCCTGCAATCGGCCCAATTTTTCCAATAAATCGATTTGTTCACCTTTGATTTTTTTCCAGTGGTCTTGCTTTTGTTTGCGCACCGATAGCTCTGAGCGCAATGACGCAGTCAATCCCTCGATTGCTAAGTCTTTTCCACATGCTAGTTGTGCTTTGTTTACCCACTCTTTTTGCTGCGCTTCTAGTTTGCCGATATCATCTTCAATACGCAGTAGACGTGAATGATTGGCATGAACTTTGCGCAACTTTTCAAAAAGTTCTATCACCATCGTACGACGAGTATTTGGACTCAAACCGATTTCAAGTAGTAATTGCTGATAGGCTTTTTTTGCTTGAGAACTTGATTCCATCGAAGAAAGGCTGTTTATATTTTTTTTGATTGTCTCCACATTACTCATCAATCCATCTAACTGAAGATCAAACTCTGTAACTTTTCTTATAATCGTTGCGTAGTTATGTTCTTTATCGCCATATTTTTCGATAATGTCAGAGTAGTTTGTTAGCAATTCTTCTGATTTACCAGATTTTATAAATAGCCATACACCTGTAGCTATTGCTGCAAGTCCAATGACAATTAAAAAAACAATAGATTGGATAATGCCATAAGCTACTACAAGAAGTCCCAGTCCAAGTAATGCAAAATGGACGATTCGGTCTTGTCCTGCTTTACTCTTTTGAACTTTCGACTCTGCCTTAGCTTCTGCTAACTGAGCTGAAACACGTGGCCATTGTTCTGCAGCCAGTCTTTCTTTTTCAGTTGGTTCTTTTGTTAAAAACCTTGCCAGATCTTGTTCTGCAATTACCAATTTACTTTTTTCTTCTTGCAAACTTCGTTGGTTAAAACGTTGGTTTTCTTCTTCTATATCCAAGTCTTTTAAACGTTCAGCTAGTTGCTCTTCTTGGCTTAACGAAACATCAATAGCCATCGCTTGTTGTTCAGTAAGTCCTAGGAGGAACAATAATTCTTCGCATTCTTCTCTCAACTCAATTGTTTCATTGTGCTTTTGGACCAATTGACCGTTTAGTTGATGCCAATCAGATTCACGATTCAACAAATTTTCAATAGATTCCATAGCATCCACTTGATTTGGATCGATCAAATGAGCTTGTTGGTTTGTTAAATACTCTTTATCTGCTTTGGTTTGAGTCAATTTATCTACTAATCGATCCATTTGTCTTCTACCTTCTGTTGGAAATCGGTTAATTTCCAACTTATTTAGCTGCTCTGTCAACTTTGATTTGTTTGCAAATAATGGTGCTGCTTGTTGCCATTTGCTAATGTCTTTAAGTTTCTTGTCTTGTGCTATTTCTTCGTCTTCAATAGCCCTTAAACGGTGTTCGATAGCTTGTAATCGTTCAATTGAAGGACTATAGAGCTGTGCACGTTGCCTATAGTCTTTTAGCTCTCCTTCTAGTTCCCGAAGTTCTTCAGCTAATGCATTTAATTGTGGTTTGCGACCACTCTTTTTAAACAGCTCAGCCATTTGTTTTTCAAGCTGACTTTCTAAATTAGTCAAGGCATCGATGCCTGTTGTTCCCGAAGCCAACAAAGTTCGGCTCAATTCTGTTTCACTAAGCTGACCGAGTCCTTGCAATTCATGAATCGAAAATGAAAAAACCGCTTCAAAAGAAGCGCGGTCGTAATTTCGTAATACTTGCTTTAACGCAGCTTCGCCAGCTCGTCGGCCATCTTCAAAAGTTACTGTGACCTCTCCAGCCGATTTTCCTTTAATCCGCTCAATCACCAGTTTTCCATAATCGGGATCATCTATATAAAGCTGTCCACCGTATTTCCCTACGCTTTTTGGCTCATAGCGCAAGTGTGTTTGATTGCGCGCTGGAAATCCAAAAAGAAGTTGAATAATAAATTGCTGAATCGTTGTTTTACCAGCCTCATTCGGACCATAGAACAAAACCAGTTGTTCTCCTAATCGAATGGTCCGATTTTCATGCTTACCAAAACCATAAATTACTAGTTTTTCGATTTTCATTTTGTCACTCTCCTACCTGCATCGTACGCCTAATTTTTTGCGCAGCTGCAAGTTGAAATTCATCAATGGTTTGATCTTCAACAGTTTTTAAAAACCTGCTACTTTTTGGATGTCGATACAAGTCTTGTAATATAATTTTCCAATCATCCTTTTCCCAGCCTTCCATCCTGTCAATCAACGTCTCACCAAGTGGAGAAAGTTCAGCGTCTTGTTTTGTTTGTTCTAGATAAATTGCTTGAATCCAAACAAAATTATCTAATCCGTCCATCGATTCCCTAAGCACTTCCAACAGCTCACTCTCAGGAATTTCAGCAAGTAGCTGGTAGCCTTCTTGGTCCAGTTCTGTAAACACCAATTCAATAACAGCGGTTCCTGCTATTTCACTAAAAAGACCTAATTCCTTTTGACAAGCATCGATCAATTCATTCATATGAAAAATACCTTTCCCAGAAACAGCAACTGTATCAAACTGAACAACGGACGTTGGAATAAACTCTAATTGTGTTGTTGCTTTTGACAAAGTCACTTCATAAAAACCTTTTACACCTGACTCTTTACGATGACGTCCTTGAATATTTCCAGGATAAATCATCGCTGGCTTGCTATAAAGCTCTTGACGTTTATGGATATGCCCCAATGCCCAATAGTCATATTGTTTGCTAAGTAGCTGTTCTTTTTTAAACGGCGCATAAACAGCATGGGTTGAATCTCCTTCAAGACTGCCATGGAGAAAACCAATATGATATTCTTGGTTTTGTGCAATCGGATAATACTCAACCATAGACTCGCTAATGTGACGTTTACCATAACTAAAACCAGTAAAGTTTACAGCTCCTGCAATAGTATCAATTTTGAATTGAGATACTGTTTCATCAAAGATGTGCACATTATCTGGAAGCTCAAAATGAGTCCAATTGCCACTCAAGTGATCGTGATTGCCATAACACATAACGACGGGAATATTTTGCTCTGCCAGTTGTTGCATGCCTTTTTGAAAACGAGCTTGCGCGCGAATATTGCGATCTTCTCCATCGTAAATATCACCGACAATACACACAAAATCAGGCTTAGTTTTTAATGCATAATGTATTAGACGATCAAATGCTTCTAAAGTGCTGTTTTTTAATTTTTTCCACTGATCTTTTTGCAAATCTCTCATGCCAATAAAAGGGCTTCCTAAATGCAAATCTGCCGTATGGATAAATCGAATCGATTCCATAACTAAACTCCTTTTGAGTACCGAATATTTGTTCCTATTTTACCATGACGAAGCTGGTTAAAAAACTGTTTGCAGAAAACTTTTGTGCAAACAGTTTTTTATTTTTTGTTGCCTAGACGAATAGCTTTTCGAATATCTTTAAGTGATTGTGAAGAACCGTACATCAAGACGCCTCCACGGTAAATACGTGCTCCAAACCAACCTAAAATTCCAATGGTCACTAGCATAATAGCAATGGATAGCAAAGGCTCCCATAATGGCAAGTCGAGCATTCCTACACGCAAGAACATGACTAGCGGTGCGAAAAACGGGATAAACGAAGAAACCGTTACAAAGCCAGCTTCCGGTATTGTAATTCCAGAAAATGCAATCAATGACGCGATAATGATTAAAATCATCATTGGCAACATTAGTTGTTGCACGTCTTCTGTTCGGCTGACTAACGAGCCAAGTAATGCTGCGAGCACAGCATATAAAAAATAACCAAGTAGAAAAAAGAGTATAGCAAATAAGAATGTGCTGATTTTGACTTCCGAAAAACCCATTACACTAAAGATACCTTCCGTCAAATTTGTACCCGCTGTTTTAATAGCCAAATAGCCAGCAGTTCCAAAAGTCAGCATTTGTAAAATACCAAGACTACCAATGCCGGCAATTTTAGCGAACATATGCTTGACAGGAGAAACACTTGAAATCAATATTTCCATAACTCGCGATGATTTTTCCGTTGCGACTTCCATGGCAATCATATTTGGATAATAAATAACTGCGATATAAATCAGCATAATTAACACGTAAACAAGTCCCCGTGCCTGACTCAGTTCTTCTTGTGATTTGGAAGATTCGGATACAGCTTGTCGTTCAAAATCGACTGGCATAAACAATTGATTGACTTGCCTGTTATCCAAGCCGAGTGATTCCGCAGTTGTTGCAGTATGAATTGCTTGAACAGCCTCTTCAATTTTGTTCCCACTACCTAGTTCACTGGCAGACTTAGACACATAACGAGCTGCCAATTGCTTATTACGTGTTAATACTAAATAGTCATCAATAGTGCCTTCTGTAATACTTTCTTGCAATTCCGTTTCTGTCAAATAGGTTGGAACCGCTTCAATATCAGCTTCCATCAACGCTAATTGCACTTGTAAACTTTCGAGTAGCTTGATCTCTTCACTCCAAACGTGCAAGACATTTTCGTCAGGTTGTTTTTCATCGAAAATAGCGATGATGTTTGAGACGTTTGCTAACAAAAAAAAGGAAGCGACGACAAGTATCGTTGTGATAATAAATGACTTTGTTTTTGCTTTTGTTAGAAAGGCTTGCTTGAAAATAATCCAAAAGCTATGCAAGCTGTTTTCCTACCTTCGCGATAAAGATTTCTTCTAACGAAGGTTCTTCTACTGCAAAATGACGAAGTGTTCCCAGTTCCATTGCTTTAGCCAATAAAGTTTGTGCGACACGTTCGTCTGTAATTTGAAAAATTGCGCCTTCTTTTGTTTTTATAAAATTATCAACACCTGCTACTCTACTCAAACTGCTAAGGTCTGCATCTACATTCAAGCGAACTTTTTGCTTGCCAAATGACTTTTTCACTTTTTTAATTGAACCTCCAATCACTACTTTTCCACGATCTAAAATGCTCACCTCATCACATAGTTCTTCTACATGATCCATACGATGACTAGAAAAGACGATTGTGGCTCCTTGTTTTTGAAAATCCAAAATAGCTTTTTTTAACATTTCTACGTTAACTGGATCTAATCCTGAAAACGGTTCATCCAATATTAACAACGACGGTTTATGCAAAAGAGAGGCAATTAATTGGATTTTTTGCTGATTTCCTTTTGATAACTCTTCTACTCTTTTCTGTCTGTAATACGGAACTTCAAAGCGCTCTAACCATGCATTTGCTTCGCGTTTCGCATCACCTTTAGACATTTTGCGTAACTGTGCTAAGTAAACCAATTGTTCTTCGACTTTCATCTTAGGATAAAGTCCTCGTTCTTCTGGCAAATAACCAATCTCAGAACTGTTAGCATATGTAATAGGCTTACCTTTCCAACAAGCTGAACCTGCTGTGGGATCTAATAATCCTAAAATCATTCGAAATGTCGTTGTTTTTCCTGCTCCATTTGCTCCAAGAAATCCGTGCATACCGCCTTCTTGAATAATTAGCGAAAGATCGTCTACTGCTGTAAAGTCGCCAAATTTTTTTGTTACATGCTCGATATGCAAACCCATTTCTATTCGCTCCTTTCTTTCTACTTACTACGAAGCAGCTGCTGTGATGTTTCAAAAATACAGGACTTTTTCATAAATAGCCTTTATACTAGAAATGAAATATGCATTCAGAAAGGATTGATTCAAGTTGAGAACATATAAATTGACGGCATTCGAACAAACTGGTAAACAGATATTAGACGAAACGTTTACTGCGGAGACAGATGTGGAAGCACGCGGCAAAGGAGAAGCCTTGTTAGAGGAAAAAGAGCTAACAAAACAAACACACCGATTAGCATCTCCTACTGGTAAACTTATTCTTTTTCATTCATAAAAGTAAAAAGCATGGCGGATTTAATTTTCCGCCATGCTTTTTTATTGACCTGTAAACTTCGGCTTTCTTTTGCCAACAAAAGCTTCTATACCTTCTAAATGATCCGCTGATTTTCGCATAGCAGACTGTGCGGTTGCTTCCATTTCTAATGTCTTCATTAGTTCATCTACTTTGGGTTGATGAAGAATGTGTTTAGAAGCTAATTTGGCCCTTAAAGGAGATGCAATTGCTTCAGCCGCGTATGCTTCCGCTCTTTCAAGACCTCGTCCTTCTGCAGTAACTTCTTCAATCAATCCTTTGGAAAGCGCGTCATGTGCTTTTAAGGTTTGACCTGCCCAAATAATTTGCTTCGCTTTTGGAACACCTACTCGTTCTTTCATAAAGAAGTGGCCACCACCGTCAGGTACTAAGCCAATGCCGATAAAGTTCATGGCTAATTTGCTATTTTCTTCGGCAATAACGTGATCGCATGCTAAAGCCATGCTAAAAGCAAGACCCGCTGAAGCGCCGTGAATCGCAGCAATCGTAATTTGCGGTAACGTGTAGAGCGCTTTCGCTAATCGACTAACCTCTATCATTACAGAGTCGATGTCCATGGGATTTTCTGGATCCATCATTTCTTTAATGTCTCCACCTGCTGAAAAGGCTCTTCCTTCTCCGCGTATGATAAGCACCTGTAATGTGCTATCTTGTAGCAAAGACTCGAAGCAATCCGCTAATTCTTTCATCATCTTGCCATTCATCGCGTTCATGGATTTTGGACGATTCAGTACCAATTGGCCAATTCGTCCTTGTTTTGTCAATTCGATTGTTTCATACATAAAAAGAGACACCCCTTCGTAAAGATGAATTGTCATTCACCTTTACGTATTCGGCATCTCTCTTCATTATTCCTTTATTTTTTTAAAATTACATGCTTTCGTATAAAGATTGAACAGGCTTGATCAAGACACGATTTACTTCTTCGATCATTTGGCTTAAGCCCATTTCAGCTTCTAGCATAGCCAGAATTTTTTCATTTTCCTGAGCAGCTTGTGCTGTGCTTTGTGCATTCATCATTTCTTCTTCTGTAATTTCTTGTCCTTCTGTTTGTTTTTGTTGTAGCGTAATTTGCAAGTCGCGGAAAGTCTTGAACAATTCATTTGCTTCTGCATCAGCAGTTACTTGTGCAACAGCTTCCTCTAATTTCTTGAATTCGTCTGTTGAACGGAACGTGCTTTCTAATTTGTTAATGTCGTCATAAATGTTTACTGTCATGTTCATCCATCTCCTCTGTTTTTAGTTTAGTATCATGACGAAAATTCCTTGGAAGACGCCAATAAAGCCTCCGAGAAATGCGCCCAATACGGTAATCATCTTAAATTCTCTCCGGGATATCCCAAGCACCAATTCTTCTAGGCGACTGAGCGGCAGAGAATCGACTTGCTCTTTTACCATACCTTCCATATCAATCTTCAATATGGTTTCTTCCAGTTTATGCTCTCCTTGCTCGAAGACAAAGTCTATGACAAGTGGCGTAATATTGACACTTGTCCATTCTAACCCTCCAGGCCAAGTCTCTGCAAGTGTTGCGTTTAAACGCGTAGAAATCACTGCTTTTTCACGAACGTATTGCTTTACCGTCTCTAGAGCTGTATCAAAATCAAATTCCTTCAATAATGCATCAACTCTTCGGTCCTGTACTTTTTCCCATTCACTAAATGCTAAAGTTCCAACTAATTCGAAAGTTCTTGGCGAATTGAGAAATTTAATGATTTCCGGTTGAATGCGATCCACTAATGGCTTGGATTCTCCCAAAAGCGAATGCAACATATGCCCAAAGCGCCCGCGAGACTCTAAAAATTCATCAAGCAATGACTTGATGGTTTGTCTGCCGTGTGGTGATTCAAAATAAGTTGTTCCTTGATTAATGGCGTATTCGACACCTTCATATAGTTTTGCTTCTGCTTCTGCTTTCCAGTTTGCTGGCATAAGTTCGCGAATAGTTTTTCCTGCAATGTACGCTTGTAACGAATCTTTTTGAAGCTCAACTAATTCATCCAACTTTGCTTCAATTTTAACATCCATTCCTTCTTGTCCAGCTGCTTGCAACCAATCATTAAATGATTTTGGCGAATCAAATAAATGCTTGTTTAGCTGCCGATTGATCCACTTTTCACTCTTTACACGCATTTCTTCATTGAAAAAACGTTTTTTGAAAGTTTCGGGTGTTAATAAATGCTCAACCACTGTTCGGCCCAATTGACGAGATAACTCATCGCGTCGTTTCGGGATAAGTCCAGGTGTTAATGGGACTCGAAACGTGCCGATATACTTTGCTTCATAAGGCCAAAAAAGCATCTTAATCGCTAAGTGGTTTGTAACCCCACCGATCAGCGCTCCCACAACCGCCATAAAAACTAATGTCACAATAATAGTCACTTTTGTCACTCTTTTCTTTTTCTGCTTTGTGTATTTTTTTTAATCCCCTATACTGAAGAGAAGAAAGCAAAGGAGGATCCATATGCTTCAGCATTTTAAATTTAAGCCTATGTTCGATAATCATCAACTACCAGGATGGAACATTTCTTTTTTCCACAAAAACGAACGCATCACTGGTGAATACCATCCCGATGGTACCATTGTCTGGAGTTCAAATCCTCCTCAAGATGAAGAAACCATCAAAACAATGATTCATGAGCTAATGCTCTATCATGTATACGATTAAAACGCTGGAATGTTTCAGCGTTTTTTTGTTTGCCTTTTAATTATAAGGAAGCTTGGCTTAATTTAACAGCGATAGCTTCTTAACTATTTTAAAAGGATGAAACGAAGAATTTACTTTAGTCGCACATTCTGCTCGCACAAAATGATTCATCAATCATTTGCAATAGAAAAGGGAATGGCCCTTTACCCGATAGTTTGGGTTTGGGACATTCCTGATTGAATTTTATACATTTGATAGTAAATGCCGCCAAGTTTCATTAATTCTTCATGACAACCGGCTTCTGCAATTTCTCCTTTTTCTAACACAAGTATGCGATCGGCATTTTTTATGGTCGACAACCGATGAGCAATGATAAAGGTTGTACGGCCTTTTTTCAAGACATTCATTGCGTGCTGAATGATTTCTTCTGTCTCTGTATCAATATTAGATGTCGCTTCGTCCAATATTAAAATTGCGGGATCGAATGCTAATGCCCGTGCAAAAGACACCAATTGGCGCTGTCCTGAAGACAACGTACTGCCCTTTTCCACAACAGGTTCATCAATTCCTTTTGGCAAATGATTCAAAACACGTTCGCCGCCAACCGCAGCTAATGCAGCTATGACCATTTCTCTTGTAATCCGTTTGTCACCCATTGTGACATTCGATTCAATTGTGCCACTAAACAAGTAAGGATCTTGTAAAACGATGCCCATGTGCTCTCTAGTTGATTGTCTAGGCATGTCTAATATGTTTACACCATCGATTGTTATCGTACCTTTAGAGACATCGTAAAAACGAAATAGTAAGTTCATGATTGAACTTTTTCCTGATCCTGTATGGCCGACTAACGCTACGGTTTCACCTTGTTTTGCCTGAAACGAAATGTCTTTTAAAACATAGTCGTTTTCACTGTAGGCAAACCAAACTTTGTCAAAATGAACATCGCCTTGATAGCGCGGTACTTTTTTGTCGACAACTGCTTCTCCTGGTTGGTCGAGCATTTGGAATACACGTTCAGCTGCGACTAATGATTGTTCCAAACGACCAAATTGATTGACGATGCCACTAATGGGATTAAACAAACGAATAATGTAATCGATAAACGCATACAACACACCTACTGTGATAGCTGTATCGCCTGACATAGAACCTGTTCCAAAATACCAAACAAACAAAATAAATGTCATCGAGCGGAGAACACCAACTAAGTTGTAAGAAGCTGCACCTTCAAGAATTAATAATTTTTTTTGATAATCGTAATGTTCATCATTTAATTCTTCAAACTCTTCTTTCATTTTGCGTTCACGTCGGAATGCTTGAATAATAGTCATTCCTTGAATAGATTCGTTGATCATCGCGTTCATTTCACTGACTTTTTCGCGAACAACATGATTGTAACGAGCCGCATACTTTCGGTAAACCAACATCCAAACATACAATAACGGAACTAATACCAACGTCATTGCCGCCATTTTCCAGTCAAGGTAAAATAACGCGATGTAAATACCGGCCATATACATAAAACTAGTCGCAAATTGAGCCAATACCGTTACAAACAAATCACGGATTGCTTCTGTGTCATTAGTAATGCGCGCCACTACTTTGCCTGCTGGTAAATTGTCGAAATAACGAATCGGCAGAGTTTGTGTATGTTCGTATACATCGTTTCGCATTTTACGAATAATGCGATTAGCGCCTCTCTGTAGTAGGATAGACTGCCAATACCGGAAGAACGCTGTAATAATCGCTAAAACAAAAAACAAAATCAATAAGTAAGCAATCGGCTCGAAATCTACTGCTCCACCTGAAACCGCTATGTGATTGTCGATTATTTCTTTAGCAATTAATGGTGCTGCCAAATCTGCAGCCACAGCGATTGCGAGCATACTCAAGCCAGTAATCAAAACCGCTTTAAAATTCAATGCATATTGTACTAATCGTTTTCCTGTCCCCATGCCTACACCTCCTCGATTTGCTGACGGAGGAATTGTTCATTGTACCAACCGTTTTTTTCTACTAAATCATCATGAGTTCCTTCTTCAGTAATTTGTCCATCATCAAGCACTACGATCCAATCTGCATGCTTTACCGCTGATAGTCTGTGCGTTGTAATAATCGTCGTCTTGCCAGAACGTTCTGCCTGGATATTTTCAATGATGCGAGCTTCTGTTTTTGCATCGACTGCAGATAAAGAATCGTCGAGTATTAAAATTTCCGGATTTTTTATCAATGCACGCGCAATGGAAATGCGCTGCTTTTGACCCCCAGACAATGCGACTCCTTTTTCACCTACAAGTGTATTTAATCCATTTGGTAATAACGCCAAATCTTTTTCAAAATAAGACAAACGAAGCGCTTTGATCAACTCTTCTTCACTGGCATCTGACTTACCAAATAAAATATTTTCACGAATGGTGCGTGAAAACAAGACGTGATCTTGTGGTACATAGCCGATCCAACTACGCAATTGATCTTTTGTTAATCTTTTTAATTCGATGCCGTTCATCAAAATAGAACCTTCCCCTGTTGGGTATTCTCTCATCAATTGTTTGATAAACGTTGTTTTACCGCTACCGGTTTTGCCTACAATACCTAATGTTTGTCCACTATTCATCGATAAATTTATGCCCTGCAAATTAATAGAACTCGATTGGGGATACGTAAAGCTAAACTCTTTAAAGCCAATTCGCTCTGGTTTTCCCGTGACAATTGGTTTTTCTGAGTCTGTCACGTCTTCTGGATAATCTAAAGTCTTATTCACGCGATCCAACGAAGCATTGCCACGCTGCAAAATATTAATCATTTCTCCAATAGCGAACATTGGCCATACAATCATTCCAAGATAGACATTAAAGGCAACTAAATCACCTAACGACATCGTTCCTTCAGCTACTAAAAAAGCGCCATAGCCGAGCCCAATCATATAGCTGATAGACGTTAACACTTTTGTTACAGGTGCAAACAGTGCATCTATTCGCTCTACAGCCATATTTTTCTCATAAACGTCTTCTGTCATTTCAGCAAATCGCTGTTCTGAAGCACGTTCTTGAACATAGGCACGAATTACACGGACACCTCCAACTGACTCGAGTACACTATCGTTCAAATCACCAAATGCTTCTTGCGCTTCCATATATCGAACATGAATTTTTTTCCCCAGTAACTGTACAATAATCGCTAAAATTGGTAATGGCAACATCGCGAAAAACGTTAATTCCCAAGAAACCAAAATCCCCATAGCCACAATAATTGTCGCCATATACAAAGTAGAATCTACTAACGTTAAAATACCAAATCCCGCTGTTTCAGAAATCGCTTTTAAATCATTTGTCGAACGCGCCATTAAATCGCCTGTTCGATTTTTCTCATAAAATGTTGGTGACATTTTCAAAAATTGTCCCATTAAACTAGACCGAAGCTGTCGTTCAATTACATACGCGCCTCCAAACAATTGGTACTGCCAAACAAAGTTAATTAAATAAGCCAACACTAATGAGACAAAAAGCACCAATATATATTGCCACATTAAAGACACAGTCAATTGAGATTGCGCTATTGAATCAATCGCTACGCCAATTAGCCAAGGTGGAATAATTTCTAGAATATTTGCGATGAAGAGCAAACCAATTGCTGTTGTATAACGCAGCCAATTTTCCTTAAAAAACCATTTTAATTTCCATAACACATCAAACATTTACTACGCCTACTTTCTATCCCCAAATCAATGCTTATTCTTGAAGCTCATGCTCATTTTGGATTGCTTTAATTACTGCACACAAAAAAGCATGCGCCTAGTTTATGGGCGCATGCTCATGAAAACAGGACAATTTTGCAGACTTGCCCAGAATATTTCTAATTCCGAAATAGATTTAGAAAAAAATTATAGGACGGCCTGATGTTGCTATGCATTTAGTTTGAATGTCCATTTCCAATTTTTTCATCATCATAGCCTCCGTTCCCTTTTATTAGTTAATGCTAGAATATCAAAAAACTTTTTGAATTGTCAAGATATTTCGAGATTATTTATTTTGTCTGTCTTCACACATGTTTCATTTCATAGACGGAGGGTATTTTATAGTAACGAGAATTAAGGTGAGGTGAAGAAAATGTATACGAATATGGCAGTCGCTTACGACGGATCTGATGGAAGTCGAATGGCGTTGGAAAAAGCAATAGAATTTGTAAAAATAATGCCAAATGCTAAGCTTTCGGTTATTTATGTCAACGAAGATTATCGGGAAAGTGTTGGTTATATGGATGCAGGTACTGTATCCGCTCCTGTAATTTCAGCTAATGTTGATAGTAACTATGCTCAATTTATGCCCCACGGAATGGGTGACGAACGGCTTGCCCATACAAAAGAGTACGACGATACAACAGCTGAATATTCAAAACATCTTCAAGAATCTATCCAAAGGCAGTTAGACATCCATGACACACGTGCATCTGTTCTTGCTCTAGAAGGAAATGCCACTAAAACAATTGTTGCTTTCATTGAAGAGCAAAACATTGATTTGCTAATCATCGGTAACAGCGGTAAGTCGGGTTTGCAGAAATTCTTTATTGGATCTGTCAGCAAAAAGTTAATTAAAGACTCTTCAAGTTCTATTTTAGTCGTTAAATAAGCATAATTGATCGCTAAAAGGGTATAAAATCCGATTCTACTAAGCAAGTAATCACTTGTTGGCAGAATCGGTTTTTAATTAGATATCGAATAGTCATAATATCATCACAAATTTAACAGTTTCATTTTCTTCTTGATGGGTAAACATTACTAACAGGAAAACTGGCTTTACAAAAGGAAGAAGGGATTGACCATGTCAAAGCAAACTGTATATTTTTTATCTCCTCATCAACATCGCGGACTCATGGCAGAGATTTGGGCGAATCGGTTAATGCTTCCTGATTGGGATATTCGCAGTGCATCTTGGACTCAAGGTTCCGAATCTACTTTTAACGAAATGCCGTTAGAAATCATGAAAGAAATCATTATGGATTTACCTTCAGTTGAACCACGTGCTTACAACTCGAAAGAAGTAAGCCAAGCTGACTTAATTATTGCTTTGCACGATGGCGATTTCGAACACGCAGATATTCCAACAGACTTGCCAAGTCAAAAATTGGTGCATTGGGATATCCGTAATCCCGAATTACGCAGTAACGATGTAACAGAACAGTGGGCACTTTACCAGGAAATTTGCGATGAAATTGCCGTAAATATAAAAAACATGGAATCTTATTTCCGTGCAGATTATGCATAAACCCTTCACCTGTAAAAGGTGAAGGGTTTATTTATCTTTTTACGTATATAAAACAGCCCGAACCGGACTGCCTTCTCCGCCTTCGATTTTTAAGGGCAATGCAACTAATTGGTAAACACCTTCTGAAACATTATCCAATACGATACCTTCTAGTATGAATCGTTGGTGTTGATTCATAGCTTGATGCATTGGTAATTTTTTACTACTTTCAGGATCTACAGAAGGAACATCTACTCCCAACAGTTTCACGCCGTTGTCAGCCATCCATTCGGCAATTGACTCGTCAAATACTGGCCATTGTGCCGGAAATTGACTCCGATTTTGCCAAGATGCCGTTTTTAACAAGACTGCTTCCACATCTTTTTCAAGCGGTTTTAAATCTGCCAAACTAATTTTTTCTAAACCGTTAACATCCATGACTTGCGCCGTAGTCAAATAAACGTCTAGCGGCAATTCATGTGTTTTGAGTCCTAGACTATTGTAATGAAATGGCGCATCGATATGCGTTCCGATATGTGTGCTTGTTTGCAATTTCCCAATGTTTACCGAACCGCTTTGCTCCATGGTTACAGAGAGCTCATAATAGAATGGCAAATCCCCTGGCCACTCTGGTGTCGTTTCATTTAATTTCATTGAAATGTCAATAATTTTATTTGGTTTCACTCAAGCCACCACATTTCGTTCATTACTAAAGTTTTTATATGTTTCATTTTCCATAATATCTTGAAGCTCGTTAGCTACTTTTTTAACATCGCTAAATGATGTGTAAAATGCGATAGGTGCTAACCGAATAATGTTAGGTGCACGAAAGTCCGGAATGATTTTTGCTTCTTTTAATGCTTTGCAAATTCGCGCAGCTTCTGGATGTGCAAACGCAATGTGTCCACCTCTAGCATCATCGTGTATAGGTGTAACATCCGTTAATTCAGGGACTTGGTTTTCAACCAGCTGTCTTAATAGTGCAGTCAGCTGAAGAGATTTTTGACGAATATTGTGAATACCCGCTTCTTCAAACAACTCTAAACTACCGAGTAAAGGCGCCATACTAAAAATATGTGGTGTGCCAATTTGATAAGCTCCAGCTCCTTGTGCTTTTGAAAATTCATGGTCCATATCGAATTGACGTGCTTTGTCCGAACCAAACCAGCCTGCATTTCCTGGCTGCAAATCGTGATGACGCTCATGCACATAAAGTCCGCCTGTTCCACCTGGCCCAGAGTTCATGTATTTATAATGACACCAAACAGCAAAATCAACTCCTGCGTCGTGCAATTGATGTGGCATTGCACCAATAGAGTGAGCCAAGTCAAATCCGACCAGTACGCCTTTTTTATGCGCAGCTTTTGTAATTTCTTCAATTTGTAACAACTGACCACTTCTATACAAAACAGACGGCAACAGTAAAATCGCTACGTCATCTGTTAGTTGCTCCAAAATATCTTCAAGCTCTAACGTATAGCCGTCTCGACTTGTAACTTTTCGCATTGTTTTTACTGGATCGAGTCCGCGTAAGCGAAGATGACTTTCCACCGCATAGATATCTGAAGGAAAGTTCAAGTCATCAACAAGAATAACGGAGCGCTCAGCAGTCGGTTGAAATAAAGTCGAGAGCATTTGATGAATATTTGAAGTAATTGATCCTGTCATCATTACTTCATGCGCCTCTGCACCAACTAATGGTGCAATGCGAGCACTCATCGTTTCCGCTAAAGTAAACCAAGGATTTTGGCCTTCTGTCCATCCATCAATCCCAAAAGTTTTCCAGCTATCTATCAAGCTTTGTAGTGTTGCTTCAGATCGTTTCGACATCAAACCAAGAGAATTACCATCCATATAAACTGTATCTTTTGCTACAAAAAACTCTTGCTTGTAATCTGCTAGTACATCTTGTTTATCCAATTCTTTGCTCATCATCTAATCCATCTCCTTTTTGTTATCAAACCGCATAAGCGATTGCACCAAGAATTGTTGTAGCCAATACAACTATTCACGGAGCTAGTTTAAAATAGACTAACATTGTAAAGGCAATTATCGCAATTGCAAAGTCGGCAAGACCTCAACTCTTGACGTAAAACAGAATCGTATAGAGCGATCAGTAAAATTCCAACAACACTAGCATTAATTCTTTTTAATGTTGCTTGTATACTAGATTTTGTACGAATTATAATCCAAAATGGCAATGCCTCAATCATTTGAAAAAATAAATCTAAATTTTGTAGATGATTTTAAAATATCAAGATAGTTATTTTTCCTTTTAGGAATCATAAGCTTCTTCTTTAACTAAATAGTTTTTTCAATTACAACTGTTCAGTTATATAGCTAGTCATTACAGTTGTGTAAATTTTATATTTGCTAGCGGAAAAGCTGATTTCAGATTGACATTACCGATAAAGAGCTTGATACTATTAAAAGAATACCTATTAAACCAAACGGGTATTTTTGTTGTGAGACAAGCATGGATTTAATAAACAGTACATGGTCTTATTCGTTCCCATTCTAAAAAAACCATCTTACTATTTGAAATAATAAATAACGAAAGTGAAACGGCCCTCATCTGAGGGTCGTTTCACTTTGTTTCAGCGACTTGGAGGCGGGAAACATTATGGAGCTTTATACAAATTTACGCAAAGGGGAAAAAGGAGCTTGGATTAGTATTGGTGCTTATGTATTTCTCAGTACCGTTAAATTGATATTCGGCTATTTAGGTACTTCTGAAGCATTAAAAGCAGATGGCTTTAATAACTTAACTGACATTGTCGCATCTATCGCTGTGCTCATTGGATTAAGAATTTCGCAGAAACCACCAGATGAAAATCATCATTATGGTCACTTGCGTGCTGAAACTATCGCTTCTCTCTTTGCTTCATTTATTATGGCTGCTATTGGTTTGCAAGTATTGGTCAATGCTGTTCAATCTCTTTTCGAACCAGCCACTGCTACACCTTCGTTAATCACCGCTTGGGTTTCTTTTTTCTCTGCAGTGATTATGTACGCCGTTTATCGTTATAATTTAAAGCTGAGCCGAGAAATTAAAAGCTCCGCAGTACGCGCAGCCGCTTACGACAACAGATCAGATGCACTTGTCAGTATCGGTGCGGGTATCGGAATCATCGGAGCCGTTTTCGGTGCTCCAATTTTGGATGTTGTCACCGCTTTTATTATCGGATTAATCATTATCAAGACTGCTTTTGATATTTTCAAAGAGTCTGTCTTAACTTTAACTGATGCTTTTGATGAAGATGAAGTTGAAACTTTGTCTGTTTTGGTTGGGCGAGTGCCCGGTGTCATTACGCTTCGCGACTTTAAAGGGCGCAATCACGGTAACGTCATGTTTATTGACTTAACAGTCAGCGTAGATCCCAAGCTAAATGTGGTAGAAAGCCATTGGATTACAGAAGAAATCGAAAGGAAAATTCAATTCATAAAACCGGATTGTGTGATACTTGTTCACATTGAACCCGATACATCATTTCTCGTTATCGAAAAAGATGAATAAAAGACCATACTTTTAAGCTATGGTCTTTTCTCATTCTTCGTAGGTTTCTTTAGCTAACTTAATATTGTGTTGGATAAAAGCTTCTGCGATCGCATGACGAATTTGACTTTCGAGACTTTCTTTCATTTCTACATCGCCTACATGCACTTCTACTTGAAAATCCATCGCAGAATTTCGGAAATTAACAAAACGAACTTCTGCTTGTTTTTGAGAAATTTCATCTCGCAAACTAATTATTTTTAACGTTGCTGTTTCAAGAATGTGTTCTACTTTTTTCGTGTCACTGCCATATTCAACACTGACCATAACACGCGCATACATTTGCGCACTCGATCGGTTTTTAACAATTTGCTCAATAAAATATTGATTGGGAACGACGAGTGTTCCTTCTTTTAAGGTTTCGACTACGGTTGATCGTAGCTTGATTTTAGTAATTCGTCCAATCTTGCCATCGATTTCGACCATTTCACCGACTTCCATTGGTCGCTCAAAAAGGATAATAATTCCTGATACAAAATTAGCTGCAATATTACGAACGCCAAACCCTATACCAATCCCAAGCACACTAAATACTACACCAAGTGCTGTCAAATCAAGTCCCACCGTTGTAAAACTAATAGCTAAAGCTAAAAACATCACAATGTAATACAACAGTCGGTTTATGGTGTAACTCATACCAAGGTCAACATCAAATTGTCCATAAACAAATGGCATCACATATCGCGTAATCGCCTTTGTAACACGACTTGCAAATGTCACAATCAAAACAGCTACAATAATAAGCAATACCGATACTTCCACACCTTCTGTTTCATAAAAAGAAGTCGTTAGCCATTTTTCTTTTGAAAAATAAAACAAAAAGAAAAGAATACTGCCATATAGCACAAGCCAATTCAAGACATCTTCAATCACAGGATAAACTTGCGTTTTGAATTTTTGGGATGAGATGAATTTTCTCAACAACCATAAGACGAAAATTTTCACTACGAGCAGAATTGCTAAGTAAAAAAAGAACAACAGAAATTCAGAAATGGACAAATCTTTTAAAAAAGCACTTTTTTCAATTAGCTGGTTGTTTTGCATAACTTCTCTCCTTCGCTGATCGACATCCTAGATTTCTTTCTGTTCATTCTCCACAAAAAGAAGATTGTACGAATGTTGATTTGTAGCTTTGGCTAACTTATCAATTTTTTCTTGAAGTTCTTCATGATCGAATGATTTTAGTTTCGGAATATCCACAGCTTCTAATACATAACTATGCAATTCCCACAACTCGATATGATGACGAGCCGGCACTAGTGCTGCCGTGACATTCAAAGATTCCAGAATAGAAATTAATACAGATATATCTTCTTTTCCATAATGCGACAATTGATAAAAAGTTTTATACAATACCTTTTTGAAGGAAGGAAACTGAAACAGTACGCGCCCTTTCCCCAACGTCATAGCACCCGTTTTCAACGCTCCTAATTGCCCTAGCAACCGCCCCAAACGAATAATAATATCATTGGCTGTGTTCGGATCATTAATTCCTGGAGAAATCGCACGAAGTGCAACTTCTACCATTTTTTGAATAGCAAAATCCAAATCTTGTTCTGAAGTTCTTGAAGTACCAAGTGAATAGAATTTACTAACAGAAACTTCTGTTCTCTCGGTTTTATACACATGAAAAATAGGTTTGCCTTCGTATATGTAATCACCGGGGTTAACGAGAATATTCACTTTTAAGTGTTGCTCATTCGCGTAGTCAACAAGCTTCTTGAAAGACAAATATTGTACGTACCCTTCTCCATCGGCGTAATGAGTTTCTTTGAGCCCAATTGGATTCCACTCAACTTTTTCTGTACTGACTTCTTCTTCTTCTTGTAAATTTTTAAGCTTAGCAATAGCTTCTTCAGCATCCATGATCAATTCAGTTATTAACTGACCAACTTGAACATTGGTCGCAATATAGTGGATAAAATAAGCAAATGTAGAAAGACAAAAGAATGCAATGACAATTCCAACAAATGTAGAAATAACGTCTGTTTGATATAAATCATCTCTCATAAATAGTAAAGATAACGTATTGTAAATAAATCCGCCAAGAAAAATTCCTAATACACGCCAAGTAATTTTATCTTGCACAAAATTTTTCAACGTTCTTGGTGAAAATTGAGAAGAATACATTGTCAAGACAACTAAAATTGTAGAAAAAGTAAACGTTGTCATCGTTAAAAGAGCTCCAGATAAACTCCCCATAATTGTCTTCGCCAAATCAACATTTGTTAAAAGAATTGCGGGAATGTATGGCTTCATTTTCTCAATATACAATAAATCTACATAAAAAAAACTAATCGATAAGAGAATTGCAATTACGATGTAAATAGCAGGGGTAAGCCAAAGTTTTTCTTTTAACCAAAATGATAATGCTTTCACAGTCATTCTCCTTCCTTATTGCTTTCTTTCTTTTCCCTCGATGCCTTATAGACAAACAAAAAGGCTAGCAATTAACTAGCCTTTTAATGTCTACTCACTTTCACTTCCACTGTAAAACTAGTTTTTTAATGCAATGGATAAAGCATGATTCATTAAACTGTTCACATATTGACCAAAGTGCATAAAACGTAGATCTTGTGTTTGTCCTTTTTTGTATCGATAATAAATTTGCTGAATGATAACAGCTAGTTTGAAATAAGCGAATGTTAAATAGAAATTCATATCCGATACATCTCGTCCACTTTTCACGCCATAACTCGTGATAAACTCCTCACGACTGTAAAAGCCGTCCATCACCGTAACAGGTACTTTGCCAAATCCTTCTTTTAGTAACTCTGGATCATCTACTTGAATCCAGTAACTCATTGCTGCACCTAAATCTGCTAGCGGATCTCCGACTGTGGTCATTTCCCAATCAAACAATCCCGTTATTTCCGAAAAATCTTCTGAAAACAACGCGTTATTCAATTTGAAATCATAATGAATAATTGTCGGTTCTTGTGAGATAGGAATATTTGAACGCATCCATTCGGTTAAAGTTTCCATCTCTCTAATTTCATCAGTTTGTGCGCGTTCATAGCGCCCAATCCACCCTTCAACTTGTCGCTGCATAAAGCCATCTGGTTTTGCCATTTCCGTCAAAGCCGTCTTCTGATAATCGAGTGAATGAAGCTCGACTAATAAATCGACCATTTTCTCTGAGATTTTTTGTCCCAATTCCGGAGTCGTTTTTACATTTTTTGGAAAATCACTGTCCAATACAACTCCAAATCGTCTTTCCATAACAAAAAACGGGCCGCCGACAATTGAGTGATCGTCTGAAAAAACAAAAGGCTTTGGAGCTGTTGGGAAAACTGGATATATGGCAGACAATATTTTGTATTCACGTTCCATATCGTGTGCTTTAGGCGCAACTGGACCAAGCGGTGGTCGTCTTAACACTGCTTCCCAATTTCCCATTTGCAACGCGTACGTTAAATTAGAGTGTCCCATACCAAACTGTCGAATTTCAAGTTGACCTGTTGGTAAATCTTTAATCTCTCGTCGTAGAAATTGTTCAAGACGAACCTTATCAAGCTCTTCTCCTGCTCTTACTGAAATTATTACATCTTGATGCTTTGTCATCGTGTCACCTCTTTAAATGTATTTCTAATTGATTTAAAATAATTGGAATAGTCACTCAATTTTAGCGTTATCATTTCTTTATTGCAAGCTGAACAGAGCTCTTTCTCATTATTCTAAAATTTCTATTGACTGAAAATAGTATTTAGTTTATCGTTAAGTTAACTCGAAGAAAGAGGTGAGACATTATGGCTATTTTACTAAAAAATACGCAATTCCAGTTTATCGTGTCTCCTTCTGTGTATCGTTAACGATATGCTTCTTCCATTATGCCTGGAGACCACGACTGCGAATTGCGCGCATCCGTGGTTTTTTATTTTGCATAATTAGGAGGAAACAACATTGATGAAAATTGAACAATACGGCTGGAATACAAGTTGGCAAGAAAAAGTTACGACTTCTGGTGCTCCAGGCCGTGTCACACTTGAACACAAAAATTTATACCGTGTGGTAACTGAACAAGGTGAATGGCTTTGTTCGTTATCTGGAAAATACCGATACCAATATAGTGGCATTCAGTTTCCGTGTGTCGGAGACTGGGTCATGGTCGAGCAAATGCCAGGTGAAGCAAGAGGCATCATTCACCAAGTACTCCCACGCATTTCACAATTTTCTAGAAAAGAAGCGGGCGAAACAGCGAACATTCAATTGATTGCCGTTAATATAGACTTTGTATTTTTGACGATGTCTTTAAATAATGACTTTAATATACGACGTTTGGAACGTTATTTACTAGCAGCTTGGGATTCTGGTGCCAATCCAATTATTGTATTGACGAAAAAAGATCAATGTTCGGATATTGAACCTTTTTTGTGCCAAGTTAAAAAGATAGCAGTTGGTGTTCCCGTTCATGCTGTATCAGCTCATACCGGAGAAGGTATCGAAACTTTGCATACTCACCTATCCGGTTCTAAAACTGGAGCTTTGCTTGGGTCTTCAGGAGTTGGAAAATCATCGTTGATCAATGCCTTATCCGGCAGTGAACAAATGGCAGTACAAGATATACGAGAAGACGACAGCAAAGGGCGTCATACAACCTCACACCGTGAAATGGTTCTACTGCCTGAAGGCGGCTTGATGATTGATACACCAGGCATGCGTGAATTTCAGCTTGGTGATTATTCGGAAGGCATTGAAACAGGATTTCGCGATGTTGAAGAGTTGACATCTTCTTGCCGGTTCCGTGACTGTGTTCATCGTGACGAGCCCGGTTGCCGTGTTCAAGAAGCACTTCAAACTGGTGAATTAGATCCTGGACGTTACCAAAGTTATTTAAAGCTTACGCGTGAGCTTGCTCATATGGAAAGAAAAAGCAACGCGGCTGCTCAAAAAGCAGCACGCGCTAAATGGAAGCAAGTAACAAAAGACAGTCGAAAGCGATCTATGAAAAAACGATAAAAAAAGTGCAACGGAAATTCCGTTGCACTTTTTTTCACTTTCTATCCAATTCTGTTAAGCCATACTTGACAGCGTAAAGTGCTGCTTGTGTGCGATCTTGAACAGTGAGTTTAATGAAAATGTTCGAAATATGAGTTTTCACTGTTTTTTCTGTGACGAATAGTGCAGATGCAATTTCTCGATTACTTTTACCTTTTGTTAACTCTGCTAACACTTCTTCTTCTCGTGGTGTCAGCTGATTTACAGTATGTGGTGCTGGCTCGGTTGGTGCTTTTAATAGCTCTGATGAAGCTTTTGGATGAAGTGTATTTTCACCACGCATCAAACTTCGCAACGAAGCTACAAGCTCATCAGGCTCAATATCTTTTAATTGATAACCTGCTGCTCCCGCGTCAATTGCTGGTACGACATGATCTTGGTCTGAAAAACTTGTAAGCATTAAAACAATAATATGTGGATACCGATTTTTAATCATGCGTGTTGCTTCAATGCCATCCATTACGGGCATAACCAAATCCATTAAGACAATGTCAGGCTGTAGTGCACCCGCCATTTCAACTGCTTCTTTGCCATTTGTTGCTTCTCCTACTACTTCTATATCTTTTTGGGTTTTTAAAAAAAACAACAATCCTCTTCGAACTACATGATGGTCATCTGCTATTAATACTTTCATCGTTTTTTCACCTCTTACTTAATATGGAATCCTTACTAGAATTTCCGTTCCTTTGTTAATTTCACTTGACCAGTCAGCTGTTCCACCTTCTGCTTTTGCGCGATCTCGTATGCTCTGAATACCGATAGATGGCAAATCAACGTTATGATCTAATGCAAAACCTCTCCCTTCATCTTTTACAACCAATAATACATCGGTTGTCGTGACGGATAAATACAATTCAACTTTGTTGACCTCTGCATGTTTTCGCACATTGTTCAAAGATTCTTGCGCAATCCGGAATAAGGTTTCTTCTATACGAGAAGGCAATTGAATAACACCTGTCACTTTTGTTTCAACAGCAATTCCTAACATTTCACCATATCCTTTTATCGCTTCAAGCAATCCACTTTCGAGACCTTTTGGACGCAACTGCCAAATCAACGCCCTCATTTCGTTTAACGCTTCTTGCGTTAAGTGCTGAATATCACGAAACGTATGTTGAATAGCTGGGTCTTCCGACATTTCAACTCCACCACGTGCAGTTAATGTCACAGAAAACAACAATTGATTGACAGAATCATGTAAGTCACGTGCTAAACGGTTGCGTTCTTTAACAAGTGCAAGTTCCTGCTCTTGCTTTGTTAATCGAATTCGTTTAATCGCTGAACCAATTTGAAAAGCCACTGACTCTAATAAGGCAAGTTCATCTTTTGAAAACTCAACCGTGTCCGGAGCCGCGATGTTTAGCAAGCCAAACTTTTCTTCTCCCGATTGCAAAGGCACTGTTGCGTGATGCGTGATGCTCCCAGGATGGTCTGTCCGTTTATTTTCAGGCATAGCATTTTCAATTCGTTGACAAGCAATAATGTTTGATGCTTTTTCGAGATCTCCATTATGATAACGTTTAACACACCAACATCCTCCTTTTTGCAAATGACGGCAATCATTATTTGCTAACGCAGTTGGCAAATTCGCCTGTGCCACTAATTGATGCTTGCCTTTTTCATTTATAAAAAAAATCCAAGCTGTCTCAAAAATAGAGCCATTCAATAATTTCCGAATAGCTCCATCAAGCATACGTGACATATCCATTTCTTCATTTAATAGTTCTGCAATTTCTTTTAACAATGCTACGTTTGACGGTTCTTCCATCTCACTAACCTCATTTCTAGACAACATTGAAAAGCAAAGTCAGTTATTAACTAGTAAAGTAAAAGCCCCCTGTACTAGGGGACTTTTTTCACTACCGATCATTAACTTCTGTAATAAACGATTCTTTCAGCAACTCCATTTTTTCATCGCTTTCTTGTTGTGTCTCTGCTGTGATGCCAAAGTAATACTTTACTTTCGGCTCAGTGCCACTCGGGCGGACACATACCCACGACCCGTCTTCTAAAAAATACTTGATGACATTAGATTGAGGCAATTCGATTTTTTCATTGGTCTCTAATTTGATAAATTGACGATTTTGCGTTTCATAATCTTCGATCGAAGCAATAGCAATTCCAGCAAGTGCGCTGATTGGTTGTTTACGTAAGTTCTCAAGTAATGCTGTGATTTCACGCGCACCATCAATTCCTTTTTTTGTAACAGACACAAGTGATTCTTGATACCATCCGAATTTATTGTACAATTCGATCAAGACGTCATGTAGATTTTTATTTTGTTTTTTATAAAAAGCCGCTGCTTCTACTAGTAGTAAAACAGACTGCACCGCGTCTTTATCACGCGCGAAATCACGGATTAAATAGCCATAGCTTTCTTCATAGCCGAACAAGAACTCGAATGTTGGATGATCGTCGTTATGTTTTAATTTTTCACCAATAAATTTAAATCCAGTCAATACATCTTCTGAACTTACACCGTATGATTCCGCGACAACGCGACCAAATTCTGATGTGACAATGGTTTTAAAAATACGACCATTTTTAGGTAACGTGCCTTTTGCTTGTTTTTGACTCAACAAATACTCAATCAATATAGCTCCAGTTTGGTTGCCGCTCAGCAATTCATACTGACTGCCGCTCCAAACCGCAATTCCGACACGATCTCCATCAGGATCGACTGCTATCAACAAGTCAGCTCCTGATTTGTTGCCATATTCTTTAGCTAATTCGAATGCCGACCCCTCTTCTGGATTTGGCGAAGTCACCGTTGGAAACTCACCGTCTGGCTCCATTTGTTCAGTTACATACGTAATTTCGTTATAGCCAGCTTGGTCGAGCAATCGCTTAACTGTTTTACCTGAAGCTCCATGAAGCGGTGTAAAAACAGCTTGAATCGGACTTGCTGAATGTTCTTGTACAGTTAAAGCATTTTCGAGGTATACTTTGTCGATTTTTTCATCAATTCGAACGAGCAAAGATTTTTCAAAATCAGTGTTGTTGATAGTTAGCTCGTCTTCAACACGTCCAACATAATCAATTACACGATCCGCATCTTCAAGATTTAATTGAGCACCATCTTCTCCATATACTTTATAGCCATTGTATTCAGGTGGATTATGACTTGCCGTAATGACGATTCCCATAAACGCACTTAAATAGCGAACACTAAATGATAACTGAGGCGTCGTTCTAGGAGCACTATATAAATACGTATGAATGCCATTCGCTGCAAATGTACGTGCGGCTTCTTCCGCAAACTCAAGAGACATGCGCCGACTATCGTACGCAATCACCATGCCACGAGCCATTGCAAGTTCGCCCTGGTCTTTTATGTAATCCGCGATTCCTTGAGATGCTTTGCGGACAGTATAGACATTCATCCGGTTTGTTCCGGGACCGATCTCTCCGCGCATTCCTCCTGTACCAAAAACCAGATCTTGATAAAAGGCATCTTCTGCTGATTTTTCATCGTCTTTTAAAATGTTTAAGGATTGACGCGTTTTTTCATCAATCGATTTGTGATCCATCCATCGTTTCATGCGTTCTTTCCATGACATATAGATTCCTCCATTCATTTTGGCAGTAGTAGAACTAATAATTCTCGCCTATATACTAACATTCTACAAGACCCATACGCTTTCCTTCAAAAGATCTATGTAAAGCAACTAACATAAGGATTACATATAATCTCTTGAGACAATCTTTGGTTTAGTAACTCGTACATAGAAAAACCGCTCCCATTTTGGAAGCGGTTTTGTTTAGTCTTTCTTGTACTCTACCCGATAAACATCATGACGACGATCTTTTAATTGCTTGACTGTTCCGTTTTGACGTTGACGGCGAAGAATTTCCAAATCGACATCGCCAATCAAGACCATTTCAAGGTTGGCATTGGTTTCTCCAACAATGCCATCACGCGCAAATTCAAAATCAGACGGCGCAAAAATACCTGACTGAGCATATTGAATATCCATATTTTCTGTTTGTGGTAAGTTGCCAACCGTACCTGAGATAACCGTATAAATTTGATTTTCTACCGCACGCGCTTGTGCACAATAACGAACGCGTAAATAACCTTGGCGATCTTCTGTACAGAACGGTGTGAAAATAATATTGGCACCCATATCTGTCGCAATACGTGCAAGTTCTGGGAATTCAATGTCGTAGCAAATCTGAATGGCGATTTTACCGCAGTCCGTATCAAAGACACGAACAGAATCTCCTGCAGAAATTCCCCACCATTTGCGTTCATTTGGCGTAATGTGAATCTTGTATTGCTTTTCGATTGACCCATCTCTGCGGAACAAGTAGGCAATGTTGTAAATTTCGTCGTCTTCTTCTTTGACGAAATGAGAGCCACCAATAATATTGATATTGTAGCGAACAGCCAAATCCGTAAACAGTTCAATATACTGAGGTGTGTATTCCGTCAGTTTACGAACAGCTTGACTTGGTGATGGTTCGTCTAAGAACGACATTAACTGCGTCGTAAAAATCTCAGGGAACACGACAAAATCCGAATGTGCATCGGATGCCACATCTACAAAATATTCAACTTGGTTTGCCATGTCATCAAATGATTTAATCGCGCGCATCAAATATTGCACAACACAAATACGAACCGGCAAACTTGTTTTGAAATGACGCTTAGAAATTGGTTTGTAGTCCACATTGTTCCATTCCATTAACGTCGCATATTTACCTGAAGCCACATCGTCTTGCAAATAATTGGGATTGATGCGCATTAACTGGAAGTTGTTCATTAATTGGAATGTTAACACTGGATCATAAATCTTATGACGTGAAACAGAGTCTACATATTCACGTGGCGACATTTCATCTGCATGCTTATGATAGTTTGGAATGCGCCCTCCAATAATAATAGACTTCAAGTTTAGTTCACGTGCTAATTCTTTGCGTGCTTCATACAGACGCTGACCAACTTTCATACGTCGATATTCCGGATGCACCATCACTTCGATGCCATACATATTGTACCCATCCGGATTATGATTGGTTATGTAACCTGCATCTGTTACATCGTCCCACGTGTGGCGATCGTCGTATTCATCAAAATTTATCAGCAAACTCGAGCAAGAACCAATCACTATACCATCTAGTTCGGCAACTAGTTGCCCTTGAGGAAATACACCTAAATGACTTCTTAGTTGTTCTTCTTTCCATGGATCCATTCCCGGGAAGCATAAGCGCTGCATTTCCAAGATGGGATTTATATCTGCATAAGTCATTTCACGAATGATCATGCTTTTTTCAAAATGGGATAAATCATATTGTTCTGTCACAGCACAGCTCTCCTTCACAAAAGTTTCATACTTTATTATATCGGATAGTCACTCAGGTTGATATTATTTTACTTGTCTGTCGATAACAATTATAATTCTAAGGAAACAATTTTTGAAAAGAGGAGCCACCAAATGACAAAACGCCAAGAAAATGTTTTGCTTACCATGTGGATTGTGGCACTGATTGCTACAGCAGGTTCACTTTATTTTTCTGAAATTCGTGGTTATGCTCCGTGCGAACTTTGTTGGATTCAGCGCATCTTTATGTATCCACTTGTGATTGTTCTCGGTGCCGCTTTTGTTCAGAAAAATGTTCGAATTGCAGCGACTGCATTAGTTTTTTCAATTATCGGTGGCGGAATTTCAATTTACCATTACGGTTTGCAAAAACTCGATTTTCTAGCAGAAGCCACTCCTTCATGCGGACTTGTTCCATGTAACGGAGAATACATCAACCTTCTTGGATTTATTACCATTCCTTTTTTAGCGCTAACTGCATTTATTTTAATTGCAGGAATGAGTATTTATTTAATGAAGACCCTTAAGGAGGAAAAACAACAATGAAGAAGTTATTTATCATTGCAGGAATTGTCGTTGTCGTATTCATCGGAATTATCTTTTTAACTAATCAAGCGAACGATGAAAAGTTAGCGAATAATCCGTACGATACAGAAGAGTTAAATCAAGCAACCATCGACCAATTGGATGATGAAGATTACCAAAACATTATCTTACCCGCTGATTTAGAAAAAGAAATTGCGAGTGGTGAACCAACGACTGTTTATTTCTATAGTCCACTTTGTAGCTATTGCCAACAAACGACACCTGTTTTGATGCCAGTTGCTGAAGAGATGGATGTAGACGTTTTACAGTATAATCTGTTAGAGTATGAAGAAGAAGCTGCACCGTACCAAATCGAAGCAACACCTACCTTGATACATTACAAAGACGGTAAAGAAGTTTCACGTTGGGTTGGCGCTCAGCCGAAAGAAAATATCGAACTATTTTTCACTGACGTAGTTAAAAAATAACTGACAAAAGGATCATGTGTCTTGCACATGATCCTTTTGTATGGAGGAAATCGAATGATGTGGAGTTACGAAATTAAAGATGAAGGCATGACGGTAGAAGAATTACTAAGAACCGAATGGGGATTAGGAAAAAAAGTAGTCCATCAAATGCGTATGGCCAAAAGCGTGAAAAACGATAAATTTCAGGAAGTGATTTGGAAAGAGCCACTACCTGCAGGAACTGTTTTGCATTTTGACCTCCCTCCTGCCGATTCTCCTTATGAGCCAAAACACGATGTCGAGCTACCTGTACTTTTTGAAGACGATCATTTTATCGTTGCGCGTAAACCGAAAGACATGGCAACACATCCGAACGAAGTGGGGCAAACAGATACGTTTATCAATGCTGTTCTTGGTCACATTATTCGCAACGGCGGATCATACGGCGAGCATGTTCACCGCTTAGACCAAGGAACTTCTGGATTGTTAATGGTCGCTAAACATCCGGTTGCCAAAAACGTATTAGACCGTATGTTGGAACAAAAACAATTGGTGCGTGATTACGAAGCGGTTGTTAAAGGTAAAGTTCATAATAAATCTGGTACCATTGACTTTCCTATTGGTCGTGATCGTCATCACCCAACGCGTCGCATGGTTTCACAAACAGGCCAAAGTGCCGTCACTCATTATCGCGTACTAAAGCAAATGGAAGGCAAATCTTTGCTTCATTTGACTCTGGAGACCGGACGCACACACCAAATCCGTACACACCTTTCGCATATCGGACATCCGATTATGGGAGATACATTATACGACGGACCGCCAACACAAGACGGGGCTTATCATTTACACGCATTCCGCATGTCGTTCATCCACCCGTTCACCCACGAAAAAGTAGTAGTTGAAGATACTGCGAGATAATAAAAAGAACGAAGAAAAGGAGGTCCTTTTCTTCGTTCTTTTTGATTTCATCTACTTAAGTAGATTATTTTTTAAATCGTAATGTCATCTGGATGTGTGCCGCTGCGCCAATCTTGGTTTAACCCATCGATTATACCCATTTCTTCTGGAGTCAACGCGAAATCAAATACTTCCGCGTTTTCTTGAATGCGTGAGGGTGTTACCGACTTCGGAATAACGACTAAATCACTCTGCAAATGCCAACGGATAATGACTTGTGCAATAGACTTGTTGTGTTGCTCAGCAATTTTTGATAATACTGGATCTTCTAGCAAACGACCTCTTGCAAGTGGCGACCAAGACGTTACTACAATGTCATTTGCGTCGCAAAAGTTTCGCAATGGCACTTGTGTCAATTGTGGATGCAATTCAATTTGATTGACCATTGGTTTTGTGTTGGCCGTTGCCATAATTTTCTCCAAATGATGCTCTTGGTGATTCGAAACACCAATAGAACGAACGAGCTTTTCGTCGTAAAGACGCTGGATGGCACGATACGTGTCTACGTATTTTCCTTCAATCGCCCAATGTGTCAAATACAAATCTAAATAATCAAAATCCAAACGCTTTAATGATGCTTCAAACGCACGTAAAGTTTTGTCATAGCCCTGGTCTATGTTCCAAACTTTCGAAGTGATAAACAAGTCTTCGCGTTTGACACCCGAATTCCGTACCGCTTCGCCCACTTCTGCTTCGTTGTCGTAAATGGTCGCCGTATCGATTGCTGTATAGCCTGCTCCAATCGCCGTAATCATCGCTTCTACTGCTGCTTCTTTATCGGTCATTTTGTAAACACCGAGGCCAAAGCGTGGCATTTCTACACCATTATGTAATTGTTTCGTTGAGTTGATTGTTAACTCCATCTATCATCATCCTTTCATCCTTCTATTGTACAAATAATATTAGATTAATTCGACTTTTAGGATTTCGATGCAAGCTCTTGCACTCTCCGATTAAAACGAATAATATATATCTTGTTGTGTAAAATTGTTCGTTTTTCAGGAGGAGTTTTTATGTTTCATTTAAAAGAAAACAATACGACGATAAAGACTGAAGTGACCGCTGGAATGACGACTTTCCTAACCATGGCTTATATCGTCATCGTCAATCCAGTCATTTTAGGTGCAGCCGGTGTGCCGTTTGATCAAGTCTTTTTAGCGACAATTATCGCCGCTGCCATCGGAACTTTATGGATGGCTTTAGCCGCTAATTACCCCATTGCCATTGCACCAGGCATGGGATTGAATGCATATTTCACTTCCATGGTACTTGGATCAAATGGAGCTATCGATTACGTAACCGCCTTTGCAGCTGTATTTGTTGCAGGTCTCATTTTTGTTTTACTGTCATTGACTTCTTTGAGAAAAGTGCTAATTCAAGCTATTCCTGAAAACTTAAAGCATGCCATCACTGCTGGAATTGGTTTGTTTATTGCTTTTATCGGCATGAGACTGAGCGGCTTGATTGTTGCAAACGAGGCGAACCTGGTCGGCTTAGGTGATTTAACGTCTCCACCTGTTGCCTTAACGTTGCTCGGCTTACTAATTACCGTCATCTTTATGTCATTAAATATAAATGGTGGTATTTTTTACGGCATGATCGTCACGGGAATCGTTGCTTTTTTCACCGGCCAATTAAAGTTTGAAGCCGGATTTATAAAATTGCCGTCATTACCTGAAGGCATTCTGATTTGGAATCCGCTAGAAGCTCTTCAATTAGTTGTTGAATTTGGTCTTTACGGCGTTGTCTTTTCATTCTTACTCGTGACGTTATTTGATACGACTGGCACAATGATTGGTGTCGCTAAACAAGCGGGCTTAATGAAAGACAATAAAATGCCAAGAATGCGACAAGCTTTACTGGCAGATTCGTTCGCAGCGACTGCAGGTGCTATGGTTGGAACAAGTCCAACTACCGCATATGTTGAGTCTACTGCAGGTGTTGCAGCGGGTGGCCGGACCGGACTTACAAGTTTCACCGTAGCAGTTCTTTTCATACTCGCAGCGTTTTTCGGACCGCTAGTCGGCTCTTTATCAAGTGTGGCTGCTATTACAGCCCCCGCATTAATTATCGTTGGCAGTTTAATGATTGGTGCAGTCAAACAAGTTGAATGGGAAAAATTCGACGAAGCCTTCCCCTCCTTTTTGATTGTCCTCGCTATGCCGTTAACGTCAAGCATTGCGACGGGTATTGCTTTTGGGTTTATTTCTTATCCGTTAATGAAAATTTTCAAAGGCAAAGGCAAGTCGGTTCATCCAATTCTGTATGTCTTTGCGATTTTGTTTACAATTCAACTATTAATCGCACCTCATTGAGGTAGATATAAAAAAACCGCCAAATTGGCGGTTTTTTTGTTTAGATTCTATTTCTTGTAAATGCCGCTGAAAATAATAAAACAGCTGCAGTAATCAAGTGGAATACCCAACCAATGCCTGGAATCCAAGCGATTGTACTTGTAATGACTCCAAGAATCGATCCTGATTTTGGTGAATATTCACGGAAGCTGAAGAATAACGTAATCGCATGAAGCACGAACATTACACCTAAAACTGAATAACCTGTGCTAATAACGAAGCCTCCGCCAATTAATGGAATCGCTAAAAATGCTTCAGCTAAACCTGTAATCCAAAGCAAAGCGACAGAAATTTTCATTTTCATATCGTTTCATCCCTTCTTTAAACGTTCTTATCTTCTTTATACGAATGAAGATAGAAAAAGTTTCACTTTTACTAGAACGTCAGAAATTATACACATTTTCAATCCTGTTTTATATTTCATTTTTCCCGCTTGTAAGCTATACTAAACAAAGATGCACATTTCAAGGAGGTCATTCTTATGAACTTAATCCTTATTTTAGGTGTTTGTGTTTCGTTCTTAGTAGCTCTTTTCACTGCTGGATACGATGACAAGCCTGGAACAAACGAAAGAGAATAGTTTAAAAGGACAGCGAAATCCGCTGTCCTTTTTTTATTCTAGACCTGGATAATCTTGCTGACGCAAAGCTTCATACATTAAAATTGATGCTGTATTGGATAGATTAAGCGAACGAATATGATTGTTCATTGGAATTCGCAAGCAATGATCTGGATTTTGTTCAATCAATTCTTTCGGCAGTCCTTTTGTTTCTTGTCCAAAAACGAAGAAATGGTCTTTGTCTTTATTCGAAAAATCGTATGAAGTATGCGGCTTTGCGCCGAACTTGGTAATATAGTAGAACACTCCGTCTTGGTAGCTATCAAACAACTCCTGCAACTCATCATAATAATGAATATCGACATGTTCCCAGTAATCTAGCCCCGCACGTTTCAACATTTTATCGTCTGTTGAAAAACCCAGTGGACGTATTAAATGCAACTTAACTCCAGTCCCTGCACATGAACGCGCGATATTTCCTGTATTTGCTGGAATCAGCGGTTGGTACAATACAATATGAATAGCCAAATCTGTCACTTATCCTTTCAATCTTTCAGCAAAAAATGCCAATCCTTTTTGAATTTCTTCTTGCACTTCACCATCTTTTTCTAGCTGTTGCACTTGCTTTAATGCTTTTAATCCTTCGTCAGTGCCGATTTTACCAATTGCCCAAGCCGCAGTTCCTCGAATGACTGGTCGCTCATCGCTTTGCAACAACTGAATCAGTACGGGTACTGCAGACTGTTCTTTAAAATGCGCTAACGCTAAAATAGCATTGCGTTGAATCGGTTTTTTACCACGCCATGAACCGGATACATATCCGAATTTATCTTTAAATTCACGATTGGAAATAGCCAATAAAGGCTCAAGCAATGGCTTGGCAATTTCCGGATCGGGGTCAAATTCGGCGTGGATTTGATTGGCTTTCCGCTTATTTTTTGGACATACTGTTTGGCACGTGTCACAACCATATAGCCGATTGCCGATTTTGCTTCGAAACTCATCTGGTAAAAATCCTTTTGTCTGCGTTAAAAACGAAATGCAGCGCTGAGCATTTAATTGACCACCTTCTACAATCGCACCAGTTGGACAACTATCGATACATAAGCGACAATCCCTGCATTGGTCTTCCATTGGTTCATCAAACCGAAACGGAATATTGGTGATCATCTCCCCCAGATACACGTACGAACCAAATTCTGGCGTGATAATGTTCGTGTTTTTGGCACTCCAGCCAATGCCAGCTCGTTCTGCCACTGCTCGGTCAGATAGTTCTCCTGTATCTACCATTGACCGCATCCGTGCTTCTGGATAACGTGACGCAATGAACGCTTCAAGTAGCGTCAGCCGCTCCCTTAGCGCGGCATGGTAATCCTTGCCCCAAGAGGAACGAGAAAATATTCCCCGCCGCGCGCCTTTTACTCCTTGCGGTGCATCTACCATTTTTGATGGATAAGCAATGGCAATGGCAATAATGCTGACGGCTTCATTTAGTAACAGCTCGGGCCTCGTGCGTTTTTCCACATCTGATTCTTCAAAGCCTGACTGGTAATTTAACTGTTGCTGACGAATCAATTGATGCTTTAAGCTATAAAAAGGTTCAGCAGAAGCAAAGCCGATTTTATCAATTCCGATATCCGAGGCATACGCAACAATATCTTTTTGAAATTGTTCAAGATTCATGTTGTAACCCCTCACTCAATTCTATGATACGATAATAAAAACCTTCAAATGAAAGGAAGATTGCAATGAAGCTAACAATCGATCCTTATATAAACGAAATACTAGGTGACTTTAAACTTGGTGTCATTCATTATAACAATATCACCGTTTCGGATTCACCTCAAATGTTAAAAGGCCGTCTTCAACTTTTTCAAGAGCAATTATACTTTGAATTGGACGATAAAGAAATTATGGATTTTCCAGGCTTGCTTGAATGGCAACTAGTTTGGAAAGCCTTAGGAGCCGACCCAAGTCGTTACCGCCCATCGGCAGAGGCATTATTTCGTCGTGTTAAAAAACAAAATTACTTGTCAGTTGTCAATTCGGCTGTTGATATGAATAGTTTCTTGTCGTTACAATATGAAATCCCTTTGGGCTTATATGACGCAGATCAAATTGAAGGCGACATAGAAATCGTAGTTGGGAATAACTCAGACCGCTATGAGGGCTTGAATAACCGCGTCAATACATTGACCAGCATTCTCGTATCCAAAGATGCTGAAGGCGCGTTTGGTAGCCCTTATGTAGATTCTAAACGGACAGCAGTTAACGAGCAGACTAAAAACGCTCTGCATATCTTTTACTTGCGTCCTTCTATGGAAAAAGATACGGCTCTGCAGCTGCTTACCGCCGCTTCGAATATGTTTACTGGCATTAACGGCGGGGACGCCGAGTTTTATGTTATCTAATTACTTATACTCAAAATCCGTGCTACGAATTTTTGAGTATGGGTTTTTTTATCTAGTTTACATTTTAATCATTACTTTGCTTCTAAAATCGTCTTTTTACTTTTTGTTTTTATGGAATAACTTTTTCGTGTAGACCGTATTAAAATCTTAAATTCCTGAACATAGGCAGATTCTTTTCTATTTCCCGATAAATGAAGTAAACTCTTCTTACATTAATTAGTAAAAGAGGGATCAATACGTGAAACGAGTACACAGTGACATCGTCCAGTTTCGTGGAAGCCATTATGATTTTGGCCAGATGCAAGGAGAATTATTGAAAAAGTCCGTAATTCTTGCCAATCGTCAAAAACAACGAACAGCTTCCAGTCGCCATTTGATTATAGATGAACAACGCGCTAAAAACATATTGCAAACGTTAGCACCACGTGTGTGGGAAGAAATTAACGGGCTTGCTGATGCGTTAAATTGGTCGTTGCATGATGCCATTCGAGAATTCGGCGGCTATTATTTAGAATACACACGAAGTGGTTGCTCGATTTATACCGAATCCGACTTTATGGTTCGTAATTACGATAGTTCCCCACAAGGCTATGAAGGCCGACTTGCTTTATATCAACCAACTGATGGTGGATTTGCTACAATTGGACCTACGATGCAAATAACCGGTCGCACAGATGGTATGAATGAAAAAGGGCTTGTTATGGGGTATAACTTCATTAATCGACGCAACTCTGAAGATGGCTTTATTTGTAATATGATTGGCCGTTTGATTTTAGAGAATTGCGCAACCATTGATGATGCAGTCGATTTATTAGAAGAACTGCCTCACCGTCGTTCGTTTAGCTATGTTCTACTTGATCGCACAGGAAAATCAGTGGTCGTTGAAGCATCTCCTCGTTCTGTCGTTGTTCGTGAATCAGCTGTGTCGACCAATCATTTTGAATTGCTCGTAGAAGAAAACCGTTACCAAATTGATGATTCTCGCAGAAGAGAAGAAGCAATGTTAAAGCAACAACAAAATAAAATTGATGCCTATAGTGCATTCCGTCTATTGAACGACTCTAATCAAGGTGTCTTTTCAACAAAGTACAGCACCGCTTCAGGAACGTTGCATACGGCTTCTTATTTTCCGCGTAATCTCGAAATTGGATTTGCTATCGGTCCTGACCGTCTTCCACTGATGCTCGATTTCGATAAATGGTTACAAGGTGAACGACTATACGCCAAGCGGATCAACGGGAATATTGACACACATTTTCCATTTGCTCATATGGCAGAACTATAAAAAACAGGCACCAGCAAATAAATTGCTGGCGCCTGTTTTGTTTAGCTGAATTGTTTGTCGACATGTGCAAAACCAATATCCGTATCTACTACTCCATGGATTTGCTGAACGTTCAAATTTTCTCCGCGTAGCCAGCTTGCGAAATCAAAAACGGTTGGCTGTTGATTTCCACCAAGTGCAAACCAAACTTTTTTGTCTTTTGGCAAATAAAGAGAGGTGTGAATCGTACCCGCCCAGCTTTTGTAAAGCTTCGAGAATACACCTTTGTCTATATCGTTAAATAAACGAAATGCCTTCAATGCGTTTGCCGTTTGACTTTGCTGACTTTGAATAACTTCTAAACGGTCAAACGAATCCTTTAAATAATTGCGGTTTTCGTGCTGCTGAATTTCAAAATGATTGGTACATGCGTTACTGATGCGGACATCAACCGAACGGGGACTTGCTTCAATGATGCGTGTTCTCCCGCTTGTATCTGTGACAATATAGCTGAACGACCCGCGGTGAGGAATTTGTTTTAACAGTTCTATCGCTTCTTCAATTGTTGCACAGGTTTCTAGGATGATCCGCCCGATTAAATAACACACAAAGCCGTCTCCTGGCTTTTTTCGATGTGTAAAATTATAACCCATAGCAAGTCCTTTTTCATTCATGCCGTCCATTCGTCCCGTAATCCGTGATGTTGGACCAATCGTTGCATAGCCCCCGTCGTCTGGTTGAAACAAACTAAAACGTCCTTCATAGGTCTGCGGGTGAAAATCGTAATTTCGAACCATAAAATCTGTTCCTGTCACGATCGAACAGCCAGATGGCATGGCATCAATTCGATAGCCTCCAAAATCACGCAAAATTTCTTCCATCGGTAACTCTAAGCTTTCTTGGAGCCCTGCTAATTCATCCCATATTCCTGGAGCAAATTGATAATAAGCAGCTTTTGTTTCTTCTACATCTATTTCAAATCGCGGTCTTTTCGCTTTCCACTGTTTTCTTCGATTGTCCAATAGAATACTTTCTTTTAACAATTCTCCTTGCTTAACACCAAACTCATGATGACTTCCTCTAAATTCTAAAATGTCACTATGTATAGGTTTCATCAAATTCTCCTTTATTATACAGAATCACTGATTAGGTCTAGCATACACATTTACGAGAAAAAATTCAAAAGTGCCTTATTGAAAAAATTGATCTTAAATTGAAGAAATAACTCATCATTAAATTCCATACTTATTATTTTTAAAGCAAGTCACTCTTTCTAATCCATTTGATTTTACTATTTTAACTATCTAAACAAATCAATTCGAGCATGCATTATATCTATACTACTAATGTAGTCTATAGTTGTTTCTTTCAAGAATTATCTCTTAGTAACTCTGAATATACTTTTTGAAACAGTAATGGAAGTAAATATAACTGAATATATTTTATTTTCTAAAAAAATTTAAATTTTACTGAAAATTATGATAGTATAAGACTATTATTCTATGGGAGGTTTTTTTTTGGATCAATTATTCACTAAGCTCGATGAACTGTACGGTGAGATCGTCGATATTCGGCGCCATCTTCATGAATACCCAGAACTATCTTTTGAGGAAGTAGAAACAGCAGAATATATTGCTCTTTTCCATGAAAAATTAGGGCACGAGGTCCGTAGAAATGTTGGCGGCAATGGTGTGCTAGCCTACTTAAAAGGTGACAAACCTGGTCCAACCATTGCTTTGCGCGCAGACTTTGACGCTCTACCGATTCAAGAACAAACTGACGTACCTTTTAAATCTAAAAATGATGGTGTCATGCATGCTTGTGGTCATGATGGGCATACAGCTAGTCTACTTGGTTTAGCAAAAGCATTAAATAGCATGCACTCAGAAATTGAAGGCACGATTGTCTTTTTGCATCAGCATGCAGAAGAACTACCACCCGGCGGAGCCATCGCCATGATTGAAGACGGCTGTCTCGATGGCGTTGATGTCATTTTCGGTACGCATTTACAAGCACAAATGCCTCTTGGAGAAATTGGTTATCGCTCTGGTCCTCTTCAAGCCGCTCCAGATCGCTTTGATATTAAAATCCTTGGAAGAGGCGGGCACGCTGCAAGTCCTCACGATACAAAAGACAGCATTGTCATTGGTGGACAACTGATTAATAACTTACAACAAATCGTCAGCCGTCGAATAAACCCACTGGAATCTGCTGTGGTCTCGATTTGTAATTTCGAAGCTAAAAATCCCTATAATGTTATCGCGGATACTGCTGAAATGACTGGAACTGTAAGGACATTCAAAGAAGACATTCGTAGTTTTATTGAAGAAGAAATTGAACGCGTCATTGCAGGAACTTGTCTCGTTTCAGGAGCAGATTATGAATATACATACACACGTGGTTATCCAACGACAGTCAATCACGAAGAAGAAACAAATTTTCTAGCAGCCCTCGTATCCTCTGTCCCTGGAGTAGAAGAAGTTAGAGAAACACCACCTGTTATGGGTGGCGAAGATTTCTCGTATTACCTTCAACACATAAAAGGAACATTCTTTTTTACGGGTGCACAGAGCCCAGACAACACTGAGGCATACCCACATCACCATCCAAAATTTGATATTGATGAACGTGCTTTGCTGATAGCCGCAAAAGCATTGGGTATGGCGACACTTAACTATGCAAAAAGCTAATCACTAATGGAGAGCTAGTTCTCCCACACAGAAGGAGTAGATGTTAAATGGGCGAACAAGCTTTTAAATTGTGGAAAGATTGGCGGCTGCATGTCATCGTTTTAGCGATTGTAGCTGTGACTGAGTCGATTGGTACATTCGCTATTCCAGTTGGACCTGGAACCATTCTTTTGTTACCGATGCTTTATGCAGTTGTGATTGGTCTCGGATTATATTTCACTCCGTTGGTAACCGACAAACAATCAATTAATGCAGAACCTTTAGTATTTCTCTCAGTTTCTATACTAATAGCTAAATTCGGTGTTCAAGCAGGACCAGCTCTTCCTCAAATTATTGAAGCCGGTCCTGCTTTATTATTGCAGGAATTTGGTAATCTTGGCACAATCTTATTGGCTCTTCCTTTAGCTGTATTTCTAGGACTCAAAAGAGAAAGCATCGGCATGACGCATTCTATTGGACGAGAAGCCAATCTTGCTTTGATTACCGATAAATATGGTTTATCCTCTCCCGAAGGACGAGGCGTTATGGCCATGTATATTTTTGGTACCGTCTTCGGATCGATCTTTATTGGGTTGATTTCAGGCTTTTTAGCTACTGTTACGCCCCTGCATCCAATTTCTTTCGCAATGGCAACAGGTGTGGGCAGCGGCAGTATGGCTGCAGCTTCTCTAGGCCCTTTAATTGCCGCATTTCCTGAGATGAGTGAAACCTTGACTGCTTTTTCAGGAGTCAGCAACTTGATCTCCTCAGTGACAGGTCTATACATGAGTATTTTTATCGGTTTGCCTTTAACTGTTAAACTGTATGAAATCCTCTCTAAAAATAAAGAGAAAAAAGCAGTGAAAGGAAGCGTAGACTATGATAAAAAGTCTTAAAGAATGGATACTGGTCTTCATGATTATTGGTTTTATCATGCTGATTGGCAATTGGATTGGCTACGACATACTGCCTTGGGATGCACTTCCCGGAATAGCCATCCTAATAGGTATTAGTCTGGCCGGATTGATTATTCATCGCTTGCTGCCATTCAAGTTACCTAGCATCGCTTACATCGGCATTATCGGTCTAGTTTTAACAATTCCCGGCATGCCAGGAGCAGCACAAATTGTCACTTACACGACGGAAGTTACTTTATTATCAATTGCCACACCTATCTTAGCTTATGCCGGCGTATCCATTGGCCGTTCATGGTTTGACTTTGTACAATTAGGGTGGAAAACTATCGTAATTGGCATGGTTGTTCTGCTCGGAACATTTCTTGGATCAGCAGTCATTGCGGAAATCATTCTTCGATTTCAAGGAATTATTTAACGTTAACCAAAAGACCACCGCAAAAGCTTTAGCTTTTGCGGTGGTCTTTTACTAGTTCTTTTAAGAATCTATTTACTGCTACTTATACTCAGCAATCCATCTTAAAAATTTCAAAAAGAAAAGCCCAACAACAATGTCAAGGCCTCTCATATAATCTTGCAGTATACCGGCGGTCGGGGTCGAACCGACACTCCGGTGAAGGAACGGGATTTTGAGTCCCGCGCGTCTGCCAATTCCGCCACGCCGGCAAGTAATGATTTAGCGGACAAGAATTATTATAGCACAACTGATTTAACAAACCAATACTTTAGCAATATACTAGATTTTGAACATCAATTATTCTTTTCTACAAAACCAAGCTAAGAAGAAAATAAAACATAGCGGCTAACAATGCTGAAATCGGCATAGTAATTACCCACGTAATGAGCATAGTTTTCGCTGTTCCCCATTGAACTCCTTTGACACGATGCGCTGCTCCTACACCCATAATAGAAGAGGAAATAACATGTGTTGTACTGACAGGTAAATGAATTAATGTAGCACCGAAAATCACCGCTGCTCCAGTCAAATCAGCTGCTACACCATTAACCGGACGAATCTTCATGATTTTACCGCCAACTGTTTTAATAATTCTCCAGCCACCTACAGAAGTTCCTATAGCCATCGCAAGTGCACATGTCGCTTGAACCCACAGTTGCACGTCATCAGAATTTTGGTAATTATTAACAATCAAAGCCATTGTAATAATCCCCATAGCTTTTTGTGCATCGTTTGTCCCGTGAGAAAATGACTGCAAAGCAGCAGTAGCTATTTGGATCAGTCTGAAGTTTCTATTGGTTTTTGTTAAATTATGATTTCTAAACACTACTTTAAAAATACTATACATCAAGTAACCAATGATCAATGCCAGAATCGGTGAAAAAATCAACGCCTGCAATATTGCTAGAAAGCCACTGTAGTTAAGAGCAGCAAATCCAGCACTTGCTATGGCAGCACCTGCAATAGACCCAATTAATGCGTGCGAAGAACTACTAGGAATGCCATAATACCACGTCAACAAGTTCCAAGTGATAGCAGCAAATAAGGCAGCAAGTATAACCACAGAGCCATCACTAAGCAGAAAAGGGTCTACAATGTCTTTAGTGATTGTTTTGGCAACTCCTGTGAAAGCCATAGCGCCAACAAAGTTCATAATAGCGGCTAGAAGAATGGCCCGTCTCGGAGTTAGTGCTTTTGTAGAGACGGCAGTAGCTATAGAGTTTGCCGTATCATGAAATCCATTGATAAAATCAAAAATAATCGCAAAGATGACGATCAATACCGTTAACAGCAATACCATATCCATAAGTCTCTTTGCTCCTTAAGCGTTTTTCATGATGATTGATTCGAATGTATTTGCTACTTTCTGACAGTGATCAGCGATTTCTTCTAACTCTGCATAAATATCTTTATATTGAATAATTCGAATCGGATCTTTTTCTGTGTGAAACAAATTTTTAATTGATCGGCGCAAGATTGCATCACATTGAGATTCGTACTCTTTTATTTTAATGGCATGTTCTCT
This sequence comes from Planococcus versutus, assembly GCF_001186155.3. Classification (NCBI taxonomy): domain Bacteria; kingdom Bacillati; phylum Bacillota; class Bacilli; order Caryophanales; family Caryophanaceae; genus Planococcus; species Planococcus versutus. The sequence goes on along the minus strand of NZ_CP016540.2, from coordinate 973,870 downwards.
CATTTGAGGCAGCTTTTTAGAAACCATAAGTTCTACGCCAACTTCAATTTCTAAAGTACTTAATTGAATAGCTTCTACAAATTCAAGCATGTATTCATCTGCTGTTACAATTGAATACATTTCAAATAATGCAGCTGTATTTTCTAATCCATCTAAAACGTCGTCCATGCTCATGGCCAGAGCTAAGATATCTTCACGTTCAATTGGTGTAATAAAAGCGTTATTCAAATCTTGAATAATCGAATGCACGTAAGAATCACCTTTTGTTTCGAAATCCTTCATGGTATTGGAGAAAACGATTAAATCATTTGTATTTTCCAATTTAAAATCCGCAAAATAAGTAGCGCTCTCTTTTAAATTCAACGCAATATCACTCAACTGTAAAGCGAACTTATCCTTCTTTTTGAACGCCATTTTCTTTGCCTCCTATTTTCGTAAAATAATTTCTTGGCTAAATTATAATAGCTTATTTTACACAATAATAATACTAGCTTTATACTGAATTTACAAAGCCTTAATAAAACTGAATATTCCATTCGGGTTTATTACATCCTAATAAGCAAAACAAAAACCCCTTATCTATGAGTACTCATAGATAAGGGGTTTGAAAGGACAGGCAGGTCCTTTATGATACCGGCGGTCGGGGTCGAACCGACACTCCCGTGAAGGAACGGGATTTTGAGTCCCGCGCGTCTGCCAATTCCGCCACGCCGGCAAATTATTATGGAGGCGGCAACCGGACTCGAACCGGTGATAAGGGTGTTGCAGACCCATGCCTTACCGCTTGGCTATGCCGCCAAAATAGTGGAGCGGAAGACGAGGTTCGAACTCGCGACCTCCACCTTGGCAAGGTGGCGTTCTACCACTGAACTACTTCCGCAATAAAGCTGGGGTACCTGGATTCGAACCAGGGCATGACGGGATCAAAACCCGTTGCCTTACCGCTTGGCTATACCCCACTAATAAAAGATGGGGCGGACGAGGGGAATTGAACCCCCGAGTGCCGGAATCACAATCCGGTGCGTTAACCACTTCGCCACGACCGCCACTTTACTATTTTATAAGTTCACTTAATGAAATGAAAACTTGGGGCGGACGAGGGGAATTGAACCCCGAGTGCCGGAATCACAATCCGGTGCGTTAACCACTTCGCCACGACCGCCATCATAAAATTTTAAAATTGGCAGGGGCAGTAGGAATCGAACCCACATCGGAGGTGTTGGAGACCTCTGTTCTACCGTTAAACTATGCCCCTAAAACTGGTGGTGGGGGCAGATTCGAACTGCCGAACCCGAAGGAGCGGATTTACAGTCCGCCGCGTTTAGCCACTTCGCTACCCCACCTAAGAATGGTGCCGGAGAAAGGACTTGAACCCTCAACCTACTGATTACAAGTCAGTTGCTCTACCAGTTGAGCTACTCCGGCATGGAGAAATTAAAAAAATGGTGGGTCAGGACGGAATCGAACCGCCGACACTTAGAGCTTCAATCTAATGCTCTACCGACTGAGCTACTGACCCACTTTATTTATTAAAAATGGCGGTCCCGACCGGGATCGAACCGGCGATCTCCTGCGTGACAGGCAGGCATGTTAACCGCTACACCACGGGACCAATTGGTTGCGGGGGCAGGATTTGAACCTGCGACCTTTGGGTTATGAGCCCAACGAGCTACCGAACTGCTCCACCCCGCGATAATACTACTTTTCAAAAAACACTTATGTGATTTCTAAGAAAATGGTGGAGGATGACGGGATCGAACCGCCGACCCTCTGCTTGTAAGGCAGATGCTCTCCCAGCTGAGCTAATCCTCCATGAAATTGGTGACCCCTACGGGATTCGAACCCGTGTTACCGCCGTGAAAGGGCGGTGTCTTAACCGCTTGACCAAGGGGCCGTGCTTTTTTAAACAGAACTTCTGGCGGAGAGCAAGGGATTCGAACCCTTGAGACGGTTGCCCGCCTACATGATTTCCAATCATGCTCCTTCGGCCACTCGGACAGCTCTCCATATTGGCTCCGAAGGTAGGACTCGAACCTACGACCATCGCATTAACAGTGCGGTGCTCTACCACTGAGCTACTTCGGAATATTTTTTCAGACTGGCAACGTCCTACTCTCACAGGGGGAAACCCCCAACTACCATCGGCGCAAAAGAGCTTAACTGCCGTGTTCGAGATGGGAACGGGTGTGGCCTCTTTGCCATCATTACCAGACTGATTTTATTTTGAAAGACAAGATTTATTATACCAGTACTCCCGGTATTTTCAAGCTTTTTTTCAAAAACTTGCACTTATTCTTTCAAAACTGGATAAACGACAGGTGAAACAAATCGTGCATGATTCGCGTACAGTTTGTTGGTTAAGTCCTCGATCGATTAGTATTCGTCAGCTGCACGTGTCGCCACGCTTCCACCTCGAACCTATCTACCTCATCGTCTTTGAGGGATCTTACTTGCTTGCGCAATGGGAAATCTCATCTTGAGGGGGGCTTCGTGCTTAGATGCTTTCAGCACTTATCCCGGCCACACATAGCTACCCAGCGATGCCCTTGGCAGAACAACTGGTACACCAGCGGTGTGTCCATCCCGGTCCTCTCGTACTAAGGACAGCTCCTCTCAAATTTCCTGCGCCCGCGACGGATAGGGACCGAACTGTCTCACGACGTTCTGAACCCAGCTCGCGTACCGCTTTAATGGGCGAACAGCCCAACCCTTGGGACCGACTACAGCCCCAGGATGCGATGAGCCGACATCGAGGTGCCAAACCTCCCCGTCGATGTGGACTCTTGGGGGAGATAAGCCTGTTATCCCCGGGGTAGCTTTTATCCGTTGAGCGATGGCCCTTCCATGCGGAACCACCGGATCACTAAGCCCGTCTTTCGACCCTGCTCGACCTGTACGTCTCGCAGTCAAGCTCCCTTCTGCCTTTACACTCTGCGAATGATTTCCAACCATTCTGAGGGAACCTTTGGGCGCCTCCGTTACTCTTTAGGAGGCGACCGCCCCAGTCAAACTGCCCGCCTGACACTGTCTCCCAAGCCGATCAGGCTTGTGGGTTAGAATTTCAATACAACCAGGGTAGTATCCCACTGACGCCTCCGCCGAAGCTGGCGCTCCGGAATCTAAGGCTCCTACCTATTCTGTACAAGTTGCACCAAAATTCAATATCAGGCTACAGTAAAGCTCCACGGGGTCTTTCCGTCCTGTCGCGGGTAACCTGCATCTTCACAGGTACTATAATTTCACCGAGTCTCTCGTTGAGACAGTGCCCAGATCGTTACGCCTTTCGTGCGGGTCGGAACTTACCCGACAAGGAATTTCGCTACCTTAGGACCGTTATAGTTACGGCCGCCGTTTACTGGGGCTTCAATTCGCACCTTCGCTTGCGCTAAGCACTCCTCTTAACCTTCCAGCACCGGGCAGGCGTCAGCCCCTATACGTCACCTTACGGTTTTGCAGAGACCTGTGTTTTTGCTAAACAGTCGCCTGGGCCTATTCACTGCGGCTCTCTCGGGCTATTCACCCTACCAGAGCACCCCTTCTCCCGAAGTTACGGGGTCATTTTGCCGAGTTCCTTAACGAGAGTTCACTCGCTCACCTTAGAATTCTCTTCTCGCCTACCTGTGTCGGTTTGCGGTACGGGCACCTCCCGCCTCGCTAGAGGCTTTTCTTGGCAGTGTGAAATCAGGGACTCTGAGGTAAACCTCTTGCCATCACAGCTCAACGTATCAGGAATGGGATTTGCCTCATTCCACGCCTCACTGCTTGGACGTGCACAACCAACGGCACGCTCTCCTTATCCTTCTGCGTCCCCCCATTGCTCAAACGGCGGGGAGGTGGTACAGGAATATCAACCTGTTGTCCATCGTCTAC